>NZ_JAEBEJ010000003.1:0-720432 GCF_046548895.1 Amycolatopsis sp. cmx-4-54
GCTGGACCGCGGGATCTACCACTACGATCCGCTGGGCCATCGGCTCAGCCTGGTCAACGACGACGCCGCCGATCTCGACGAGATGACACTTTCGCAACCTTCAACGTTGCGAAAGTGGCTTTCGCAACACGCCCCACCTGCCCGGCCGGCCCGGTCACTTCCCGGGAAAGAGAAGCTCGTCCGGCGGCCGCACCGTGCCGTCCAGCCAGGCCGCGTTGAACTCGCCGAGGTCGCGCTGGGTCATCGCGGAGACGTAGAGCTCGAAATCGTGCCAGTTCTGGTTTCCCTGCGGGTTGATCATCGGGAAGCCCGCCATGATCTGGAAGAACGCGTCGTCCCCGATGAGACGGCGCAGCGCGTGCACCATCAGCACCGCCTTGGCCGTCGGCGCGAATTCGGTGCCCTTGCCAGGATCGGTGAGCTTGGGTGCCCAGAAAGCCGGGTCGTCGCGCACCTCGGCCACCATCTCCCGGTAGCGAAGGTCCAGGTCGGCGCCGTTCTTGGCCTCGTCCCACAGCCAGACCGCGTACCGTGCGACGGACTCGGGCATCAGCGCGTCGCGCCACATCTTGCCGCTCACCCCGGCTCCCCACCATTGGTACGCGGTGGCGTACACCAGATCGGCGATGGTGGCGGCGCGCCCGTACACGGGCCGGGTCTGCGCGCCGTGCGTGTAGCCGAGGGAGCGGTCGAGGAACAACCCGCCCGCCGCCGATTGCGGGTAGTCGCCGAACTTCCCGGTGAGGAATTCCAGCACCTCGGGCAGCCGTCCGCCGATCTTCTTCTTGTCCACGGCGCACGGGTGGTAGGCGTTGATCGCCGTCCGCCCGCCGGGCAGCGTGATCCGCTCGACCTCCCACCGCCCGATGCCGAGCATCGCCGTGCTCGGCGCGAGGGCGGTTTCCTCCGACCAGGTGACGGTGTGCCGTCCCGCGCCCGCGGGCACGTCGGAGACCTGGGAACCGTTGCCCAGTACGGAGAATTCGTCCAGGACGGTGACGGAGACCTGCAAGGCCGCCTTGTCGGCTTCGGTGCCGTTGACGGGAAACCAGGTCATCGCCGAACGCGGTTGCCCGGTGGCCACGGCGGAATCGCCGTAAGCGGCGAGCCAGCCGACCCGGCCCCGCGCGGTCGGGATCGGTTCCGGGCGGCCGTCGTAATCGACCACCACGGTGAACTGCCTGCCTTCCGCCACCGGGGTCCGCGGGGTGATCACCAGCTCGTGTTCACCCGTCCGCCGGAACGCGACGGCTACCCCGTCGACGGTGACCGACCGGACGGTGAGCCCGCGCAGGTCGAGATCGAACCGGCTCAGGTCCTGAGTCGCCGTCGCGGTGATCGTCGCCCTGCCGCTCAGCAGCATCGAGTACGGCGCGTAATGCAGCGCCAGTGAGTACTTGCCGACGTCGTAACCGCCGTTGCCGTCCTTCGGGTAGTAAGGATCGGGTCCGAGGACGGTCCCGTCGGGTGAGACGTGCACGTATCCGTCGCTGCCGGGTGCCGGCTGGGCCGCCGCGGAAGCCGGGCAGGCGCCGATCATCGTGGTGGCGAGCAACGCGGTGCACAGTGGCTCCTGCCACCGAAGCCGCACGGTCATGAACGAGCCTTCTCTCTCAAGGGGAGGGTGTCCGGTCATCGTGCGTACGCCCGCGCCGCGCGCGGCACTGCCAGCCGGTCATGCCACCGGGTTATCCCGGCCGATAACTCCTCGGCATACCCGCCAGGGACTACCCCGCGCCGCACCGGAACGCGATCGTCGAGGCATGCTGCCCCTCCCGGCGCTGCTCGCGCTGACGACGACGGTCTTCCTCGGCTGCCTCACCGAGGTGCTGCCCGCCGGGCTGCTGCTGGGCATGTCCGAGGATCTGGGCGTTTCCCCGTCGGCCACCGGGCAGCTGGTGACGGTCTACGCGCTCACCACCGCGATCACCGCCGTCCCGCTCACCGGCGCGACCCTCCGGGTACCGCGCAAACGCTTGCTGCTGGCGCTGATCGCCGGCTTCCTGATCACCAACCTGGTGATCGCCGGGTCCTCGTCGTACCCGTTGATCCTGGCCGCACGCGTCGTTTCCGGGGCGCTGACCGGGGTGATGTGGTCGCTCGTGGCCGGCTACGCGATGCGTCTCGCCCCGCCGGGGCTCACCGGGCGGGCGCTGGCCGTGGCCATGTCCGGCACACCGATCGGCTTCGCGCTGGGCGTGCCGGCCGGTACCGCGCTCGGCGAACTCGCCGACTGGCGCTGGGCGTTCGCCGCGATGGCGCTGATCACCGTGCCGCTGCTGGTCTGGGTGTCGGTCGCGGTGCCCGCCGTGCCCGTGGATCCGGCAGGCACCACCCGGCCGCTGGCCGCGTCACGGCTGCCGGGAATGCGTCCCGTGCTCGCGACGGTGGCGTTGTTTTCCTTGGGGCACAACGTGGCCTACACCTACGTCGGGCCGGTGCTCGCCGGGCTGGACGCGGAAGCGTTGCTGGGCGCGGCGTTGCTGGTGTTCGGCTGCGCCGCGGTGGGCGGGATGGCCGCGGTCGGCTCCACCCTCGACAGCCGTCCGCGCGCCGTGCTGCTTTCCTGCACCGCCGTGACCGCCGCCGCCATCGTCCTGCTGGGGGTCGGCGACGGTGTCCACGGTCTGGTGCTGGCGGCCGCCGGCCTGTGGGGCCTGGGGTTCGGCGGCGCGCCGACCGCTTTCCAGGCCGTCACCGCGTTGCTCGCGGGCCCCACGGCCGACGCCGCCCAGTCGCTCACGATCGCGGCCTGGAACGGCGCCGTCGCCGGGGGCGCGCTCATCGGCGGACTGCTGCTGCCGCTGGGGACGGGCCTGCTCCCGTGGTGCGCCGCCTTGGTGATCCTGACGCCGCTGCTGTTCAGCCGGCGAGTCGTGCTTTCAATGCCCGGAGATCGGTGCCGGACCCGACGATGAGCGGCCAGACGTCGGACCCGAGGAAGCCGGTCTCGTCGGTCACCGCGGTCGCGCCGCAGGCGTCGCGCTCCAACCCGTGCCGCGCCGCCACCGCGGCGACCGCGTCCTTTGTGGACTGTCCGAACAGGCCATCGGTGGGGACGGCGAAGCCGCGTGCCCGCATGAGTTCCTGTGCCGTGCGCACGCGCGGCCCGCTGTCGCCGGGTTTGAGCAGCGGCCACTCCGGCGGATCCACCTTCGGCGACGAGTATCCCAGCAGCTTGCCGACCTCGGCGCGGAGTTCCGGAAGCCGGTCGTACAACACGGTTCCGGGGCATTCGGTCGAGTTGAAGTCCCGGTGTCCCTTGATGAACTCCGGCGAGATCCCATACTGCGAAGCCATGTACGCGACCAGTTTCACCAGCGAGTCCCAAAGCGCCGGCGTGACGTCCTCTTTGCTGTAGAGGCCTTCGTTCTCGATCCCGATGCAGGTGCTGTTGTTGTTGCCCACGTTCGCGCCCAGCACGTGCCGGGTCCCGCCGCGCAGGATCTCCAGGCTGCGATGCCGCCCTTCGGTGATGTGCCCGCCGCGGCTGTTCGTGAACTGCTGGCCGGTGTCGATCCAGCCACGGGTGTCCATGTGGAAGTTCTGGATGGCACGCGACGCCCAGAAGGCGTGTTCGAGCGTATAGTCGGTGACGTTCCCCGGGTCGACCGTGTGATGCACGACGATGTACGTCGGCTTGTGGTTCTGCACCTCGATCGCGCCGTTCGGCGGCCGCGCGTTCCACGCGGATGTGCCGTAGATCCTCGGTTCTGTCACCCTGGGCGCCGCGTCGGCGGCGGAAATCGTCGCTGTCCCCAATAGCCCGACGGCGCTTGCCGTCAGGCCGCCCTTGAGCGCGGTACGTCGGTCGAAGTCGGCCACGGGCGTAACTCCCATCATGCGCGTTGGCCGGAAAACTAACCCGCCATCGCGCTGATGACAACCATTGACCAACTTTTGTCGTAATGCGTTAGTGTTCGCCGGGGAGGGCGAACAGGCCGTCTCCGGTCTGTTCGAGCAGGCCGTCCACCAGCAGGGAGTCGAGGCAGCGGTCGCGCTGCCCGGATTCGTGCCAGACGAGATCGAGCCGCGCCTTCTCGACCGGGCCTTCGCTGCCGCGCAGGACGTCGAGCAGCAGGCCGCGCACCTGACGGTCGGTGCCGGCGAACTTCTGGACCTGCTTCGCGGGCCCGGCGTACGCGGGCCTTCCCGCGTGCTGCCACGCGCAATCGTCGTAGATCGGGCAGTCCGCGCAGCGCGGCGAACGCGCCGTGCAGACGAGCGCGCCGAGTTCCATCAGCGCGGCCGAGAGTTTCGCGGCAGGCGCGTCGTCCGGCGGCAGCAGCGCCTCGACGTCGGCCATGTCGCGGGTGTTCGACGGCGGCCCGGCGTCTCCGGCGCCGTGCACCGCCCTCGCCACCACGCGCCGGACGTTCGTGTCCACCACCGGTGCCCGCTTGCCGTAAGCGAAGGCGGCGACGGCGCGCGCGGTGTACGCGCCGATGCCGGGCAACGCGAGCAGAGTGTCCACATCGGACGGAACGACGTCACCGTGTTCGGCGGCGATGGCGGCCGCCGCGGCGTGCAGCCGCAACGCGCGCCGCGGGTAGCCGAGTTTGCCCCAGGCGCGCACGACCTCGCCCTGCGACGACGCCGCCAGCGCCGACGGCACCGGCCACCGCGCCATCCAGTCGAGCCAGATCGGCTGGACCCGCGCGACCGGGGTCTGCTGCAACATGATCTCGCTGACGAGCACACCCCAGGCGGTGCATTCCGGCTCACGCCAAGGGAGGTCGCGCCCCACTTCGTCGAACCACTCGGTCAGCACATCCGCGTCGACGCCCACCAGGCCAAGCTTAAAGGTGCGATCCACCGGCCCCAGAGGTGTCTCCCCAAGGGCGCTCCGCGCCCGACGGAGACTTCACCGACGCGCGCCCTCTTTGGGCCGGAGGCCCACGGAAACACGATGAAGGGGCGCCTCTTCGCTCAACGTGACGTTCAGCGGGATCGGCGCCCCTTCGGCGGGTTTTCGTCAGCGCGCGTCAGATGTCTCAGACAACCGGCCCAGCTTCACGTCGTAGACGAACCCGCGCACGTTGTCGGTGTGCGGCAGGAAGTCGCTGCGCCGGACGCGCTGCACCGAGCGGCGCACGCTGTCCTCCACCTCGCGGAAGGCCTCGACCGACCATGTCGGGCGCAGTCCGCTGGCTGCTTCGAGTTCGTCCTTGAAGTCGTCTTCGGTGACCATGGAGAGGCCACAGTCGGTGTGCTGCACGATCAGCACCTCGCGCGTGCCGAGTTTCCGCTGGCTGAGCGCGAGCGAGCGGATCATGTCGTCGGTGACGACCCCGCCCGCGTTGCGCAGGATGTGGGATTCGCCCTGGATCAGGCCGAACATCTCGAACACCCGGATACGGGCGTCCATACAGGTCAGAATCGCCACCTGGAGTGAGGGCCTCGGGGACGAGCGATCACCAGGAGTGACATCGCCCAGCTCCTGGTTGCGCTTCAGCAGTACGTCGATTGAGGTCACACGCTCATTGGAACCGACACGCCGGGGGAGAGCAACGTGTGCGGGCGCAGATCACGGCCCGAACCAGCGTTCTTCCGCCGTTCGTGGCGGCGCGGACGTCCGGCCGATCCGCAGTTCCGTCTGCAGGGTGATCACCTTCGGCCCCACCCGGTCGGCCGAGCTGAGCAGCAGTTTGCCCGCCGCCTTGCCCTTTTCGAGCACCGGCTGGTGGACCGTGGTGAGCCCGGAGCGCTCGGCCTCGGTGATGCCGTCGAATCCGGTGACCGTCAGGTCCTGCGGCACGCGCAGGCCCCGGCGCTCCGCCTCGGCCAGTGCGCCGAGGGCGAGGATGTCCGATGTGCAGATCACGGCGGTGACCTGCGGATACGCGTCGAGCAGCTGTCGTGCGGCCGACGCGCCGTCGTCCACGGTGTGGTCGAAGCGCTCGACCACCGGCACCGTCGCCCAGTCGACCCCGGCCGCCGAGAACGCGATGGCCAGCGCCTCCAGCCGGATCCGCTGGACGTGAAAATGCGCGGCGCTCTGCCGCTGGATGGAGACGAAGTCGTCGTTGCGCTCGCGGGCCAGCCGCATGCACAGCACGCCGATCTGGCGGTGGCCCAGCGAGATGAGGTGTTCGGCCATGGCGGTGACCGCGGCCGCGTCATCCGGGCCGACCCGGTCGACACCGTCCACCCGTGGCTGGTCGACGATCACCGTCGGCACCGGGCGTTCCAGCACGGCGCCGAGATGCGGGTCGTCGTCGGGCACCGAGTAGACGACGAAACCGTCGACGCCGGCGCGGTGCACGGCCGCGACGTCCTCCCTGCCCGGGCTCGCCGGGACCAGGTGCAGGCCGACGCCCGCGTCCTCGCAGGCCAGCGCCAGCCCTTCGAGCACGCCGACGGCGGCGGGGTCGCGGAAGGCGTAGGAAAGGTTCTCGGTGAGCAAAAGACCCACAGCGCCGGCTTTGCGCGTCCGCAGTGAACGGGCCACCGGGTCCGGGCCCGGGTAGCCGAGGCGGCGTGCGGTCTCGAGGACGCGACGGCGCAGCTCAGGGGACAGCTGGTCCGGTCGGTTGTAGGCGTTCGAGACGGTGGTCCTCGACACACCGAGCTCTGCGGCCAACGACGCCAGTGTCGCCTGCCTCCTGGTGCGGATAGGACGGCCCATCCGCAAACCGTAACGGTTCAGAACGTTTTGCAGAAGCATCACCCGACGTGTGGCAGGTCTCGATTCAGAGTGACCCTGGGTACAGCTCGGACCTGGACCGGAGGCGCCATCGTCCGGATGGGGTACAGTTGAATCTGACAACGGTTTCCATTACCCGGCATTGGGGACACCTGGCCAGGGCATCCGCAGGAGTGCAGTAAATGAATTCCCGCCGTACCAAGAGTGTTTTCGCGGCCGTGTCGGCCATGGCCGTCCTCGCCCTCGGCGCGACGGCTTGCGCCTCGGGCGACAAGGCGTCGACGGGCTCCGGTTCGCAGAACGCGTCCGCCGCGAACCCGGGCGGCGGCGAGAAGATCAAGGTCGTCGCCTCGACCGACGTCTGGGGCAGCGTCGTGACCGCCGTCGGCGGCGACAAGGTCGAGGTCACCTCGATCATCCACGACCCCTCGGCCGACCCGCACTCCTACGAGACCACCGCGAGCGACGCCATCGCCGCGAAGAACGCGAAGCTGACGCTGTCCAACGGCGGCGGCTACGACGAGTTCTTCGCCAAGCTCGCCGACCAGGCCGCCGGCGCGCAGAAACTGGTCGCCGTCGACATCGCCGCGACCGGCAACGAGAACGAGCACGTCTGGTACAGCCTGCCCGGCGTCGAGAAGATCGCCGACCAGGTCGCCGCGAAGCTCGGCGAGATCCAGCCGGCCTCGAAGGACGCCTTCACCGCCAACGCGACCGCGTTCAAGGGCAAGACCCAGGAGCTGCTGAAGAAGGTCTCGGGCCTGGGCGCCTCGAACGCGAAGGTCGTCGCCACCGAGCCCGTCGCGCACTACCTGCTCGACAGCGCGAAGGTCACCGACGCGACCCCGCCCGCCTTCGCCGAGGCCGTGGAAGCGGAGCAGGACGTGCCCGCCGCCGCCCTGAACGAGGTCAAGCAGCTGATCTCCGGCAAGCAGGTCAAGGCGCTGATCAACAACGCGCAGACCACCACCCCGGTCACCCAGCAGGTCGTCGGCGACGCCAAGAACGCCGGGATCGCGGTCGTCGATGTCACCGAAACGCTGCCCCAGGGTGTGACCGACTACATTGCATGGATGACCAAGGAAGTGGACGCGCTGGCGGGAGCACTGAAGTAGTGACCTCCGTACCTGCCGGAGCTCGCCCCGCGGTCCGTGTCCGCGGGGCGAGCCTCGCGTTCGGCACCAGGACCCTCTGGTCCGGGCTCGACCTCGACGTCGAGCCCGGCGAGTTCCTCGCGATCCTCGGGCCGAACGGCTCCGGGAAGAGCAGCCTGCTCAAGGTGCTGCTCGGCCAGCAGGGACTGCCCGAGGGCACGGTCGAGATCGCGGGGCGGCGCCCCGGCGGGACGAATCGGCGGATCGGCTACATCCCGCAGCAGCGCGCCCTCGACGAGGGCCTGACGATGCGCGGGGTGGACCTGGTCGGCCTCGGTCTGGACGGGCACCGGTGGGGTACCGGGCTCTTCGGGATTGCTAAGCGGCGTCAGCTGGTGTCGCGGGCGATCGAGTCCGTCGGCGCGCAGGCGTACGCGAAGCAGCCGGTCGGACGGCTTTCCGGCGGCGAGCAGCAGCGGCTCCGCGTCGCGCAGTCCCTGGTCGGCGACCCCGAAGTCCTGCTCTGCGACGAGCCGCTGCTCTCCCTCGACCTCGCGCATCAGCGCGCGGTCAGCGAACTGATCGACGAGCGGCGGCGCTCCGCCGGAACGGCCGTCCTGTTCGTGACCCACGAGATCAACCCGATCCTGTCCTATGTGGACCGGGTGCTGTATCTGGTGAACGGGCAGTTCCGGGTCGGCAAGCCGGACGAGGTGATGAACTCGGAGACCCTGTCCGAGCTGTACGGCACCCGCATCGAGGTGCTGAAGGTCGGCGGGCAGATCCACGTCGCCGGTGCGCAGAGCGCCCTCTGCGAGGACGAACCCCACCACATCGAGGAACAGGCCGGCTGACGCCGTGGACGACGAAGTGAGGTCATTCGTGCGGTCCGGACCACACGCCGAACCGGGCGAACCGACTCGACCGACGGCGCGAACCAGCGCCCTGGCGACGCGATCCCGGTCGCGGGGTCTTGGATAACCACCGTGGACAAGATGTTCGACTTCGCCCTGACCGGCGAACTCCTCGGTCTCGACTTCGTCCAGACGGCGTTGCTCGCGGCCGCCGTCCTCGGCCTGGTCGCCGGGGTACTCGGCCCGCTGGTGGTCATGCGGCGGATGTCGTTCGCCGTGCACGGCACCGCCGAACTGGCCTTCACCGGCGCGGCCGGCGCGCTGCTGCTGGGGGTCGGCGTCGAACTCGGCGGCCTCGCCGGCGCGGTCATCGCCGCCCTGCTGATCGGGCTCCTCGGTGGCCGCGAGTCCGAACGCGACTCCGTGATCGGCGTGATCCTCGCCTTCGGCCTCGGCATGGGCGTCCTGCTGCTGTCGTTCTACGAAGGCCGCAGCGCCAACAAGTTCGGCATCCTGGTCGGGCAGATCATCACCATCGACTCGACCAACCTGAACCTGCTCGTCGGTGCCTCGGTCGTCGTGCTGGTGGTGCTCGCGGTGATCTACCGGCCGCTGCTGTTCGCCACGGTCGACCCGGCGGTAGCGACGGCGCGCGGTGTGCCGGTGCGGCTGCTGTCACTGATCTTCGCGGTGCTGGTCGGGATTTCGAGCGCGCTCGGCGTGCAGATCGTCGGCGCCCTGCTGGTGGTCTCGCTGATGGTGACCCCGGCCGCGGCGGCCGCGCGGGTCACCGCGAGCCCGTGGAAGGCGACCGTGCTGTCGATCGTGTTCGCGGAGATCGCGGCACTCGGCGGGATCATCCTCTCGCTCGCGCCGGGCAAGCCGGTGAGCGCGTTCGTCACGACGATCTCGTTCGTGATCTACCTCGTCTGCCGTCTCATCGCGTGGCTGCGCGGGCGTTCGTCGCGGGTCCGCGTCGAGCCGGCGGCGACGGCGCAGCCCGCCCTTCGCTAGCGGATCGCGTTTAGCCCGCTAAACGCAGGTCAGTGGAGCATCAGGAGGACCTGCAGCTCACCGACCAGGAATCCGATGAGCCCGCCGACCGCGATGAGCTTCCACTCGTCCTGCCGGAACGCGGGCCTCAGCAGCCCCTCGAACTCCAGCGGCGTCAGCCCGAGCATCCGCCGCTCGACGATCTTCGCGACGTCCATCGCCTCGGTCAGGTAGCCCTCGGCGTGGCGGATCGTCGGCGGCAGCCGCTCCAGCGCCTTCCGCGCGGCCGCCTGTTTGATCTCGTTCAGCCGCTGTCCGCCGACGGCCATCGCGACCATCGGTTTCGCGACGCTCGCCTGCTCGTCGACGGCCCGCGCCACGAGCCGCTCGACCAGCGCGTACAGCCGATCCGACCGCGGCCCGCGCAGGACGGCGTCGAGCAGGTTCGGCACGGTGAGGATCTCGTTCGCGATCAGCTCGCCGTACTGGTGCGCGACCTCCGCCCGCCGCCGCTGGAACTTGCCCTGCAGGACCAACCGGCCGACCCGCACCGGCTCGCGCGGCACGAAGATCAGCTTGATCGCGAGCCAGTCGGTGAACAGCCCGATGCAGCCGCCGAAGATCGGCAGCACCCACGGTTCCTTCGTCGCCGCCCAGACGATCGCCTGCACGATGCCGAGCCCGAAGCCGAAGTAGATCCCCGTGCGCGCGATGAACGCCATCTCCGGCCGCGACGTCTCGCGGATCAGGCGGACGAGCAGTTTCTTGTCCCTGGTGAGCCGCTGCACGGTCATGTGCTGGAAGTCGAGCACCTCGTCGAGGTTCTCGGTCATCTCCGCCGTGAACTCGCGCACCAGCCGCGGCGTCGACGCCTGGACCTGCTTGATCAGCAGCTCCTGCGCCATCGTCGGCATGACCTCCCAGAGCCTGGGATGGTGCTTTTCGAGCACTTCGCGGGCGACCTCGTCCACCGCCCGCAGCAGCGGCTGCTCGATCTCGCGCGTGATGATCGCCGGATCGATCCGCCGGAAGACCTCTTTGACGTCGAGCAGATTCGACGTCAGCAGCTCGGTCGCGACGGCGGCCATCCGCCCGCCGTGTCTGGGCACCACGCCCTGCCAGCCGAGGAACGGTTCGATCCCGACGAACTCGAGCGGTTTGAACATCATCTCGATGGCGACGCGTTTGGTGACGTAGCCGATCAGCGCGGCGACGAACGGGATCGCGGCGTACAGCCACCAGTGCCGGGCGAGGTCGTCCAGGACGGCGTCCACACGACCTCCTCGCTTCGCTCTGGGAAAGGGGAAACGGTATCGGGTGACCTTCAGTGAAGCAGCAGAAGCACCTGAAGTTCACCGACAAGGCCCCCGATCACCGCGCCGACGGCGATCAGCTTCCACTCGTCCTGCCGGAACGCCGGGCGCAGCAGCTGCTCGAATTCGAGGGGGCTCAGGCGCCGCATTCTGTCCACAATGGTGTTCCGGACGTCGAGCGCGTTGACCGCGTAGCTCTCGGCGTGGCGGATCGTCTCCGGGATCCGTGCCGCCGCCTTCTCCGCCGCCGTCTGCTTCATCTCCTGGAACCGCCTGCTCCCGACGGCCAGCGCGACGAACGGCTTCACGACGCTCGCCTGCGCGTCGATGGTGCGTTGCACCTCGCGGGTGATCATCGTGAACAGCTTGTCCGACTTCGGCCCGCTCAGCACGGCTTCGAGCAGGTTCGGGATGGTGATGATCTCGCGCGCGATCATGTCGCCGTAGTCGGCGGAGACCTGGTCCTTGCGCTTCTGGAAGACGCCTTGCCAGGTGTAGAAGCCGAAGAACCGCTTCGGCTCCCGCGGCAGGAAGATCATCTTCAGGGCGATCCAGTCGGTGAACCAGCCGATGCCGATACCGAACAGCGGCAGCACGATCGGCGACTTCGTCAGCGCCCACACCAGCAGCTGCACGCAACCGAGCGAAAACCCGAACACGATCCCCGACCGCGCGATGAACCGCATCTCCGGCCGCGAGATGTCGCGGATCAGCCGGTTCAGCAAGTCCTTGTCGCGCACCAGGTTCGTCACGACCATATGCTTGAGGTCGAGCACGTCCTCGATGTTCTCCGCGATCTCGCCCATGATCTTCGTGATCGCGCGCGGCGCCTCGGCCTGCACCCGTTTGAGCAGCAGCTGCTGTGCGGTGTTCGGGAGTACTTCCCAGAGTCTGGGCTGGTACTGCTCCATCACCTCGCGGGTGACGTCCTCGACGATCCGCAGCAGCGGTTGCTCGATCTCCTTCGCCACCTGGGCCGGGTCGAGCCTGGCGAAGATCTCCTTCGGGTCGACGAGGTTGGTCGTCAGCATTTCGGTGGCGGTGGCGGCCATCCGCTCGGCGTTGGCGGGCAGCACCCCCTGCCAGCCGAGGAACGGCTTCACACCGACGAATTCCACCGGTTTGAACATCATCTCGATGGCGACACGTTTGGTGACGTAACCGATCAGCGCGGCGATGAACGGCATGGTGACGTACACCGGCCAGTGCTCGCCGAGATCGGCGATGACGGCGTCCACTTCCCAGCCCCTCCCGCGTCGCGCTTGAGGGGCAACCTAGCCGCCTGTCCTCAGTGGAGGAGTAGCAGGACCTGAAGTTCACCCACGAGCCCGCCGATCACCGCGCCGACCGCGATCAGCTTCCATTCGTCCTGCTGGAAGGCGGGTCGCAGGATCCCCTCGAACTCGAGCGGGGTCAGCTGCTGCATCTTCGTGACGATGGTGTTGCGGACGTCGAGCGCGTCAGTGGCGTAGCTCTCCACGTGTTTCACCGTTTCGGGGAGATACGCGATCGCCTTCTCCGCCGCGGCCTTCTTCATCTCCTGGTACTGGATCCCGCCGACGGTCAGCGCCACCAAGGGTTTCGCGATACTCGCCTGCGCGTCGATGGTGCGTTGCACCTCGCGGGTGATCATCGTGAACAGCTTGTCCGACTTGGGCCCGGTGAGCACGGCCTCCATCACGTTCCGCACGGTGAGCACCTCGTCCGCGATCAGCGCGCCGTAGTCCTTGGCGACCGCCTGGCGGCGTTTCTGGAACATGCCCTGCCAGCTGAAGAACAGGAACCGGCGCGGCTCACGGGGGTAGAAGATCATCTTCAGCGCCAGCCAGTCCGTGACGAACCCGGTGACGAAACCGAAGATCGGCATGATCAACGGCTGCTTCGTCAGCGCCCACGCGACGAACTGGATCAGGCCGATGAGGAAACCGAACCAGATGCCGGACCGGGCGATGAAGCGGAGCTCCGGGGTCGCGACCTCCTTGATCAGGCGGCAGGTCAGCGATTTGTCGCGGACCATCGCGTTGATCAGCATCTCGTTGACGTCGAGGACCTCGTCGATGCTCGTCGACACCTCGCGCATCAGCCGCGCGACGACCTTCGGTGCCTGCGCCCGGACCTGGTCGACCAGCATGCGCTGCGCCCGGGTCGGCAGCAGTTCCCACAGTCTGGGCTGGTACTGCTCCATGACCTCGCGGGTGACGTCCTCGACGGCCTTGAGCAGCGGCTCCTCGAGTTCCTCGACCACCTTCTCGGGATCGAGCCGGGAGAAGATCTCCTGCGGATCGACGAGGTTCCTGGTCAGCAGGTCGACGGCGGTGGTGGCCATCCGGCGGGAGTTGGCCGGGATGACCCCCTGCCAGCCGAGGAAGGGCCTGATCCCGACGAACTCCAGCGGCCGGAACATCATCTCGATGGCGACGCGTTTCGTGATGTACCCGATGAGCGCGGCGATGAAGGGCATCGTGGCGTAGACGTGCCAATGCTCGCGGATGTCTTCGAGGATCGCCGAGATGGCCAACCGGTCCTCCCTGCTTACGAGCCGTCAACGATGCAGAATGCCATGTGATCGACCCGCCGTACGCCGAGTGCAGCCGTTTGGCGGTACTGCCCGACGGGCCCCTGCTCATTAAGGTGGCCGCCATGGTCGCTCCTGAGAAGACGGCGCCTCAGGCGCCCTCAGCGAAATCGTCCCAGTTCGCGGGCGCAGTCCGTGGTTACGACAAGCGTCAGGTCGACGAGCGTCTCGCCGAGCTGGCGGCCGAAATCAAGCAGGCCTCACGCAGCCGCGACGAGGCCGTGGCGACCGCCGGTGAGCTCACCAAGGCGCTCGGCCACGCCCAGAAGGAACTGGACGAGACCAAGGCCGCCCTCGTGCGGATGAGCTCGAGCCCGTCCGGCGCCGGCGCGATGGCCGAACGCGTCCGCATGATGATGCAGCTCGCCGAGGAGGAGATCGCCGACCTCAAGGCCGCCGCGGAAGCCGACGCCAAGTCGACACGGGCCGAAGCGGACAGGTACGCCCACGAGACCCAGCGCGCGAGTGACAAGGCGGCCAAGGACGCGCAGGCGGAACGCGAGAAGCTGCTCGCGGACGCCAAGGCCGGGATCGAACGCCTGAACTCCGAAGCGGCGCAGAAGCGCAAGGAACTGGATATGGAGAGCGTCCGGGCCCGCGCCGCGGCGGACAAGAAGGCCGAGGAGGCATCGGCCGCTCGTCGCGCGGAGGCGGAGAAGGCGTCCGCGGACAAGATCGCGGAAGCCGACCGGGTGTCCACGGCCAAGCGCACCGAAGCCGAACGGCTCTCGGCGGACAAGATCGCCAAGGCGGAGAAGTCTTCGGCGGAGGACATCGCCGCGAAGCAGGAGCAGGTCGCGGAGGCCCTCGCCGACGCGAAGACCCAGCAGGCCGAAGCTCAGCAGGCTCGGAAGCTCTCGCTGGAACTCCGGTCGAAGGTCGCCGAGCGGCTTTCCGCGACGGACGTCGCCGTCCAGGAGGCCATCAAGCTGCTGGCTCCCGCTCCGGACGCCGAGGCACCGAAGCCCACTCCTGACAAGACCAACGGCCCACGTCCTTCCTGATCTCTCAGCGCTGGGCGACGGCGAACAGCTCGTCGTCGATCCAGCCCCTGGTGTGCAGCTCGGTGCAGAACCGTCGGTACGACTCGGCGAGCGCGGCGGTTTCGCGCTCGTCGGGTTCGACGAGCACTCCTTGACCGAGCCCGGCGGAAGCCTCCGTGAGCCCGCCCGGCAGGACACCCGCCGCGGCGAGCAGCGCGGCGCCGTACCCCGTTTCGGCCTGTGGTGACACCCGCAGGCCGAGACCGGTGACGGTCGCCCGGATCCGAGTCCACAAAGGACTCTTACTGCCACCGCCCGCCGCCAGCAGCGGATCGGTGATCGTGACGCCGAGGCGGCGGAGGTGATCCAACGCCAGCCTTTCGAGGAAGGCGACTCCCTCCAGCCTGGCCCGGTGCAGCTCGACCTCGTCGGCCTCGCCGGATACGAAGCCCTCGGCGTCCGCACTGGCGAACGGGAAACGTTCGCCCTTACGCCGCAACGGATACGTGACGACCTTCGCCGGGCCCAGCGCGGCCGCCGCCGCGTCGAGTTCGGGAAGGCACTCCTGCCGGGCGACGGCTTCGCCACCGGTGTTCGAGGCGCCGCCCGGGAGCCACCAGCCGTCCGGATGACGGTGGCTGTACATCGCCCCCGTCGGGTCCGGCACCAGTTCTTCGGTGACGCCCTTGAGTACATAGGTCGTGCCGAGGATGCCGACGAAGCTCCCGGGGGTGACCGCCCCGGCCGCGAGCTGGCCCGCGCAGCCGTCGGTCATCCCGGCCACGACCCGGCAGCCTGCCGGAAGCCCCGCGACCGGACGGGCCACCTCGCCCAGCACGGTGGCCGGCGCGACCACCGGCGGGAGCAGGCTTCCCGGTACCCCCAAGGCATCGAACACCTCGCTCGGCCATTCAAGGGCGAGCGGGTCGTAGCCGCTCTTCAGCGCGTGCGACCAGTCGGCGGCCACCGGCCCGCCGAGGAGTTCGGCGGCGATCAGATCGGGCGTGTGCCGGATGCCGTCGACGCCGGGGACGTGCTCGGCCAGCCACGCGATCCGGCCGAGCGCGGCCGTGGCGGACACGCCGAAACCGAGCCGCCGCCAGCGATCCGCGCCGAACTCGGTGGCCTCGCGGTTGAGCTCCGCGCCACGCCTGTCGTCGTACATCAGCGCGGGCGCGACCGGCTCGCCCGAGGCGTCGACCCCGACGATCGTCCCCGACGTCGCGGCGACGGCCACCGCGGCGACCTCGCCGCCCCTGCCCGGCAGCTCGCCGGTGACCTGCGCCAGCACCGCCTTCACCGCGGGCCACCAGGACCGGGCGTCCTGCTCGCTGCGCCCTCGGCCGTCGCGGACCGGTGCGGGCAGCGGCGCGGCGGCCGAAGCGAGGACGGTGCCGCCGCCCACCGCGAGGGCGCGGACCCCCGCGGTGGCGACGTCGATGCCGATCGTGACGGGTTCGTTCACGTGGTGACGACCTTCTCTCCGACTTCTTGCAGACTCTTGTCCTCTTCGATCGCCTTCGCCGTCTCATCGGGCAGCTTCAGGTAGCGCACCATGACCGCCGCGACCAGGTACAGCACGGCGAAGATGATCACCACTCCGGCCGCGCCCAGCGGGCCGAGGAACACGCTGACGATCGCCGGCCCGGCGAACGCCGCCGCGCCCGCGCCCAGGTTCAGCAGCGCCATCGCACCGCCCTTGTTCTCCGGGGCGAGGGAGGGGAGCAGCGCCGAGATCGGCACGAACCCGGCGAGCGTGGCGCCGTACAGCGCGCCGACGAGCAGCGCGAGCCAGTAGTACTCGGCGCCCATGGCGATCGGGACGAAGTACAGCAACAGGATCGAGATCGCGCAGCCGATCGCGCCGAACCAGAAGATTGTGGTGCGCCAGCCGATCCGGTCGCTCAGCACCCCGAAGATCAGGTTGAAGAAGATGTTCGTCCCGTAGATGACCGAGACCAGGAGGAGCCAGCGGCTCTCCCCGAACCCGATGTCCTCGATGAAGATCGTCGGGAAGAACACCAGCATCCCGAATTCGGGCGCCGTGTTGATGACGCGGACGAGCATCCCGACGCCGACGCGGGGCTTCTTCCACGCGATCGAGACGCTGGACACCAGGCTCTGCACCGGTTTCACGTCCGGCGGCGCGAGCCGCGTGTACCCCGTCCGCTGCCGGACCCCGAAGATCGCCAGCAGACCGCCGAGCGCCAGCAGCCCCACCGACAACCAGAGCGTGCCGTACTGGCCCAGCACCGGGTTCGTGAAGCTCGCGACCAGCGCGCCCAGCGTCGGCAACCCGCCGGTGAACGCGAAGTAGAACCAGCCGACGGCCGCGCCGAGCCTGGCGACCGGCGCCACCGCGGTGATCCAGACCAGGAAGCCGAACGCGAACATCGGATAGCCGAAACCGCGCAGACCGTAGAACACCAGCATCAACGGGTAGCTCTCACCGGAGACCGCGACCGCGAGGAACAGCACGTCGAACACCAGCCAGATGGCCAGGCCGATCATCATCACGCGCCGCGGCCCCCACAGATCCGACAGCGCGCCCGACAACCACGACGCCAGCATCACGGCGACGCCGTACACGGTGATCACGTACGATGCCTTGATCTCGGTGCCCGCGCCGTTGTCCGCCATGAACGGCGCGATGAAGCCCGACTCGACCCCGTCGCCGATCATGAACAGCAGCAGCCCGGCGTAGCCGAGGAACAGCGGGGCGGGCAGGCCCCAACGGTTCAGTACGCGGGCGAACCCGCTCCCGGATCGCGATAACGACGGTGTTGCCTGGTTCATGCACGCCTCCATGACGTCGTGTTCAGCGTATCATGGATCGTGTTAACTTAACTTTCAAGATGTTACATCGGTGGATTTTCGTGTTAGCCTCGCGTGCTCGGGCTTAACGTCTTGCGGTCGGCCGCCGCCAGGCGTGTGTCGTCCATTCAGGCACGCGTGTCGTCCGTCTGAGCACACGAAATGTCGGCATCGGTACAGGGGGTCGTGAGTGTTTTGGGTCGTTCTGGCGACCCAAAACACTCACGACCCCCTGTACCGCGGGCCCGCCGGAGCCCTCAGATTTCCGCGATGTCCACTTCCACCTGGCTCCGCATCTCCTCGGCCAGGTGTTCTTCCACCCCGTCGTCGACGATCAGCACGTCGAAGTCGCTCAACGGCGCCAGCCGGTGCAGTGCCGCGCGTTCGGTCTTGCTGTGGTCCATCAGCAGCACCTTCGTCCGCGCGCTGGCCAGCATCGCGCGTTTCAGCATCACGATCTCCGGCTCCTGGTGGAACGTCATCCGCGTGTTCATCGCCGAGGTCGAAACGAAGGTCGCGTCGACGTTGATCCGTTCGATCGCCTCGAGGCTCTGCATGCCGAGGAACGAGTCGTGGGTCGCCGAATAGTCGCCGCCGATGCAGATGAGCCGCAGGTCGGGGACGCCTTTGAGCAGTTCGATGGCGCCGAGGTAGTTCGTCGCGACGGTCAGCGGGGTGACGCGGTGCAGCATCTTCGCCAGCGCGAGCGCGCTCGTGGAGTCGTCGAGCAGGATCGACATCCCCGGTTCGACGCGGGCGAGCGCGTGCGCGGCGATGGCCATCTTCTCCTCCGAATGCACGTTCATCCGGTAGTCGGCGTTGCTTTCGAAGACCGTCGAGGGCATGGCCGACACACCGCCCCGGTACTTGCGGAGCAGGCCGCGACGTGCCAGTTCGTCGACGTCGCGGTGCACGGTCATGGTGCTGACGCCGGTGAGTTCCACCAGTTCGGCGATGCTCGCGGAGCCGGTCGTGAAGACGTGTTCGGTGATCAGCTGCTGACGCGTGTTACGAGAGTGTGCGCTCGCACCGGCCGTCTTCTCATCGCTCATACCGTTCAGTATCGCGTGTGCGCCGGCTGGTTGAGGCGCAGCAGGCCGGTGCGCGCGCCGTCGATCGCGATCTCGGTGACGGCCGCGTTGTCCAGCCGCGGGAACACCGTGCGGTAGGTCTCGAGCGGGATGCCGAGCAGTGCGCACAGGGTCAGCCTGATCAGCGTGTTGTGCGCGACGACCAGCACCGTCTCGCCAGGGACCTCGGCGGCGATCCCGCGCAAGGCCCCGGCTCCGCGGGCGGCCGCTTCCCCCGGAGGCTCCGAGCCGGGGAAGGCGCCGGTCACGGGATCGGCGAGAAATCGGGCGACCGCATCGGGATCCGCCGCCGCGAGCTCGTCCCGGGTGCGCCCTTCCATCAGTCCGAAGTGGACTTCACGCAGTCCGTCGACCACTCGCAACGGCAGGCCCAGTGCCTCGGCCGAAGGTTCCGCCGTGCGACGAGCCCGGCTCTGCGGCGAGCAGAAGACGGCCGACGGCTCGACCGCCGCGGCGAAGCCGGCGAGTTCGTCCGCCTGGCGCAGTCCTTCCTCGGTCAGCGCGACGTCGCTGCTGCCCGCGTACCGGTTCTCGGCGTGCCATTCGGTCTGACCGTGCCGTGCCAATAACAACCGTGCGACCACGGGATCCCTCCTCGGGCTTGTCCAAATCACATCATCGATGTTAACTTAACAGCATCGATGTGAAAGGAGATGCCGGATGGCACTCGCCGCGGTGGTGTTCGACCTGGACGGTGTCCTCGTCGACAGTGAACACCTTTGGGAGGAGAACTGGGTGGCGTACGCCGCCCGGCACCACACCGAGTGGACCGCTGAGGACACCGCGTCCGTGCAGGGGATGAGCGCGCCCGAATGGGCCGCGTACCTCGCGAAGCGGTCCGGCACCCCGGAAAGCGTGGCCGAGGTCGAGCGTGCCGTGGTGGACGGCATGATCGCCGCGATCGAGGCGGGCGAAGCGCCTTTGCTGCCGGGCGCCGACGAGATGGTCCGCGAGGTGAGCGCGAAGGTGCCGGTCGCGCTGGCGTCGTCGGCCGCCCGCCGGGTGATCGACGCCGTACTCGGCAAGCACGGGCTCACCGGTGAGTTCTCCGCGACCGTCTCCAGTGCCGAGGTCGCCAGGGGCAAGCCTAGTCCGGACGTCTATCTCGAAGCCGCGGCCAGGCTGGGCCGGTCCGGCGAGGAATGCCTGGGTGTCGAAGACTCCAGCAACGGCATCCGTGCCGCCGCCGCGGCCGGGCTCACCGTGATCGCGCTGCCGAACCCGGTGTACCCGCCGAAGCCGGACGCGCTGGAGCTGGCCGCGGAGATCGCGGAGAACAACGACGACGTGCGGCGCAAGCTGCTCGCGTACCTGTCCGGCGAACTCGCGGAAACGAGCGGGCGATGACGGTCCTGGGTGCCGCGGAGACGTTCAAACGCGACTGGCTGGACGGGTTCGTCACCGCCTACGGGCGTTCGGTGCGCAAGGTACCCGATGCCTATGGCGTGCTGCGCCGGGAAGATTCGGCGCCCAAGGTCGCGGTGGTGATCGGCGGTGGCTGCGGGCACTACCCCGCGTTCGCCGGGCTGGTCGGTCCCGGGCTCGCCGATGGCGCCGTGGTGGGTGACGTGTTCACCAGCCCGAGCGCCGAGCAGGTCTATCGCACGGCGCGGGCCGTGGAGAGCGGCGCCGGCGTGCTCTTCGGTTACGGCAACTACCAGGGCGACGTGCTGCATTTCGGGCTCGCGGCGCGCAGGCTGGCCGCGGAGGGCGTCGAAAGCCGGACGATCCTGGTCACCGATGACATCGCCAGCGGTCCCGCCGACGCGCCGGAAGGGCGTCGTGGCGTCGCGGGCGACTTCCTGGTCTTCAAGGTCGCGGGCGCCGCCGCCGAACGCGGTGACGATCTGGCCGCCGTGCACGCGGTGGCGGAGAAGGCGAACGCGAACACCCGGACCTTCGGCGTCGCGTTCGGCGGGTGCACCCTGCCCGGCGCTTCCGCGCCGCTGTTCACCGTCGGTGAAGGCGAGATGGAGCTGGGCCTCGGCATCCACGGCGAGCCCGGCGTGCGCACGGTCGGCAGGCTGAGCGCACGGGAGCTGGCGGACGAACTGGTCGACGGCCTCCTCCCGGAGCTGCCCGCCGGTGACGGCCGGGTGGTGGTCCTGCTGAACGGGTTGGGCCGCACCAAGTACGAGGAGATGTTCGCGACCTACACCCGCGTGCACGAACGGCTCGCCGCGGCGGGGCTCAGCCCGCTGCACACCGAGGTCGGCGAATTCGTCACGTCACTCGACATGGCGGGTGTCTCGCTGTCGATCCTGGTGCTCGACGACGAACTGGCCGAGCTCTACGCGGCTCCTTGCGACACCCCGGGCTACCGGAGCACCGGTGCCGCGCTGGCACAGGTTCCCCTGGAGTCCACAGTGGACTCGCTGCTGGCCGAGACCGCGCCGGGCCAGGGCATCGTGGACCGCGCGTTGACGGCTGCCCTCCACGACATCGAGGCCAACGAAGCCGAACTCGGCAGGTTGGACGCGGTCGCGGCGGACGGTGACCACGGTCTGGGCATGACCAGGGGCATGCGGGCCGCGGTGGCCGCGGCGCGGCGCGACGAAGACTCGCTGTCCACCGCGCTCCTGGCCGCCGGGACGGCGTTCGCCGACGCGGCGGGCGGGGCGTCCGGCGCGCTGTACGGGGTCCTGCTCGCCGAGACCGGCGCGGGACTGCGGGGCCAAGCGGCGGGCGAGGTCACCACGGTGGCCCTCGCGGACGCCGTCGACGGGGCCGTGGCCGCGTTCGTCGAACTGGGCAAGGCCGAGCCCGGCGAGAAGACCATGCTCGACGCCATCGAGCCGTTCAGGCTGGCGTTGCGCGAACAGGCCGAGGCGGGCGCGGACGTCCCACAGGCCTGGCAGAAGGCGGCCCAGGCCGCGGTGAGCGCGGCCGAGGCCACGGCGGACCTGCTGCCCGCCAAAGGAAGGGCGGCGCGGTTGGCGATGCGGAGCAAGGGGCATCCCGATCCCGGGGCCACTTCGTTCGCGTTGCTCGTCACCGCGGTCGGCCAGGCTCTGGGAAAGGAAGACTGATGCGGATCGTGGTGGCGGCGGACAACGCCGGGGTCGCCCTCAAAGATCAGCTCCGTGACCTGCTCCTCGCCGACGACCGGGTGGACGAGGTCACCGACCTCGGCGTGGCCGATGGCTCCGACGACAAGGCGTATCCGCTGCTCGGTCTCGCGGCGGCGGAGACGATCGCGCGAGGCGAGGCGGATCGCGGTGTGCTGGTCTGCGGGACCGGGATCGGCATGGCCATCTCGGCGAACAAGGTGCCGGGGGTGCGGGCCACGGTCGCGCACGACTCGTACTCCGCCGAGCGTTCGGTCAAGTCGAACGACTGCCAGGTGATCACCTTCGGCGCCCGGGCGATCGGCCCCGAGCTGGCGAAGAAGATCGTCGCCGAATGGGTCGGCTACCGCTTCGACCCGGCCTCGGCCAGCGCGAGCAAGGTCGCGCACATCACCGAATACGAGCAAGCGCACTGAACCGGCCGGTGAAAGCCGGTTGGCGTCGATTGCGGTAGCGGATTCACCAACGGACACTGAGAACTGCCCGATGCGGGCACGGAGAGAGGACGCAGAGTTGCGGATACTCGCTGCGGGAGACCATTTCGTCGGCACCGGCCTGCTGGCCGACGCCGTCCGTGCCGAGGTCGGCGCCGGGCACCGGTTCTCGGAACTGACGCTGCCCTGGCCGGTGGAGCCGTTCGGCCCGGTCGCGAACGTGCACGAAGCGAGCGGCACCGAGGAGCAGGTGATCGAGGCGCTGGCGGGAGCCGAGGTCGCGGTGACCCAGATGGCGCCCTTCACCAAGGAGGTGTTCGCCGCCGCGCCGGGGCTCAAACTCGTGTCGGTGTGCCGGGGAGGCCCGGTCAACGTGGACCTCGCGGCGGCCACCGAGGCGGGTGTCGCGGTGACGTACGCGCCCGGCCGGAACGCCGGTGCCGCCGCCGAATTCGCGGTGGGGATGATCCTGGCCGCGATGCGCCGGATCTCGACGTCCTCGGCTGAGCTGCTGGGCGGCACCTGGCGTGGTGACTACTACGCCTACGACCAAGCCGGCCTCGAACTCGACGGGACCACCGTCGGGCTGGTCGGGTACGGCGCGATCGGCGCGCGGGTGGCCAAGGTACTCGTGGCGTTCGGCGCGAAGGTGCTGGTGTCGGACCCGTTCGCCGACCCGGCCAAGATCGCGGCGGACGGCGCGGAACTCGTCGACCTGGACGATCTGCTGCGCCGCAGCTTCGTGGTGAGCCTCCACGCCCGGCTCACCAAGGAGACCCGGCATCTGATCGACGCCGCCAAACTCGCGTTGCTGCCGAAGGGCGCCGTACTGGTCAACACCGCGCGCGGCGGCCTGCTGGACTACTCCCCGCTGCCGGAAGCGCTGCGTTCGGGACAGCTCGGCGCGCTCGCGCTCGACGTGTACGACGTCGAGCCTCCGCCCGCGGACTGGGCACTGCGGGACGCGCCGAACGTGATCGCGACCCCGCATCTCGCCGGGGCCAGCAGGCAGACGGCGGAGCGGGCGGCGAACATCGTCGCCGCCGAAGTCGGCCGGTACGTCCGCGGGGAGGCGCTCGCGAACCTGGCGAACCCCGAGGTCCTGCGGCCATGATCATCGGCGTCGACATCGGCACGTCACTGACGAAGGCGGTCGTCTTCGACAAGGCCGGGATGTCCGTGGCGAGCGCGTGCACCACGTCCGAGGTGCACCACCTGCCGGGCGGGCTGGTCGAACAAGACCTCGACCAGGTGCTCGGCACCGTGGCGACGGTGGTACGCGAGGTCGCCGCCGGGGTCGACGGCCCGGTCACCGCGTTGGCCCTCACCGGACAGGGCGACGGGTTGTGGCTGCGCGACGAAAGCGGCGAGGCAGTGCGTCCGGCGATCTCCTGGCTCGACGGACGGGCGAACTCGCTGCTCGCCGCCTGGCAGGCCGACGGGGTGACCCGGGAAGTGTTCCGCCGTACCGGCTCGGGCATGTTCCCGGGCTGCGCCGCGGCGATCATGTCCTTTTTGGACACTCAGGAACCGGAGTCGCTCGACAGGGCGGCAGTGGCGGGTTACTGCGTCGACGCGGTGCTCCAGCGGTTGACCGGCGAGATCACCGTCGACGCGTCGGACGCTTCGCTGCCGTTCCTCGACCCGGCGACCCGCCGTTATGACGAAGACGCCATCGCGGCCGTCGGGCTCTCTCACCGCCGGAGCCTGTTCGTGGAGCCCGCGGCGCCGAAGACCGTGTTTCGTCTGGACGAACGCGGAGCCGGGCTGCTCGGTCTTCCGGTCGGGCTGCCGGTCACCGCGGGGCCGTTCGACCTGCCCGCGAGTGCCATCGGCGCCGGTGTACGACGCCCGGGCGACGGCATCCTCACCGCGGGCACCACACTCGCGTGCCAGGTCCTGACGGACTCGGCGGAGTTCGATCCGGAGGGCGAGCCGGCGGGCATGTTCCTTTGCACGCCGGAAGAAGGGGAGTTCCTGCGGGCGATGCCCGCGATGGTCGGCACCGCGGGTATCGACTGGGTGTGCCGTCTGTTCGGCATCGCGGTCGAGGAGATCGGCCCGCTGCTCGATGCGAGCAGGCCGGGCGCGGGTGGTGTTCGCGCGCTGCCGTTCCTCTCCGCCTCCGGTGAGCGGGCGCCGTTCGTCGACGCTTCGGCGAGGGCGCAGTTCTCCGGTTTGAGCCTGGAGAGCGAACGTGGCGATATCGTCCGTGCGCTGTGCGAGTCGATCGCTTACGCGGCAAGGCATTGCTTCGACGCCGCCGGGCTCACCGGCACGTTGTACGCCTGCGGCGGCGGAGTCCGCTCGCTCGAGTGGACCCGCATCTTCGCCGACGTTCTCGGGCGGCCCATCGTGATCCCCGGCGATCCCGGGGTCGGCGCCCGGGGCGCGGTGATCGTCGCGGCCGACGCCCTCGGCGAGCCGGTCGATCGGGAGCTCTGGGCGGAAAGCGCACGTGTCGTCGAGGTCCGGCCAGAGAACGTAGAGTGTTACGCGCAGGGCTACGCCGACTATCAGGCCTCACTGGCCGCGGCCCGCGGACTCTGGAGGTTGTGACGGTGATCCTGGCCAAAGAACGCTTGGCGGTCTGCGAATTCGCCCGGCGGATGACCACCGACGGGCTCGTGGTCGGCACCTCCGGGAACGTCTCCGCGAGGCAGGGCGAGCTGATCGCGGTGACCCCGACAGGAGTCGACTACGCCGCGCTGCGGCCGGAAGACGTACCGGTCGTCGGCCTCGACGGGGAAACCGTCGAAGGCTCGCTCAAACCGACTAGCGAACTCCCGATGCACCTCACGGTTTACCGGCGGGCGGCGGATCCCGACGGCAAACCGGTCTCCGCCGTGGTGCACACGCATTCCGTGCACGCCACCGCGGTCTCCACCCTCGTCGCCGAGGTGCCGCCGATCCACTACATGCTCGCCGCGATCGGCCCGACGGCCCGCGTCGCGGCCTACGCGACGTACGGCACCGAAGAACTCGCCAAAGTGATGCTGGAAGCCCTGGAGGGCCGCCGCGGCTGCCTGCTGGCGAACCACGGCACCATCACCTTCGGCGACAGCCTCGGCTCCGCGTACAGCCGGGCGCAGCAGCTCGAGTGGGTCTGCCAGGTGTGGCTGACGGCTCGGGTGGCGGGAACACCGAACCTGCTCCCGCCCGCCGAGATCGAGCACGTCGTGGAGAAACTCCGCGGCTACGGCCAGCGCTGACGTCACGCGAGTTGCGTCTCTGATCACGCAAGACACGCCTCTGATCACACGAGTCGCACCTCATCACTCGAGTTGCACTCTGATCATGCGAGACCCGCCTCCGATCACGCGACTTGCGTCTCCGATCAAGCGTGTCGCGCCTCTGATCACGCGAGTTGCGTCTCCGATCAAGCGTGTCCCGCCTCCGATCACGCGAGTCGCGCCTCTGGCCACGCGAAATCCGTCTTTGATCACGCGAAACCCGCCGATCGCCGGCGACTGACGAGCAAACGGCAAGCGGGATCACGCCACCTCAGGAAGCGGCGGGCTCTGCCTCGAAGTCCGTGGCGTCCACGGCGTGCACCGCGTCGAGAAGTTCGACGACCGTCGGATCGTCGACGGCTTCCTTGATGCACTGCCACAACTGAAGATTCGCCAGCGCCCAGCGGGAGTAGTTCTCCGCCGCCTTGGGGTTGTAGAAGTAGTAGCCGCTGTCGTGGACGTCGCGTTGTTCGCCGACGATCTTGTGCGCCAGCTCGCGGAGGCTCAACCCGTTCTCCCGCAGGTAGCGGTGGGCGAGTACGACAGGCGTCACCGGCAGCGCCTTGAACAGCGTGTCGGCGTCGCTCAGTGCCTGGGCCTCGAGCGAGATGTTCCGGCCTCTGGTGGCCATCTCGGCTTCGTCGATGATGTCGTCGATCCACCGGGCCACGGTCTCTTCGACACCGCATTCCCGCAGGATGCTCATCCGGAGGTCTCGTCCGGCGGCCGCGGGGGAGTTCCGGTGCACGATGTAGTTCACATCGTGCACCAGCGCCGCCACCTCGACGACGGCGCGATCCGCGCCGTTGTGTTCGGCGAACCCCGCGGCCTTGGCCCGGACGAAACTCACGTGATGCCAGCCGTGGAACTGCAGTTTGTCCGCATAACGCCAGCACAGTCGCCGGACATGGTGTTCGACGGCTTCGATGGTCTGGGAAGGAATCGTGCTCTTTCGCGCGCGCATACACCTCTCCGATCCCGTTTACAGACGGGTGGAGTAAGGGTATGCGCCTTCGACGGCGGTGTGTAGTCAGATGCGGCCTGCCAGGTCCCCCAATCGGACCTCGACCGGAACGTGACGATGTCCGATTCCGGTCTTCGGGTCATAGGAAAGACTGAACTCACTCACGGGTCGTGACTTCACCAGAAACGTCATAGTCCCTTCGGTGGCCTCGGGAATCCGATGGAACTCATCCGCGTACATGACGCCCGCCGAACCCGTCTGGCACAGCGTGCTGCGTCGTAACCGAACCGATGTGATCAATCCGGAAAGTTGATCTCGCAGGGTCGAATAACGCTCGTGAACATAGTTGCCACGGAGGATCGTGGTGCAGAAGTGATATCTGTGGTTGTGCACGGAATCGGCGTACCCCTCACGCCAGTCCGACGGTGCCTTGTACTCGTGAAGCCAGATCGAAAAGGGGTCTGTCGGGCAATCGAGCAGGCACCAGGCGAAATGGGTGGTGGTCTCCCGGGACCGCTCGAGGACCGCGCTCGCCTCGTCCGGGCTCAACGAAGCCAAATGCCGCCGGAGGTCGTCGCGCAGCGCTGGTCTCGACGTCCAGTCGCGGAAGATCCCGTCGACGATCCGCCAGTGCTGCGTCAGCGGCAGGTCCGTGGTCCGGAGCAGCGTGGAGAGCTGGGTGAGGGGGGACAAGCGAGTGAGCAACTTCAGCTCCTCAAATCTAGTGCCGTGCGACGCCGAGAGGTCAGGGGTTCAACTCGGCGAGTGTGGTGAACTCCTTCCGGAAGGTGTGGAATTTCCCTTCCAGTTCGAGCAAGTTCTCTTCGGACAGGGGAGAGCCGGTGATCTTTTCGTACAAGGCGAGGAAATCCGCCCTGGTCGTCGTGGTCGAGATGCGGAAATGCCGTCCGGAACGGGATTGGGACACGCGCAGGAACTCGGAGCGTTCCTTGTTGTACAGGAACGAACCTTCGCTGAACCGCAGCGTGCGCGGATACAACGTGGTCGCGCCGCGGATGTCGCTGTACAAGGTCACCCAAACGCTCTCGTCGAACACTTCGAGCCGGTCCAGTGGCGGGTCGGCTACGACAGTGATGTCCACCAGCGAGCACCGGCTGCGCGCCAGGAACAGCCCGACGAGGCCGATGCTGATCTCGTCGTTGAGCCGCTTCTGGATCGTCTCGTAGTCCATTCCCGCTTCTTCGCTGCGCAGGAGATAGCGCGCCCTGCCGCCGATCGCGCCCTCGTCGCGTGGGTCGGCGATGACCACGCGAAGCTCCCTTTCGGTACGGGACAACAGCAATCGGGCCGCGGCGTGTCTACCGGAGAACCCGCGGAAGAAGTAATGCCTGGTCACGTCGAGGTCTTCGGTCATGACACGGTTGAACAACGGGTCCGGATCGGTGGTCGCCTCGAAGACGTGGGTCGGGAAGAATTCCTTGTTGAGCGAACGGTATTCGGCGCTGAGCGCTTCCAGCGCCCGGCGGCTTTCCTCGATCACCGGGGTCACCATCGCGCGCTGTGACGCGGTGGCGGTGATCAGGGTCTGGCCGAAGCCGACCACCGCGGAGATCAGGGTGCCGGTGCCCACTGAGGTGAGCAGTGTCTTGCCGGCGCCGGGATCCATCATGCTGGAGATCCACAGGCTGAGGCCCGCGACGACGACCAGTACGGACAGCAGCAGACTCGTCCTGGTCCAGAAGATCTCTTGCAACGGGGTACGGCGGAGCCGATCGGCTTCCGCGGGCACGAAGGTCACCTCCTTGATCGGCACTCGAACGGACGAACGCAGTGCGTATCTGTTCGAGTGCGGGGAGTTACTCTACGCGCATCGTGACAATGTCGAAATAAGAAATTCGGGGGAAAGCGACCAACAACGAATGTGACGCACGGCGATGCCGGTTTCGCATCGGAGGTTTCGCCGGATCGCGGAAAAACCACTCACGGAGCGTGCGGAAGGATTCCTTCGTACCACGCGGGTCCCGGCTTCGCCGACGACAAGGTTTCGACGACTGCCGAAGACGGTGCGGCGTACACCGTCGGGAAGTCGATCTCCCCCTTGCTCGGGTCGAGCGTCCATGCGAGCCGCTCATCTTCCGGTGAACCCGCTTCTACCAAAGGAAAATGCGCGTCCGCGCCGTTCTTGTTGCCCCTCGGGTCGAGCCGGATCCACCGGTCCGGACCGGCGAGGTACACGCCGTTGAGCCCGTGCAGAACGCCGATCCGCTGATAACAGAACCCGGCCGGGATGCCTTGGCTGCGAAGCAAAGCGGCCAGCAGATGGGCCTTCGCGTAGCAGAGCCCGACTCCTTCGCGCAGAACCTCGGAGGCCATAAGGGTGACCCGGGAATCGGCGGCGTCCACCGTATGGGCGATTTCGTCGCGCACGAAGTGAAACATCGAACGAATCACGTCGACCTCGGTGCCGCCGGTCGGTGACAGCCTGTCAGCCGTTTCGCGGATCAGCGGGTGATCGTGATCGACCACCGCGTCGGCGGCGAGATAGTCCTCGAGCCGCTCGGATTCGATCTTCAGCGTGATTGTCACGCGGCACCACCCAGCACTGTGTCGACGGCCTCTTCGAGAAATTTCGGACCGGCTTCGCCGCCGCGCAGCAGCAGCCGGAACCAGATCGCTCCCGCGAGCAGATCCATCACCAGAACCGGGTCGGCACCGGCGCGCAGTTCACCTCTCGCGGCGGCGCGTTCGAAGATCGGCTCTTCGCGTGCCATGCGGTCGGCGAAGAAACTCCGTGACACGTCACCGAGTTCGGGGCGCCGGGTGCCCGCGGTCAGGGCCGCCGTGACGACCGGCGCGGTGCGTTCCGAGGTCAGCAAGCGGTGGATTTGCGCTGCCACGGCGAGCAGATCACCGCGCAGGCTGCCGGTGTCGGGGACGTCGACGGCGAACAGTCCCGAGTCGCGCAGCGCGGCGGCCAGGAGCGCGTCCTTCGACGGCCACCATCGGTACAACGTCGTCTTGTTGACGCCGGACCGGGCGGCGACGGCCTCGATGGCGAGCTTGTCGTAACCGTGCTCGGCCAGAAGTTCGAGGGTGGCCGCGAAGATCGCGTCGGCCTTGCGCGGGCCGTTCCGGGTGCTCACCGGGAACACAATACAACGCACCGTTGCGTTGTGCGACGAGGTGGCGTACTTTGCAACGCAACGATGCGTTGCATTCAGGAGGTAGTCCATGGTCCCCCTCGTCTTCGTCCACGGCATCCGGCTCAGCGGTGCCGCCTGGACGGCGCAACTCGAACTGCTCGGACAGACCGCGAAAGCAGTCGATCTCCCCGGCCACGGCACTCGTCGGGGTGAGCGCTTCACCGTGGCCGCGGCGGCGGCCGTGATCGCCGAAGCCATCGACGAACCCGCGCTGGTCGTCGGGCACTCTCTCGGCGGTTACGCGGCCATCGCCGCGGCCGCGCGGTATCCCGAGCGCGTGGCCGGCCTCGCCGTCGCGGACTCGACCTTCTTGCCCGGCCGAGCACTGGAGATCCCGTTCCGCCTGGCGCACCGGTCGCTCATGCGACTGCCGGACCGGGGCGAACGGCTGAGCCGATGGCAGTTCCGAAGTGTCCTGCCCCCGAAACTCGCCGAAGCGGTGATCGGCGGCGGCATCGCGACCGAGGTCGTCCCGGACGTCGCCAAGGCCTTCGCGGACTTCGACGTGCTCGCGGAACTCAGGACATACGCGGGCCCGACGTGGCTCATCAACGGCTCACGCGATCACTTCCGCCGCCACGAACGCCGCTTTCTCGACGCCTGTGCGGACGGACGGCTCATCTCGGTTCCGAAAGCCGGGCACTATCTGCCGATGGTGCGCGGCAAGGAGTTCACTCAGCTCGTCCTCGACGCGGCTCGCAGCCTGTCGATCTCCAGCACCCGGTAAAGCAGAGGCGCCCCGGTGCCGCCCGCGGCTAGGTGATCACCATGTGCTCCGTCATCCACAATTGGCAGGCCCTTCGCCTCCGGTCGACGCGCTGACCTGGTGCCGCCCCTTCGGCGGCGTCGAGGTCCACCGTCCACCGTTCGCCAAAAGGATGACAAGGATTTTCACCATGCGCGCACTTTCGCGCCCCGTTTTCGTCTTCGTTCACGGCGGCTCCAGTAACGCCGGGGCCTGGGGCCTCGCCTCGGACCGCGGCATCACCCCGGCGGTCCAGGACCACATGATCCGCAAGGCCGACGAGCTGACTCCGCACAACCCGTTCGAGGTGCGCACTCTGGACTCGTCGCACGTCGGCTACTTCAGCAGGCCGAGGGTCTTCGCTGACCTGCTGACCGGCCTCGTCTGAGAGAGCGCCCCCGGGGTTGCTCAGGCTCGCAGCCTGTCGATCTCCGCCGTCAGTTCGGAACGCAGCGAATCGTGCCGAGCCGCGGGCGAAGCGGCCCAGTTCTCCACCGGGTACAGCCAGACCGGCCGTCCGACCACGTCGGCCGGTTCCCAGTCGTACCGCGGCCAGACGTGGGCGTGCAGGAACGGATCCGTGTTGCCGAGGATCTCCAGATTCACCCTGCGGAAGCCGGGATCCCTACGCCCGCAGACGTTTTCGACGGCTTCGCCGAGCAACTCCAGGTCCGCCAGGAACTCAAGCCGTCGCGGCCGCGGCAGCTCGGTCAGCCTGCCGACGGCGGGGGAATCGGTCAGCAGAACACAGTAGCCCGGGAGGAACTGCGTATCGCCGATCACCGCGAAGCCCGCGTCCAGCCGCCGCAGCACCGTCGGGTTCTCCCCACGCAGCGCCGAACCGATCCGGTCCCGCTGCCAAGCGTCCGTCATGCGGCCAAGCTAACCGACCGGCAGCAGCGAACCCTCCCCGTGGGCCGGGAACTGGGCGGCCAGCCGGACCGGCGCCGCGTGGGGCGCGAGGACGATCGACGCGAACTGGGTCGACGTGTCTCCCAGGCGGCCCGCGTAATTGGTATGCAGATGCACGCTGACGTGCACATTCCGGTCCGCGGGGATCTCGAACATGACGGCGCCCCACGAGACCACGTATTGCCTGCCGTCGATGCTCGCGAGAGGCGCGAAGATCTGGGCATGGCGGACGTGTGGAATGTCGATGGTGAGCAGCCGCCGCGGTCCGTCGTGATTGTCGACGTACGGGATCACACCGGGCAGCTTGGCCAGATCGGCCGGTTCGGTCATCGTCCGGGCTCCCTCAGAACTGGTAGTAGAGGAACGGGCTGAACGTCCCGGTCGCGATCAGGATGGCCGCGTACACCAGCCCGACGGTCATCACGCCGATCCGCAACGCCGTCGCCGGGCGGCTCCGTGAGGACTCCAGCAGCGGTCCGGTCACCGGATGCGCGGGCAGGAACACGACCGCCAGCGCGCACAGCAGGATGACCAGCCGCTGGTTGGTCACCGCGCTCTCGACGAGGTCGGTGAGGCCCGTGAAGTCCGGCAGCACCATGTGCCCGATCATGCCGAGCGCCTGCGGCAGATCCTTGGCGCGGAAGAACACCCAGCCGAAGACCACCAGCACGAGCGTCAGCGCGCGGCGGCCGATACGGGCGGCCTGCGACTTGGGGGTGGCGTCGTAGCCGAAAGCGCGTTCCACGATCAGGATCGCGCCGTGGTAGACACCCCAGATCAGGAACGTCCACTGCGCGCCGTGCCAGAACCCGGTCAGCACGAACACGATGCACAGGTTCCGGTACGTGTGCCCGGCACCGGTGCGGTTGCCGCCCAGCGGGATGTAGACGTAGTCGCGGAACCAGCGCGACAGCGACATGTGCCAGCGCCGCCAGAACTCGGTGATGGTCACTGACGAGTACGGTCTCGCGAAGTTCTCCGGGAGCCGGAAGCCGAGCATGCGGCCGAGCCCGATCGCCATGTCGGAGTATCCGGAGAAGTCGAAGAACAGCTGAAGCGTGAACGCGATCGCACCGAGCCAAGCGATCGCGAAGGTCATCTGGTCCGCCGGCGTGCTGAAGCAGGCGTCCACCATCGGGCTGAGCGAGTCCGCGATGATCGTCTTCTTGCAGAGCCCGAGCGCGAACCGCGGGAAACCGGCGGCGATGTCGTCGAGGCGGTGGGATCGCTGCTGCGGCAGCTGGTCGGCGATCTCCCGGAACCGCACGATGGGCCCGGCCACCAGCTGCGGGAACATCGCGATGTACGCGGCGAACGACACCGGGTTGCGCAGCGCGCGGCGTTCACCGCGGTAGATGTCCACCACGTAGGAGATGTGGTGGAACGTGTAGAACGAGATACCGATCGGGATGACCAGTTCGGCCACCGGGAAATCGCCGCCGAACCAGTGCGTCACGGCCGCGATCTGCTGCGTCGCGAACCCCGCGTACTTCCAGATCAGCAGCATGCCGACATTGAGGCCGATGACCCCGAGCAGCAGCCGCTTGCGCCGCTTGTTCTGCAGGTCCCACGCGTTCGGCTCCAGCGCGGGCCCGGCCAGGAAGTTGACCACCATGCAGCCGAGCAGCACCAGCGTGTACGGCCCGGCGCCGGTGGCGTAGAAGATCAGGCTGCCGACCGCGACGATGCCGTTCCGCCAGCTGCGCGGGCACACCAGCACGGCGAGCAGGACCGCCGGCATGAAGTACCACAGGAAAAGCGGTGAAATGAACGACATCGGTGCGGGGTCCCCCAGGGCGGTTACGCATCATCCGCTGGTGACCTTAGCCTGCGCGCCGGTTGGTGGAGCTGAGATGGCCCAGGAAAAGTGACCACACGCGCGAACCCGCTGTGCCGACAACGGCGGGTTCACCAAGAGTCACCGTGCACCCCGCGCCGTGTGACGAAGTGCGGGGTCAGACACGTCCCGCGAGCCGACGGCGACGCGCCACCTCGGCCAGCAGCACTCCGGCCGCGACCGACGCGTTGAGCGACTCGACGCCCGCCGCCATCGGGATCGACACGGTCGCGTCGCAGGTCTCGCGCACCAGCCGGGAGAGACCGCGCCCCTCCGAGCCGAGCACGATGACCAGCGGATCCGCCGCGAGGTCGAGCTCGTCGATGTCCACCGAGCCGTCCGCGTCGAGGCCGACGACCATCAGGCCGTCGTCCTTCCACGCCTTCAGCTGACGGGTCAGGTTGGTCGCGACGGCGATCGGCAGCTTGGCCGCGGTGCCGGCGGAGGTCCGCCACGCGACCGCGGTCATGCCCGCGCTGCGCCGCTCCGGCAGGAGGACGCCCTGAGCGCCGAACGCGGCGGCCGAGCGGATCACCGCGCCGAGGTTGCGCGGGTCCGTGACGCCGTCGAGCGCGACGAACAGCGGGGTCTGCCCCGAGTCCTTCGCCACGGCCATCAGGTCACGCGGGTCGGCGTAGACGAACGGCGGGACCTGCAGGCCGAGGCCCTGGTGCATGGCCCGGTTGGTCTTGCGGTCCAGTTCTTCGCGCGGGATCTCCAGGATCGAGATGCCCTTGTCGCCGGCGAGCCGGACGGCCTCGTTCACGCGGTCGTCGATCTCGATGTTGATCGCGACGTACAGCGCGGTGGCGGGCACGTCGGCGCGCAGCGCCTCGACCACCGGGTTGCGCCCGGCGATCAGTTCCGGCTTGTCGGCCTTCTTCTGCCGCGCCTGGTCCTTGCGGTCACGCGCGTTGGCCATCCGGTACGCCTTGTGGCCGGGCCGGTCCTCGGCCTTGGGCGTCGGGCCCTTGCCTTCGAGGCCCTTCCGGCGCTGGCCGCCGGAGCCGACGACCTGACCCTTCTTCGTGCCGGGCTTGCGAATAGCGCCCTGGCGCCGGGAGTTGCCTGCCATCAGTGAGAATCCTTGAGCTAGAGACCGAGTAAGTGTCAGACGTCCTTGACGGTCCACTGTGGACCGTTCGGGGTGTCCTCCACCACGATGCCCGCCTGCTGGAGGCGGTCACGCGCGGCGTCCGCACGGGCGAAGTCCTTCTCGGCGCGGGCCTGCTGACGTTCGGTGAGCAGCCCTTCCACGAGATCGGACAGCGCCTGCCGGGTGGGCGTTTCATTGCCGCCCGCCTCGGACCAGCGCGCGGAGAGCGGGTCGAGGCCGAGCACGTCGGTCATCGCGCGCACGGAGGCGGCGATTTCGAGTGCCTTGGAATTGTCGGCCGCGTCGAGGGCGGCGTTACCGTCGCGGACGGTGTTGTGCAGCACTGCGAAGGCCTGCGGAGTGGCCAGGTCGTCGTCGAGCGCGGCCGCGAACCCGTCCGGGATGTCGCCGAGGTGGACCGCGCCGGCGATGCCCGCCGTGCGGCGGAGGAACTGCTCGATCCGCCGGTAGCCCTGTGCGGCTTCGGCGAGCGCTCCGTCGGAGTACTCGATCGTCGACCGGTAGTGCGGCTGGACCAGGTAGTACCGCAGTTCGGGCGCCCGGTGGCTCTTGAGCATCTCCGGGATCGAGACGGTGTTGCCCAGCGACTTCGACATCTTCTCGCCGGACAGGGTCACCCAGGCGTTGTGCAGCCAGAACCGCGCGAACCCGTCACCCGCCGCGTTCGACTGGGCGCGCTCGTTCTCGTGGTGCGGGAACACCAGGTCGACGCCGCCGCCGTGGATGTCGAACTCGGCGCCGAGGTACGCGGTCGCCATCGCCGAGCATTCGAGATGCCAGCCGGGACGACCGGAGCCCCACGGCGTCGGCCACGACGGCTCGCCCGGCTTCGCGGCCTTCCACAGCGTGAAGTCGCGCGCGTCGCGCTTGCCCTCGCCGAGGCTCTCGCCCTGCTGGACCTCGTCGAGCTTCTGGCCGGAGAGATCGCCGTAGCCGTCGAACGCCTTGACCGAGAAGTACACGTCGCCGCCCGAAGCGTAGGCGTGCCCGCCGTCGATCAGCCGTTGCATCAGCTCGACCATCTGCGTGACATGCCCTGTCGCCCGAGGGGCGATCGAGGGTGGCAGGCAGCCGAGGGTTTCGTACGCCGACTCGAAGGCGCGCTCGTGCGTCGCCGCCCACTCCCACCAGGGACGATCCGCCGCGGCGGCCTTGGTGAGGATCTTGTCGTCGATGTCGGTGACGTTGCGGACCATCAGCACGTCTAGTCCACTGTGGACGAGCCAGCGGCGCAGGACGTCGTAGTTCAGCGCGCCACGGACGTGGCCGATGTGAGGTACGCCCTGGACGGTGGCACCACACACGTACATGGACGCCGTTCCGCTACGGGCGGGATGGAATTCCCGCACGCTCCGGGTCGCCGTGTCATAGAGGTGTAGTGCCACCCTAAAAGGGTACGGGGTCGGCGTGAGCGGTGTCGCAGTGACCGTATTACAGCACGTTATGGGCGCGCATGACGCTGAGCAGCGCGTCCGGCCGCTCGGTCGTCGGCAGCGGCTCTACCAGCGCGAACGCGCAGCCGATCTCGCGTGCGGCGCCGTCGGCCTCCTCGCTGTCGCCGACCATGAGCGTTTCCGCCGGGTCGACCCCAAGCCGCTCGACGGCCGCGCGGAAGATCTCCGGCTCCGGCTTCACCGCTCCGACCTCGAACGACAGGATGAACTCGTCGACGTAGGCGTCCCAGCCACGGCGGCCGAAGGCGGGCCGGATGTCGAAGGCGATGTTGCTCAGCACCCCGACCTTGACGCCCTTGCCGGAGACGCCCTTGAGGACGGCTTCGGTGTCCGGGTACGGCGTCCACTGGGTGGGATCGATCAGCCGGGTGTAGAGCGCGACGGCCTGGTCGGCGTGCGGCACCCCGGACTGCTTGAGGACCTCGAGGTACACCTTCCGGTGCAGTACCGGGTCGCGGTCGCGGTGGTTCCAGGCGTGCAGGTGCTCCTCGTCGAGATCGACGACCTGGCCGACCGGCGCGGTCATCCGGCGCATCAGTTCGGTCTGGGCCTCGATGTCGAGCCGCTCGCCATCGTGGTCGGTGAGGTCGGCGAGCCAGGAGTCGTCCTGTTCGAGCCGGAAGACCGTGCCGGAGAAGTCGAACAACACAGCGCGAAAGGTCACGAGCCCCACATTAGCCACGATCGTGGGACCTTCGCCGCCCCCCGCGTGTGACATGAAAGGCCCCTTCATTGCAAATTTTGCAATGAAGGGGCCTTTCATCTCAGCTTCAGGCGGCGTTGCCGGTGATCCGGGTGGGCGTGATCCGGACCAGCACGCGGACGACGTCCGCCGGCTCCTCCGGGTAGTCCTTGCCGAGGTACTTGTGCGAGAGCTCGTTGATCAGCTCGCGCCCGCCCTCGTCGGTCATCTCCACGGTCCCGCGGATCTCGACGTAGTCGTACGGGTTCTCCTGGTCGAAGACGGACACGGACACCCGCGGGTCCCTGGCCATGTTCCGCTCCTTGAGACGGCCGCGGACGGTCGCGAAGATCACCGTGTCGCCGTCCCGCTTCGCCCACAGCACGGACGTCTGCGCGGAGCCGTCTGCGTTGATGGTCGCCAGAACCGGGAAGTTGTTGCCGTCGAGGAGTTTCTTGGTCGCGTCGTTGAAGGTCACACCCATGGCTGAATCCTAAGCGGCCCGGTCACCGGACGTTCCCCGCGATCCTGTCCACCCGCAGGCGGACGATCACCCGCTCGACCTCCTCGCCCTCCGGCGGCGGGTCCTGGCCGAGGTACTTGTGGCTGAGCGTCTTCGGCAACGTCTTCCCGGGATCCGGGGTGATCGTGACCGTGCCGCGCAGCTGGGTGTGCCGGTACGGGTTCTCCGCGTCGGTGATCGACACGCTCGCGCGAGGATCGCGACGCAGGTTCCGTACCTTCAGCCGGTCTTCGGTGGCGCTGAAGACCAGATCGCCGTCGTCGAGGCCCACCCAGATGACCGAGGTCTGCGGGCCGCCGTCGGCGTCCAGCGTGGCCACGGTCGCGAAGTTCTTGCCGTCCACCAGTTCGCGGACCGCTTCGGGAAGTGTGACTGCCATGACAGCCCGAACCGGCTCCCGGCGGCGGCTATTCCTGCGAGGGCAGGAGAAGCGCCGTCGCGAACGCCGCGATGCCCTCGCCGCGTCCGGTCAGGCCGAGCCCGTCGGTCGTCGTCCCGGAGACGCTCACCGGCCCGCCGACGGCCTCGCTCAACACCTTCTGCGCCTCTTCGCGGCGCTTCCCGACACGCGGCGCGTTGCCCACGATCTGGACGGTCGCGTTCCCCACCGTCCAGCCGCCCGCCTCGACCAGGCGCCGCGCCTCCGCGAGGAATTCGACACCGTGCTTGCCCGCCCAGCGCGGATCGCCGGTGCCGAACACCGCGCCGAGATCGCCGAGCCCGGCCGCGGACAGGAGCGCGTCGCACAACGCGTGCGCCGCGACGTCGCCGTCGGAATGGCCCGCGCAACCGTCGACACCGGGCCAGAGCAGACCGGCGATCCAGCATTCGCGGCCCGCCTCGACGGGGTGGACGTCGACGCCGTTGCCGATCCTCACAGGGTTTCCTCTTTCCCGGCCACCGCGATCGCTTCGGCCAGTTTCAGTTCGAAGGCGTTGGTGACGCGCATCGCGTCGGGGTGCCCGGGGATGGTGTGCGCACCGTCGAGAGACGGCTTGCCGGCATACGAGAGAAAAGTCTCACGGGTGAAGCCGAGCGGGGTTTGGGCCGTACGCAGGTATGCGCGGTCTTCGGTGCCTGTGATCACCTTCGCCGCGTCGGTCACCTTCACGGTGTCCGCCATCGGCAGTACGGGAACCACGAAAGGCGAGCCCGCACGGACCGCGTCCGCGACGGCACGGATCGTGTCCGCGGGAGTGAAGGCGCGCAAGGCGTCGTGCACGAGGAAGACCGGATTTCCGGTGATCTCTTTTTCGACCGTGGCGAAAGCATGCTCGAGCGACGTGCCGGGTACTATCCGGCAACGCTCTTCGAAGCCGCTCAAAGCGGCCGAAAACAAATCAACACACCGCTCGGGGGCCGCTACGACCACCAGATCGAGATCCGGCAGCGCGAGCAGCCCCCGCACAGTGTGCGTGAGTAGAGCTTCACCATTCACCGGCGCGAGAGCGAGCTCCGCGTCGGAGGCATGGTGTCGAACGGCAGTGACGAACACGACTGTGCTCATATGGACGGCGCTCATATGTGCGCGATCGTAGAGGTATCCCCCGCAGCCTCACCTGGCGTGGGACACCCGCCGGTTCAGACTGCCGCGGTTTCCAGAACTTCGTCGAGGAGGACTTCAGCCTTGTCCTCGTCGGTGCCCTCCGCGAGCGCCAGCTCGCTGACCAGAATTTGCCGCGCCTTCGCCAGCATGCGCTTCTCGCCGGCTGAAAGTCCGCGGTCCTTCTCTCGCCGCCAGAGGTCGCGCACCACTTCGGCCACCTTGTTCACATCGCCGGAGGCGAGCTTCTCGAGGTTGGCCTTGTACCGACGAGACCAGTTGGTGGGCTCTTCGGTGTGCGGAGCACGCAGAACGTCGAAAACCTTGTCCAGTCCTTCTTGCCCGACGACATCACGAACGCCGACGATCTCGGCGTTGTCAGCGGGCACGCGAACCGTAAGATCCCCTTGCGCGACTTTGAGGACGAGGTACTTCTTCTCCTCGCCCTTGATCACGCGGGTCTCGATGGCTTCGATGAGTGCGGCACCGTGGTGCGGGTAGACGACGGTCTCTCCGACCTTGAAAACCATGTGTCCTCTGCCCCTTTCGCTGAATTCATCTTAGCACGTGCCGACGAGGCCCACCTAGCGGCCCGCGATCGTCGTCGCAGGTCAGCGGCCTGACGGTGCTCCGCCCGGGGGTTGACAAACCCAATTCGCCCATGCTCACGCTGGTGAGAAGCGAACGATTTCCAAATCCTTTGTGGACGGTTGATCTTGGGCACGTCACCGCATTGGTGGGCTGTCAACACGCACCGGGTTCTCCGTCCGCGAAGGCGCCCGGCTAGTCTTCGCGGTGAAGAGGCCGTGAGATGGAAGGACTCCGACGTGAGGCTGCAGAATCGGCGCGTGTTCGGCGCAGGTGTGCTGGCGCTCGGCGCCGCGTTCGTGCTCGCCGGCTGCAGTGCTGGTCAGATCACCCAGACCGACTCGCAGCAGCCCGCGGTCAACGGGACGTACGCGCAGGCGAAGGACCTGGTGCTGCGGAACGCCGCGCTCCAGTTCCCGACCGAGGGGCAGGCGTATCCGGCCGGTTCCGCCGCGCCGCTGACGCTGACCATCGTGAACCAGGGCAAGCTGGACGACGAGCTCGTCTCCGTCTCCTCCGAAGCCGCCGCCGGTGACGCCAAGATCACCGGTTCCAAGGTCATCGCCGCGAGCCACGCGCTTGTGATCGGCCCGTCCGACTCGGTCGAGTCGACCAAGGAGGTCGCCCCGACGAGCGCCCCGTCCTCCGCGCCGGCGTCGTCCTCGGGCGCGCCGTCTTCGTCGGGTGCCCCGTCGTCTTCGGGTGCCCCGTCGAGCTCCGCCGGGACGGTCACGCCGTCCGCGGGCCCGGAGACGACCAACGCGCCGGACCAGGTGGGCAAGGCCACGATCGAGCTGCAGGGCCTGAAGCAGCCGGTGTGGGCGGGCCAGACCGTCAAGGTCACCTTCGTCTTCAAGAACTCCGGCTCGATCACGGTCGACCTGCCGGTCGCGGCGCCGTCGCACCCGGGCAGCCGGGCGCCCGCGCCGGAGAAGGAAGCCAAGGGCGGCGGTCACTGAGACCTCGCAGTACATGAAGGCCCCCTTCCTTGCGTTCAGCGCAAGGAAGGGGGCCTTCATGTACTTGCGTCGTTGCCGGGGTTTGTCGGTGGTGGCCGCTAGCCTCGCGGAGTGGTCAAGAAAGGCAGTACGTACCGCTGCGGTGAATGCGGGTACGAGGCGCCGAAGTGGGTCGGGCGCTGCCCCGAATGTCAGGCGTGGGGGACCATCGAGGAACGCGGCGACGCCCGCCCCGCGATAGCCAGGGTCTCGGCGGGAGCGCCCAGCGCACCGGCGCGCCCGATCGGCGAGGTCGACGTCGAGACGGCGCGCGCGAAGCCCACCGGCGTCTCGGAGCTGGACCGTGTGCTCGGTGGCGGGTTCGTGCCGGGCGCGGTCATCCTGCTCGCGGGCGAGCCCGGTGTCGGCAAATCGACCCTCCTGCTGGAGGTCGCCTACCAATGGGCGGCCACCGCGGGCCGGGCGCTCTACGTCACCGGTGAGGAGTCGGCGGGGCAGGTGCGCCTGCGCGCCGAGCGCACCGGCAACGTCCACGACGAGATGTTCCTCGCGGCCGAGAGCGATCTCTCCGCGATCCTCGGGCACGTCGACGCGGTCAAGCCGGGGGTGCTGATCGTCGACTCGGTCCAGACCATGGCCTCGCCGCAGGTGGAGGGGGCGCCGGGCGGCGTCACCCAGGTCCGCGCGGTCACCTCCGGACTGGTCGCGCTGGCCAAGGAGCGCGGGCTGCCGATCGTGCTGGTCGGGCACGTCACCAAGGACGGTTCGGTCGCCGGGCCGCGCGTGCTGGAGCACCTGGTCGACGTGGTCCTGCAGTTCGAGGGAGACAAGCATTCGACGCTGCGGATGCTGCGCGGCATCAAGAACCGGTTCGGCGCCGCCGACGAGATCGGCTGCTTCGAACTGGTCGAGGAGGGCATCGTCGGCGTGCCCGACCCGTCTGGCCTGTTCCTCAGCCACACCGCGGAGCCGGTCGCGGGCACCGCGGTCACGGTGACCATGGAGGGCAAGCGGCCGTTGCTGGGCGAGGTGCAGGCGCTCGTGTCGGCGACCCAGTCACCGCAGCCCCGGCGCGCGGTGAGCGGTCTCGATTCGGCACGTGTCGCGATGGTGCTGGCGGTGGTCGAGAAGCGGGCGAACATCAAGGTCGGCGACAAGGACGTCTACGTGGCGACGGTCGGCGGCATGAAGATCACCGAACCCGGGATCGACCTCGCGGTGGTGCTGGCCCTGATCTCCTCGGCGAGGGACACGCCGCTTTCGCCCAAACTCGTCGCGATGGGCGAGGTCGGGCTGTCGGGCGAGGTCCGCCGGGTGCCGAGCGTCGGGCGGCGGCTCGCGGAAGCCGCCCGGCTCGGCTTCACCTACGCGCTCGTGCCGCCGGACTCCGGCAAAATCCCGCCGGGGATCCGGGTGCTGGAGGTCCCGGACGTCGGAAGCGCGCTCAACGCCGCCAAGCACGCGCGCTAGCTGGGCTCGGGGCCGTCGTCGTCGGTGATCGCCACCGAGATCGTCGTGTCGAATAAGGTCAGCCCCGGCCAGCCTTCGTACTTTCCGTTGGACCGGACGGCGCGGTTCTCGACGACGGCGGCCGTCGTCTTGTCGACGACGAACGTGCGCGTCTGGTTCGGCAGCGCGACCGTGAAGGACACCGCCGGCCGTCCGCCGGGAGCGGCCACGCTCGCCACGGTGATGCCGGGAATCCTCGCGAGCGCTTTGTACAGTGCCACCCGCATCTCGCCGAAGCCCTGGGAGGAGCGGAGGACGTTGAAGGCCATCTCGAACATCTCAGGGGTGGAGTTCTGCTGCTCCGGTGAGCGGCCATCCGGCCAGAGGCCGTCACGGCGGAGCCGGTCGGACAGCTTCGCCGGGTCGGCGGGCAGTTCGGCGAGAAACTCCGGCGAGGGGTCGGTCCATCCGCTTTCCGACGGCAGCCGATCCGGCGGCCCCGCCTCGGAGGTCTTCAGCGGAGGGGGCACCGGTGACGTGGTGGTGGTGCGCGTCGGCCACACCTCCGCCATGGTGACGTGGGACGACGGCCCCGGAAGTGCCACGCCGTTGGCCATGGCCGTCTGGTAGTCGCCCTTGATCCAGCGGATCTCGCCGGTTCCGGTGAAGCGCGTCTTGATCCGCATCCAGTTGCGCGGCGGAAGCCATCGTTCGCGGATCTCGTGGGTTTGGAAGACTAGCCCAGCCTTGGTGACATGCGTGGTCCACGTGGATTCGGTGACGAGCCGGTACTGGTCGTCCCGGATCGGGGAGTCGTCGGCGTGGAGGCCGTCGAGCGCGTTTTCGCCCTGGGTGACCGTCGAGTGGGCCGCGGGGTCCGGGCCGTCGCCGGCGGTGAAGACGTTCGTCGCCACGATCCCGCCGCCGGACACCAGTGCCGCGGCGGCCGCGGCCGCGATCCACCGCCACGAGCCCGGCCGCTTCTTCACCGGGGGCGCGGTCATGGGGAGGAGTTCGTCCTCCACCTCGCCGGCGGCGCGCAGGAGCGCCGCCCTGGCGCGGGCGAGTTCGTCCTGCCTTGTTCGCGGCTCGGCGTGCAGGCCGGCGAGCGCTTCGTCGAGTTCGGCCTCGGACCACACCTTCCGGATGTTATCGCCGTGCACTTTCGCCGCCCTCCGATATGGACGCTGTGGACTCAGTGGACTCAGTGGTGATCTCCGGTGCGTTGGCGCGCAGCCATCTCCGGATCCGGTGCAACCGTGATCTGACCGTCCCGGCGGGGATTCCCAGTGCCTCGGCGACCTCGCCGGGATCCAGGCCCGCCCACGAGACCAGCAGCAGGGTGTCGCGGTCCGCGACGCTCAATTCGGCCAGCGCGCCCGCCAGCTGGGCCGCGCGGGACTGGGCGTCGACCCGCTCGGCGACGCGGCCGTCGTGTCCGGCCGAGACCGTCTGGTCGGCGGCCGCGAGCCGGGCCGTCGCGTTGAGTGCCCTGGTCTCCGTGCGGACGTGGTGGCGCAGCAGGTTCGTCGCGATCCCGTAGAGCCACGCGCGCGCCGTGCCCGCCTCGGGGCGATACGTCTCGCGTCGCCGTAATGCCACAAGGAAGGTCTCGGCGACGAGGTCGTGCGCGGTCTCCGTGCCGACGCGGCGTGCGAGATAGCGCTGGAGCGGGGCCGCGTGGGCGTCGAAGAGCATGCCGAAGACGGGTGCGGGGTCCGGACCACCGAGATCCGGCCTGTCCAGCCCGCCCGTGCCGGCCTGCTCGTGATCGTCTTTCATCACCTGCACGATCGCTATTGCCCGATGGCCCCCGGAGCGTTCATCCAATCCTACTTTCGTCGTGGGCCGAACGGGGAAAGCGCAGGTGACACCGCAGACAAAAGCCGCGTGACCGGAGATCCTGTTCAGGATTCACCATCCAAAAGTGAAACTGGGGAAGGATTACCATGCGTCGACTCAGGACCGCGGTCGTGGCCGCGCTCGCGGTGTCCGCACTGATCACCGTTCCGGCGGCGGCCGTCGCCCAAGGCGAGAACGTCGTACCCGCGCCCGACTTCGTGCATTCGATGGCGCCGCCCGCCAAGGTCGAAGGGGTCAGGGCGGCCGCGGAGCTCAACATCCAGTACCAGATCCAGGAGACCGGGTACTGGTGCGGCCCGGCCGCCACCCGGATCGCCATCTCGGCCAAGAACGGCAACCCGCCCAGCCAGCAGCAGCTCGCGAACGAGCTGCCGACCAGCACCAACGGCACCGACTGGATCGGGCAGGTCACCCGCGTCCTCAACAACCACGTCGCCGGTGGCTGGTACGAGACCAAGGAGATGCCGAACGACCCGCCGACCCAGGCGCAGCGCGACCTCCTGTGGCGCGACATCGTGCTGGACGTCGACAAGGGCTACGCGATCGTCGCGAACATCGTCGCCCCGGCGAACAACCATCCGCCGGGCTACCCGAACTACACGATCTACCACTACTTCACGATCATCGGCTACAACAGCGGCAACATGACGGTGAAGATCGCCGACCCGGCCAACTTCGGCGGCAACCAGATCTACTGGCTCACCTTCAACCAGCTCGCCACCCTGATCCCGCCGAAGGGCTACTCGGCCTGACCCCCAAAGCGTTTCGTCCTCTGAATGCGTTACTTGCCCGCGCAAGGACCGCGTTCAGAGGACGAAACGCATGAGTTGTACGAATCTTGTACGGGTGGGCTCGAAGCTGATCGGCATGCGCATCAAGACGCTCGGTCTGCTGGCCGCCTCACTGCTGGCCCTCATCGCCGCTCCGGCCCAAGCCGCCGACGGCAACCCCCTTGAGAAGACCAACGGCTTCTACGTCGATCCGAATTCCAACCCCGCGGTCTGGGTGCGGGATCACCCGGGCAGCACCGCCGACAAGATCAAGGCCGCCATCTCCACCAAGGCAGGCGCGCGATGGTTCGGCAACTGGAGCGGGAACGTCAAGACAGCCGTCGACGGCTACACCTACGCCGCCGACGTGGCGGACAAGCTGCCGATCCTGGTCGCCTACAACATCCCCGGCCGCGACTGCGGCGGTCACTCCGGTGGCGGCGCGGGCAGCCCGGAGGCGTACCGGACCTGGATCTCGAACTTCGCCGACGGTATCGGCGGCAAGCCCGCGGTCGTCGTCATCGAGCCGGACGCGCTCGCGCAGGTCGACTGCCTGCCCGCCGGTGAGCGCCAGACCCGCCTCGACCTGCTCAAGTACGCCGCCGAGCAGTTCGCCGCGAAGGCCCCGAACACCTGGGCGTACATGGACGGCGGAAACTCGACCTGGATCCCCGCCGCGACCATGGCCGACCGGCTCAACGCCGTCGGGGTGAAGTCGATCCGCGGTCTCGCGATCAACGTGTCGAACTACAAGACCACCACCGACTCGGCGAACTACGGCAAGGCCGTCAGCGCCGCGCTGTCGAGCAAGTACGGCTACACCAAGCCGTTCGTGATCGACACGAGCCGCAACGGCAACGGTCCCAAGGGCTCCGAGTGGTGCAACCCGGCCGGGCGCAAGCTCGGGGCGACCTCGCAGACCGGCGGCGGCGCCGAGATGCTGCTCTGGGTCAAGGTGCCCGGTGACTCCGACGGCAAATGCGGGATCGCGCCGAACGTCGAAGCCGGTCAGTTCAGCCCCGATCTGGCGCTGCGCCTGATCAGCGGGACCTGACCGCCCCGAAACCCGTCGCGCCGGCTGTTCGTCTGTGACCCTCGTTCTCCCGAGAAGGCGAGGGCCACGACCCCTTGGACTGCAGCCGGCGCGACGCCTCCATTCGCGCGTGAAGGCCCCTTCCCTCGGCTCAGCCGAGGGAAGGGGCCTTCACGCGCTTCCGGTAGTACGGTGCGAGGTGACCTGAGTCACAGCATCGACCGAGAGGATGGCGTCGTGGAGTTCCAGCTGGGGATCGGTACCAGGAAGGGCTTGTTCCTCGCCCGCAGCGAGGATCGCGAGAACTGGGAAATCTCCGAACCGAAGTTCCCCATGGAGGCCGTCCGGGCGGTCGCGCTGGCCCCCGCCAAGGTCTACGCGGCCGCGGTCAACGAGCACTTCGGCCCGACGATCGCGACTTCGGAAGACTTCGGCGAGACCTGGTCCGAACCCGATCACGCCCCGATCGCCTTCCCCGCCGACACGGAGACCGCGCTCGAAGGCATCTGGCAGATCGTGCTCGCCGGGGACGTCGTCTACGCCGGTGTCGAGCCGTCGGCGCTGTTCCGCTCCGAGGACGGCGGCGAAACCTTCGAACTCGTACGCGGGCTGTGGGATCACGAGCACCGTCCACACTGGACTCCCGGTGGCGGCGGCCAGATGATCCACACGATCCTGCCGCATCCCACGGATCCCGGGCGGATCACCGTCGCCATGTCGACGGGCGGGGTCTACCGCACCGAGGACGGCGGCAAGAGCTGGACGGCGTCGAACCGCGGGATCAGCGCGGATTTCCTGCCCGACGAGGAACCCGAGTTCGGGCAGTGCGTGCACAAGGTCGCGATGCATCCGTCGCGTCCCGAGCGGTTCTTCCTCCAGAATCACGGCGGCGTGTACCGCAGCGACGACGACGCGAAGACGTGGCAGTCGATCGCCGGCGGTCTGCCGAACGATTTCGGCTTCGCCATGGCCATCCATCCGTCCGAACCGGACACCGTCTACAACTTTCCCTTGGTGGCCGACGTTCTCCGCTTCCCGCCGGAAGGCCGTTGCCGGGTCTACCGCAGCGAGGACGCGGGCGAGACCTGGACCGGCCTGGGGAACGGCCTGCCGGACAAGGGTTTCTACGCGGGAGTGCTGCGGGACGGGATGTGCGTCGATTCGCGCGACGGCATCTACTTCGGCACGCGATCCGGCGAAGTGTGGGCGAGTCCCGACGAAGGCGACACCTGGCATCAGGTGGCCGCGCATCTGCCGGACGTGCTGTGCGTGCGGGCCCAGGTGGTCTAGGTGGTCCGGGTCCTGCTGCCCGCGATGCTGCGGCCGCTCGCGGACGGCCGCGCCACGCTCGAAGTCGAGGCCTCGACGCTCGACGGCGTCCTGGACTCGCTCGGTGACGGGTTCCCCGCGCTGGAACGCCGTCTGCGCGACGAAACCGGCGCGCTGCGGCGCTACGTGAACTTCTATGTGGACGGTGAGGAGTGCCGCCGTCTCGACGGTGCCAAGACTTCGCTCGCCGAAGCGAAGGAGGTCCAGATCATCCCGTCGGTCGCCGGTGGCTGATCAGGCAGCGGAGGTCGTGAAGGCCTCCTTCCCTACCTTGCGAGTAGGGAAGGAGGCCTTCACGACCATGAGAACCGCTACTGGGAAAGCAGGTTCGCGCAGCGGATCAGCCCGATATGCGAGTACGCCTGCGGGTGGTTGCCCAGCGAGCGTTCCGCGATCGGGTCGAACTGCTCGGGCAGCAGCCCGGTCGGGCCGGCGGCGTCGACGATCTGCGTGAACAGTTCCTCGGCCTCGGTGCGCCGCCCGGTGAGCAGGTACGCCTCGATGAGCCAGGCCGCGCAGATGTGGAAACCACCCTCGCCGCCGGGAAGGCCGTCGTCGCGGCGGTAACGGTACACAGTGGACCCACTGCGCAGTTCCGCCTCGATCGCGGTCACCGTGGACTGGAACCGCGGGTCGGCCGGATCGATCAGCCCGGTCAGCCCGACGAACAGCGACGCGGCGTCGAGATCCGTTCCGTCGTAAGCGGTGGTGAAGGCCTGGACCTCGTCGTTCCAGCCCTTCTCCAGCACGTCCGCGGCGATCTCGTCACGCAGCGTCGGCCACGCGCCCGGCACCGCACGGCCGTAGACCTCGCCGAGCTTGATCGCCCGGTCGATGGTCACCCAGCACATCACCCGCGAGTACACCCGGTGACGCGGCACGTGCCGCTCCTCCCAGATGCCGTGGTCCGGCTCGTTCCAGCGCCGCGTGACGGCCTCGGCCATCGCGCGCACCATCTGCCAGTCCTCGTCGCGGAGTTCGCCGCGCGCCGCCGCCAGCGTCTGCACGAGTTCGACGACCGGGCCGAACACGTCGAGCTGGACCTGGTGGTTCGCCAGGTTGCCGACGCGGACCGGCCGCGAACCGGCGTACCCGGGCAGCGACTCGATGACCGCTTCGGCACCGATCACGCTGCCAGCCAACGTGTACAGCGGGTGCAGCCGCTCCGGACCGGCCAAAGTGGACAGTACGCCGTGCAGCCAGCGGAGGTAGCCTTCCGCCTCTTCGGTCGAGCCGAGGTGGACCAGTTCGCGCACGGTCATGGCCGCGTCGCGGATCCAGCAGTAGCGGTAGTCCCAGTTACGGACGCCGCCGATCTCCTCCGGCAGCGAGGACGTCGCCGCCGCGAGCACGCCGCCGGTGTCGGTGTTGACCAGCCCGCGCAGCGTGAGCGCCGAGCGGCCGACGAGGTCGGTCTGGACGCCGGGCAGTTTGAGCGTCCGCGCCCAGCTGCTCCAGTAGTCGCCCGCGCGGGCCCGTCGATCCACTTCGGACAGTTCGTGCGCGCCGAGGTCCGAGGTGCCGCAACGGAGTTCGAGTACCACCGGATTGTCCGGGGAGGGGGTGACGAGCGCCGTCGCGGTGTCGTTCATGCCGTCGGAGGTGATCTCCCACTCCACGCCGGGCGACCGCAGCGCGAACGGTTCCGAGGTGCCCTGCACCAGGAGCCCGTCGCCCTGGGTGACCAGCTTCACCGGCACACCGCCGAACTCGGGCCGCGGCGCGAACACGATCTCCGCCGCCGCCTCGCCCGAGATCACCCGGACGAGATCCGTGCGGTGCGCGGGGCTCTCCGGCTCCAGGTAGTCGGTGACGAGCAACCGCGACCAGCGGGTCTCGACCGTCATCGTGTTCGGCAGGTACCGCTGCCCGAGCGGCAGGCCGTTGCGGTGCGGCTTGATCGAGAAGTGTCCGGCGCCGGCGCCGCCGAGCAGGTCCGCGAAGATCGCGGGCGCGTCGGGCCCCGGGTGGCACAGCCAGGTCAGCCGGGCGTCCGGCGTGACCAGCGCGACCGAACGTTCGTTGGCCAGCATGGAAAGCCGCTCGATCGGCGGCGCCTGCTCGCCGTAGAGCCAGTTGCGCCGCTCTTCGAGGAGGAAGGCGAGCGCCATCGCGACGTCGACAGTGTCCGGGACCCGGTACTGCGCGAGGCTTTCCCCGTCGCCGACCTTGACGCCGAGGTCCGGGCCGGAGATCCGGGCGAACGCCTTCTCGTCGGTGACGTCGTCGCCGAGGAAGACCGCGGCCGTCGCGCCGACCTGGTGGCGCAGGGTGTCCAGCGCGCGGCCCTTGTCCGTCTGGACGACCGCGAGCTCGACGACCTCCTTGCCGTCGGTCGTGGACACGCCTTCCCACTGCGAGGGTCCATTGTGGACGTCGCGCAGGACCCGGCGGCCCGCCTCGTGCTCGGCGCGGCGGACGTGCACCGCGATGCTGGCGGGCTTGACCTCGAGTGAGACGCCCGGCACGTCGAGCACCAGGTTCTCCAGCTCGGCTTCGAGCCGTCTGTGGAGCTCGCGGGCCTTGTCGTCGAGCGCGTGGATGAAGCCGATGTCGAATTCGGACCCGTGGCTGCCGACCAGGTTCACCTCGGCCGGGAGACGGGACAGGGTGGCGAGATCACGCAGCGCGCGGCCGGAGATGACCGCGGTGGTCGTCTCGTGCAGGCCGGCGAGCGACCTGAGCGCGCCTACCGATTCGGGCAGCGGCCGGGCTTCGTCCGGATTGGCCGTGATCGGAGCCAGCGTGCCGTCGTAGTCGCAGGCGACCAGCAACCGCGGGGTGCGCGCGACCTGGACGATCGCGCGCCGCAGCTCGGCGGGCAGTGCCTCGGCGGTCAACGATTTCTCCTCGGGAACGTAGCGGGGGTCGGGGAATCAGTCGGCCGGTTCGGCACCGAGCGCCTGCAGGAACGAGCGCGCCCAGCGGTCGACGTCATGCGTGAGGACCTGTCGACGCATGGCGCGCATACGGCGGCGTCCCTCTGCGGGGTCGAGCGTAATGGCTGTCTCCAAGGCGTTCTTCACCCCGTCCAGGTCATGCGGGTTGACCAGGAGCGCGCTGGTGAGCTCCGCCGCGGCGCCGGCGAACTCCGAGAGCACGAGCGAACCGCCCAGGTCGTGGCGGCAGGCGACGTACTCCTTGCAGACGAGGTTCATCCCGTCACGCAGGGGAGTGACCACCATGACGTCGGCCGCGGAGAAGAACGCGGCCAGCTCCGTCCGGTTCACGGACTGGTGCAGATAATGCACGACCGGGTGACCCACGCGGGCGAACTCCCCGTTGATCCGCCCGACCATCTGCTCGATGTCGCCGCGCATCCGCTGGTAGTGCTCGACACGCTCGCGGCTCGGGGTGGCCAGCTGGACGAACGTGACGTCCTCCGGGCGGACGCGGCCCTCGTGCAGCAGCTCGTGCAGCGCCTGCAACCGCAGGTCGATGCCCTTGGTGTAGTCGAGCCGGTCGACGCCGAGCAGGACCTTCTTCGGATTGCCCAGGTCGCGCCGCAGCTGGGCGGCGCGTTCGGCGACGCCCTTGGTCTTGGCGAGTTTGTCGAGGCCGATGGCGTCGATGGAGATCGGGAACGCGCCGACCCGCACCGTGCGGTCGCCGACCTGCATCAGGCCGGGGCGGGTGCGGATGCCGACCGCGCCGCGGCTGGACTCCAGGCCGGCCAGCTGCCGCGCCAGCCAGAGGAAGTTCTGCGCGCCACCCGGCCGGTGGAAGCCGACGAGGTCGGCCCCGACCAGGCCGCGGACGATCTCGGTCCGCCACGGCATCTGCATGAACAACTCGACCGGGGGAAACGGGATGTGCAGGAAGAACCCGATCCGGAGGTCGGGACGCAGTTCGCGGAGCATCGCCGGGACCAGTTGCAGCTGGTAGTCCTGGATCCACACGGTCGCGCCCACGGCGGCGACCTTCGCGCTCGCCTCGGCGAAGCGCCGGTTCACCCGGACGTAGGACTCCCACCAGCTCCGGTCGAACACCGGCCGCTCCACCACGTCGTGGTACAGCGGCCAGAGCGTCGCGTTGGAGAAGCCCTCGTAGTAGTCCCGGACGTCGTCCGACGTCAGGGAGACCGGGTGCAGCACCAGGCCGTCGTCCTCGAACTCCTCGACGTCGACGTCGGGCACACCCGGCCACCCGACCCAGGCTCCCTTGCGTGACCGCAGGAACGGTTCGAGCGCCGACACCAGCCCGCCGGGGCTCGCCGTCCAGCGCCTGCTTCCGTCGGCGGTCCGTTCGAGGTCCACCGGGAGCCGGTTCGCCACCACCACGAAATCCGCGGAGGCCGTTCTGCTCGTCTCGGCAATCACTTCGTCCACCAGCCGCTCCCTCGATTCGCGGGTCGCTGCCCTAAGCGGAAACCCTATCGCGCGAGGAGGTCGCGGCCGGTCGGCGAGCGATCACTCCAAGCGTCGTTCGGCGGGTTCCATCGGGCCCGCCATCCTCGGCCCGGCGAACTTGCGTTCGAGCCTGCCGAGCCCCGTGCGCACCGGCTGCGCGAGGTATTCACCGAGTACCACACCCGCTGCCAGGGCAAGCCCGATCGCGACCGCGGTCATCAGCGTCGAGATGTTCCCGCCGGGCTCGACGCCCAATTGGTATAGACCACGATAGGTGGAGAGGCCGGGGAGGAGGGGCGTGATGCCGGACACAGCCACCACGAGGGGGGTGACCTTGAGGCGCCTGGCGAGCACGCCGCCGCAGAAACCGACCAGCGTGGCGGCGACCGCGGACGAACTGACGGCCTGGAAGTCGGTCAGCATCAAGGCGCCGTAGACCGCGCCGCCGATGGCGCCCGCCGCTCCCGCGACGATCATCGCGCGCAGCGTCGAGTAGGAGGCCAGCGCGAAGCAGGCCGACGCGCCGACGCTGCCGAGGACGATGATCGGCAGGTCCTGCGGCGTCGACGAGACGACCTCGGGCAACGGCGTGAGCGGCATTTTGAGCAGCACCGCGATCTTCAGCGCCAGCACCACGCCCGCGATCAGCCCGGCACTCATCAGCGCCGTTTCCATCGTGCGCCCGGCCGCTGTGACGTAGTAGCCGGTGATGGCGTCCTGCACGGCGGAAACCGTGGAGAGACCGGACAGCAGCACGGTGACGGCCGCCGCGACGACCAGCGTGGGTTTGTCCGTGGTGAGCAGATTGCTGCTGACTATCGCCATCGCCGACAGGGTCGCGACCAGGCCGCCGATCACCTGCTGGAAGAAGAACGGCAGCGCGAAGCGGTTGAGGTAACGGCCGAGGCGGTCGATGACCGCGCTGATCACGAGCGCGACCAGCGCGACGTCGATGCTGCCGCCGAGGATCAGGGTGATGAACGCGGCCAGCCCACCCCAAGCGGCCGTGGCCACCCAGCGGGGGTACGGGTGCGGCGCGGTGGTGATCCGCTGGAGTTCCTGCTGGGCCTCTTCGGCGCCGATGTTGCCGCGGACGATCCGGCGGACCAGCGTCTCCGTCTGGGTGAGCCGCGTGTAGTCGAGGCTGCGCGAGCGGACCACGCGCAGCGCCGTCACCGGGGCCATGTCGGTGCCGCGGTGGCAGGTCACCGTGATCGACGTGAAGATCACGTCGACCTCGCAGTGCGGGAGGCCGAGCGCGGAGGTCAGCGCGATGATCGTGGCCGTGACGTCGGAGGCGCCGGCGCCGCTCGACATCTGGACCTCGCCGATACGCAGGGCGAGGTCCAGGACGAAGTTGACCGTCGAGTCGTCGGGCGGTTTCGGGCCCATCGCCTCGTCGGCCTCGACGGCGGGCTGCTCGGCCGTCGGCGCCTCGAGGATCTGCCAGGCGCGGCGGCGCAGCAGATTGGGCCGGTGCGAGCGAGCCTGGGGGATCGATCGCTCTCCGTCACGCTGGCGCGGCGCTTCCAGCAGCCATTCGCCACGTTCGGGTGTTTCGTCCTGGTTCTTTTCGCCACCGTGTTCGCCCCGTCGGGCTCCCTTGGTGTGCTCGTTGATCTTCATGATCGATCCACCTCCTCACTCTGGTTCGAGGGACTTTCCCGAGGAGCATCGGGGCCGGTGCCTCGACCGTTGCAGGAAACCCGAAGTGGCGTCCACCACGTCGGAGGAAGATCATCACGGGGGCGGCGGTCCAGGGCACACTGCATGCCATGGCGTCCTCCGTGAGCAGGCGATCCGTTCTTCGCGCGGCCGGGGTCACGGCCGCCGGAACAGCCGCGACATTCACCCTTTCGGGGGCATCTAGCGGGGCGGAGACCCCGGTTTTCGCATACGGGGTGGCGTCGGGCGATCCAATGCCCGATTCGGTGCTTCTCTGGACCCGCGTCACGCCCTCGCCGGAGGCGGTTCCGGGATCCGGAAAAGAGGCCACGGTGGACGTCCGGTGGGAGGTGGCCGAAGACGCCGGATTCGCGCGCGTCGTCGCTCGCGGTCACGTCCGGACAGGGCCGGAACGCGACCATACGGTGAAGGTGACGGCGGGCGGGCTGTGCGCGTCGACCGCGTATTGGTACCGCTTCACGGCTCAGGGGAAGGTCTCGCCGCTCGGGCGGACACGCACCGCGCCTCCGCACGATGCGGACGTCGCCGGCCTCCGGTTCGGTGTGGTCTCGTGCGCCAACTGGGCTGTCGGTCACTTCGCTCCCTACGGCTATCTGGCCGACCGCGACGATCTGGACGCCTTCATTCACCTGGGTGACTACCTCTACGAAGGGAATCCCAACCCTGTGGGTGATCTCCGGCCTTCGGTACCGCCCAACGAGTTGATCACCCTGGGGGACTACCGGCAACGCCACGCGATGTACAAGACCGACGAGCACCTCCGGCGGCTGCACGCGCGTCACCCGATGGTCGCGACCTGGGACGACCACGAGGCCGCCGACAACGCCTGGTCCGGCGGGTCGCCGTCACACGACCCGGCGACCGAAGGACCCTGGCTGGACCGGATGCGGGCCGCGCACCAGGCGTACTTCGAATGGATGCCGGTGCGGCACCGCGGGGACCGGCTGTACCGGCGGCTGAAATTCGGGAGGCTGGCCGACCTCACCATGCTGGACCTGCGGACGTACCGGACCCGGCAGCCAGGCCCGGCTTCGGTGGAAGGCACCATCCTCGGCGCCGAGCAGCGGCGGTGGTTCCTGGACGGCCTCGCCCGCGGGACCGCGTCCTGGAACCTGATCGGGAACTCGGTGATGGTCACGCCGATCAAGGTCCCCGCGCTGCCCGCCCGCGAACGGCTCGCGCTCGACGACCTGCTCGACGGCCAGCCGACCACGGTGAACACCGACCAGTGGGACGGCTACACCGCCGACCGTCGCCGGGTCCTCGACACCATCGCCGCACAGGGCCGGGGCAACACGGTGTTCCTGACCGGCGACGTTCACTCGTCCTGGGCGAACGACGTGCCGCGGGACGGGACGAGCGTCGCCGTGGAGTTCGTCTGCCCGTCGGTCACCTCGGACAACATCGACGAGCAGCTCGGCGTCCCGCCGCGCACCGGCTCGCTGAAGGTGGAAGCCGCGATCCGCGCGCTGAACCCGCACGTGCGCTTCGTCGAGTTGGACTCGCACGGCCCCGGCGTCCTCGAAGTGACCCCGGAAGCCGTCCGGATGAACTGGTACTACGTCGCCGACCGGCGCGATCCGGCGACCGCCGTGACGTTCGCGCACGCCTTCCGGGCGGTGGCCGGAGACCCCCGGGTGCGCCCTGCGGACGGCTGAACGGGCGCCGATATACTGGCCGTGCCCGGGCTGCCCTGGGCAAGGCCGCTATAGCTCAGCTGGTAGAGCATCTGTCTTGTAAACAGAAGGTCAGGGGTTCGAGCCCCCTTGGCGGCTCAAGATCAACATGGCGTTGACCTGCCGGTCCTCCACTCTATGTGAGTGTTGTTCACATTTGGTTTGGTCTCATTGGGCTCCGTTTCGTCTCCGTTTTCACTGCTGTGCCGAAAGCCGCGGCGAAAGTTGGCAAGCTCAGAGCCGTACGCGTTTGATGACGTCACGCTGCGGACCGGGCTGGCTATGGGCGCTGTCCCGCTTGGCTGGGATGGTTTCCCAGAAGGACGACGCAGGCTTCACCCGATGCATGTTCTGCCCTCCCCGCGACGAGGCGGACATGAGACGGCAAGAAGGGGCACGCTGGCTGTGAGCGATCCAATGCAGCTAGTCACCCAGGCCTGCTGGCGAAGTCCTCGTAGCTTGCAACAGGCAACGCCTGAACGTTGGACCGCCTGCGCTAGCGGGACCATGTGCCGCGTGCTCTGACTTCGTCGAGTGGGCGGAGGCTCAGGAAGTGACGGCGATGTTGGTATGCAGCGGCTCCATGATCGGCCGTATGAGTCCGATCTCTCGTGTGGCTTGTGGGTTCGCTAGCTTGCACGCCTCGTGCTGCAAGTCAGCAAGTGCCGCATAGATGGACCTCGCGCCGGTGAAGTGTATTGCCGCGGTTGGCCGGGCCGTCTGGTGATCCGTGGGGTCGTTGAGGGGAGCAAAGCCTAAGAAGAACTAAGCTTCACGGCGATCGGTAGTGGCTCGAACGGAAGGTGATGGATCACCCATGGCGGTGTCTACTAGGCGTAAACCCAGGCGGGTGCCCACCAGCCCGTACGGCGATGACCAGCAGCCCCTGCATGTCGACTCAGGGTATGTATGGGCTCCTTTACGAGACGCCTGGCTATTGCTTACTCCAGAAGAGGAAGTTCGCCAGCAATTTATCTACCGCCTTGTTGTGCAGTATGGTTTCCAGTTAGATCAGATGGCTCAAGAAAGGCGAACTCAAAGGGGACGCTCATCGAGTCGCGCTGACCTGGTTGTTGCTCGAGACGCACAAGCTCTAAAGGACAACCGAGACTACTTGATGGTGGCTGAAGTTAAGTCAGATAATGTCTCGATTGATGTACGCGACTATGCACAAGGGGAGAGCTACGCTAGGGCGGTGAACGCTGAATTCCTTGTTTGTCTAAACAATCGAGATCAGGCTGTATTTCGCCTGACGCCCGGGGCTCCAGGCGATCGCATTCAGATTACTCGGATACCGTCTGCTGCTGATCTGTCTGACCCAGCACGCCTAGAGTCCGTCCGTCGAGCTACCAAGGCATTTACTAGAGACGAGTTTCAGCGGCTCCTGCATGATTGCCACTCCATCCTACGAGACAACCATAAGATGGACCCAGGCGCCGCCTTCGACGAGATATCAAAGATCCTCTTTATCAAGATGGCGTATGAGCGTACAGGTAAATCAGAGGTCTTTACGACCGAAAAGATCAGGAAGGTGAAGCAAGCTAACCTTATCGAAGGAGACGGCAGTGAAGTCCTTGAACAGCTGTTCTCTGTGACCAAAGGCAAATTCGCAGCTGACGATTTGTTTTCGGACGACGACAGAATTAAGGTTTCTTACCCGACCTTTGAGCGAATCGTCCGCATGTTGGAGCGCTTCAATCTCTCGCGCACCGGGGATGATATCAAAGGGTTGGCTTTTGAGCGGTTCCTGGGAGCCACGTTCCGGGGCGAGCTTGGCCAGTTCTTCACGCCGAGGCCGATTGTCGACTTCATGGTCGAGATGTTGAATCCCCGGGAGGGGCAGCGCGTATGTGATCCTGCTTGCGGAACGGGGGGCTTTCTTATCAAGGCCTTTGAATATATCAGGAACGGGATTGAGGCCGACGCTGCACGCGAGAAGGCTGACGCCAAGTCAAGTCTGTTGTTGGAGGCAAAGAAGAACAACTGGTCGACGGAAAAGTTGGAAACCGAGATCGATGCAAACATTTCTGCTGTTAATGCGCGACTCGACGAGACTGTTGAAAATTCACGCATCCGGGCGGTTAGCGGTGATTCGATCTTCGGCGTCGATGCAGAAATGCGAGCTGCCCGTACGGCGAAGATGAATATGATCATGCACGGTGATGGTCATGCTGGTATCTACTATCACGATGGCCTGCTTGATATCGACGCGATATTTCCGCAGCGGTTCGATATCGTGCTTAGTAACCCGCCTTTCGGTGCAACAGTGGGCCGTGATCAGCTGGTTGGTACGACAGAGCAAACCACCGTGGCGCCTATGACTGCCACTCAGGTGCGGAAGAATATCGAGACATATGGCGAAGAGTGGCATGGTTACTATCGTGCAATGCTAGAGGCCGCCCGTCTTCAGCGGCCAATTCTCGAACTGTTCGACGTCGGCCGCAATCCAGTCGGCTCTCCTATGGGCCAAGGAAGTGTTAGGCCGGCACGTGCTACTGAAGAGGTTTTCGTCGAGCGCTGCATCTCACTGCTCAAACCTGGCGGAAAGCTCGGCATTGTCCTACCCGATGGGATCCTTAACAACCCTACTACCGCATGGTTGAGAAACTACGTCGAGAGTCGAGCGAAACTTCTCGCAGTAGTTTCCATACCGCACGAAGTGTTTCGCTCGGCTAATGCCACAGTGAAAACTTCGCTAGTTTTTCTTCGGAAATTTAGCGACGACGAGGCGAGGGGCTGGGAGGAGCTCACAAACTCTATTGCCAATGAACTAAAAAGTGAATTCAAAGACGAGATACTTCAGGGTGAGAACGATTTTCGATTGGCCGAAGTTGGTGGCAACGAAGCGCTGCTGCCTCTGCTGGATGAGTTAAAGAAACTCGAAAAAGACAAAGCTTCATCCGTGGCCAGGTTGAAAGCGGCCAGAAAACTATCTGAGGCAATGGGGCCGTCTGGTCGCGCAAGCTCGAGGAAACTAATACGGATGGCGCGAGCGAAAGAAGATGCACTGCAGGCGAAACTCGAGCGCGAGCTGCAGGAAAGGAGGAAGGCGCGCTGGAACTACCCAGTATTTATGGCTGAGGTTTCCTCTGCTGGAATCACCGGTTCCGGTGATACTGGCACACATGTCCCGAATGAATTGCCGGAGGTGCTCCAAGCGTTCCGTGACTTTGACGAGAATAAAGCAAGATTTATCGAAACGCAAGAAGTTGCTTTATTCTAGAATTTAGATTGCAAGAAGGAGGTGTGCAGATGTTCACTACGACGATTGTAGCATCGACGGCTCTTTCGCGATGGGACGTTAAGAGTGTACTTTCGAAGAACTGGGAAGGGAGCAAGGAAGCGCAGCGCCCGATCGGGCGATTCGTTCGGAGGCGACGGGAAGAAAATATCGATGCGAATGGCGTTCGATACGGCTCGATCCATTTTGACGGGTCAGTGTCACTTCGGGCCGAAGGAACGAAAATCGCTGGTAAGACGTGGATAGCACGTGCAGATGATCTAGTCTTCTCGAAGATTGATATTAGAAATGGGGCGATCGCCGTTATCCCGAAGGAGTTCGAGTCGATCGCTTTTAGCTCTGAATACCCCATCTACGATGTACATGTTTCGGGTGGGTTTCTGCCAGAATTCTTGCAAATACTCTGCAGGACAAAAATCTTCCGGAGTCAAGTCGAGGCGCTAGCGGTCGGACACAGCGGTCGTAGGCGTGTGACTCCAGAAAGCTTCGAAGATTTGCTGATTCCAGTGGTCGGCAAATCGACGCAACGTCGTATTGTTGACCAATACCGCCGTCAATTGGATGTTGCCGAGCAACTCATTGTGGATGCCGTAGATACCGAGGGCTTGACAGTTCGAGCATTCATGGACGCTCTCGGGCTTGTTTACCGGCCTATTGAGCATGGGCGAAAGTTTGTCGCTGTGGAGAGTGGGTCACTTTATCGTTGGACATTTCGCTCTGCTATGTCAATCCTCCAGGGAGGGTCTGCATTGGCGGACGGGCGCTATCGATCCGCTCCGCTCGGAAGCGGCGATCTGTCTGTGCTGAAGCGTGGGGTGTCCAAGTCGCCGCGAAACCGTCCCGGTGACAATGCGCGACCCTACATTCGGGTGGCAAACATTCAGAAGTGGGGGTTGGATCTATCGGATGTTAAAGAGATCGATGTTCCCCCGTCAAGCTTGAAAAGCTTGCGGATTAACGCCGGTGATATCTTGATTTGTCGAAATAATAGTATGGAGCTAGTCGGAAAGGCTGCGCTTTGGGAGGGGCAGATCGAGGATTGTGTGCACGATGACCATGTATTCCGTCTTGCTCTGAACCTTGAAGAGCTTCATCCCGAGTATGTTAATGCCTTTCTTGCGACGCCTCTGGTCAGAGCGTGGTTTCAGGGTAGGGCGCAGATGACGACTAATCTCGCGGGCATTACCGGAGATGCGGTAGTCGACATGCCCATTCCGCTTCCGCCAATTCGGACCCAGGAGAATTTGGGGCGAGAGTTCCGTGATGGTTTAATGAAGGCGCACTCGCAAAGAATGGACGCAACGAAGCTGGTTGAACAAGCCTTATCTCAAGCTGAACTAGAAATTGCGGCCGCGCATGCGGATGGTCGGGTCGATTTCTAACTGATTGCTCTAGCGGACAGCGTGGTGCGAGGTTCCTGCGGCGTTCGTGCTTAGAGGTCCTAACAGAATCTGCTGAGGTGGCGGTAGCAGATGATGCAGGTGGCGAGGCTGAGGAAGGCTTCGTGGATGTCGTCGCGGCGTTCCCAGGGGATGCGTAGCCGGTTCATGCCGTGGTACCAGGCGATGCTGCGTTCCACGACCCAGCGGGTCGTGCCGAGTCCGGAGCCGTGAGGTTGCCCACGGCGGGCGATCCGGGTGGCGATTCCCTTGGTGCGTAAGCGTCTGCGGTACTTGTCGTGGTCGTAGGCACGTTCGGCATAGACCGTCTTCGGGCGTCGGCGGGGACGCCCCCGTCGGCCGCGCACAGCCGGCACCGCCTCGAGCAGAGGTTCCAGCTGGGTGATGTCGTGGCGGTTACCGCCGGTCAGCGTGGCTGTCAGTGGGATTCCGCCGCCCTCGGTCAGGATGTGGTGCTTGGAGCCCGGCCGGGCGCGGTCGACCGGGCTCGGCCCGCTTTTGGGCCATGACGAGCGGTCCGAACATGAGAAGAAATCGATCACGCAGCGGTCCCAGTCGAGGGTGTCGGCGGCGTGCAATTCAGCCAGCAGTCGCTCGTGCAGCCGTGTCCACACGCCGAGGAGATCGGATACCGCGTACAAAATCGGTCTTCGAGGTCGTCTGCAACCCCAGCCAGCGGCTGGGGCTCGAGGCGAACCTGCGCGACATCATCGACCCCGATGCCGACTCGATCCGGATCTATCAACTTGACGGAGGAACCTTCGGACAAGCCAGGCACCTCGGCGCCGCAGTCGAGCCGCCGCACCAAGGACGCTTGATCGTGTAGCGGTTGGGAACCCCAAGCGTCGCCCGACACGCCAGAGTCCTCAAGCGCTATCCGGCGTGTCATCTTGCTATGTGGGATCGCCGAGATTGCCGTTAGCTCAATTCAGACGCATGCCTGGTCATCTAGGGCAGCGCTGGCTATCCGCCGCCAGTGAGGATCGCAACATGTTCATGAGGTTGCCGACCTCGACTCCTGTCAGCAGCGCTGGCTGCCCGCAGCCGCCGAGCATCGCAACTACGTTGCCTACCAGCCCGCGCCCGACCTCGTGTGGCAGCGCTGGCTGCCGCAGCCAGCCAGGAGCGCAACTAGACCTCAGGAGTGAACGCGTTCCTCTCGTGGAGCAGCGCTGGTTGTCTGCAGTCAGCGAAGGCCGCAATTTTCGCCGAACACGGAGGCAGGCGCTATGCCACCTAGCAGTGCTGGCCGTCTATGGCGAGCGGGCGTACTGGAACCGCAAGGACGGCAAGTACCTGGTCGAATGGTTACATGCCTGCGCGTCGGGAGCGGTGAGGCGGAGTGGATCTCGGCGGTACGTCGTCCGGGATGGCGGGTCCGGTGCACAGAGAGGGAAGGGCGCGCAGGACCCGAGGACACCACGCCACATGTCGAACAGATGTTCAGCTCGGCGACTCAGGAGCGGCCGATCGTACCGACCGGCGGACGTGCACCGGAGAGAGTTCGATGACGGATCCTGACATCGCGAAGCCGCCGGTGACGGGCCAAGGGTGAAGTCGGGCCTCAGGCAGAGGCACACTGAACTGTTGATGATCGCTGCACAGTGATGGGAACAACGGGACCCACGGATTCGCGGTTTCGACTACGCTGACCGCTCGACCGACTACGCTTGTGTGTTGATCGCGAGTGGAGCGGCCGGGCCGTGGGGGCGGCTGGTAGAGAAGATGTCGGGCGACGGGGAGGGCGAGCCGACGTGTCATTGAACGTGGCCAAGTTGCGGCAGCAGGCTGGTGAACTTGATGCCGAGCTGGAGCAGGCCAGGTATTCCGGGCGGTCGGCTGACGGTATCGCGTCGGCTGTGGTGACCGGTCAGGGCAAGCTGGTGGACCTGACGATCGCGGATCACGTGATCCGAAGTACGCATCCGCAGCGGCTGGGGCCCGCGGTCCTGGAGGCAGTGTCGGCGGCTCGACGTGAGGCCGCGCAGGTCGGTGTCGCCAAGATGCGCGCCGTAGTGGACAAGGACCAGGAGTGGGCACCCGAACCCGCCCACGGCGCGGCGGTTGATCAACGGGTGGATTGTGTTCCGCCGCCTGTTCCCCGGGCCGAGGCGGTAGCCGGGTCTCGTGGAACGCGCCGGGACACCGACGAGGTCGAGGAGGAGAGCTTCGACCAGCTCGACTTCCTGGACGATGATCTCGAGGACGAGGGGCGGGATGGCTGGTGAGTTACCAGGACGAGCTATATCACCTGGCGAAAGAGATCGACGCGACCGTGGCCGCGGTCGAGCAGGCCGCGACGGGCGCGGCGCGGGACCGTGTCGTGTGGAGGTTGCCGGGGGAGCTGGGGTCGGTGACGGTGTCCGGTGCCGGTGAGCTGGTCGATGTGTCGGTGGACGTGGCCACGATGAAGGACTACAGCGCGCCGAGTCTGTCTCGTCAGCTGCTGCTGGGGATCCAGCGAGCCGAGGAGGTCGCGGCCCGCCGGTATGAGGCGGCGATCGCGGCGGTCCAGGATGAGGAGAGGCTGGTATGAGCTTCCCGGATCCGTTCGACCCCGGGGCCGGTCAGGGCTATCACGTCTATCCGGAGAAGCTGCGGGCCGCGGCCGACGCGATCGCGGACGCGGCGGGACTGCTGCAGAACTTCGCGGTAGTGGAGCTTGCGGATGTCGCGCTCGGCTCCTATGACCTGGGTTTGCCGGGGACGGCGACGAACATGATGCCCGGGCTCAACGGTACAGGGACGGTGGACCGGTACAACTCGGCCATCGACGCGATTCGACGGATCACGGCCGAGAATTCGACCCAGCTCGCCGTGCTGAGCGCGGCACTGGGCAAGGCTGCCCAGCACTATGAGCAGCTCGATCAGGAAGCCTATGAGCGGTTGAAGAAGCTGGAGGGTGAGATCAAGTGACGACCCCCGACCCGGGCCAGGCTGCGGCGGATCTTGCCACCATGAGCTACCCGGAGGGCGCGGACGCCAAGATCCGGCAGTACGCAGACCTGATCGGCGCGAACGGGATCATCGGGCTGCTCGACAAGCTCCGCGTGTTCGTCGCCGGCGACCTGAAGAAGACACTGAATCTGGCAGGCGCGTTTGCTCAGGAGAGCTCGCTGAAGGTCGCGGCAGAAACGGTCAATGACGCCAAGCTGTCGCTTAACGCCGCGTGGCATGGTGACGCGTTCGACCAGTTCTCGATGTATTCCGGGATGGTCGTCGATGGCCTGAACAAGGGCCAGGTCTCCCTGACGAGTCTGACCAAAACGATGAGCACGGTCGCTATGACGGTGATCAGCACGTACAAGAACCTGTTGCTCGCGCTCGGGAACTGTGCGGCCAACCTCGCGCAGTTGACTGGCAAGTTCGCGATTGTCGCCGGCTCTGTCGTGCTTCCACCGTTGGCCGTTCTTGCGGTCAAGGATTTCGTGGATGCGATCAACTCGGCCTTCGAGAAGTTCTGGCGTGACTGCAACACGCTCATGGCCGGCATGATCACCGACATCGGAGCGCTGGTCGGGAGCGGTCTCGAGCTGACGACCATCGAAACCACCTTCCCGAAGATCCCGGATGTCGGCACAAGTGTCGAGGTGGTCGCCGAACCCCGCCGCTGGCGAATCAAACTAGGAGCCGATCCTTCGTGAAACCACCTCTGTCCCGAGGGCTCGCCATACTGATCGCTGGTGTGATGGTGGTGCTCGCCGGCTGCGAAACGAGCCCGCCGCCTCCGCCACCGGAACCGTCGGTGTCGGTCCCGCCGCTCCCCGCACAGCTGAACGGCGCCAAGTTCAAGGCAGATCCGTGCACGGCGATCACCGTGGAACAGCTGCAGGGAATTGGCTTCAGCGACAACGGCACCGTGCAGCGGGGCCAGGATGGGAAGTGCCTGATCGCGTTCGGCCGGTTGGTCGAGGTGACCGCGTTATGGTACCCGGTGCTGCCGGAAAATATCGGCACGTTGTATCGCGACCATGCCCGAGGTCGCCATTCCAGCAAGAATTGGGAAGAAGTCACGATCAACGGCTACCCAGCCGTGATCGTGGAGGTCCAAGAGAACATTCCGACGCGGAAGGATAATGGCCCTCGGGCGTGCAGGCTGGCGCTCGGCGTCGACGACAGCACATTGGTGTACATCGGAGCCAACACGCAGGAAAGGCCAGAAGCAGGTCCGTGGAGGAACGATCCCTGCGGCGCGGCTAAGAAGATCTCCGAGTTCGTCATCGACAACCTTCGAAGCTAGGAGGAAGGCATGGCTGAACAGAACACGGTCGACGACTTCTCCTTGCCAGGACTGAACTTCTTCGTCGCCGACGACCTCAACGCGGCAGGTTCCGCAGGCGGCTTCTCCCTGAGTCGCGACGAGATGACAGCGGAGCTGGAGAATCTGCGAAGGCTTCATGATCGGATCGAGGCCCAGCGAGAGCGCGCTGCACCACTGTGGTCGATCGTCTCCCCCGGAAGCGACCCGGCATCCGTGCGCAACACCAATGCCAGCAATACTTCCGGTACGTCCTACGGTGAGCATCTTGCCCGGCAGAGCCAGTTCGTGGCGACCATTATCGGAAAGATTCAGACCGCCCTGGGGATTACGCAACAGCACGACGAGCAGGCTGCCGCGGAGATCGGCAACGTAGGTGGAGGACATTTCTGATGCGGTGCGTGACCTTGACGGTGCTGGCGGCAGCCGCGATCCTGCTGCTGGCCGGATGCACTGAGAAGCCGGAGACGCCCCCAGGCACCAGCTCGGGTCCTTCGCTATCCAAGGCGGCTCTGCCGTACGCGGACGCGCCGAAGGTCGAGAACCCCATGTCTGCGTCGGTGATCCAGCGGGATCCGTGCGACGTGCTGACCCCGGCGCAGATCTCTTCGCTGTTTCAGGGGAAGCCGGAGGTGCAGCCGGCGCGGGACACCGGGGTCGCGCAGCAGTGCCGGTGGGCCGATATCAGCCGTGGTTCGAGTATCGGGATTCAGTTGTTGTACGCGGCGAGAGACGGCCTGAGCCAGTTCTACGCGAAGAAACAGAGCAACGGCTTGTGGCAGCTGCTGGAGCCGGTGCAGGGCTACCCGGCGGTGGCGTATGGAGCGAAGGACACGCGACAGACGTTGGGAGACTGCTCGGTGCTGGTCGGGGTCGCGGATAACGCGGTCTTCGAGGTCGACGTGAACGTCGCCGACGCCAAGGCAGGAACCGTGGATCCCTGCAAGGATGCCCGGATGGTTGCGGATCTGGCCGTGACGACGTTGAAGAGCGGTGCCTGATGAGCTTCGCCCCGACCGAGGCCATGGTGGCTTACCTGCAGAAACTGCAGGCCGAAGGCAAGCTGATCGTGCCCGCAGATCTTGTCCGCATGGTCAAGACCGGATCCGGCACGGCCAGCCTGGGGGAGGCCCAGCGCGCGGGAGTGCTGCAGGCCCAGGAACAGCAAGGTATCGAGGCGGACACGCTGGCCGCGGTCGCGCGGCTGGAGAACGCCTGGTCGGGGCAAAGTGGCGACGCGGCCCGAGCCGGGTTGCGCCCGCTCGCGCAGGCAGCGACCGAGGCCTCCGCCGCACTGCACGTCAGCCAGAACACGCTAGCCAACCAGGACCACGCGTTCCAGACAACGCGGGATTCGATGGTCGAAGTCTCGGATACGCCACCACAGCGGAACGTCCTGGACGTCGCGAGCCCATGGGACACCGACACCGAGATCCAGCTAAACGAACGCAACGCCGCGATCCAGCGCAACAACGAGATCTACAACGCCTTCACGCGCACCAGTGACGGGCACGCCCAGATGATGCCGGTCGAGTTCGGCCAGATCGCCGACGAGTCCGACGGGGCCTTCTCCATCGGCCAGACCCCCGGCACTGGTGGGACCGCGAAGAATCGCGAGATCACGGGCTCCGGCAGGCCATCCGACAGTGAACCCGTCGGCGTTACCGGACGCGCCGTGCAGGCCGACCATCGCGCGGGTGCCGGGCCGGGGCAAGACGGGGAAACGTTGCCGAAACAGGCGGCAGGTGAACTGCGGCAGGGCAGCGCCTCTCTACTGCCTGGCACGGATGACGGGACAGAGCTCGCTGGGTTCGGGCGCCCGGCCCCGTCGGGCATCGACGTCCCGAACGTGCCTGGACCAGGCGTGGGGAATCTCCCGGCCGCAGGTGGCCGCGCGGACACACTGAACTACGTGGCGGGACCGGGCCGGCCTGGTGCCGCTCCGGTCGTGCCGCCGTACGGCCGCGGTGGTTCTCCCGGTGTGATAGGGCCGGGAGGTCCGGGCAGGTCGGCGGGCCCGGGGCCATACGGGGCGGCTGGTGAGGCTGCTGGACGTGTCGGCGCAGGCGGTCAGGGGTCGGCAGGTAGCCGCGGCGCAGGAGGCACGCCGGTCGTTCCGGTTGCCGGGCGTGGCAAGGACAAGGACGAGGACAAAGAGAAGAAGTCTCCGGAGTATCTGCAGGAGCCGGACCCGCAGGGGTTGTTTGGCTACACCGGACGGGTACCGCCGCCGGTGATCGGTAAGTAGGACCGGCAGAGGGGGACAGTGGGGTGCTCGACGAGCCGGTGACGGTACCGCGTCTGGCGGTGGCTCAAGCGTGGGAGTGGGAGCGGATCGGGCCGGTGCACCCGGTGATCGGCCCAGTGGATGTGTGGGTCGAGTCTGACGCGGAAAGCGAGCTCGCGGAGTTGGCCCGGCAGGCCCTCGCGCAGCCCGGCTTCTACGAGTTACGGCGCGGCCGGATCGCTGGATGGTTCCGGGACCTGATGCTGGCCATCGCCTCGTCGAGCCAAGAGTGCTATGGCTTTTCAGCCGACCGCACCGGCCGGAATCGCTCGATCCTGGCGGTACCGGCAGGAAAATACGGTGCCCTCATCACCGTCGAGGACGACCTCCTGACGCTGGAACAGATTCGGTCTACCCGGGTCGTCCGGTCGGTTGCCGAGGCGCTGCCGGAGTACCCTCCTGCCGCGGTCACCGAGCGATCGGTTCCGCGCATGGAGTACCTGGCAAGCGCGGACGATGACTCGTACACCTTGGACAAAGGGACGGATTACACAGCCGATGATCCGGCCGACCAGTTGCGCGGTCTGATGGCCGCGCGGCGGTTCGCCAGCCATCAGCTCTACGTTGCCGCTCGCTCGAACGGGATCAGACGAGCCAGCGTGCCACTGACGGCCGTCGACACGGCAGACCATGGCAGGCTTCTGACGTATCTCCGACCGGGGACCGATGACCTCGAAATCACGTGGGGGCCGGGCAGCTCGACGTACATCGCCGAGACCCTGCACAACACGCTAGAGGCACTGCGGGCCTGATTGCGGCCGTGCATCAGCCAGCCGAGCACACCCCGCACGCATCGGACTTCTGCGACATCGTCAGTCGCCCTGCTCGTCGTGGCGCTTCTCCGGTGCTGGCTTTGGGGTGTTCCACATTTCCTGTTCATTGGCGTGCGTTCGAAGTAGCTCGGCGGTCGTCTTCAGCTGGTCGGCAAGGGCGCGTTGCGCAGCGGCGGACAGCTGGTTCGCGAGCAATGATGTGACCGCCAGTGGAATGTCCTTGGCGCAGCCGGTCAACTCCCGTACCAGTGCTGAGGTATTACGGTTCATGGCTACCTCACGTACTTGCGGTGTTGTGAAGAATCTCGTCGCCTCGATAGGTGGCGTGGCGGTATGGACCGAGATGAAGCGTTAGTGGACGAACTCCGAGGCTGGGAGATGTGGCCGCAGTGGGATTCCAGTCTTGGACTGGACCGCTCTGTCATCGGTGCTATAAATAGAGTTGATCTTCTGAGCTGACTGGTGGTCACTCAAAGCGCTCTCGCGGAACTTCTCCAGCTTCCGTAGGTACGGAACCATGTCTTCTGTATCTTCCAGAATCAAAGTTGCGCTGGCGGTGTGAATGGTGAGAACCGAATTATTATCGAAGTCATCGAAGAGACTGAAAGGGATACTAAGTTCGTAATCGAAGCACGTTGTCGGGATGATGCGCACGTGGCAATGTGGCAGACATGCGGCGATTGTCAAATTAATGAGCTGCTCCTCCATGGTTTCGCGCATGGTGATGTCTCGAAGGACGATCTCGTCGATGTAGAACGTGGCATCGAAGCCTGGTCGCGCGTTCTTGAGTATGTCTTGTCGTGCCATGTGGGAGCGAACACCTGCTGTGACAACAGGATCCTTGGGATCTCGGTCCCGCCGCAGAACCGCTTCCGCGTACTGCTCGGTCTGCAGCAGTGAAGGGATCCGCTGCGGCTCATAGAAGGTCATCTTTTTGGCGCTCGCGTGGAGAAACTCGAGCGTGGGGAGTTGGTCGTGGAGGCCGACTGGGTGGCGCTGGAGGTCGTAGCCGTTGGCGGGAATCTCGGATAGCCGCTTCAGTCGGTCGAATTCTTTAGGGGCGGTCCGTACGTGCGCAAGATACGTGACGATTTCCATGGTGGATCCTTCGCGCTGGCCGCTTTCCATTCGGGATACTCGTGGGGCTCCCCAATCGAGGGGGCGGCAGATGTCAACTTGGTTCAACCCTGCCTCTTCTCGGGCCCGCCGAAGAGCGGTACCTATCTCTCGGCTCTTGGCTGTCGTCTCCTCGGAGCGCTTGGATGACACTGCGTTGGGGGCTTGCTTGCGCACGGTGAATCACTTTCTCGGTGGGACGGTTGCGTCGGCGAGGGCTTCGCGGCTAGCGCCGGGGGTAACGCTCGAAGGAATGGGGGTGGCCGCTGGTGTTCTCATGCTCGAGGCGTGCTGCAATGGCTGCAGGAGACCATCGTGCGGCTGCTTGCGCGGCGAACCGGGCACGTCGACGCGCCTTGAGCCAGTCGGCGGCAATCCAGCGAAGGGCTAGCGTGATCGGAAGAGCGAGCACCGTCAGGGCGTAAACGCCTAACCAGGTCATGATTCGATCAACGCCCTGTGTGAGGAGAGTCCGGTCGAACGCGACGTTTCTGTCGCGGTTGCCAGAACCAGGATGATGCCGCTGGCCTGGTCGTCGGCGTGCGCGTGAAGCGGTCGACGTAGATGCGCGGTGCCACGCCTGGCGGTTGTCGTCACGGGGATCCTCCGGCACAGTTGCACGTGTGGGAACGATCACCATGACACCGTGACCAGCTATGATTACGTAACGGGGTAAACCCGCCACGCATGGCGTTTACCCCGTTCACCCTTTGGCCAAGCCGGAGTTGACCGTGACCGACGACAGTGCGACGCCCGACACCGCCCACGCGCGTCTTGCTGGGGAGATTCGACGACTTCGCAAAGCGGCGAAGCTCAGCCAGCCGGAGCTCGCGCAGCGAATCGGATACAGCCGCAACTACGTCTCGATGGCCGAGCGGCGTAGTGGGAACCTGCCGTCCCAACCCCTTGTCAATGCCATTGACACGGTGCTCGGGGCCGGCGGGGCCCTGCGTGGTCTACGAGGCCAAGCCAAGCGCGAGCAGCGAGACCTGAGGTTGAGCGCGGCAACGGGCCCGGCCAACGTCGTCGAAGCCGCCGATCAGAAGGGACTCGCTCTGCGCCTCGCGGAAACGGACTCGACGAGCGTTTCTCCGCAGTTGGGACCGAATCTTGAGGACGTCTTGTCGCATCTACGCGAGCAGTGGCACCTTCTCGTCAAGACCGACAACCTCCTGGGGCCTCGATATGCCCTGTCCGGGGTGCTGAGCCAGCTGGACGCCATTGAGGAACTCCTCGCGTCCGTGAGGCCAGAGCAGCGCCGCGACATCGTCCGTGTCGGTGCTCAGTACGCGGAATCAGCGTCTTGGCTGTACGAAGACATGTGCGATGTGACGGCGGCGCGCCGTTGGTGCAGCCAATCGCTCGAATGGGGATTGGAGGCGGACGACCAGCCGATGGTCACGTGGGCGTTGTTCCGCAGGAGTCAGCAGGTGGCCGAAAGAAACGCTGGTCAGATCCTCAGTCTTGTTCAAGCTGCGAGGCGTGCTTCACGGGATCTTCCGACGCCGATGCGTGCGGCCCTCGCGCAGCAGGAGGCCTACGGGCTCGCGCTCGACGGTGATGAACTCCAGGCACAGACCCGAATCGACGAGGCGCAAAACTGGGCGGCCACCGACATCAACGGTGAAGCTCGAGGAGGTCATGGATCGTTCTGCACGCAGGACTATCTCGAGTTGCAGCGGGCTCGGTGCTGGCTGGCCCTGGGCGATCCGGCTCGGGCGATCGAACTCTTTGAGCACCATGTGCCGCGACTTCCGACTGTGTATCAGCGAGACCGCGGTGTGGCACTCGGGCAGCTGGCACAGGCGTATGTGTCGTATGGAGAACCGGAACAAGCAGCGAGAGTCGCGGTGGAAGCCTTACGCATCGGGCGTCGCGGGAGTTCGCTCCGGACGGTCGCTGATGTCAAAGCTGTTGGCGGCAGACTAAGGGATCATGCCCAGCTTGCCCCGGTTTCGCAGCTCATCGCCGAACTGGCTGCCGGGTAACAGCTGAAATGGTGTCACCTCGAGAGATCGCCGCTATGCGCCGTGCGATTGCCTTATCCGCGAAAGGGCTTGGAACAACGAGCCCGAACCCGCCCGTTGGCTGCGTTATCCTTGACCCGGAGGGCCAACTCGCGGGCGAGGGATTTCACCTCAGAAAGGGTGAGCCGCACGCCGAGGTCAACGCGCTGGCCGCCGCCGGTGACAATGCTCGCGGTGGGACCGCTGTCGTCACCCTTGAGCCGTGTAACCATCACGGACGAACGCCGCCTTGCAGGCAGGCGCTACTCGACGCCGGTGTGACCAGAGTGGTGATCGCCCTCATGGACCCCACATCGAGGGAAGAAGGTGGCGCATCTCGACTTCGCTCCACGGGCGTCGATGTCGAAGACGGTGTCCTTGGTGGTGAAGCACTCCTGGTGGTGGGACCATGGATGCGTTCGTTGGAGACGAAGTTGCCGTTCGTTCGCCTGCTGGATGACTACGAAGACCTTGAACGGTCGTCTGAGTTCGCCTACTTCCGTTCCGTCAGTGACGCGGTCATCTTTTCGAATGGAAGAGTCGAGGAAGGGGCGTCCGGGGTGCACCTTCCCGAAGTATTTGCTCTGCCGACGGCATACGGAGGTCAAGAGCCTGAGTTATACCTTCGTGAGCTTTACACCGGCGGGGTGCGGTCTCTCTTGCTGGTTGGTCGGTCGGAGGTTGCAAAATCGTTCTGCGACGCGGGCCTGGTCGACGAGATCGTTCAGTTGATCGACGACAAACCAGACGGTGCTGGGGCGGCGTTCACGTCTTGGGTGGACACGTGCGCAGCATCCTTTGAAGTTAATGCTGTGGAGAAGGGATCCACGGGAGTCCGGATGGTGCTTGCTCGACGTAAAGACGGGCGGGTGCTCTAACGAGCTTTGTCGTTGGGGATCTCGTTCCAGGTGATTTGGTGGTCGTGTAGCCACGCGGGTGGATTCATGGCGCCGCTTTGAGCTGCTTGGGCGATTCTGCGGTCGCGATTTCGTTGTTCGAGCCAGCGTGGTGTGCCGCGTCGATGCCTTGTGCGGCTGCGGCGGCTTGCTCCGGCCCGTGTGACTCGTTCGCGGCGGGTGGCTTCGAATGCTTCGAGCGCCGCTGCGGTCTGGTCGTTGTCGCGGAGGGCTTGGGCTAGGACGACAGCGTCTTCGAGGGCGAGCGCGGCGCCCTGTTCTGTTGCGGGTGGGACGGCGTGGGCTGCGTCGCCGATGAGGATGGTGTGGTCGGTGTGCCAGGTCTGCAACGTGTCGAGGGTGCGTGCGTTGGAGGGCAAGATGACGTCTGCGGCTCGAATGACGTCCGTGGCTGGTGTGCGGTCGCGTCGGAAGAGTCCTATGAGGCGTTCGCGCCAAGTTTCGATGTCGCGCGGTACGTCTGCTGCTAGAGGTGCTGGTGAAGCGATGTTGGCGTACCAGTAGATGTCGCCAGCGGCGGATGTGTAGCCGAAGGTCGCCTTCTTGCCCCAGTAGATGTGGAAGGCATTCGGTGAAGGGGGAACGGTTGTGGTCGCGGGGGCGTAGCCGTAGATGAGGTGGGTGCCGGCGTAGCGGGGTTCAGGGGCGGAGGGAAAGGTCAAGCGACGGGTTGTCGAGTTCAGTCCGTCTGCGCTGATGAGCACCGTGCCCTCGGTGGTGGAGCCGTCGTCGAAGGTTGCGATGACGCTGCCGGAGCGGCTCGTCGCGGCTATCAGGCGCTTGTTCATGGTGACGGCCGCTCCGCGGTCGGCGGCCGTGGAGCGCAAGACGCGGGCGAGGCGAGCGCGGGGCATCGTGCGGGGGACGTCGTTGTGTCCGTTGCCGGTGAAGGAGACCGTGCCGAGGTGGCGGCCGGTGCCTGAGCTGAGTTCGGTGTTGGCGACGGGGTAGGAGATGTCGGTTACGAGGTCGTGTGCGTCGAGGGCGCGCAGGGCGCTGAGACCGTTGCGTGGGAGGCGTAGTGCGGCTCCGCTGTAGTCACCTCCGTCGTGCCGAGCTTCATAGACTTCGGCTGTGACACCGGCTTTGCGCAGAGCGATGGCAGCTGCGGATCCCGCAATGCCGCCGCCGACGATGATCGCGTGATGGGTCACGCGGCCCTCCCTGAGGTGGCTGAGTTTCTGGCAGCAAAGGCACGTGAAAGCGCTACGAGTTCGTCGACCTCATCATGCGCTGAGTTGGTGTCCGGGATTGCGAGAGGGACGGCCCGCTGTTGCTCACCGTGGTCGTGAGGGGAGCCCTGGAGCGCTTCGGCTATAAGGTCTGACAGCGGTGTGTCGTCCGTGTGGTGTTCGCGGAGTTTCGCTACACGAGGGCTGATCCGGACGAGCCCGTCGCGGCATTCGATCATGCGGCGGTAGTAGCGCCGGTGTACGTCCCATACGCGGAGGGAGTCCCATGGCGTAGTGGAGGCGCGGAGGAACTCGTCTTCCGGAAATGCGTTGTGGAGGGCTGTCCATAGCGGCCCAAGCGCGTGGTAGGCGTGGCGTTGCCGCCACCAGATCCGTATGGCGGTCAGTCGCATGCGGGCCGCCGGGTAGAGGAGACCGGCCACGATCGCGACTATGCCGACGAACGACAGTGTCCCGTTCACACTGATGATGTCCATGAACAGGGTTCCGGTGAACCAGTACTCAACGTCTATCGTGGCGAATATTCCGCTGGTCACCGCGACAAGGACGAAGCCGACGGCCGCGACGCGAAGTCCAATACTCAGCCGACGTTCGGCCTGGCGGGCGTAGCGCAGTGCCGAGACCGCGCATGCTGCCAGCGCACAGCCCATGAAGAGGTTGGCTGCGAAGTAGATGACCGACATGTGCGGAACGGACCGTGGCGCCGGCGCCGAAGCTGCGGCACCGATCATGACGAGTTCGGCGGTGACGAGCACGATCAGATTGCGGCGAGTGCGGCGTTTGGCCACCTGTCGATGCAGCGTCGCCGCATCGAAGAAGAACAGCAGGGAGAGAACAGCGGCCGATGTGGGAGCGTGCCATGCGACAGCGGACCACACCGGGCCCCCGCGCACGAGCGACGCGTCGCCGACGACGTCACGCAGGATGCGCCCGATGAGCGCGAAGGCGAGGAAGCCGACGATGCCTTGCAGGGGCAGGTTCCAGGGTTGCCGACTGAGTTGATAGCCCTTCCAGATCAGGCCGCCGAGGAGGCAGCTGATCAGCGCGGCGCTGATGAGCCAGCTCATAGCCAGCCGATCCGGGCGCCGAGAGCGGTGTCCATGCCGCGTGCGGCGCCGTCAGAGGGCCGTGGGGCCGCGATGTTCAGGATCGATGCCCATTCGAGGATGATCGTCGCGACTGCTTCGGCTTCCCGTTCGTGCTCGGTGTCATAGGCAGTTCTCCGGAGCGCTCGTTTCACCGCGTCATCGCCCATATCCGGGTACTGCTCGCTCAAGGATTGCGTGCCTGGCGTTGTGAGTCCGTCGGGAAGGACGTCGCTGTCGAGGGCACCCTGATGGCCGCCGAGGATGTGGCCGAGTTCGTGCAGGACGATGTGGTCCTGGTGCCGTTTGGATGTTTCCTTTTGGAAAAGGATGTAATCCGTTTCGGGGGTGGAGATCCACATGCCGAATGGGCCGGGCACGGGGATGGGATAGGCGATCAGGCGGATCGGTTTGCCGCGGATCTCGCCCATCTGACGGCATAGCTCGGTGACGTCCAGAGGTGGGCGAATGTCGAGCTTGCTCAGCATCTCGCGGCATTGTCGGCGTATGCGCCGTTCTGACATCCGTACCCTCCCCTCCGCGGTAGCGACTTCGGGCAGCATCGCAGAAACCGAGATAGCGGGTCCGCGCTAATCGTTCGGAAGCCCTCCATCGGGTGGTGAACGCCTCTCGGCTTGTTCCTGCTGGTAGACGACATCGAGCATGTCTCTCACCAGCTTCAGGCGTTCGGGTGACAGTTGCCCGGCGCGCATCGCCAGCAACTGAATCTCCTCATCACCCGAAAGGCTGGCCATCCTCGCGCGCTCCGCCTTCAGCGCTTCCAGCTGCTGGTCGACTTGCCGTACAAGTTCGACGTCGTCATCGAAGAAGTACGCGACCGGAACTTCGAAGAACGCCGCGAGTCCCTCCAGATAACCTTTCGTCGGGTTGTTCTTCGTGCCGTTACGGAGTCCCCAGATGTAGCTCTGAGATGCCGTCTTGACGTATCCGCCAGCAATAATGGCTGCGGCGACCTGCTCGTTGCTGTACTCCTTGCCGTCCGGTCGCTTCTTCGTCGCGAAGAGGTCGTTCAGCTTCGCGGCGAGCGTTCGCGTCGCTTGCCCTCCCACCCCAGGCCTCCATGACAGCCGCTGTGTCGTCACTGATGAGACACCCAATCGGGTGATCACTTTCTCGTCAGTTGAAAAGGACTTTCTCCTGAGAATAGTCTCGAAGGCATCTCAGCTCAACTGAGGAGAAAGCTAGCCACTCGGGCGGAGTACGAAAACGCAGACCTTGCGAGGTCGCAAGGAGGTCGATGTGCCCTCAACGGCACCAGTGCACGGGGAATGGCCGGGCGCGCCCCGGCGTAGCGGGGCAAGAGCGGCTCGCGTCTAGCGCGGTCGATTGCTCTGCGGATGGGGAGACGCAGATGCGACACATCAACAGCTTTGCCGAGGCGGTGCACCGGCTGCGCCGTGAGCGTGGAATGAGCCTGGGCGACGTGGCGGCGAAAGCCCGCTACAGCCCGAGCTACTTGTCCAAGTTGCTGCACGGTCACCGGGCCCTTCTGCCCGAGGTCGTGCGCCAGATCGATACGGTCCTCGGCGCGAAGGGGCAACTCGAACGCCTCGCCGAGCAGCAACGCTCCGAAGGCTCAGCGGGTGGGAACAAACCGATGCAACTGCCCGCCGACGTCCCTGGCTTCGTCGGTCGAGCCGACGTCCTGCAGGCCATGGACGCCGCACTCACGAGCCAGGCAAACGGGGGCGCCCACACGATCGTGATCGAAGGCGGCTTCTGGGTCGGGAAAACGGCGTTGGCCGTGCACTGGGTCACCCGTATCCTCGGCCGATTTCCCGGTGGCTGCCTCTTCGCTGATATGCGCGGGCTCGGCCCAGGTGCGCCCAGGACGCCGGAGGAGGTACTGGACGGCTTCTTACAGGCATTGGGCGCTGGCCAAGCGGACCTGAACGGCCCGCTTGAGGTCCGGGCCGCACGATTCCGATCGATCCTCGCCGAACGCCCCGCCGTGGTGGTCCTCGACAACATCGCCGACTACAGCCAGGTGCGGCATCTGCTGCCCGGCGGCGGCAGCGTCGTCGTCGCTACCAGCCGCGAGCACCAGGCCAGCCTGCTGCTGCGGACCGGTGGCGTGTCGATCGACTTGCCCGCCTTGCCGATCAACGACGCGCTGACCTTGCTCGCCAGCCGCGCCGGCGGTCACCGGGTAGCGGCGGACCCTGTGGCCGCGGAAGCGGTCGTACGACGCTGCGGCCGACTGCCCATGGCGGTCCTGATCGTCGCGGAACACCTCCAACAACGGCCCGACAGCACGCTGGGCAAGATCGCGGATCAGCTGGCGACCGACCGCCACCGGCTGGACCTTTTCACCTCGCCAGACCCCACGGTCAACGTCCACGGCGTCATCGACCTGTCCTACCTCGCTCTGCCACCGGCTGCAGCACGGCTGTTCCGCCTGTTGGGGATCAGCCCCGCGTACACCGTCAGCGCGGACGCCGCTGCCGTGCTCGCCGACATCGAGCCCGACCTCGCGGAGTCACTTCTCACCGTACTTCGGCAGTCTCACCTGGTAACGCCCATGCCGGATGGTCGCTACTGCATTGACTACCTCCTGCGGGCATACGCACATCAGCGCGCGCTGGTCGAGGAGCACCTCCGGGAAGTCGAGAAGGCCCAGGACCGAGTTCTCAGGTGGTACACGGCACGAGCGCTCGCCGCCAACAACTCGCTCATCCTGAACTGGCGCGACCCGACGATCAACAGCCTGCTTGCCGACTTCGGTCAAGCCGGTCCTGGCTTCGACGAGGCGATGTCCTGGTGTCAGAGCGAGGTCGCGACCGCCTTGCAAATCGCGAAGAACACCCGCAGCCACCTCGCAAAGGACCTCTTGTGGGTCCTGCCGACGGCATTCCTGCCTTACTTCGCCATCACGCGAAGCTGGACCGACTGGCTTATTGCCGCCAACGACGGGCTCGACGCCGCAACCGCGGCGGAAAGCACCCCAGGCATCGCTCGTAGCCTACAAGTCCTCGGCTGGGCCGAGCGTGACCTCGGTCGGACATCTGAGTCCATCTCACACCTCACGCAGGCCCTCGAGCTCTACGGCGAACTGGGGGACGAGCTGCCCGCAGCATGGACCGCACACGGCTTGGCCCTCGCACTCTCCGATAGCCAGCGGCACGGTGACGCGATCGCCCATTTCCAGGCGGCGGACGACCGGTTCCGGACACTTCGCCACGACATCGGCGGCGTTGTGAATCGGGCAGCACTCGCCCTCGCCTTCCATGAGGCCGGTGATCGCGAGCGTGCTCTCGACACCGCGCGCGAAGCGCTCGACCTCGCTCAGCGGCACGGCTCCGACGGTATCCAAAGCCTCGCGCACCATAGCCTCGGCATCCTGCTGCAGCGTCGAGGCGAGCATAGGACCGCCCTGACCCAATTCGATTCCGCGGCCGTCCTTCGGCGGCGCCCATGGCAACAATGGAACCTCGCCGACACCCTGATCGCCCGAGCAGATTCCCTGCTAGCCCTAGGGTTTCGTCCACACGCCACAGCCGCCTACGAACAAGCTGCCGACATTCTGGAAAGCCTTCGCGATTCCCGGGCGCACGAAATCCGCGCGCGCGCCGCAGTGCGAGGAAAACACCAGTGGGCGTCAAAGAACGCGCCCGCCGGCCCAGTTCAACGCTTGCCTTCGTGGACGCGATAAAGCGTCCCTAGTCACAGTTGAGCGTGATAGCTCGGGTCTGCCGTGCAGCTAAGCTGACACGTGTTCTAACTTTACGATTCCGACCTTCAGTGTGCGCCCAGTCAGGCTACATCTGGCTGGGCTCAACTGTTTCGTCACGACATACCTCGTAGTTTCCCTTGGTCCTGCGCGTAGGCAGCGCTAATGAGAACCATTTCCGTCATGACTGGGCAAGGACAAGATCAACACAGAATCGGCACAACGTTGTGCTCGCCTTGGGGGTTCCCGCTCATCTCGCGTTGGAGGATAGTGAAATCAGAAGCAGCGCAACCGTCACAACTTGATTTAATCGATCGCTCGGATTGTGCGGGATCGTTGTTCGGCTATTCACCTCCATTACTCTTAAGGGTTGAGGATATGATTGGAATTTCGCGGACTACTGCGGTTCGATACGGTCTGGCTGGAGCAGTCGCTGCGCTCGCCGTCGCGGGGTCTGGTGTGACGGCAAACGCCGCTACCGCAAAGGAAACAGCAGCTCGCGGTCCCGTCACAGTCAGCGAGGGATGCGGCTATCTCGGCTGGGGAAAGTACCGGCACTGCGACGGCGGGACCGGGTCCACTGTGATGCTGGATGTAGAGGATTTCTTCGGCAACATCTTCCATTACTGCGTCGGACCCGGCACCACCGACCTTCAACCGGTCATCAGATGGCGGGTGGTTGGAGCATGGTGGAACGGGGGTACCCGCTGTATCCCGGGCTATTACGGTCCAGCGTGATCGAGGCTCGCCAGCGCCGTCATCGCCGACCCGGGTTTTGCTGATCGGCGGTTGCTCTGGCGCTCCGGGGAGGTCAGCGCCCCGGACGCGGCGTGGCAGGGGGTCAAAGTCTCTGCCCCATTTTGGCCTGTCACGCCGCGCCCCAACTAATCGCTCAAGAGAAAGCGCTCCGTCGGTGTCATCGGGGGATCGACGGAAGCCGCCGGGGTGGCGCCCCTCCCCTCAAGCGCCACCCCGGCAACCCCGCAGGCGGACAAAGCCTGCTGGTAGGACAGTCCCGCCACGAGCGCTGTCAGAGAAGTAGGGAAGAACGATGACGAGCCAGGCACCCATGGAATTGCGCCGCACGGCGACAGGCGTTCTGTCAGCTTGCCAGCACCATGACCAGCGCGCCCGTCAGGAGACATGGCCCGAATGGCACCATCACGGCGCCGTCGTCGTCGCGGCGTCGGACGCCGGGCACAGCGATCATGACCAACGCGAGCAGCGAGGCTGTCAGCAGCGCTCCGACGACCTGGACCCAGCCGATCCAGCCGGTCGCCAGGCCGACAACCGCGGCGACGCTGACGTCGCCTGCACCGACACCCCCACCGGTCGCGACGGCGAGGAGCAGGAACAGCCCGCCCGCCGCGACGAGTGCGGCAAGCGCTCGAACACCTGGCGCGGGGTCGTGCCGTACCAAACACAGCACCACGAAACCCAGAATGGCGCCGGCAAGCTGCGGCCACATCAATGCCCGGGGAAGCCGATGCTCGCACCAGTCGATCACGGCCAAGGGAATCGCCAGGACGGCCACAAACCCGTAGACGGCGAGTTCGCCGCGTGCGCCCACGCGCCAGCCCAGCGACCCCAGGACGGCGGCCGTGAGCATCGCGCCGAACCACCACGCCCCGGCCAGTGTCCGCTCATGTCGCAGGAACCGGCGCGCGAGCCCGCTTGCCGCCGCACCGAGCATCAGGCCAGCGGCAGCGCTGCCACTCCACCACCAGCCGCTCGTCGTCAGCTGCACGACTCCTCCGCCCCTCAGCGAATCACCTTGTACGCCATCCTGCCCGCCCGATCTTCCGACCGACCGGCTCTCAAACCAACGGGTGAATTCACGCGAGAGCAGCGGTCCGGAGCGCCATCACCACGAAAGTCGGTCTTGAGGTGAACTCGCTGCAGTGGAGTGTCACGGCAGTGTGGCTCGCCCACGCTGACCTGCGATCGTCGACAAAACGGGGGACCATAATGGCTCACTACCGCAGCACCCGCCTCGCCCTGACCATCCTCGCCGCCGCGGCCGGACTTGGCTTGAGTGCCTGCAGCCCGGACAACAGCACAACCCCGACTTCCACGACGCCGGAACCGACACTCGCCCCCAGCACCACGCCCGCCTCGCCCGCCGACATCGCCAAGCAGAAGGCCACCACCGCCTACCTGGGCATGTGGAGCGACATGGCCGAGGCCGCGACGACCTCGGACTGGCAATCGCCGAAATTGGTCCAGAACGCGACAGCTGAAGCGCTGTCGAAGATCTCTCGTGGCTTGTATGCCGATCACTACAACGGACTCGTCACCAAGGGGAAGCCGGAGAACGCCCCCACGGTCGAATCCGTCGAACCCGCCGACAATCCGACCACGGTGAACATCGTGGACTGCGGCGACGACAGCCGCTGGATCAAGTACCGCGCTGACAACGGCCAACCGGCAAACGACGGCCCGGGAGGGCGTCGGCACATCAACGCCATGGCGAAAAAGGCGTTCGACGGGTCCTGGAAAATCACTGACTTCGCAATTCAGGACGTAGGAACATGTTAAGGAAAACGGGTGCGACCACAGGCCTCGCTTTCGGCCTGTTCCTTTGCGCGACGACACCGGCGCTAGCCGGCGGCTGGGGCAGTGTCGACTGCGCCAGCGACCCCTCGCCTTACTGTGACCTCAACGCAGGGCGCGGCGCGCAGCCCGCACCGCGACCCGGCTCAGCACCGAAACCTGGTGCGCCGAAATCGCAGGCTGGGGGCCGGGGTGCGGCCCCGGCGCTGCCGGGCGATCGAATCGTCGGAGGCAACAGCAACCAAGCCGATTGCTCGTACGTGCGCAGTAACTATCAGCCACCGGCGAACGGTGTGCAGACGATCAGCTTCCACCCGCGCCGCTGGGGTTACGGTGGGGTGCAGTTCGTGTCGCTGGCCCGCCCGCGGCCCCAAGAAGTGGTGCTGGCGCAAGGTTCCGGCGGCGGGTGGTACGTCTATCAGTGTTCCGGTCAGGGGCAGCGGGACGCGCTCTACCGGGCGCCGGTGTGGATTGCCGATGGTCAGGCACCGGGTGCCGCGCCGTTGCCCTCGCCAGAAGAGTTAGCCGAGCAGGCGCGGTCGCAGCTGCGGTTGCCGAGTCCGGTGATTGGCTCCAGCCCGGCTGGAACCCAGCTGGTGCAGCTGCCGACGTGGCTGTGGCTGGACCGGGAGATGTGGCGGACGCAGTCGGCGACGGCTTCGGTTCCCGGAGTGTTGGTCACCGCGACCGCGACCCCTGCCTCGGTGTCCTGGGCGATGGGCGACGGCAGCACCGTGTCCTGCACTGGCCCCGGCACGCCGTTCCCCGCCCAAGGAGATCCGCGGTCGGCATCGCCTGACTGCGGCCATATCTACCAGCGTTCGTCAGCTGGTGCGCCGGCCGAACGGTTTCCGGCCACGGCGACCGTGTCGTGGCGTATCACCTGGTCCGGTGCCGGAGCCTCGGGAACGTTCCCGGACATGACCACCAGTGCGGCGGCGTCCTTCCGGGTCGCCGAAGCCCAAGCCTTGGGCACCGGCTGATCCGGACGACCTTCCCAACTGAATCCACAGTTCTGTTTCTTTTCCTTTCCTGACCGGGTATTCGCGGCGACATTTCTGGCCGGGTGAATACGTGGTGCGGGCGAGCTATGCCAAGAGGGGTTTCTCGTGACCAGTACCGACAGTCCCGTGCGCGGTAACAGCGCGGCCGGTGAAGCACGGCCGGTGCCGTGGCTGAACGCCTCGGGTTCCCCGTCAGAGGCGGCTGCGCGCCGGGGTCGGCGGCGCCGGTTGCCGCATCTGGTGGCGGGGGTGCTGCTGGTGGTGCTGTGTGTCGGTGGCGCGGTGTGGTGGACGACCAGCACCCAGGACCGGGTTCCGGTGCTGGCGCTGGCGAAGCCGGTCCCGCTCGGGCATGTGCTGACGCCTGCAGACCTGCGCAGCATCGACGTGTCCGCCGCACCTGGCGTGGCACTCGTTCCGGCGGATCGGGCGGCGAGCGTGCTGGGGCGGCCGATGGCGACCAGCCTCGGCACAGGAGCGCTGCTGACGCCGGACGCGGTGGGCGCTGCCGCGATCCCGGAGGTGGGCCGGGCGGTGGTCGGGGTCGTCGTGAAGCCGGGGCAGGCCCCGCCCGAGCTGGCCGCCGGATCCCCGGTGACCGTCGTCGTCACCGCTGCCACAGCGGCAGGCGCCTCGGCCACCGGACAAGCGCCAGGCACCTCCTGGCGTGCCACAGTCGTCGGAGTCGCTCCTTCGGGTACGGATCAGTCCACCGTGGTGTCGCTGGATCTCGACACGACCGGGGCGTCGCAGCTGGCACAGGTCCCGGCCGGTCAGCTGGCGCTGGTGATGCAGCCGGCGGGCGGTGAGCGGTGATGCTGGTCGCCTTGTGTTCAGTGAAAGGCTCGCCGGGCGTGACGACCCTGGCTGTCGCGCTGGCCATGACCTGGCCACATGCCGAGAGCATGCGCCGTCTGGTCGCCGAGGTCGACCCCTCCGGAGGCGATCTGGCGATGCGGTACGGCCTGCCGGCCGCCCCAGGGCTGGTGAGCCTCGCCGCCGCGGCACGCCGCATCCACGATCCCGCAGTGGTGTGGGACCACACCCAGGCCTTGCCCGGTGGCGCCCGCGCACTGGTGGCACCTCCTGGTGGCACGCACGCGCGAGCCGCCCTGTCGACTCTGACCACGGCTCCGGACGGGCCGCTGTTGCCCGTCGTGGCCCACGACATGGACGTGGTGGTGTTCGCCGATTGCGGACGGGTGGATCCCGGATCACCGGCCGAGGCGATCGCGCGCCGCGCCGACGCTCTAGTGCTGGTGACGGGCACTCAGGGCGACGACCTCGCCCATGCCGCGGTGCGGCTGGGAGACCTGGCGCGCTGGACACCGCGTCCCGGCTTGCTGCTGACCGGTGATGGCTATCCGACCGTGGATGTGGAGCGTGAGCTGGGGATACCCGCGATCGGGCGTCTCCCGCACGACCCGGCCACTGCCGCCACACTGACAGGTCATCGTCACCCGCTGGCCCGCCGCCGCGGCAACAACGGTGGCCTTGCCCGCCACGCCGCCGCTCTCGCCCGCACCCTGGCCGAACCCGCTACTCCCATCGCCTCACCACCGGTGACCACGTCCGCTGGTGTCCCGGGTGTACCTGCCCAGCAGGTGCGCAGACCCGGTGGCGTGCTCATCAGCCCGCCCAGCCTCGGGCCACAACCAGCGTCCGCGCCGCCGCCGCAAGTGAGGGATCCGCGACACAACGGCCATCAGCCCAGCCCTGCCTGGAAGGAGCCCCGCGCATGACACGGACCGACCACCCCGCCATGCCCGTCGGCGCTGGTACGGGGGATGTCGAGCAGCGGTTACGCGCCCGGCTCCGGCAGGCGCTGACCACGGACCTGCCCGGCCGGGTCGAGACCGCGTCCCGGACGAGCGGCAGTGCGTTGAGCGTGGCGCGGCGTCGCGAGATCGGTCGCGAGGTCCTCGACACCGCGGTCGCCGTACACAGCGAGGCCGAACTTCTGGCCGGGCGTGCCTTGGTGGATTCGACGACGGAGCAGCGGGTCGTCGACCAGGTTCTGGACGAGGTGTTCGGCTTGGGCGGGCTGCAGCCGCTGCTGGCGGATCGCTCGGTGGAGACGATCGCGGTCAACCGCTTCGACCGGGTGTTCGTGCAGTACAACGACGGCCGCCGTGCCCAGGTAGGGCCGGTGGCGGCGTCGGACGGGGAATTCACCGACCTGATCCGCACCCTCGCGGCCCGTGCGTCGTCGGAGGAACGCAGGTTCGATCGCGGCAGTCCGGCGCTGAATCTTCAGCTGCCCGGCGGTGAGCGGCTCTTCGCGGTCCTCGGTTTGACGGCGGGAGGGGTGACGGCGTGCACGATCCGCCGGCACGGCTACCTCACCGCCACCCTTCCGCAGTTACGTCGTCGCGGCACCCTCGACATCGGTCTGGAACGGTTCTTGCGGGCGATGGTGCGGGCGCGGAAAAACGTGCTGATCACCGGCGGCACGGGCGCCGGGAAGACGACGCTCTTGCGGGGCCTGGCGGCGGAGATGGACCCGCTGGAGCGGATCGTCACGGTCGAGGATGCCTTCGAACTCGGTCTCGACCGGGATCCCGAGCGGCACGCCGATGTCACCGCTCTGCAGGCCCGCGAACCCAATGTCGAGGGCGAGGGCGCCATCGATCAGGCGGAGCTGGTGCGCTGGGGCCTGCGCATGTCGCCGGACCGGGTCATCGTCGGGGAGATCCGTGGGTCTGAGGTCATTCCGATGTGCAACGCGATGTCGCAAGGCAATGACGGCTCCATGGCCACCCTGCATGCCAGTAGTTCGAAGATCGCGTTCACCCGCCTCGCCTCCTACGCCGCCCAAGGACCGGAACGGCTACCCCTCGAAGCCACCGCGCTGCTCGTCGCAAGCGCGGTCCATTTCGTGGTCCACCTCGACCGAGCCGTCGACCGGACGACGCGGGTGATCGCCTCGATCCGCGAGGTGATCGACGCCGAGGACGGGGCGGTGATCTCCAACGAGGTCTACCGCCGCGGCCCGGACCGCCGCGCCGTCCCGGTGGCCGGCGCCCTGCGCGCCGACACCCTCGACGACCTCGCCGCAGCCGGCTTCGACCCCGACCTGCTGGCCCGTCCGGAGGGGTGGTGGACGCCGTGAGCATCGACACCACCACCATGATCGCCGCCGCGCTCGGCTTGGGCGCGGGCGTCGGTCTGCTGCTGATCGTGGCCGCCTGGCGCCGGCTCGCGGCGGTGCCGCCACCTTCGCGTCCTCCCATGTTGCTGCGCGCCGCACGCGAGCAGGCCGGGAGCCGGCGGGTGCTGCTGCGCCTGGCCGTGGCGGTCGGCGTGGGCGCACTGACCGGCGCCGCGACCGGGTGGGTGGTCGGCGCGGTGCTGGCCGCCGCCGGAGCGTGGTTCCTGCCGCGGCTGGTCGGTCCGGACCGCGCCCACGCCCGCCGGGTCGCGCGGATCGAGGCGATCGCGTCCTGGACGGAGATGCTGCGCGATGTCCTGTCCGCCGCGGCGGGGCTCGAGCAAGCCATCCTCGCCACCGCCCCGCTCGCGCCCGCGGCCATCCGCGGCGAGGTCACCACCCTCACCGCGAGGCTGGAAAGCGGGCAGCGCCTGGCGCCGGCCCTGCGGGCTCTCGCGCGCGAGCTGGACGACCCGACCGCGGACCTCGTCCTGGCCGCCCTCGTCCTCGCGGCCGAGCACCAGGCCCGCCAGCTCGGCGACTTGCTCGGCTCCCTGGCCACCACCGCCCGCGAGCAGGCCGCGATGCGGATGCGCGTGGAGACCGGCCGCGCCCGGACCCGGACCTCGGTACGGGTCATCGTCGCCACCACCCTCACCTTCGCCGCAGGGGTCGTGGTGTTCAACCGCGCCTACCTCGACGTCTACAACACCGCCACCGGCCAGCTCGTCCTGCTACTCATCGGGGCCCTGTTCGCCGCCGGGTTCGCGTGGCTCGCCCGGATCGCGACCGGCGGACGGCAACCACGGGTGCTCATCCTGGACAGCCCAGCGGCTGTCGGCGCTCGAGACGGCGAAGGTGGGCCCTCATGATCCCGGCACTCGCGTTCGGCGCCGGTGCTGGCACAGGGCTCTGGCTGCTCCTGGCCTGGGCCGTGCCGCCTCGCCCGGCGCTGAGCGACCAGCTCGCCAAGGTCAGTGCCAGGCGGCTGGCTACGCCGATCGTCCTCACCGGGGACGCCGCGTGGGTGCGCGCCTGGGGCCGCGTTTTCGTGCCCGGCCTGCGGATGCTCGGGCTGCCCGGTACGACGATCGAGGCCGATCTGCGGGTCACCGGCCGCGGCGTCGACACCCACCTGGCATCCAAGGCCGTGCTCGCCATGTCCGGGCTGCTGGCGCCGTGGCTCTTGCAAGCCTTGCTGGCCCTGGGCGGGCTGCCGCTGGGTGTCGAGGTGTCACTGCTGGCCGGGCTCGCGCTCGCCGCGCTCGGCTTCCTGGCTCCAGACCTCGATGTCCGCGCCAAAGCCACCCGGTCGCGGCGCGAGTTCCGCGACGCACTTTCGGCCTTCCTCGACCTCGTCTGGATCACCCTCGCCGGGGGAGCCGGGGTCGAGGCCGCTCTCGGCGACGCCGCAGCCGTCGGGACAGGGCCGGCGTTCGACAAGATCCGCCGCGCACTGCACGCCGCCCAACTGACCCGCACCACCCCCTGGGCCACGCTGCGCCGGCTCGGCGAGGAACTCGACATCACCGAACTCGCCGAACTCGCCGCGTCGATCTCCCTGGCCGGGACCGAAGGTGCTCGCGTCCGAGCGTCCCTGGCGGCGAAAGCCCAAGCACTGCGGACCCATCAGGTCACCGACGCCGAAACCGACGCCCAGGCCGCCACCGAGCGCATGGCACTGCCGGTGACGTTGCTGTTCCTCGGCTTCCTGGGATTCATCGCCTATCCCGCTGTCATTCAGGTCCTCAACGGGCTTTAGCCCGCGTGGAGTCGCAACGAGAAGCCTTGCACGGAAACGAAAGAAGGAGCCATGAAGCAATACGTCCGTACGATATGGACAGTCGTGGCGGCGAAGATCGCCGTTCTACGAGCCGAACCCGAGCGCGGTGAGATCACCACCACCGTCATCGTCACCGCGCTGATGGCCATCGCCGCGATCGCCATCATCGCGATCATCGTGGCGAAACTGACCGAAAAGGCCAACTCGATCAACCTCGGGATCGGCTGACCATGCCGACCCGGAACCGCTCACCGCGGCGACCGCGCGGTCTGCTGGCTCACCGCGTCCGGCACGCCCTGTCCGGGGACCGGGGCGCGGTCACCGTCGAGCTGATCATCGCGACACCGTTGCTGCTGCTGGCGTTGCTGGCGATCATCCAGTTCGCCGTGTGGTCCCACGCGACCCACGTCGCCCAGACCGCCGCCTCACGAGCCCTTGCCGCGGCCCGCGTCCAGCACGGCACCGCCGCCACGGGATACGCCGCGGGACAGCGGCTGCTCAACGACCTCGCCGCCGGCCCACTACGCGAGCCCCAGCTCACCGTGACCCGTGACGCGACCTCAGTGTCGGTGAGTATCCGTGGCGAGGCCGCCACGGTCCTGCCCGGCGTGCAGCTGCACGTGCACGCCGACACCTCCGGCGAGGTCGAGCGCTTCGTGCCCGACACGGGCACCACACCCTGACTTTTCCTTATCCAGAGACAGCTTCTGGTGCGAGACCGACAGGAGTCTCCTAATGGGCAACCTCAGTCATTCGCCGGTGCTCGACGGCGTGTTCCCGGACGGGCCGGACACCGTGCTGCTCCATCCCGCCCTCATCCCGCGCCACTGGCGGCGCCGGCAGATCGCCGCCGCAGTGCGACCGGGCACCGTCCTGAAAGGACTGCCCGGGGCGACTGTCGTGGGATTCCCGCTGATGGCGGGAAACGGATTCGCCGGGAAGTTCATTTTCACCACCGTGGCCCTGATCGTCGTGCTCGCCGGATGGCGCGCTGCCTGCGCGGCCAAAGAGGAGCGAGGGCCGCACGGTGACACTCCCCGGACCCGGTTGCGCCGCGGCGAGGGTTGGCGCAGTAAGGATTTCGCCGACCTCGGGGCCGACACCGCGAGGCTGGTGCGGGAATTGCTGGCCGGAGTCGACGAGCTGCACCGCACACCGGCCCGCGCCTGGATCGACCCCGCCCTGCCCGGCGAGGCGCACCGGGTGGTGTGGGAGGCCTTGTGCTGTCTCGACCGCGGCCGCGACGCGCGTGCCCTCGCCGAGGAACTCGCAACCGATCCCGACGCCGGCGAGGACCTGGTGGCCGCGGCACGCCAAGCGGCCTGCACGATCGACCACGACCTGGCCGAGGTCGCCCGGCATCTACGCGGCTGCCTGCTGCTGACTCGCGCGTGGGAAGCGAAACTGCGGCGCACCGACCTGACTCACCGCGCCGATCGTGTCCTGGCCGCTTTGCCCGGCCGCGACGAGCTGCGCCGCCTGACCGGCGCCGCGGAAGCGTTGCCACAGAACGTGTTCGCTCACGTCACCGCCGCCCGCGACCTCGCCCAGGCAGGGGAATTCCCCTGGGAGCGTCCACCTGTGGAGTGGCCCCGGCTCACGCTGCTGCTACCTCACCGTGCGACGACCAGTCCGCCCGGTGCCGGCGGCCCGGCAGGGAAGGGGCAGTCATGACGCGGCGAGGAAACCAACAGGCGGGAAGGGCACGGGCCTGGTGGAGTGTCCAGCGCGGCTCGGTGACCGCCGAAGCCGTCCTGCTGACACCGGTCCTGGTGATGCTGCTGGCTCTCACCGCTGTGGTGGTGCACCGCGGTGTCGACGCGCGGCTGCGGCTCGACGACGCCGCCCACCAGGCCGCCCGCGCCGCCACCCTGCACCGCACCACCACGGCCGCCACCGCCGCCGCCCGTGACACCGCCGGCGCCGCGCTGACCCAAGCGGGTGTGGTGTGCCGCGACGTGACGACCACGATGTCCGGCACATTGGCTCCCGCCAGTGCGGTGACCGTGCACGTGCGCTGCACCGTGGACTTCGGGCAAGCTGTCCTGCTCGGTGTTCCCGGCGGGAAGACCCTGGTCGCGTCCGCCAGCGAAGTCGTCGACACCTACCGGTCCCAGGCCCGGCGGGGTGGTGCCTGATGACGTGGTCAGCGCACGAGTGGAAGCGCGGGAACGCAGGCGCGGAGCTGGGCGTCGGTCAGCGTCCGATGCTCGAGCAATCTCCTCGCGATAAGGCCGATGTCCGTCAAGTGCCGGTCGACGAGGTCCTGCGCGATCTCGGCCCGCAGATCGGTCTGCCGGCCGGAGAACCCGTAGGCCTGGCGAGCCTGGGCGATCAGGGCGAGGTCGTCGTACCCGCCGTGCAGGTAGGCACCGAGGCGGATGTCTTCCACGGTCACACCCTCGTCGAGCCATTCGTCAGCGCGGATCGCATCGAGGACAGAGCGAGCCTGAGCGAGTGTCCCGGCGTGCCCGAGCGCGGTCAGATCGCTCATTCTCGTCACCCCTCTGGCCCGCAGCGCACCCGCGTGCCCGGCACCCCCGGGTGCCGACTGCGGTTGTGGTGGCGGGCTGAGGAGGGTCGGGTCACGGCGTTCGTGCTCGCTCTCCTGATCGGGCTCCTCGCTCTGACCGGGCTGAGCCTCGACGGCGGCCTCGCCTTGGCGAGCAAGGTCCGCGTCGGCGGGCAGGCCGAGTCCGCCGCCCGTGCCGGCGCTCAGGCGCTCGACCTCGCGTCCTATCGCGCCAACGGCACCGTTCGCGTCGATCCGGTACGGGCGCGTGACCTCGCGCAGCGGTACCTGTCCAGCGTCGGCGCGACCGGCACCGTCGTGGTGGCCGGGAACACGGTGACCGTTGAGGTCACCGCTGTCTACCGGACCCAGCTGCTGTCGCTGGCCGGGATCGACTACATCCACACCCACGGGCGCGGTGCAGCACATCCGCAGCGCGGGGTCACCGGCATCGAGCCCTGACCACCCGCTGCACCACTTCGTGAAGGGAGAACACCGGGATGGTCACCACGGACGAAGAGATCGCCCGCCGACTGGAGGAAACCGACTCCGCGCGCAGCGCCCGCCGTAAGCGAGCGGCGGCCACCGTCGGGGAGCTGGCCCGCCGGCACACCGAGCTGGCCGGGCAGCTCGCCGACCTCGAACGCGAGCTCGGTGAGGTCCTCACCGCGGCCGGCGACGTCATCGATGTGCCCGAGCTCGCCGCAGTCACCGACGTCCCCGCCACTGACCTCACCCGCTGGCGCGACCAGGCAGCCAGGGTCGTCCGCGGCGGTAAACGTAAACGCCCCAGCACCGCGAAGAAAAGCGGCACCCCCGGCAAGGACACCGCTGAGGCCACCGCACCGGGCGCCACCCGGCCCACCGCGCCCGCACCGGCCGCACCGGAAGCCACCAGCAACGGCGGGGTGACCCTCGCCGCGGCGAGTAGCTGATGCCCTCCCGTGTGCCGCTCACGCGCACCGCGCGGCTGCTGGGCCGGGTGATGCGTGGGCTGTTCGCGGGCGTCGTGCTGACAGCGCTGGTGGCCGGGCTGCCGTGGGCGCTGATCTACGGCGTGGGCTGGCCGTTGCCGGATCACCTGCCGGGCCTGGATGAGATCGGCTCGCAGCTGATGACACCCATGTCCGCACGGTTCCTGCTCCACACCCTCGCCTGCCTGGCCTGGCTGGCCTGGCTGGTGTTCGTTCTCGACCTCGCCGCGTGCGCGGCCGACGTCGCCCGCGGCGCCCGAGTGCCGGACCTGAAACGGCAGACAGGCCCGGTACGGCGCGTCGCGGCCGTGTTCGTCGGCGCCCTGCTCGTGGCCGTGCTGGGCCGCACTGCCACCGCCGCGCCCCTCACCACAGCCGACGCCGCGCACCGCGCCGGTCATGCCCAGGTGGCTGTCACGGCTCCCGCGTCCACGGCACCGGTCGCCCAGGAACAGGCCCGGCTTCCGGCCGAGCCCGGAACCGAGCGGGTCCGCCCGCCGGAGAACGGGGTGCACGACTCGCTCTGGCGGATCGCGCAACGCTGCCTGGGCGAGGGTGATCGCTGGCCGGAAATCTGGGCCCTCAACCACGGCCGCGCCCAGCCCGTCGGACGGACCCTGACCAACCCGAACCTGATCCACCCCGGCGACACCCTCCACCTCCCCACCACCAGCCCGACGCCCGCCCCGCCTAGGCCGCCTCTGCCGGAATCCACGCCTTCTGCGCCCGCCCCCGAATCAGCGCCCCCGACGCCGAGCACGGTCACGCCAGCTCCCTCCGAGCCTGCCCCGGCCGCGACACCCAGTGCCACACCTGCCGCCGACCAGGAGGTAGACGGGCCCGCCGGTGGCGCGGCGAGCTGGGGGACCGGTGAGGTGTTCGCCAGCCTGGGCCTGGCCGCCGCGGTCAGCGCCCTGCTCGTGCTCACGCGACGGCGGCACCACGCCCGATACCGGCCCGGCAGCGGCCGGCGCGACGACGACCTGCCCGTCGCCCCGGTCGTGTACCAGCTGCGCCTGGCTCATCTGCGCGCCCAGCACCACGACGAAGACCTCGAACTGGACGCTGAGACCGGCATCGCGACCGGCGGCCCGGGCAGGCGCGAGCGTCGTGATCCCGGCGGCGAAGACCCGGCGCCGCGCTCGGGCACCGCACCGGAAGGGACGGGCAACGAGGCCCGGCCGACGGTGGTCGTACCTCGTGTCCGCCGCGTGATCGGCGCCGCCATGCCCGCCGGCTGCGGCGCCGGACCGGCGACGCTGCCATCAGTGGTCGACATCGCGCTCGACATCAAGCCCTCTCCCGCCGACGGCGACGTCGCCACAGCAGGCGAGGGGACCCAGGTCGCTCTCGACCTGGCCCGTGTTCATGGTCTCGGCCTGGTCGGGCCGGGCGGCTACGCCGCGGCTCGCGCCCTGCTGCTCACCCTCCTGGCCGACTCCTTAGGGAACGCACCCACGCGCAGGGTCTACGTGCCCAGCGCCGACGTCGCCCGCCTGCTCGGTGTGCCAGGTGCTACCACCGACCTGCCGACGTCGATCACCGTGGTGGCCGACCTGGACACCGCCCTGGCCGCCCTCGAGGCCCCGGTGCCGCCGCGGCCCGCCGTCCTGATCGCGTCCCCACCCGGTGACCCCGGCCGGCAGGCGCGGTTGCAGCACCTGCTCGACAACCACGGCCAGCACGGCCTCACCGCGCTGCTGCTGGGCCAGTGGCGCGCCGGGGTGACCGCCTACGTCACCGGCGGCGGAATCATCTCGGCCACCGATCCCGGCCTCGGCGAACCTTTGCGCGGGACCCGTGCCTTCACCCTGCCCGAGACCGCGACCCGAGACCTCCTGGCCTTCCTCCGCACCGCCGCACCCCGCGCCAGCACCGACAGCGGCATCGCCGACACCGACCCGGCTCGCGACGCCCCCGAGCCCCGGCAGACAGCGACACCACAGGACACGACTTTCCTGGCCCCGCCGCGGAACGCCGCAGGCGACCCGCGACGACTGGAGATCACCGCGGGACCGCCCGCGCCGGAGCCGTCCCCGGCCAGCGACCCTGGCGAGGAACCTCGCCCGCACGCGGCCGGCACGGAGCCGAGGCCACCCGCGCCGCTGGCACTGACGGTCTTTGGTGCCCCGGCCCTGCATTGGCAACCCGACCCCGGCCAGGCCGAGGGGGAGCTGCGTGACCTGTCCGGGGAGCTGAGCAGCCGACCGCTCGAACTGCTGGTCTTCCTCGCGGTGCATCCCGGCGGGGTGTCCCGGGACGCGATCGTGGACGCTCTTTGGCCGAACGACCCGCCCCGCAATCCCGCCAGCGTGCTGCGCACGGTCCTGTCCCGCGTCCGCCGCGCCCTCGACACCGCCACCCGCGGCACCGTCGGCGAGCTGGTCCTGGCCGAGCAAGGTCAGTACCGGCTCGACCCGGCCGTGGTGGAGGTGGACTACTGGGACTTCGCCGACGCGGTGACCCGCCGTCGGACCGCCGGCACCGCCGAGCGGCGCGCTGAGGGCTACGAGGCGATTGTGGCGCACTACGGCGGAGCTCTGGCCGACGGCCTGGATTCCGACTGGCTTGTCGCGGCGCGGGAAGCGACGCGGCGCGACGCGCTCGACGCCGTGGCCGCGCTCGCCCGCTCCAGAGTTGGAGCCGATCCTGACTACACCTTGGATCTGCTGGAAACCGCGCGGGCGTTCGATCCGCACAACGAGCTGATTTACCGCGACATCATGCGCCTGCAGCACTCCCTCGGCCGGCACGACGCCATCTCCCGCACCCTGGACCTCCTGCGAACCCGCCTCGCCGAGATCGACACCACGCCCACCGCGGACACCGTCGACCTCGCCCAGCGATTACGCGCCCGCGACACCGGGATACCGATCGAGGACTTCTCCCGATCAACGGCGCCATGAATGAACACACCACCGGTTCGCGAACACGTCCCGCCCATTCGGGATCGAGGCGCGTTTCCGCGCGGTAAAGGTATTTGTGCGGAACAGCGAAATGCCTCGATTTCCCGCCGCGATTCCGCCCGCGCCGATGCTAGCGTCGACCGTGGCAGCACAAACATCGAGGCCAAGAAAAAGAACTTCGTGGGCGCACAATCGAATTCCCCAGCACTGACATCGGCTCTCGCCGAGTGTTCTCGGCGACTCGTGTGCGCCGCAAAGACACTCTGGTGCCGCCGTGGCGACCCGCATATCCGGCGCGCGGACACCGCCTTGCATACCGGGCCCGAACCGTCGGCGCGGTCACTCAGCGCCGCCCCCGTCGCCTCCGGCGACGCGGAGCGTGACTGCCAATCGCAGGGCCGCCGACCCGGCCTATCAGCCTCGTCCTCCGGTATCCACCTAAGACGGATCCCCCCATGTCAGCCGTTCTCGCAGGCTACGCCCCCTCCAGGGGGATCCACCGGTATCCCAGACTCGCTTGACACCAAGCAGGTGAACACATCAGGCCCGGCGGCGATGTCACGCGGCTCCGTCATCGTTTCACCAGCACTCACCCTGGTACCTCCCTCGCCTTCTCCCTTTCCTTCATTCTCTTTCTATTTATTGAAAAGGACTACATTTATCCGCGGTTTCATCTGCGGCCGTCCTTCCCTTTTTTCGGCGATCCACAAGCGCCTGACCTGCGCAAACATTTCCATGAAATCGCGTGCATTCACGCAAAAAGATAGGCAAAATTCCCTGAAATTAACCCCGGAAACCTATTGCGCGGCGCCCGGGGTCGAGTTACGTTTGTTGTGTCACCGGGAAAACCGGAAACAACGACAAACCACCGCACCGGGCGCGAATATCTCCCCGGAAAGCGGAAAACCGGAAAACACGTGATTGGGGATTGCTATGTGCTACGCCGACACCACCGACAACCCCGACGGTACCGCCACCGCGCATTGCTATTGCGGTTGGTCCAACACCTACCCCGACCACGACACCGCCGACGCGGCCGCTGAATCCCACACCCGGGACGCCGAAGCGGCGGAAGCCGACTTCGCCGCCGCCCACTGACCACGCAACCGCCGCACCCGACATCGGAAGGGCAACACCGTGAACGACAACACCGACGACGCAACAGAACGCGTGGTGTACGTGGTCGACCCGACCATGACCCGCGACGTGCAACCCGAAGTGGTGACCCGCACCAACACCGACAACGACTGCACCGTCACGGGTGTGGTGATCGACCCCGCCGACCAACAACAACTTTTGTACGGCACGGTAACCGGGCCCGACGGTCGTTTCGTCGGTAGCTACTTTCCCGCCGACATCGTGCGGCAATCGGAATGGCGGGTGGTAACCGCCGACGGCGCGGAATACCCCGCCCCCAGCGAAGGGCACGCCGTGCTCGCGCTCACCACCACATTGCGCCGCGCGTAAAAGCTCACCCCACCCGCCCCGGTCCCTGTCGCACACAACCGACGAATCCTATTTGCTGTGAAGGGAAACCAGCACGATGACCACGAACGCCACGACTCCGGCCACGGGCACCGCGCCCGCCGCCCCGGGCGCGGCCAACCGGTTGCGCGGCGGCGAACTCCGCCGCATGGTGGCCGAACTGCTCACCCAGCAACCCGCCAACGCCGGACTGACGGCGGGCGCCGCCGCCCGCCTCCTGAACCGGTCATCCGGTGCGGTGGGCAACGCCCTGGAAACCCTGGCAGCGCGCGGGGAAGCGGACTACATGGGACCGCCGTCCCGTGCCTACCACGCGAACGCCAACACTCCCGCCGCTGCCGCGACCGCCGTGATCAGCACGCGCACCACCGACCCCGCGACGGCCGACGCCACCACGCCGCCCGCGCCCGTGACACCGAAACGTGCCCCCGGGCCGACAAAGGCGACCGTGCCCGCGCTGGTGACCGCGCCGGTACGGCGCCCGAACGGGCAGCTCTACCACCCGCGCAAACTGGCGGGCAGTTCGGATGTGACGGTGTTGCGGCGGTTGCGGCAGAACAAGATTCCCTCGCTGCTATACGGGCCCCCGGGGACTGGCAAGACGTCGCTGGTCGAGGCCGCGTTCGGTGACGCGGTGACGTTGCCGGGCGACAGTGACACCACGGTGGACGACATCGTGGGCGGGTACGTGCCCACCCCGGGCGGAACCTACGAGTTCGCGCACGGGCCGCTGGTGACCGCGATGCGTGAGGGGCGCGCGTTCTTCATCGACGACTTCACCCTGATTCCCGCGCCCGTGCTCGCGGTGGTGTACCCCGTCATGGACGGGCGCGGGCACATCACCATCAAGACCAACAACTGGGAACGTGTCGACGCCGTACCCGGTTTCTACGTCGTGGGCGGGCACAACCCCGGGGTACACGGCGCGGTACTGAGCCCCGCGTTGGCGTCGCGGTTCCGCGTCAAGATCCAGGTGACCACCGACTACGACCTCGCCGCCCGGATCGGGGTCGACCCGAAAGCGGTACGGGTGGCGAAAAACCTCGCCGCACGGGAGAAAAAGGGCGAGATCGGGTGGGCGCCGCAGATGCGGGAACTGCTGGCGTTCAAAGACACCGCCGCCGCGCTGGACCCCATGACCGCCGCTGGAAACCTAATCGCCGCCGCGCCGGAAGAAGACCAAGACATCGTGGCCGACGTGGTCCGCAACGTCTTCGGCGCCCACGTCGCCCCGCTCGCCGTCGGCGAACAGTTCTAGCCACGGTCCCCACCGGTTTCCGCCCGCCCGCGACCGTCCGGAAAGGACACACGATGACCGCGCACATCGCCGCACCCGCCGCCACCCCTACCGCCGTGTTCCCCGCCAAACCTGAATGGCTGACCGTGTCGGCCCGGTTCGGGGACGAGGTCACCGCCATCGCCGACCGCGACGACCTCGTGGTCACCGTCGCCCCCGGGGCTGGACACGATGCCCCAGCGTGTTTCTTCCCTGACCTCGCCGCCATCGAAGTCGACGGAATCCACCTCCCCAGCGGGGTCGACCCCGCCACCGTCGAGCCGCACCGGGTCGGGGACCGCAAGCGCTACCGCACCGCATGGGGGCTGCTGACCCACGAATGCGCCCACGCGCAACACTCGGTGTGGCGTGTACCCCCGGGCGCGCCACCCGGTGCGGCGGCGGCCGCGATCCTGCTGGAAGAGTCCCGCATCGAAGCGGCACAGCTACGCCGCCGCCCGCAGGACCGGTACTGGCTGCGCGGAAGCGCCACGAATCTCATCCTCGCCGACACCCGCGCCAACGACCCCGCCACCGCACCGACCATGACCAAACAGGATGCCGCGCAATCCGCCGCGCTGCTGCTGGCACGCGTGGACGGCGGTGTCCTCAACGGTCGGGAAGTCGCCCGGGTCGAACGGGTCGTGCGCGGCATTCTCGGCGACGACACCCTCGCACAATTGCGGGCTATCTGGCGTACGGCGCACCGTGCCGCCGACGACAACGCCACCGCCATGATCGAACTCGGGCGCCGCTGGTGCGAAGCACTCGGCGACGACCCCGACCAGCCGCCGCCCGAACGCGGCGCCACCGACCCGGGCGCGCAACCCGGTAGCGGCAACGGCGCGCCGTCACCGTTGGCGCAAGCGATCACCGCCGCTGCCGCCGCGATCACTAGCGCGGCCGCCGCCGACGCCGCGCCCACCGACCCCGTCACGGTGGCGATGGAGGCACGGGCCGCCGAGGACGCCGCCCGCGTCCGCGCGGTTCGCGTGGCGAACAAGACCTTCGGCAGCGGGACCAGCCCGCACGCCACCCACATCACGGGCACCCGTCCACCCACCACGGCCGAACGCACCGCCGCGCGCCACTTGGCTCGCGCGCTGACCACCGCCGGAGTCCGTGACCGCACCACCACCACGACCACCTCCGCGATACCGCCCGGGCGGCTACGGGTGCGCGGTGCGATGACCGCCGCCGCGCAACGCGCGGCGGGAGCCATCCCCACCGCCGAACCGTTCACCCGCACCACCCGCAAAACCGTTCCCGCACCACCACTACGGCTCGGCATCGCCTGCGACGTCACCGATTCCATGAAGGAATACACGGAACCCGTCGCCTCGGCCGCGTGGATTCTCGCCCACGCCGCCCACCACACCGACGTGCCCGCCACCACCGCGACCGTGACCTTCGGCTCGGGCCTGGTCACCCCGATCACACACCCCGGAGCCACCCCCGCCCGGATCACCGAATTCGGCACAGGCCTCTCCGGTCACGTCATCGATGACGCCATCGAAGCCCTCGACGGCGCCCTCGACCTATCCCGCCCGAACGCCGCCCGGCTCCTGGTCGTCATCTCCGACGGCGACTTCGAAGACGAGACCCGCGACCCGGGCCAGCGGCTCCTCGATCGCCTACGCGCTACCGGTTGCGCGGTCTTGTGGCTGCTTCCCGGCGGTAGCCCGTGGCTTCGGCCGATGGACGGCGTCACGAACCACACCCTCACCGACCCCGCCGCCACCGCCCGCGCCATCGGGCAAGCCGCCACCGCCGCGCTACGCGCCACACGCTAACCACCCCCCAGACCCCGGGCGGGGCGGACACCCTCCCCCTCACCTCCGCCCCGCCCGGGCCCACACCAAGACCTGGAGATGACTTACCGATGACCGACACCACCATCGCCACCGTGGGCGAGCTGATCGCCGCCCCCGACCGATACGACCCGGCCGCCCCGCTACGGCTCGCGACACAACCCGGCTACCCCCTGGAACACCTTCTCGCGCGGGTCGCGTGCACCCCGGACCGTGCTGACGGCGACAGTCCTGCCGACACCGACCAGCCCGTGGTGTGGCTCGGTGCGGGCGACCAGGTCGGGTATGTTCCCGCGCCCGTAGCCGACGCGTTGGGGTGGTCGTGATGACCACCGACGAGACGCACAGCGGCACACCCGCCTCGCTGACCGACCGCGCGATCGCCGCCGCCCGTCGGCACCGCGCCATCGCCCCGCACGGGTTCGCCGACCGCTACCTGATCCGGTCCTCATGGGGTCGCCGTGCGATCACCACCACCCATATCGCGGCCGCGCTCGGCGTCGATGTTGACACCGTGATCGTGCGGGACGACCCCGAACGCCACTACGGCACCGAGGCCAGTACCAGCCCGGGAGATTTGATCGAGGTCACCAGCGACGGCCGCCCTTGGCTCTTCATCCCCGACGTGACCGGGGCCGTGCTGTGGTCCTGGCTGCTGCTTGGCCCGTGCCCGGACTGCGAGGCACCGCGGGTCCCCATCGCGCGAGTCGCCGGCCTCGCCGACCTCGGCGCGTACCTCGACCCCGAGTCCGAGCACCACGGTCTCGACACCGCGCCCACCGAATTCCACGGCGACCCTGGCCACCACCCGCACTGCCTCTACTCCGCAAACGCGTCGGAACTCCGCGCGGGACACCGAAAGGAGCCCCTGGCATGACAACAAGTACAGTCGCGGCGGCTGACAAACCCGCACGCATCAGTAAAAACGACCGAGTGGCCCTCGCCGCGATCGACGTCGCGACCGCGCTACCGGGCAAGTGGACGGTCGGCCGTGGCCGAGGCCGAAACCAGGTCGCCGACGTCGTGTGCTTGGCCACCGGGGTCCGTGTCGGCTTCGAGCCGGTACCAGGACCGGGCGCGTGGCACTACCGGCTCGTTCCGGGGGACCTGCCGCGAGAACTTGACGACGTTTTCCTCTGGTACTGCCGAGACCCGTTTCCCGATGCCACGTTCGCCGTCGGTGCTCCGGCCGCCGAGATCGCGACCGACATTCACCAGCGGCTGATCCCGGCCTTCCACCAGTGGCTCGACCGTGCCCAGACCGCCCGACGCGAACGTCTCCACGCTCAAACCCGTCTGTACAAAGCTCAGCGCGCGATCGCCGACCAACTGGAAAAGGCGTTTCCGCAGGCACCTCAACCTGCTCGCATCTACTTCCTCAGCGGCGACCTCGTGAGCATCACGCTGACCATGGCTGTCGACGACGCACTCGCCCGCATTCCCGCGCTCGCACAGGCACTCCGTCCCGATGACGCCACCACCGCGCCGTCCACACCGACGGAAACCTAGGAGAAGAAATGACCTCGATGACCATTGCCGTCTCACGCTTGTGCCCCGGTGATTTCTACGACTCCTCCCGCGCAGAGGTCTTCATCGGTACGGGCCCGAGAGCCGAGTTAAACGGCTACCTCGGATCCGCATGGCCGGACAGAGTGGCCGACCCAGAGACCGTCGCGGCGCTTCCCGTCGGGCGCGAGTTCCTCACCGCCACCACCGAGCCCGATTTCCTGACCGCGCTGGACAACCTGGCCGAGGCGTGGACGCTGAGTGGATTCGGACTGGCGGTATCCGGCTGCGATGACGAACTCGCGACGCTGGACAAGTGGTGGCGTTCGGACCTTCGCGTGGGCAGCTCGTACACCTTCGACGGAGGACGAGTCCTGTACCTTCCTGCGGGCCGCCCCAGCATCGACGACGCCGAGAACGACTGGCAGAACATCACCCTCGGCCGCGCGCTGTCCGCTACCCCGGCGACCGGGGCCAGCACTCTCGCGGGACGCGCGTGCGACGCGGTCGACCGGGCCCGCCGTCAGGATCCCGAATTCGACCTCCGCCGAGGTGACTTCGAACGCGATACCTGTCGCCGCGAGCTGATCCACGACGTGACCGAGATCTTCGGGGTCGCGCAATCGGCGGTGACGGTCACCGACGATCCCGACCGGATGCACGGCGGGTGGCGCTGGTTTCGCGTGACCATCACCGACGACGGCAGCGACTACCGATTCACGTCATTCAGCGGCAGAGGAGACGACCTGCGTGTCCTGGGGCCGTGCCCGGACTGCGGTCGCGAGGTGCCACTGGCGGACGTCACCGATCTGGTGTCCCTCGGCCGATTCCTCGGTGCGCGGACCGATAGCCACCTCGTTGCCTGCTCACCCGAATCGAGGTACGGCGTCGGCCACACGTCGGCATGCCCGCACCAGACCGGACAGTTCACGAAGCCAACCGCCACCAGCGAGAAGGCATCGTGATGGTCACGCGCACCGACTTTTACCTCGGCACCGGACCATCGGCGACCTGGCTCGGTTCCCTGCAGTTCGTCTGCCACCCCGACAACCTCCTCAAAGACCCCCACGGCCGCACCGCGCTGACCGCGAGGCAGCCCACTGCCTACCGGGAAGCGGTGCGAGACCTGCTGCCGATTTGGGCCGTCAAGGAGTTCGGCGCGGCACATGAGCCCCGCAACGGGTGGCCCTGGGACTGGGACACCAGCCACCGCAACGACTGGATCATCACCCACTACGACGGCGCCGCGCACATGACGGCGGGCGGCGGCGACCGCTGGCACCGCCTTAACCCCGACGACCCGTGCCCGCCGTTGCGGTGCGGCCCGCCGGACGTCGCGAGGTGGCTGTGCGACCCGGGCGCGCCACCCGCGCTCCGGCTCCCGACCTTCCGTACTCCCGGCGTGACCGACCCCGTGTCCAGCTGGCAGCAGCCCTGAGTACCAACCCTGTGGAAGACAGCCCCATTTTCGCGCCACTTAAACGAATCGGAGGAGAACTGATGCAGGACAGGAAGAAGCGTCTCTTGTGGACAGTGCTGGCCGTGGTCTTACCTGGACCGTGGACCCCGGTGATCGTGCTCGCCTACGTCCTCGACCGCGTCGCCGACAGCGACAGGGAGACCCTGCGCCACGACGGGGCCCCGCCGTACCCGCCACCCGATCCGTACGCCTGCGTCCCGGCGCCAGAGTGCCGGAACCACATCGCGTCGTCACGTTAAGGAGGACCTCGATGTCGAGCACCACCGACTTCTACCTCGGACGAGGCGAGGCGGCCGAGTGGATCGGCTCCCTGCACGGGGAGTGCTATCCCGAGAACTTCCTCGCCGTCCCACCCTTGCGGCTGGCGGTGACCGCGACCGACGAGGCGACGTTCCGCGCGGCCGTGGCCGACACCTTCGATATCTGGGCGGACGAACGGCTCGGTCACGCGTACCGGCGCGAGCTCGGCTGGCCGTGGCCGTGGTACTCCAGCCACAACAGCAGCTGGATCATCACCTTCGACCCCGGCGACAGCGCGGTGTTCGCCACCGTCGGCGGCGGTGTCCGCTGGCACCGCATCGACTCGCACGACCCCTGGTTTCCCGAAGGCGGGGACGACCCCTCGGCCCGCCGGACCTGTACGCGTGGCTGCGTGATCCGGCCGCGCCGCCATCGGTGCCGATGCCGCTGATGCGGAAGAAACCCGCCGAGATGCCCATCATCGGCGGTGACACCCGATGAGCAGCACGACGCACGACTTCTACCTCGGGCGCGGCGCGGACGCCGACTGGCTCGGCTCGGTCCGCCTAGCCAGCTGGGACGGCCGCTGGCTCCACGAGATCACGCGAGCCCGTCCGCGCGAGGGTTCATCACCCTCGCCGCCCTCTTCCTGCACACCGCTGAGATCCACGAGGCCGGCGAGGCGACCCTCGGCAACCATGCGTGGCCGTGGCCCTGGCCCACCAGCAGAGCTGGGATTCGAGGTCTTCGGCGGCCCCGCCGCCGACGCCACCGCGCACGCCTTATCGACGATGCCCGCCCTCTACGGCTGGACCGATCCCCTCGGCGGGCCGCCCCGCTCGGCGTACGCGTGCTTATCGCCGACGACGGCCGCCAACACCACCCACCCAATGCTCGCCGATCCGCGCGCCCGCGCGGTGCTCACCGCCCACTGACATCCCGCGTTCAAGCCGCAACCGTGAAGGAGATGCCATCCCATGTCGCCGAACACTGCACCCGCCGATCCGGCCACCGCCACAGAGCCGCACAGCGCCGCCGAGCACTGCGCAGCCGCCGAGGCCCTGTTCACCCGCGCCCGCGAGATCTACCCGACGCTCAGCAGCCGCGCGTACGACCAGGATGAATACCGGCGCTGCTTCGACTGGGCGTGCATGCACCTACGTCTCGCCGAGGCCATCACTGCCGGGGCCAGCCTGGTCCTCGCGCACCGCGAACTGCTCGCAAATCCCGACGTGCGCCTGCACAACACCTACGTCAGTGCCGAGACCCGGCACTGGAATGAGTTCATCGAAGCCCAGAACAACGCGACCGGGAGGTCAGCATGACCACCCCGCCCAGGCTCTCGTCGAGCACTTCGCCGCTGGAGCCGTTCTGCCCGGACTGTCATGCCGAGATCGGCCACGTCCACCACGAGTGGTGCGACGTAGCTCGCTGTCTGGCCACCGGGCTGCAGCGCCACGGTCATGACTTGGAGACCTGCCGGTGCCCTCGGGACAAGTGGTCCGGGTGGTGGCCCGGGGAAGCCGAATGCATCGAGTTCGGCTGGCTGTACGGATCTGGCTTGCCCGACCTCAATCGCCTGATGACCACGGCGACCTGGGATCCGGTCGCGCACCGCTGGAGCCGTCCCGACCACCAGACCTCGGCCGACCGGGACACGACCGTCGAAGGAGAGCCGCGATGAACGCTCTCACCACCGGATCCGACCCAATTGGACAGCAGCCGTCTCGGAGAAATCCGAGGGTGAGGTGCACTCGACCTGGTGGGAGAGACCGGCGAACCTGTGTGATCGGTTTCGCCAGCGCGCGGGCAAGGCACCAACGGCCGAGCGCGACTGTGCCCGGGGCGGTATCCGACCCCCGCGGCGCTCGCCCGAAGGGGCCCCCAGGGGGCGCTTCCAGACAGGCCAGGTCGAGTCTTGAGACCCCTGGCACAACGTTCAACGCCGCGTCGAGGAGGACGTACTCGTCATGCCGACCGCCGGATCACCCTCGCACTCCGCGACGCCCACTCTGTTCGACCTCGCGGCCCGCTCTCTCCTCCACCCCGACGTGTTCACCTTGGCCGACGATCAGCAGGCCGTCCTCGACCACGTGCGGCGATGCCTCGCCGACGAGGACAGGCCGAAGGCTGTAGCGGTGATCGCCGGCGCCGCGGGCACAGGGAAGAGCGCCCTCGCGCTCACTTTGCTCGGCGAGGCACTGCGCGCCGGCCACCGGGCCCGACACGCCACCGGCTCACAGGCGTTCACCACCGCGCTGCGCAAGACCGCCGGACACGGCTCCCGCCAGAACCAGAAGCTCTTCCAGTACTTCGGCACCGCCACGGAAACCGAGCCCGACAGGCTGGACCTGCTCGTGTGCGACGACGCGCACCAGCTCCGGGTCACCTCGAACACCCGCTACACCCCCGCCTCGCGCCGCAGCGACCGTACCCAGACCGCACAATTACTCGAGACCGCCCGCGTCGTGGTGTTCCTCCTCGACGAGGACCAGGCGATCCGCCCCGGCCAGCTCGGCACCCGCGACTACCTCGCCACCGCCGCCCAAGCCTGCGGCGTGACCGTGCACAGCACCGAGCTGACGAGCCAGCACCGCCACCGCAGCGTCCGTTACGACAGCTGGGTCCGTCGGCTCCTCGGCCTCGACGGCGCACCCTGCCTGCCGACCTCATGGAACGCGGACGAGGAACCCGCGCCGCGGTTCGAACTACGGGTGGCCGACAGCCCCGGTGAGCTGGAGCAGCTGCTGCGCACGAAAACCGACCTCGGCGCGAGCGCTCGAATGACGGCCGGGCTGTGCTGGCCGTGCAGCGAGGCGAGGCCAGGAAATCCGCTGGTCGACGACATCGTGATCGGCGACTGGCGCCGCCCGTGGAGTGTGAAGGGCCAGCGCGCGGTCAACGGGCTGCCGCCCTCGCCGTTGTGGGCGATCGATCCCGCGGGCGCCGGCCAGGTCGGCAGCGTCTACAGCGCGCAAGGCTTCGAGTACGACTATGGCGGCGTCATCCTCGGCCCTGATCTGCTCTGGCGCGACGATGGGTGGGTCACCGATCCCGCCGCCACCCGCGACGACGCCCTCGACGGCGGGGCAGCGGCCGACGTCGACCTGTGGGTGCGCCGCACCTACCGCGTCCTGCTCACCCGCGCCAGGGCGGGCACCGTGCTCTACTCCACCGATGCCGAAACCCGCGCCCTGCTGCACGACCTGATCGACACGTAGCCGACAGGTCCCGCCGCTGTCACCAGTCCCATGGGATATACGGCCCATCGACGTTGTAGAGCAACGAAAGGAACAGCCGCCCCGCGTTCAGGGCCGGGCGCGATGCGGCCTACGGCGGCGGTAGTAGGTGTCACCGCCACGTGCCGAATGGGGCGGCGAAGGTCATTGCTGGCACCGCCGCCTAACACCCGGTGTCGCAGGCGATCCACGGCACTACCTGGGTCTCGACTTACGCGCCGGAGGCAGGAAGATTCGCGCGCAGGACCGGTTGCCCCTGGGGCGGGGTGGCGGTCCTGCGCGCGGATCCAGGCGGGCGAGCCGTCAGGCTTTCAGCGCGGGCTCGGCGGCGTCGTTGTTCGTGTTCGGGATGTCGGTCTTGTCCGGGTTGATGGTGAACCGCTTCGGTGCCTCGCAGGTTTTGCGCGCGTACCCGTCGGCGACGAGCTTCTCCAGGGCGTTGTTGACCGCGCCGCCCGAACGGCCGAGGTCCTTGCCGATTTTGGCGGGCCCGAAGTCCTCGCCCGGGTGTTCGGTCAGGTATTCCTCCACCATGGCTCGCAGTCCGCCCTTGGGCAGTCGGTCCTTGTCCGGGCGGGCGGTGTCGGTGGTGTCGGCGACCGCAGGCGGTTCCGCCGCAGACGGCTCGGTCCCGGTCGTGCTGTCGGCCGGATCCCCCGGTGCGGTGTCGGGCACCGGGCTGGTGTCGTTCTCGACGTCGGCGGCAGTTACCGGGCCGACCTTGTCGTTGGTGGTGTCCGTGGCGGGGGACTCCGCGTCGTCATCCGTGTCCGAACCGGTGGTGGTGTCCTGCGCTGCCGTGGTGTCCGTGATGGTCGCGCCGTCGGTGTCGGAGGTGGTCTCCGCTGCCGCCTCGGCGCCGTCGGTGGTGTCGCTCGCTGTGGTGTCCGGTCGCGTGTCTTCGGTGCCGGGTGTGGCATCACGGTCCGACGGGGCGAGCGCCCACGTGTCGGGATTGCGCGGGCCGTCTCCGGCGGTCCGGATCGCGGTGCCGTCGCGCCCCCAGCGGGCCAGGATCTTCGCGGCGGTCGAACGGCCGACCCCGGCGGCCATCGCCAGTGCGGCGGTCGTGGAGGCGGGATTGGCGGTCAGCGCCGTCCGCACTTTGTCTTCCGTGGTGGGCGCGTTCTGCGTGCCGGGCGCATCGGACACGACATGCAGGTGGCGGTCGCTGTCGGTGGCGTCAGGGATCGAGGTGGTGTGGTTCTTGCGGGACATGACGGACTCCATGCGTTAGGTATGGAATGGGGATGGTCATGCCCCGGCCGGGGCCGTGTGGCCCGCCGGTGCGCATCCGGTTGTTCGGGCTACACGTCTATGGACGCTTCGTCACCGCGCCATTGTCAAGCGATCCGTCAAACAAGATATGTGTCTCATGTGGACAGCGCTGTTTGTTGACTAACCGGTGACGTGTCATGCGGCAACGGCAACTAGTCAAAAGAAGCTGTCACTAGTTGTGGTCGTGACGCCACACGAGGTTTCCCGGCGGCGGACAAGACGGCGCCTGAGACGCCCTCCGCCCTTGCCGTTGTGGGCGCGGCCGTATCCGCGCTTGAACCCGTAGGCCTGGTAGTGACCGTCATCGAAATGGTCACTATCCACCTTGCGTACGCCACGGTGACGACGAGAGGCGCTCATACCCGGCATTGCCTTCCCCTTCTTTGTTGAGCTGATACTCTCCCCGCGCGAAGCCCTCTCCCAAAGGTTCGCGGTGCGCAGGGTAGGGCTCGGAGTTGTCACCATTGATGCCTCCGTCAATGCACGAAGTCAAGTCCGTCAATGACGATCTGGCCAGCGACAACTATCGCTGGCAATGACGCGCAGCGGTCGAAACCGTCCACGCGCGAAGGGCCCGTCGCCATAAACCCACTACGGAGCACGGCTCGTGACTGCCGCCCCCCATAGTGGGCTTGTTGTCGGCCTCGGGCACCTGTTACCTGTTGTCGGAGGGTGCTTTCGCAAGTTCGGGCTGGGGCAGCGTGCCCCAGAGTCCGATGGCGCCGACGCCTTCGGCATACACGGTGCCGCTGTCGTGGACGGCGTGGATGACCACGAGGTACCGCAGCTGATAGGGGCTGCTGGTGAACCGGTTGTAGTGGCCAGCCAGTGCGAACGCCACCCGAAACACGTCCTGGGTGATATCCATGGTCGGCGCGTCGGCGGTGCCGTGATCGCTGTGGGGCAGGCCCGAGATCGTGATGTGGATCTGGTTTTGCGGGCCGGATTCGTCGACCGTGATCGTGAATTCCGCGTCGGCGTGGATCATGTCGTCGTCCTGGACGGCGATGAGGTCTTCGCGGATGCGGGCCGCGATGTCCCGAAGTGGCAGCTCGACGGTGTTGCCGTAAAGGTCGCCGATGATCGCCACGGGGGCGGGTGCGGATTCGGTCGCCGGGGCGCTGGTGCCTTCTGTGGTGGTCATGTTTCTGGTTCCCTTCCTTGTGTTTTCGGTCGCCTGCAGGTGCAGGTCGTCTGTTGTGGACAGTCGTAGTCGGCTCGCGCCAACGTGGGTGTGTGGGCAACGGGCGGTGGCTGTTCGGGGTTAGCGGCGCAGGACGTTGACGCGTTCGCCGCCGATGAGTGGTTTGTCTCCTGGTCCGGCGAGGTGGTCGGCGATCCAGATGGGGCGGTGGTCGCCTCGGCTGCGGTAGTACTGGTTGCGCCAGTGGCCGCGCACGATCCAGCTGTGGCGGTAGTCGCGGGTGCCTTTGCCGGAGGCGTCGCTGGGGCGGTCGGTGGGTGTGGTGCGGGCGCGCCGGAGGTCGACCATGCGGACGCCGTGGTTGAGGGCGGGTCGTAGCGTTCGATGCGGCGGCGGGCGGCGCGGGGCGCGATGGTGCGTTCGGAACGCACGAGGGTCTGGCCCATCAGGAGCCAGGTGGTGAGGATGGTGCGCTGCAGGGTGACTTGCACGTCGATATCGGCGGAGGTTCCTTCGGTCAGCGCGCTCGGCCAGCCCGTCATGTCCGTGAAAACATGGGTGTGAGGCCGCACCATTCGTAGCCGTGCGGCGGGGTGAACGACGGCGGAATCGGTGCGCGTTCGGTGTTGCGCAGAAACGTGGCCAGGATGTGTTCGGCGCCTTGGTCGACGGCGTCCTTATGGGTGGCGGGTTTGTTGTCCTGGGTGGGTGGTGGCAGGTTCAGCGCGGCGGCTTTCCGCATCTGGGCGAGGGCAAGGTCGCGGGGTACGCGGGCGAGTTTGCGTCCGATGTCGATAGCTAGTGGCTGTGGCTCGGGGACGGTGCCCCAGCCGTGCACCCACAAGCCGCCACGCCCGGGACCCCACGAGATAAGGGAGACCGCGTTGTGCCGTGCGGTGGCGGTCTGGGCGACGGGCGGGGTGTTCGTAGACCATGAGTCCCACGGGGGCGGGCAGGTCTTCGGGTTGGAGACGGTAATCGACCAGAGTGGTCGCGGCGTAGCTCGCGATGTCGGCCAGGTCGGCGGACACATAGAACAGTTCGGCGGCGGGAAGTTGGGCGCCGAGCGTGTCCGCGATCGTGGCGCCGACGTCGTCCAACGGCGGGAACGCGGGCTCTCCCGCCGTGTCCTCAGGTCGGGGGCCGACGAAGAACCGGAACCAGTTGCCCGCGCCGTCCATTCCGGGATCCCGGGTCCATTCGCTCATCCGTGCCCGGATCTCGGGCATGTCACGCGCCGTGACGGCTACCACGGAGGTGACCGACCTTGTTCGGCGGCAAGTTTCGCCAGCGCGGTCTCGACGTTCTGCCGCATCCTCGACGACGCGCCGGGATGGTCGGTCAAGTACGCCAGCATGTGCGGCACAGGGGCTGGGACGTCGTCCCGTGTCAGCACTGCCAGCGCGTCCGGATGGCGCTGGCACAAGTCATCGACCGCCACCGGGGCCACGGGATACCACAGATCCCGGATCTCGTAGCGGCCATCGTTCCCAGGTTGGGTCACACGCGGCTGGGGTTCGTCCGACTCGTTCCATGGGTCGTCGTGGATCTCCAGCGTGTCCCCGTGCCAGGTGAAGCTGTACTGGCGGTGCCGTAGAACGCTTCCAGATGGATCCCGATCCAGCGCGCGACAGTGGGGCGGCACCGCAACCCGACCTCGACGTCGTTGTCCGGGTTGTGCAGGACGGGGAACCGGGTCTGGTCCTCTATGACCCCCGGTGGTGTCTCGTCAGCGGGGATGATGCCGGGGAATGCCGGTTTGTACGGCATCGCCACCCACACCTCGCCCTCCGGCATCACCGGAAGTACCGCGGCACAGCCGGGAACGGCTGCGTGTAGTTCGTCCATAAGAGACACACCCCTTCGACAATGCGGTGCGCGATCCGCGCTATGGCACGTCCAGGGACGCTCGTGTACGTCGGGATGTCAAGCCGGATATAGGTTTTGACTCTATCCACGTCGCGATGTCACCGGATCGTTTGGGTTCCCTTGGCTTACACACCTGGTTGTAGGCCGCTGCATGTTCGACACTCATGTCCGCGCGAGTCAGATGTCTCGTGTGGGACGTACACGGTGATTCGATGGACATCGCGCGCGGATCTAGACAAAACCTATACGCGGCAAGACATATGGCAGTAATGGAGCGCTATTGTCCGGTGATGAACTCCAGGTCGTGCGCCGAGTCAAGGAGAGGTGCACATCGCCCATGTGCTCGACGACGGCCGGCGGCAACTCGTTGACGGGAGTCGTCATCGCAGTCCCGTTGCAGCCGTCGCTGCGGCTACCAAGAGCAAGGGGACAGACGGCCGGGCGACGTGGCAGCGCACAGAAGACGATCGCACCTTGGCAGGGATATGTGACGAACGCCACGCTCGCGCAGGCGCACATCCTGAATGCAGGCGCCCTGAAGATTCGCCCTCTATTTACGGAGGCGTGCTACGCGAGGCCTGTTAGGCCGGATGCCGGACTTGTACTCCGCTGAAGCTGCACCGAGCAAGCCTGTGAAGCTGTCATTAGTTGATCATTCACCCAGTTGGCCCCTGTTGGGTATCTAACGTGTTGTGTTGAATTTACGTGGAGTGCAACCACTCGCCAGGGGAGGGTGAAGGTGGCGGTAGGTTTCCGCGTCGGGGCGAGTCTGCCTTCAGTAGGTCGTCCTGCTTCTGGTCGTTCAAGATGTAGTGACTAAAGGAGGCCAACTGCCGTGCGTTTGTCCGATTGGAAGCTGGTCGCTGCCGTAGCAGCGACCACATTACTTAGCGTTCCGCAAGTCGCAATAGCGGACGCGAATTCGAGCTCGGAGTGGAAGCCGGGCGAGGCTATCTCGGCATCGCAGTCTGAGAAAATGATCGCCGAATTCGTAAACGGCATCGCCGATAGACATAATATCCAGATAAATCCAGCGGACTATGAAGTGGTCTCCCAAAAGGGGGAGGTCTCGATTCGCGCAAAGAAGAAATCCGGAGTTTCGGCGGCATACCGTTCCGGCGGGCCTGTTCCCGAAGTGGCGCCAACGGTAGGTGGCGACGGTGCGAGATCTGAAGCTTCGGTGCTTGGCTTTAACGTCGCTCCGCCGTCATCTGCGGAGGTCTCAAAGTCGAGAGATCGGGTCTCTTTGGGAATTCAGGCCGAGCCGAACTGGTTCCCGGTCGAGTGTTTCCGGCGCGTTGTTTGGGTGGATCCGGATCCGGATGGGGTGGTAGGCGATACCGTAGTTGGATGGCAGGACGCCTGCACACAACTGGGATGGTTGCCGCCGACGGCGGGCCGGGGAAACTGGATCTTCCGCATGTGGCAAACGTGTGCCACTCAGCAGAATCGTCAGATATTCACCTTGACCGCATGTGCGGTGCAGAACCTCATTACCTCGCCGGACCCCAGGTGGGTCGACTGGAGCCCGCGCTCCGAGCTGCCCGTCGGGCAGTGCAAGACAATTGCCTATGGAGTTACAGTAGGGCCAATTACTGGCCAATGGAGTTATCCGGCCTGCGATACGATCAAGATCGATAAATGGAACCCGCAGGTCTACTTGAAGGCGTGGTGGGCCGGGCGTGCATGGGGTAAAACCCGAGGTTCGGAATTGGTCTTCTCATTCACGGCGCCAGAGGGTGCAGGTGTGTCGGGCGATCCCCGTATTGTAATGTCTTGGGCTCCTTGTCGAGGTACCGGTCTCGGAGACAGGTGTAACGATACCCAGTAATACTCGGGTGTTGCCTGCTTGCTAAGATGAAGCACTCGGCAAGTTGAGGTGGTTGAGGTGAAGGAAGAAGTATCAGCATTTTTCGGCTGGATGCTAGTCGGCTTCGCGGTGATTGGCGTTGCCTCGTGCGCGCCCCACGGTGCCCCGCTTCCTTCACGGTCGCCTATCTCGCGCGCGGAGGCTGAAAATCTGCTTAACCAGGCCATCGACCTGGCGCAAGAAAAAAACTATGACCGCTTGTGCCAGGTCGTGGCCGCAGCTGAGCAGAATTGCCGAAACCAGCTCGAGGGCGCAGCTCGGTCGAGGCAGCAGCCTGGCCTCGAGCGCCCGAAGGTGGTTGCATTCTCGCACTTTGACGAGGAGGGTGGCCCCACTGCCGTTCTGAGGCTAGAAGGCCACCGTGCGGACGACGCGGCTTACACAAGTGACTTCGCCGTTATCCGCACGGAAGGATCAAAGCTCGGCAGTCTGACTGCGCCGTACTGGATCGGAAGCAAATACGTCGGAATTGGTCAACCTCCTCCCGTGACCTCGACGTCGAATTCAAGTGGCTAAGGTGAAACACAGTCAAGACTGCGTACTTGTCATTTAGGCGCAGAACATGCCATGTTCCCGTGGTAGCTACACTTTGATTAGCGTGCGGGTCGTGTGGCGCCCGCATAATCGTCGCCGGGGGAGCGGTAGTTGTCGATCTGCACGGGCTGGCCGAAGGTCGGGGCGTTCAGCATTTTCCCGTTCCCGATGTAGAGTCCGACGTGCCTGATTTTCGAGCGCGGGCCGTAGAAGACGAGGTCGCCTGGCAGCAGAGACCCGTCGGGCACTCGTGGTCCGGCGTGGTACTGGGTGTGCGCGGTGCGGGGAAGGGAGATCCCGGCCGCAGTGTAGGCGGCTTTGGTCAGGCCTGAGCAGTCGAATCCCGCGTCGCCGTTCTGCGGGCCGTTGCCACCCCACATATACGGCAGCCCGCGTTGCCCGCAGGCGAAGTTGATCGCGGTCATCGCAGCGGCGTTCGGCGCCCGGATGTTGTTGCAGTCCCCGGTCCCGGCCATCGCGGGCGCGGGCTGGCAGCGCACGCCGGACACAGCAGCAACGATCGCGCGCGCCGTGTCTTCGTGCTGGGCGTAAGCGTTGGGGAAGCCGGAGCCCTGCACGGTTTGGGCGGCGTCGTTGACGCTCATGGTCTGCCAGTTCGGTGCGGCGGTGAGGCGTTCGAAGAACTTGGTCGCCGCGTAGGTCGGTGTGGTGATCTGCTGCGCTGTTCCCCACCCCATCGAGGGGCGTTGCTGGAAAAGCCCGAGGGAGTCGCGGTCGCCGTAGTGCAGGTTGCGGAGCTTGGATTCCTGCATGGCGGCGGCGATCGCGACCACCCAGCCCGCCTCGGGTACGCCCATCTGCTTGCCGATCGCGACGATGACGCCAGCGTTGTCCATCTGCTCGGCGGTCAGGCCCGGCACCACGCCGGTCGGTCTCCCGTCGGGCGTGCAGATCATTGAACTCGCCGCACCACTGCCGCCGAACAGGGCGATGCCGATGCCGGCGACACCGGCGCCGATGAGCAGCGGAATGGCGAAGACCATGGCGGCGATCCCGGCCCCGAGTTTGCTTCCCATGGCTGAATTGCGCTCCTTCTCGCGGTGGTGGTCACCGGAACGTCAGAGGGCCCGGTGCGGCGGAGGGTGGGCCCCCGGGGTTAGTGCTTGCCGCGTACGAACCGGTTCGGCGTGGCCTGCGGCGGGATCGGACTCGGTGGTGGCAGCCGGTACGGCGAGGCCGCCGCGGCGTCACCGGCCTCGTCCTCGCTGTCCTCGGTGCCTGGGTCGGCTGGTGGTTTCAGGCCGGGCCAGGCGTCGGCGAGGTCGGCGAGGTTGTAGCGCGGGCCGGCGCGGCCGGGGCGTGCTGAGGTCAGCGGCAGCCACACCGCTTCGGCCGGGCTCGGATGCGGCGCGGCCGGGTCGAGCAGGTCGGCCGCGGCGGTGGCCACGGGCACCGCGCGAGGGTCGTCGAGTCCGGCGTGCACGCGGGCCAGGGCTGTGCGGGCTCCGGCCTCGCGGCGGGTGGTGGGCAGCCACACCAGGACCGGGGTGGCGATCCCGGTGGACTCGGCCAGCCGTGCGTAAGCCGCCAGCTTGCGGCCGACCTTGGTGAGGGACTCGGTGCCGGTGTCGTATTCGAGAAACCACTCCACCTCGCGCGTGGAGCCGGGGTGGCGGGTGCGCCAGCGGCCGTAGCCGTCGGGGATGACGAGGTCGCCGAAGTGGCGGGCGCAGCGGGATTCCGACCACCACGCCGCCACCACCTCGCCAGCACTGTGGCGGGTGCGGGCGATCAGCGAGGTGAAGAAGTCGTTGACGCCGACGGTGTGGGCGAGGCGCTGGTTGTGGGCGATGGCCATGGCGCGGTCGTGCCGGTAGCCGAGTTCTTTGACCTCGAGGCCGTGTTCGGCGGCGAGCACGGCGGCCCCGGCGGGGCCGAGGACGTAGTGCATGGGTGCGGAGCCGAGTTGCTGGAAGGGCTGGAACCGCGATACCGCACGCCAGAGGTAGAGATCCCGTACCCGCTGGCGTGCCGAGCGGCCAGACGGGAAGGCGGCGTCCTGGATCTGAAAACTCGTCAGGACCCGGTGTTCGTGCAGCAGAGCGAGTAGCCACTTGTCGCGGGTGGTAAGGCGGGAGGCGAGCATGGCCTGGTGCTCAACGGAACTGGCGGCTCGGGCGGTTTGAGGTCCGGGCAGGTGATCCCGCAAGGTGTGCTGGCGGGTGGTGGTCGTGATCAACGGGCACTCCCGTGGTTGTGAACAGGCTGTGGACAAGTGCTGTGGACAGACCGGTGCAGGCGTCGGCCGAGGACTGGATGCGAGTGGCTGTTTCCTTGTAATGCGTGGGAAAGTTTGTGTTGCGTGGGTGTCTAGGGCCGGGTGCGGCGTGGGTCGGTCCTGGGTGGGCGGGGCGGCGGAAGCCGATGTCTGGGCTGTGTCGCGATGGTGGCCGCTGGGGTTGTGGCGCTGGGTGTCGTGCCGCTGTCGCCGGTAGTGGTGGTGTGTGCGCGGCGCTGGGCGCGAAGCGCGGCCCGGATTTCGCGGGCCCGCCCGGGGATCGGGTCGGGCAGGGGTGTGGTGGTCATGGTGAAGGGTTCGGTTTCCTCGCCGTGTACGACCAGGCGTGCGGCGGCGTGGTAGACGCCGAGGTGGGAGAGGTCGTGTTCGGAGAGGCGGGGTGTGGTGTGGCGGGCGAGTTCGCGGGCGTCTTCGGGGGAGGAGGAGTAGATGATTTTGTTGCGGGCGTTGGTGGAGAGGCCTTCTTTCAGTTCCCTCGATAGCTGGCCGAGGTGCTGGTGGGCGAGGATGAATCCGTTCCGGAACGCTCGTGCTTCGGCGAGCATGTCTTCCATGGGGTAGGGGAGATGCAGGAAGTTGTGGCATTCGTCGATCACGGTGTGCGCGTCGGGGCGCAGGCGCTGCGGGACGCGGGCGCGGGCGGTGGTGGCCTGCCAGGTTCGTGCCACGACCAGCGACCCGACCAGCCGTGTGGTTTCTTCCCCGAGGGAGCCTTTGGGGATGCGCACGAGGCAGATGCCGCCCTCGTTGAGCACCTGTGACATGTCCACTGTGGAGCGTCCTCCGGCGATGGCCTCTTTCACGAAGGGCCGCAGCAGGAACGCGCGCAGCTTGTTCATCAGCGGCGAGATCACCTGGGAGCGAGAGCTGTCGGTGAGTTCGTCGTACCACTCCCAGAATCCGCGCAGAACCGGGTCGGTCAGCCCGGTGGTGATGCGGGAGCGGAAGGCTTCGCTGGTGAGCAGTTTCGGGAGGTCGGCGAGGGTTGGTACGGCTTCTTGGGCGCGCAGGGTGAGGCAGGCGGCGCGCATGAGGTCGTCGGTGCGTGGCCCCCAGAACGCCGAGTACACGCGGCGGAAGACGGAGACGAGGTTGTCGACCTCGCGGTCAGTTTCCCCGCCCTCTAAGGGGTTGAGGACGGGTGGTCGGTGCCGGGAGTCGGCGTCGAACAGCACCACCCGGTCGGCAGCACTGCGGGGGAGCCGGTTGAGGATGTCGGTGACCAGGTCGCCTTTCGGGTCGATCAGCACGACACCACGGTGTGCGTCGACGTCGTCGAGGATGATCTGGCCGAGCAGAGTGGATTTCCCGGAGCCGGTCGGTCCGATGAGGTGCAGGTGGTAGCGGGCGTCGGCGAGCCGCAGGCCGACCGGGCGGGCATGCCCGGTGTCGGACTGGCCTAGGGGCATCACCCCAGGGCTTGGGATGGGGATGCCGGGTGGTGGGGCGACGGCTTTGGCTCCGGCGCGTTCGACGCCGGGGATTGCGGCGTCGGTCGGTATGTGCGCCAGCGCCGCCAGCTCAGGAACCGACAGCAGGTCACCGCGATCGAGGCGCCGGTCGGCGAGCGCGTGGCCAGGGTGGCGCAGGCGGGTGCGGGTGTAGTGGTTGTGGTCGGTGTAGGCGGCGAACGCGGCCGCGAGGGCGTGCGCTCGCCCGCGGGCGGTGTCGCGGGCCTGGCGGACGAGGTCGTCGGCCGTGTCGGCGGGAAGGTCGGTGGCCACGGCGTACCGGATCACCGTCTCGTACTGGGAGCCTCGTTGTTTCCCAACGATCGCTTTGTTCTGTGTCGAATATTCCAGCGACAGCTGCGGATCCTGGCTGATCCTGCGCGAGTCCGAGGTCCGGCGAGTACGGGTGGCGTTCACGCCGGGGGTGATCGCGTCGAGGATCCGGCCCCCGAGGCGCCCAGAGGAGCCGTGGTGCACCCGGCGGGCGGCGCGGCGGGCGTGGGCGACGCGGCGGCCGGTGACCGGGCGGGCGAGGATTTGCACGCAGGCCCGTTCGTCGCGGCCAAGCCCGACCGGCGCGCCGAGCAGCCCGCGGATCGGATCTGCGTCGAACCCGGTGCGGATCGGGAGGGCCTCGGGGCGGGCGAGGCGCAACTGGCCGCCGACGGTGATCCGCCGGCGCCCGGCCGCCACAGCGGGAAAGGGGGAGGTGGCGGGGCTGGTGCGCGTGTGGGAGCCGGGCCAGGCGGCCTCGATCGTCCGTTCCACCAGTGAGGGGGGGATGACGCCGGGGACCCAGAATTGGACGGTGACACCGTGCTCGCCGAACACGTACTCCATCGCCAGATGAGGTTGCCCCGTCCAGAGCCGCCGCCAGGCGGGGCGGAGCAGGCCCACGAGGTTGGACCAGACCGCGGCCCCGCCGGCGGGATCGACGGTCGGCGGGGCGAGCACGGTGATCCGCCGAGCGTCAGCCAGCAGCGCGGTGTGGCGGCGGGTGAGCCACCAGCGCCGCGCAACCACCGCGCCCATCACGACGAGGACCAGAACTAGGACGACGACCGGTCCCCAGGTCAGCGCCCAGTCGCCCGCGGCGGCGAGCAGGCGACCGGTGGCACCGCCCGGGTCCCGCAGATAGTCACTCACCCAGGTCTGGGGCACCTGGAGTGCAGAGGTTTGCACGGGCATGACGGAACTTCCTTCCGGAAACTCGTGTGAGAAGAGGGCAAAGTCGAGTGCGGCACGAGGCCGGAACTACTCGGGGCTGACGTCGACCGGTCCCGCGTCGCCGGTGTCGACGGCCGCGTCGGCGGGGCCGAGGTCGATGTAGGCGTCGGCGAGGCCGTTGTTGGTGGCATCGGGGTCTTGGTCGGCGAACGTGGCGAGTTCGGCGGGGTCAGTTATCGGATCTTCCCGATGTTTGTTGTGAACTTCCGTCCTGTGTGGACGCTGCAGGTCAGGTGGGATGTCGTTCACTCGATAAGGTTGTAGGTCCGACATGTTGTCGAGATTTCCGAGAGGATGCCGGTGTTCATGACGCATGATCGCCTCCAGTCAACTTCGGGGACGAGGTGGGCGGGTGGAGGTGGTCGTGGTGCTGGCGGAGGTGCGGTCGCTGGGTGTGCCGCGGACGTTGAGCACGTCGAAGGAGATCGAGGACTTCGAGCAAGAGCTCGTTGACCAGTACCTCTTGGCGTCGGTCGGTGCTGGCGTGGGTGACAGCAGTGTGAATCAGGATCGATCGGTGATCTTCGAGTTCATCGAGTTTCTCGGGCGTCCTGTGTGGACGGCGCAGCCGGGCGATGCAGATCGGTTTCTCGCTTTCCAGCGGAGAGAGAAACTTCTGGCGCGGTTGACGGTGCAGCACAAGGCGTGGGGACTGGCCAGCTTCTTCGACTTCCTGATCGCGCGGTATCAGGGTGACATCCATGCGTTGACCGGCGTCGTGGTCGACCAGCCGATCGACGAGTTCAACCGGCCGTCCAAAGCCGACTACGGGGTGGCGAACGTGCCCCCGGCGGACGACGAGGTCGAGGCGCTGTTCACCGCGTGGCGTGACTCCCTTGAGCACACCCGCAAATTCCTGACCGGGGCACGGGACTACCTGGCTGCCTCGTTGTGGCGCAGGGCGGGCCTGCGGATCCAGGAGACCTACATGCTCGACATGCGGGACTGGCGCCGCGACCTGGGAGACTACGGCAAGCTGCACATCCGATTCGGCAAAGGCAGCCGCGGACGGGGCCCGAAGACACGGCTGGTTCCGGCGATCAACTCGGTGGCCGAGTTGCTGGACTGGTGGCTGGTTGATGTGCGTCATCAGTTCGGTGACGACTGGCAGGACCCGGATGCACCGTTGCTGCCCAGTGAACGTAACGACCCACACACCGGGCACTGCAAGCGAGTGTGCGACCAAGCGCTGCGTGACGGGCTGACGTCGGCGACCAAACTCTGGCTGCCGAACTGGGTTGGGCGTCTGAGCCCGCACACACTGCGGCACTACTGCGCTTCGTCGTTGTACGCGCGAGGTATGGATCTCAAGGCTATACAAGAGATTTTGGGGCACGAATGGCTTTCCACAACGACCCGGTACATCCATGTGCACGCCGACCATGTCGAGCACGCGTGGTCGAAGGCGAACCAGCGGGTGACCGCACGGCTGGGACGGGAGGGATGAGCTGATGCGCTGGAACATGCGAATGAAGGCCGCGGAGGCGGGGATCTGGAAATCGACCGAGATGCGTCGCCGGCTCGCCGACGCGGGGTTGGAAATCAGCGCGGGAAAGATGTCTGCGCTGTGGATCGGCAATCCGACCACAGTTCGGCTCGACGACCTGGACGTCATCTGCGCGGTCCTGGACTGCACTCCGGCGGAGTTGCTGCTGTGCGAGCCGGAGAAGGTAGCCGCGCGTCGGCCGCGCGAGGCCGAGACCGGCACCGTGGCTCCGGTCGTTCCCCGGCTGGGGCGGCACCGATCGGTTCCGCCGGGGTGACGCCGCCGCGGATATGCCCGGTCTGCCAGGGCAGGCCGGTCGCCACCTACAATTCCAAGTACTGCTTCGACTGCCGCCCTGGCGGGCCGTTCGTTCCGCCTCCGTGCCGACGGTGCGGCTCTCTCGACTACTACTCCGCTGGGTTGTGCGGCGACTGCCACCAGTACGGTCCCCGGCGTGGGCGAACCTGTGTGGACTGTTTCGCGTGGGGCGTGTTCTATGGCAGCAGAGAGGGCGTCTGTCTGGGCTGCCAGGGATGGCGGGCCAAGTACTCTGGCCGAGGACCTTGCGTGGTCTGCGGCCGCCGCTACGTGGCACGCAACCATGATCGGGTGTGCCGTCTGTGCTGGCGGCAGGCTTCGGCGCTGCAGCAACGGCACCGACCGCTGGACTACATCGGAGCCAATCGCAAAGGACAGCAACTGTTCCTCGGTGACATGTTCCTCCGACGGGAGACGTTCGCCCCGCAGGGCCTGGCCAGCCAACGTCCAAGCTGCACGCAGGCGGCACCGGCAGCGACCTGCCTCAGTCTGCCCGTCAGCTACCGGCATCTTGCCTTGTTCGACGCACTCCGGGAGCTCGACGCAGGACGACGTCACGGGTTCCCGCCGCCAGACCCGGCCGTGTGGGCCGCGCTGGAACAGGTCATCGCTGACCACGCATCTGGTCATGGCTGGAGCACAGGCGTGCTCGAACAAGCCCGCTACGGAATCCGCATCGTCCTTGGCATACAAGACACCGCAGGTGCTCCCGTTCAGGTCACCGCCATCAACCAGCTGACCGAGATCGGCATCTCGACCCGGCCGGTGCGTGACGTCCTGGAGCGCATCGGGATGGTCGAGGATGACCGGACTCCCACGGTGGACATGTGGTTCGAGCGCAGCATCGATACATTGCCCGAGCCAATGCGCGACGAGCTCCGCATCTGGTGGGACGTGATCCGCCACGGCAGTACAAGGGCTCCTCGGCGACATCCCCGCTCGCCCAAGACCGCGCGCAGCCAGTTGTCGTTCGTGCTTCCGACCTTGCGTGGCTGGGCGCAGACCCACGAATCGTTGCGGGAGATCAGCCGAGCCGACGTACTGGCCGTGCTGCCCGTTAGCGGTAGCGCCCGATCGACCACCCTGCAAGGGTTGCGCTCGGTCTTCGCCGTGCTCAAGGGGCGGAAATTGACCTTCTGCAACCCCACGGCGCACATCCGCGGCCCACGTCTGAGCAAAGCCGCGCCACCGGCGATCGACTTGCCGTTCTTGCGCACCGCACTTGATTCCGAAGACCTGGCGACAGCGGCCGTCGCCGCCTTGGTCGCCTTTCACGCGCTGACGTCGGGGCAGATCTGCGCGCTGTTGTTGACCGATGTCCGTGACGGACGGCTTCACCTCGGCGATCGCGTGATCCCGCTCGCCCGGCCAGCTCGGGAACGTCTGCGGGCCTACCTGGACTATCGCAACGATCATTGGCCGGGCACCGCCAACCCGCACCTGTTCATTCACTACCGCACCGCCACGCACACCGGCGCCGCGACCGCATGCTGGGTTCGCACACGACTCGGTATGAACCCGCAACACATCCGGCAAGACCGGATCCTCGACGAAGCCCACGCCACCCGTGGTGATGTCCGGTTGATCTGCGACCTGTTCGGCCTCACCGCCGCTGGTGCCTACCGTTACATCGAGACCGTCGACCATCCTGGCGTCGCGGAGTACGCGAAATTCGTCGCGGACGACCGGGGCACAGCGCGAGCTGATTACCGAAAATAGATGTCCTCGCGGCGGCACAAGACGGACACTCTGACGGGAACCTGTCCGCGCGGCAGGCCGGGCACCGAGGCAGCAGGCAACCGAAAGCGCAGGAACGTGAGCAGCAGCAGCGAGAACGGCGACATCGAACGGCTGGTCCGCCAGCTCGACGCGGACACCGCCGACGCGGCCATGGACGCGCAGGCGGAGCTGACCCACCGGGGCCACACGAGCGATGTCGTCGCCCCGCTCCTGCGAGCCCTGCCGACCCTGACCCGATACGGGCAGCTGTGCGCCATCGAGATTGTCGAAGAACTCGACGACCAGCGCGCTGACGAACCCCTGATCACGCTTCTGGACAGTGAGCACGACACCGTTCGCGAATGGGCGGCCGGTGCGCTCGGCCGTCGACAGGTCCACGACGCGATACCCGCTCTGCGACGTTCCTATCAAGCCAGCCTCGCCCGACATGATCGCCCGGACTGGTCCGAACCAGTCGGTTTGCGACGCGCGTTGACTGATCTCGGGGCCAGGAACCCCGTCGTTCCGTGGCTGACTGCCAGTCTTCAAGAGACGATCGTCGACGCTTGGCCGGCGTGGCCATCGACTCGGATCATCGACGTCCTCGACGATCTCGCGAACCACGGCCAGGTGACGCTCTACTTCCAACTCTGGCGCGTCGAGCCGGACGGCCAGACGTATTGGGTCGAGCTGCCCACCGACGACACCATGCTCGACTTCACGCAACCGTGGCCGCATGTCGTCGCGCACGCCCGCAACCGCGCGGTCAACCAGGCACGACAAGCGCAGCTTGGGGAGCACATCGTCGCCGCCATCGAATGGATCGACGAACGCGATCTCGCGATTGCGCCCGACTCTCCCGCCGGCAATGTGCAGTCCACATGAGACACACAGCGCTGGAGTTGCCGGAACTCCGGGACCTGTTACCGTCATTCCAGCGTCACCCACCCGGAGTTGTTCTCCGATTCGGGCAAAGTTGCCAGGAACTTCGGGTCTGTGGTGACCAGGAAGTTCTCCGTGGGCGAGGCCAGCGATTGGAACGCCACCCGCTGCGTGCCCGAGGACAGCAGGCCCTGGCCGCGGTCGGCCGACAGCAAGAACTGCCGCTCTCCGGCGGAGAGGTCGAAGGCGTCGGCGATCTCGTCGATGGCCTGGGGTGCCTGGCGCAGCAGTACTTGGGTGGCCGCGTTGGACACGATGGCTTTGCCCAGGTCGCTGCTGAGCACGTCGGCGGTGTCCTGGGTGGCCACGGTGAGCCCGCACCAGTGCTTACGGGCGGCCTTGGCCATGCGGAACAGGAAGCGTGCGCCTTCAGGCTGTTGCATGAGTAGCCACGCCTCGTCGACCACGACCAGCCGTGGCCGCCGGTGCGCGGGGTTGGAGACCCGCCGCCAGACCGCGTCGAGCACGAGCAGGGTGCCGATCGCGCGCAGCTCGTCGGGCAGGTCCCGCAGGGAGAACACGACGAGGTGCCCGTCCGGGGTGGCGGTGGTGGGCCCGTCGAAGAGGTCGCCGAAGCTACCGTCGACGAACGGGTGCAGCCGGGCGGCGAGGTCGGCGGCCACCGTGTCGCCGGAGTCGTCGAGGGTGTCGCGCAGGTCGCGCAGCAGCGGCGCCGGGCGGGTCCAGGTGCGGGCGTCGCCAGTGATGCCCGCGCTGGCGTAGGTGGCGGTGATCGCGGTGTCGAGCACGGCTCGTTCGGCGGGTGTTCTCTCCGTGCCGAAGAGCACGGCCAAGACGGTGTGCAGGAACAAGCTGCGCCGCTTGAGGGCGTCCTGTGGCGCGGTGCGGCGTCCGTTCGCGCCGACGTGCACGGGCAGGTCGAACGGGTTCAGCCGGACCCCGCCCGCGCCGAGGTGGACGTAGGTGCCGCCGACCTGGGAGGCCAGCCGCGCGTACTCGTCCTCGGGGTCGACGACGAACGCCTGTACCCCGTCCCCTGCCTGCCTGTTCTGGTGGTCGCCGAGGGTGCGGTAGAGGCTGCGCAGGGTCTCGAGCTTGACGAGATAGGACTTGCCCGCGCCGGAGCGGCCCAGCACGACCATGTTGTAGTTGTCGCACGCGAACCGATCCCAGTGCACCAGCCCCGAGGAGCCGACGTTGTAGCCGTAGAGCACACCGGACGGGACCGAGGTCGCGGGGTCGGTCGGGGGCAGGTCCGGCGAGGTGAACGGATACGCGGCGCTGACCGCGGCGGTATCGAACGTCCTCGTCAGACCGAGCTGGTCGAGTCCGAGTGGCAGGGTGCTCACCCAGCCTTGCAGCGCCCGGTAGGTGGCGGGTTTCGCGTCCAGCAGCAACGATGCGCACAGCGACCGCAGCGCCGAGACCTCCTCGGCGAGCGAGGCTTCGTCCGGGGCGTGCACGGTGAGGTAGAGCCCGAATTTGAAGAGTTTCCCGTCGCCGCGCGCGACGCTGCGCGAGAGGTCGGCGGCGTCTTCGGCGGCGGCGTCGAGGTCCGGGTCGTCGAGCCGTTCATGCCGCGCGTTGTGCCGCCTGCTAGATTCCAGTTTGGCTCGTTGCTTGCGCAGGCCGCTGGCCGCCGTCACAGGGTCGACCGGCTGAACATGGACCGATACGTCCAGCCGAGCGGGGTAGGTCAGCAAAGGGGCGAGCCAGCCGGGGTAGACCTCCCGCGGATAACCCGTGACCCCGAAGCTCGCGACGAATTCGTTGCCGACCTCGAGGTGCCGGGCGGACACCGAGAGCGCGTCCGGGGTGAACGCTCCCGCTGACCCGGGCCGAGTGGCCGAGCCGTGGTTTCTGGTGCGTGCCATGGGGTCTCTACCTGCTTTCGATCTCGTCGTCGTAGTCCCAGTCCTCGTCTTCGGACAGCCACGGGCCCGACTCCTGCGAGCGGCTGGAACGCGACAGCCCGCGTCGTTGCGGCTTGTGACGGGCGTGGGCGGGCGATGTCGCTGCGGCGGCGGATGCACCCGCTGGCCGGGGGGACTGAGAGGCCGTTGCGACGTCGGCGTCGTTGTCGGCGACAGCGGAGCCGTAGAGGTCGGTGAAGGTGGTGGTGGCTGTGATGACCTCGTCCGCGCCGGCCAGGCCAGCGGATGGTGGGAGAAAGGTGTCGGGATTGCAGGCCGCGGCCAGCACGCCGGTCGCGGCGGCGGCGTCGAGCGGGGTGGCGACTATCCCGGCCGGGGTGAGCAGTTCGATGGCCTCGCCAAGACGCCGCAGCAGGCGTTGCTCGGCCGCCTGCCGCGCCCCGTCATCCATCGGCTGTTTGTCGTCGCGGCGGTGGTGTCGCCACGGCACCATGCTCGACGCGGCGGCGACGGCGGGGGTCGGGCCGGTGCGTACCGGCTCTCGCAGGACTAACAGCACCTGGCGGCGCAGCAGGTCCGCGTGCGCGGTGAGCTCGGTGAGGTAGTCCGCGTGATCGCGGGCGGCGGCCTCCAGGGCAGGGTGCGGAAGCCCGCCGGCGTGTGCCCGGAGTTCGGCGATCTGCGGGGCGAGGTCGAGCCGTTCGGCGCGGATGAGGATCTGTACCGGCGCGGTCAGGGAGTGCAGGTAGCGGGCGAAAGACGCGACGAGCGCCTCCTGCTCACCGGGTGTCCGCAGCGAGAAGTTGACCGTGCCGCACACGGTGATGACCGCGAGCCCGTCGGCGCCGAGGTCCACGACCCCGGCGTGCGCGCCGGTCTCGGCCACGCCATGAGCGGGCAGCTCCAGCGGTGACGGGGACACCGCCTCGGCAGCCGCCGAGGTCACCGGGCGCCGTCCCCGGCGACCTCCCGTGCGGGTGTCGTTGCGCTGTGCGGTCAGCCAGGCCGGTGCCGCGCGGACGCCGTCGGGAGCGGCGACCCGGTGCCGCGGCGACAGGTGCTGGCGGATCGCGGCGAGCGCGAGCTTGTCCAGGGGCAGGCCATCGCGCTGCCCGAGAGCCAGCACGGTGACCGTGATCCCGATCGGGACGGCGACGAGGAGGAACACGGGCAGCGGCACGAACGCCCGCGTCGTCGAGTACAGGCCGTACAGCCCCAGTCCGGCGACGGCGAGAATCGCGAGCTGCCGGGCGGTCAAGGGGCCGAGCACCCGGTCGGGGCGGTCGACGTCGGCGGGCACACGTACGGGAGAAGTCATGGCGAGTCGGTCCTCACTTCGTCTTCGGTGCCCGCCGGGCGGGCAGGTCCAAGGGAAGGCGCAGTTGCGTACCGGCGCGCCGCTTCGGCGGCGGGGAAGCGCTTGCACCACTGGCAGGGGGCGGTGTCGGCTTGGGCTGGCGCCGGACTCCGAGGGGGAGCGGGTACTGGCCTGAGGTGAGTGGCCGGTTGCCGGTGTAGGCGTCGCGGACGGGGCGGCGGTGCGCGCGGGCGGTCTTGGTGATGTCCCCGGACTTGGAGATCAGCGCTTGCCCGGTCTGCGGTGCCCGGTTGGTACGGGCGGGATCGGCCAGGTCGTCGGCGAGTGTGCGCCGCGGCCGTTGCGGGGTCTGCGGAGGCAGGTGGATCGGCAGCATCCCGGTGCTCGGCGCGATCAGCGCGCCGCGCGGGTGTGCAGGTGGTCGGGCCCGGCGGTTGACCTGTCCGTCCGGGAGCAACAGCCCGGGCTGCGCTACCGGCGGCTGCTCGGGGTGCCTGGCGGCGAGGTCGTCGGCCAGGGTGCGGCGCGGCGCCCGGGAGGGGTTGTGGCGCACGGTGATCGGCAACCCGAGCTGGTCGGACGGGAGCGCGTTGGGCAGATCCTTGAGCGGCATCGCTCGCGGATTCGGGCTGGCGGCCACGACATCGCTGGTGCGGCGCACGGTGAACAGCGACGTCTGGCCGGGTCCCGGGGTGCGGTCGGCGGGCAGGCTGGGCCGGGGATCTTCGTCTAAGCCTCGGCGCGGTGTGCGGAACGGCTTCGCCACGCGCCGCACCCGCAATGGCAGCAGGTACTGGCCCGAGCGTGTGGACGGGGGATCCGCCGGAACCCGATCACGAGGTTGCCGGCCGTGCCTGCGGCCCTTGCCGCCGAAGAGAGAGGTGGCGCCGCCGAGCAGGCCCATGGTCTTGTATGCGATCGCGCCGCGCACCAGCGACCCGAGCATCGAGCGGCCGCCGCTGCCGCGCAGGGGTTGCAGGCACCAGAACGGGATCTTCACCAAGATCCACATCAGCGCGACACAGAACAGCAGGTTGGTCAGCCCGTTCAGCGTCGGTCCGAACACGGTGAACCCGCCCGGGGTGAAGAACACCCGCAACGCCATGCTCAGCGCTAAGGCTTGTCCGACGGGGATGAGCAGCAGCAGTCCGTAGGCCTTCCACCACGTGTGCGCGACGCCCTCGGTGTGCGGGAGGGCGTGCCACATCAGCACGAACGGCGCGGCCGCGATCAACAGCATCGTCGCGAGGACCCGCACGATGAACGTCAGCAGTAGCACGACGAGCATCACCGCGAGCGCGAGCCCGATGAACAGCAGCCAGCCCGCACCGCCGTTGAGCGAGCCGAGAATCATGTCGGTCATCGCCTTCGCGGCGGTGTCCGGGTTGACCGCGCCGGTCATCAGCGCCGCGCTCACGGCGTTGGAGATCTCGATGCCCTGGGTCGCCAGAAAAAGTGACAGCGTCCCGGCGAGGAACCCGGCCGCGATCCGGGGCGCGATCTCCTTGATCGTGTAGCGGGTCTGCAGGGTCTCGTAGGCCATCAGGAGCAGGCCCGCGACCACGACGATGCTGCCGTAGAAGGCGAGCATCAGGTGCCAGGACTCGTTCCACGCCTGCCCGATGCCGGGCAGCAGGTCAGGGTGCGGTGTGGACAGCACCGTCTTGCCCAGCAGATCGAGTAGCGGGTTCAGCGCGCCGATCACCAGGCCGCGGAAGAAGGTGTCGATGGCCTCGGTGACACACGCGACCGGGTCGGTGAACCCGCACTCGCTCTCCTCGTTGGCGGGATCCCGTGGTGCCGGCTGGGGGATGCAGTTCGGGCCGTCACAGGGCTGGCTCGTGGGTGGCTGGGTGGGGAGATTGCCGCACTCGGGCAGCACCGAGCCGGGGAAACACGACACCGTCGGCGCCGACGGACCGGGCACCAGCGGCGTACTCGGTGGTCCTGTGGGCGGCGAGGGACGTTGGGTCGACGGCGTTGGTAGCAGGCAGCCGGGCTCGGCCGAACCTGGTATGCAGCTGGGGTTGGGCGGAAGCGGCAGCACGGGTGGTTGCGCGGGCGCCAGCGGCACCGCCGCAGCCACGGATACGGGCGTAGCGATGGGTGCTGCTGATGCGTTCAGCGCGATTCCGGTGACAGTCACCAGCAGCGCCACCAGCACCGCGAGGAGGCGAGCCCACCGCCGCTGAGGCAGCCAGCGGCCGCCTCCGCGACAGCGCGAAGCCGAGCCTGTCGGCGGGCCGACCATGAGCCTGTCGCCGCGTCCTGGCTCGGCGTCCGTGCGGTGATGGAGAGGAGCGGACTCGGACGTTCGGGCGGCGCGCGCCGTCGGCGTCGTCGGGCGGCGCCGGGCTGGGTCGCGTGGACGGGAGGCAGGTGTGTGGCGTGTTGTGGTCATCGCTCACACCCCGCCCACGATGCCCTTGAGGATCTCGACCACGAGCGGGGCGAGCGCGGCGAGTCCGAAGCCGATGCCGGCGGCTTTGAACGCGCCCTTGGCCTTCTCGATCTCGCCGGGGTCGCCCGAGGCCAGCAGGTAGCGCAGGCCGCCGATGGTGATGAACACGACCGCGACCCCGGCCAGGATCCCCATGATCCAGTTGCGGATGTTGTTGAGGACTTGATCGACAGTTGCCGCGAGCGCGACGTAGTGGATCGTGTCCGCCCGCGCGGCCGAGACCGGCAGCAGCATCGCGGCGGCGACCAGGCACCCGGTCAGCACGACACGGCGATGGTGTCCCCGTCGCGCGGGAGCTGGGTGCGGGCGGTGGCGGTGCGATGGTGTCAGTCGCATGAGGGGCCTCCTGAGTGCGCGCCGTGCGGCGGTCGGGGCCGGGCGGCTGATGGTGGCGCGGGTGCGCCGTCGATCGGGTCCCGCGTGCTTTGACTCCGGATTCCGGGTCGTGTGAAGGCGCCGGGTGCACGAGCTTCTTCGCCAGTTCCGGGCTCAGACGTGTCACGCTGCGTAGCCGCAGGGGGTGGGTGTGTGATAGGCGTAAGGCGGGGTGGCGGGGTGTGCCGGGGCGGTCGCGCCGGCTGGCGGTCGGTGCGGCGCTGGAGGTGCCGTCGGCCGGTTCGGTGAGGAAGCGGGCCAGGCGCTGCTCGGCACGGTGACGGGCCTTCTGGGTCGTCTTGTACCGCTCCCCGCGCGCCTGCGCCGCCTCCGCCAAGGCCAGTTCTCCGAAGTGTGTCGCCGAGATCAGCGCGGCCTCGTCGGCGGTGATGACGCCCGCTCGGACAGCGGCCACGAGCACGAGGTCGTGGTGTCCGCTCGCGCGGGGCGGCGGTGCGGAACGGAAGCCGGCGTCCTCGACCGTGGGGGGCGCGTCGCCTTCTTCCTCGTCCACTGGGCGCGGAGCGCCGAGGGCCTCGCGCAGCGCGGCGTAACCGGCGCGGTAGGCCGCCCATCGCAGCCGCACGAGGATCGCCTGCCGGTCCAGCGCGACCTCGCCGAGCCCGGCGAGGAATCCGGTCAGGACGGCGGAATGAATGTCGTGTTTGTCCCCGCGGAACCGGTTGGTCAGTTGTGCGGCGACTGGCAGCAGCACCGGCATCGCCAGCCCGACGCACGCCATCGTCCAGGTGCCGCCCTCCGCGCGCGCCCGGGCGATCAGATAGGCCCACGCCGCGTCCCGGGTCGCCTGGGCGCAGTCCGGGCGCAGCAGCAGCGTGCCGAGCTCGTCCAGCGGTACCGGGCGCGGCGGCAGCCCGGGGATCGCCGCACCGTCCACGCACACGGGATACGGGCCGGTCACCAGCCAGCCGAAGGTCGCGATAGCGGCGTCGAACACCCCGCCGTCGTGGGCGTATTCATCGTTGCGGCGAAGAGCGAAAAAGTCTGGGTCGGGACCGGTTTCCGATAGCGGGAAATCCATGGCGGCAACTCCTGATATGCGCTGGATCAGTGCAGTCACCAGAAAGCCAGGCGTGCCGCCTCAAAAGCGCCTCAAAAGCGCCTCGCAACCGCTTCACAAGCGCCTCAAAGGGCGCCTCAAGGGCAGTGACGGGTGCGTTGCGTGCGGTCGGTCGGTCGGTCGAGCATGCCCGCGAGGCCTGAGCGCAACGCTTGAGGCGCCCCATATTCTCGTCTTGAGCTGCGGTGATACGCCTCGAAGCTCGCGGTAAGCGATCGTGGCGCCTCAACGGCTGATCGTGAGAGCCCAGGCCCTGCGGCGTCCGCGGAAAAATGCTGCGAGAAATATTCCATTGCGAATCGGATCCCCGGGTGGCAACGGGAGCCGGTAATTGCGGGCCGCCGCGCGGCGCTCTTTGTTGTTCTGACCAGGGCGTGGAAGCGTTGGTCGTTCTGGGGGTGGAAATTTTTGAATTTTTTCGGGATCAGGTGTCTCCAAATGGCCTTTTTTCCGGAGTTAGCCGGTGACGGCATCCCGTCGCCGGCCTCGGACCGGCGGCACTCGCTTCAGGAGGCTTCTCATGACCCAGCGCGCACAGTCGCCGGACAACAGCGCCGGTCGCCGGACACACCTGGACCGCCCGCCGCGCACCGGGCGCGGTGGCGACCTCGCTCCCTACCCCGGCGCCCGCGTTCACAGCACCTCGGCAGGCGCGGGCGGGACCGGCGGCACCTCGCGTCCCGAGGGCACGCCGGCCCCGTCGCGCCGGCGTCCGGCGTCCTCGTCGGCGGCGCCGACTCCGGCGACGGTGTGGACGTGCGGGCCGGACCCGATCGACACGCACGCGGTGTGGCCGGTGCCGATCGTGGAGTCCATCACGGCGTCGTTCACCGGCCCCGGTGCGCACGTCGTCCTGGTCGACCTCGACCCCGCACCGACCACGGTCCAGCGCTCCGGTGCGGGCGGTTCGGCGACGACCGGCGAGACCTTGGTGGCGGCCGCGCGAGAAGCGGTGCGCGTGCTCGACCGCACTGTCGACACCGTCACCTTCCACAGCGGCGACGGCGGCTCCGTCGCGTCGTCGCGACCGTTCTGGCCCGACCTCGTCACCGACGTGAGCGACCCGTCCGCGGCGCTGGCCGGAACACCGTCAGTCCCGGCGCACACCGCCGCCCCCGCCGGCACGGAAGGGCCGGTGTCCGAGCACAGCGCGCGAGCGGATCTCGTGATCGTGTCCCTGCCCGCCCATGCCACCGAGTCGGTGCCGCTGGACCGGCTCGCGCTCCTGGCGTCGACCCGTCTGCGCCAGGGCGGCATCCTCGCGGTGTACACGCACAGTGACTGGATGCGGGGGCGGCTGGCCGACCCGACCGGCGCGATCGTGGCCGCTGCCCAGCACGCGGATCTGCTCTACCTGCAGCACATCGTCGTGCTGCACACCCCCGTGGAGAAGGGGCGCCTGCGGGCCGCGCCGAGCGCGGCGGTGGCCGCCGAGTACGACCGCGCCCGGCATCGCGCGACGGTGCGCGGACTGCCCGCGCCGCACCTGCGCGCACATGGCGATGTCCTCGCGTTCGCGCAACCGGCCGACCCCAGTGCACCGCCTTCCGGGACCGGCCCGGCGACCGCCGCGCCCGGTGCCGGAGGTGGCCAGTGACCCCGCCCCCGCCACACCCGGCCTGGCCTACTCCGGCCATTCCCGCACCTGCGAAAGGCAGCGCCCTCATGTCCCACCAGCACCCCGCGACATCGACCACCCCCGGCAGCGACGACCCGACCGTGCCGATCTCCCGCACGCTCATCGACGCCCTCGACACCAGCCCCGCACAGACCGGCACCACAACCGGACACGACCCAGCCGGGCCGACCCTCGCGACCGGCGTGACCGACGCCGGCCAGTTGCCGTTGTCGGTGTGGGCGACCGCGCAGACCTCCCCGGCCACCCAGCGCAAAGGCCGCTACGTACCCGAGTCGACCGCGCACCCGGCGAAGATGCTCCCGGCCGTCGCGGCGCACGCCATCCGCGCCTACACCCGCCCCGGCGACCTCGTCTTCGACCCTATGGCCGGATCCGGCACCACGCTCGTGGAGGCGATCGACGCCCGGCGCCGCGCGGTCGGCGTCGAGTACGAACCGCACTGGGTCAGCGTCGCCCAGGCGAACCTCGACCTCGCCCGGGAACGCGGGCACGACCACGACGCCGAGATCGTGCACGGCGACGCCCGGCAGCTGCCGTCCCTGCTGCCCGAGAAATACCGGGGGCAGGTCGCGCTCGTGATCACCTCCCCGCCCTACGGGCCGTCCACCCACGGACAGGTCGTCACCAGCGGCACGGGCTCGCAGGACGGGAAGGTGCACAAGTACCACCACCGCTATGGCTCCGCACTGGATCGAGGGAACCTGGCCAACGTCGGCCACCACCGGCTGCTGGCCGGCTTCACCCGCATCCTCACCGGCTGCGCGGCCGTGCTGCGTCCCGGCGGGCACATCGCGATCACCGTGCGCCCCTGGCGTGAGCATTCGGAACTGATCGACCTCCCGTCGCAGATCATCGCCTGCGGCCACGCCGCCGGGCTGGTCCCGGTCGAACGCTGCGTCGCCCTGCTGGCCCGCGTCGCCGACCGCGAGCTGGTCGCCCGCGGCTCATTCTTCCAGCGCGACTTCATCCGCAAACAGCGCGAGCAGGGCCTGCCCTTGCATCTGATCGCGCACGAGGACGTCATCGTCCTGGCCAAACCGCTCGTGTCCAGCACCGCGCTCCCGGCGTCGTCGGGCGATGGTCTCACCGCTACGAGCGACGGGGCTGTGAGTCGTGGGCGGTGGGCGTCGTGAGCACGCGGGTGCACTGCCGGGACTGCGGCTGGGACGAGCAGTTCCGGCATCCCGCCACAGCCCGCCGCGCCGCCACCCGGCACCGCTGCCCGCCGCCGAGGGACGACTCGGACCGGCGACCCGTGGAGCGGGAGGCACAGCATGCCTGAGCACCACTCCGACGTTGTGGATCCGCTGCGGTTCGTCGCGACCGAGGGTCCGGTGATCGGGTCGCTGTGCACCGGCGTGGCCGGGCTCGACCTCGGCGTCGCGGCCGTGCTCGGCGGGCGCATCGCCTGGTACTGCGAGAAGGACCCGCACGCGGCCGCGATCCTCGCCGCCCGCCTGCCCGGCGTGCCGAACCTGGGCGATCTGCGCGCGGTCGACTTCGCCTCCGTGACACCGGTCGAGGTGCTCACGGCGGGGTTTCCCTGTCAGGACATTTCCGCCGCTGGTCGGCGCGCGGGTATCGAGAAAGGCGCTCGCAGTGGACTGTGGCACACCATCCTGGACGCCATTCGCGTACTACGACCGAGCCTCGTCGTCGTGGAGAACGTCGCCGCCCTCCGCTGGAAAAACGGCGGCCTCGACCGTGTACTCGCGGGGCTGGCCGAAGCGGGGTATGACGCGGTCTGGCGTTGCGTACGAGCCAGCGACATCGGCGCCGCCCACCGCCGCGAACGTGTGTTCCTGTGTGCCGTCCCCGCCCCGGGACGGGATGCGGATGATGCCGACCCCGCAGGCCCGCGACGGCGAACCCCGCGGTCCGGTCGATCCGGCACGGCGGCGCGCGGGCGGGCATCAGGTCAACCTCAACGACGCGGTCGACTCGGTCGTCAAGCCAGCGCAACTCCTGCCGACCCTGACGGCGGCGGACTCGCGGTCGTCGGCGATCCAGACCGTGCGGAAACCGAGCCGCCCGATCCCGGCAGGGTGCGTGACGCTGACCGACTCGGTGCGGCTGCTGCCGACCCCGACCGCCTCGGACGTAAAGAACTGCACCCACGACACCCACGACGGCGGGCCGTCTCTTCCTGACCGCGCCCGCGCCCTGAGCACGACGACGCCATCGACGGACGGAACGCGGTGCGCCGCGGCCCACAGCACAGAGATCGATAGCTGCCTTTCCCCCGGTGCGTGGGGCCCTGCCACCGACTCCCGGCCGCGCACGGCGGTGCGCCCACCGACGTCTCCGCGACGCCATGACAAGGAGGCCTAGCCCTCATGGACACTCCACGACTTCTGCCGACCCCGCGCGCGACCGACGGAACCAAAGGCTGTCCCGCGCAGCGCGGCTCGAAGGGCGATCTGATGCTGCCCTCTGTCGTCATCGCCGTCACCACGCCCGCTCCGAAACCCCGAGCGCGGAAGGAGGTGAAGGACCGTGACGACCACTCGCGCACCGCGCGCCCGCCGCACAGCACCCGGTGAACCCAGGCCGGTGAACTGGGGCGAGTACGCCGCCGCCGTTCACCGATGGGAACTCATCACCGGCCGCCTCGCCCCGTACCCGATCCAGCCCGGACGGCACGGACGCCCCGTTCTCGCACCGCCGTTCGTCGAATGGCTCATGGGCCTGCCCCCAGGCTGGGTCACCGCCACACACCTCGACCTGCCCCGCACCGCGCAACTTCGCGCTCTGGGCAACGGGGTGATGCCCCAGCAGGCCGCGCGGGCTCTACGTCACCTGTTGGACGACCTGGCCGCACTCGCCCACATCCCGGCCAGGTGCCACTGGGCCGCGCCGCCACACCACCCGCGCGAGCGCCGCACCACCAAATTCGGTTCGGTGCGAGCAGGGCACGAGTAAGGCTCTGGCCGCCACCACCCCTTCCTCGGGCCGTGCGCGCCCGGCCCGCCCGGCACCAGCACGCACCACGACCCGCTGAACAGGTCCGCGAGGCACCCCGTCTTCCAGCGGCCCCGAGGTCCGGGGTGCCTCGCACCCCCTTCCAGCACATCGAAAGCAGGTACCGCCATGCCCACCAACCGCCCCCACAGGCTTCTCCAACATCTTCGACGCTGGCTGGGTACCCGGCACGGCCAGAACGTCTACGCGTCCTGCCCGCGCCACCCGAGCGCCCGCTGCCGGAAGCCCCGTCCGAAGCGGACGTCGCTGCCGAGCATCCTGTGCTGCGCCGGGCGAGCGAGGCGACCGCGACGCTGGTCCGCCAAGGCTGGAACGTGCACCGCGCGCCCTACGGCTACCGCACCATGGACGTCGCCGGGACCCGCTCGGGCAGCGGCAGGCCCCGGACCCGGCTCACCCCCGACCCGCTGCGCGCCCCGGTCGTGCAGCACATCTTCTACTGGCGCGCGGTCACCGGCCTCGACGTCGACCAGATCACCCAGCGGCTGAACAACAATCCCGACCGCTACCCACCACCGGGCACCACCGGAACCTGGCACGACAAGGCCGTCACCAGAATCCTGACGAACCTCAAATACACCGGCTATCAGGCTTTGCGCACCCGCGACGAGAGCAACCGCCTCCGTCCCGCCGAGCAGTGGGTGCTCTCCGACCAGCCGGCTCACCGCGCCCTGATCACCACAGCCCTGTTCTGGGCCGCGCAGAACCCCACCACCGACACCCGGCGCGCGCTGCGGCACCGCCTGCTCGCCCAGCCGCACGACCTTTCCGCCTGACCACCCTTGGGAGCAACCATGACCACCACCCGACCCGACCCAGAACGCCCCGGCCAGACCCGAACACCCCGCACGTCGACATCCGCCCGCAGCGCCACCCAACCTCGCCCAGAGACTCGCCCTCCCCGCACCAGCGCTCGACGCGCGAGCAGGTCCCATCGCGAGCGGTACCCGGGCCAGCCACGCGGCCGATACCTGAGCCTTGGCGCAGGGGTGCAAAGCCTGTGCGTGTTCCTACTTGCCTGCGAAGGACGGATCCCGCAGTTCGACGCAGCCCTCTTCGCCGACACCGGCTGGGAACCGAAACAGGTCTACGCCCAGCTCGACACCGCGCGCCGCATCGGCGCGCGGGCAGGGATCCCCGTCCTGACCGTGTCGAACGGCAACATCCGTCACGACGCCCTCAAACCGGAGTCCCGGTTCGTCACCATGCCGCTGTTCGTGAAGAACCCTGACGGCGCAAGGGGGATGGCCCGCCGGCAATGCACCGGCGAATACAAGATCAAGCCGCTCAAGAAAGCCATCCGCCAGATCCTCGGCTACCCGCATCCCACCCGAGTGCCCCGCGGTGTGTTCGTCGACCAGGCCATCGGCATCTCCACCGATGAGTTCCACCGCGCCAAGGACTCCGACGTCAACTACACCCGTAACATCTTCCCGCTCCTCGACCTCGGACTATCACGTACGGACTGCCTGACGCTCCTCGGCGAACGCGGCATGGGCACGGTCGTGAAAAGCTCGTGCATCGGTTGCCCGTACTCGGGAAACTCGCGGCTGCGGTTCATCCGGGAGACCGACCCCCACGCATGGGCCGACCTGGTCGAGTTCGACAAAGCCATCCGTCACGGCAGCCCCCGCGCCAACGCCAACGGCAAACCCCTACGCGGTGAGTTCTTCATCCACCGCTCGCTCCTGCCGCTCGACCACGTCGACTTCGACGCCACACGCGGCACCGCCAACGCCGATGAAGACGACCCGGACGGCTGCAGCCCATTCTCCTGCCGTAGCGGCTCTCCCGCCACCACGCCCTAAAGCCCGCGCTACCCGCTCAGATCGCCGTACCGGGCCCACCGCCTAAACGGGCCGCCTCGGACCCCGACGGCCAGAACCCGTCGCCGTGCCCAGCTACGGCCATCGACGAGAAGCGGCTACCCCAACTTGCCCTCGTGCCAGGAGGCCACCGTGCACTGCAAACCACAGCTTGTTATCGACTCTCACACCGAGACCTCCGCATCCATCGATGAGGATCGCCCAGCCTGGTCGCGCGAGCACCTCCGCGGCCTCGGAGTCACCACCACTCTCATGACCGCCGCCACCATGCTCGGCATCGGACGCACGACGGCGTACCGCCTCGCACGGCAAGGCGACTTTCCGGTCCCCGTCATACGGGCCGGACGCAACTACCGCATCCCCGTCGCCCGTCTGGTCGAGCTTCTCGGCCTGGACGAAGAACCTCGTAGCTAGTCCTTCCTCTCTGTCCCCACCGGAGCGTCGATGGGCGCTGACCGAAAACACGCCCCCTGATTGCGGCAGGAACGAATCCGATGACACAAAACTTCTCCGGCAGCACCTACAAACGCTGCGCGTGCAAACACTCCGGCAAACCGCTCGGGTCGGCGTGCCCGAAACTCAAACGCCGCAACGGATCCTGGAGCTCCGAGCACGGAACCTGGTACTACCAAGCCGAACTACCCGCCCGCGCCGACGGTACCCGCCGCACCCGCAGGCGCGGCGGATACGCCTCCCAGACCGACGCGCAAGCCGAACTGGACAACATGGCGGCCCTGGTCGACGTCGCCGAACCCTATGGCTCCGCCGCCATCGCCGCGATCGGGGACGTCATCGACAAACACCTCAAAACCAAGGAACCTTTCCCCTCGCCGGAAACCATCCGCGCGCACCTGGCCACCGGCGTCGCCGACTCCGCACAGGTCCCCACCGTCGGCGAGTGGCTGGCCACGTGGTTCGCCGGGCGGAAGAAGAAACTCCGCGCCACCACCCAGCTCTCCTACAGCAGCCACATCCGGCTCTGGCTCATCCCTCACCTCGGGCACCATCGGCTCGACGAACTCACCGTCGTCCACATCTCAGTGATGTTCGACGCGATGACCGAGCACAACGACGCCATCCGCACCGCGCGAGCCAGCGACGATCCCGCCATCCGCAAGAGCGTGCACGGCCTGCGGACCTTGAGCGACGCCAGCATGCAGCGCTACCGAGCAACCCTGCGCGCCGCGCTCAACGCCGCCATCCGCGACCCGCGACTGCCCATCACGTTCAACCCCGCCTCCTACGTCGAACTCCCGTCAGGACGTCGGCCAAAAGCGCTGCTCTGGACCCCTGAGCGCGTCGAACGGTGGCAGCGCACCGGACAGAAACCATCCCGGGTCATGGTGTGGACACCGGAACAGACCGGGCGGTTCCTCGACCACGCCGTCGACCATCCCTACTACGTCCTCCTGCACCTCATCGCCTACCGGGGACTCCGGCGCGGCGAAGCGTGCGGCCTGCCCTGGTGGGACGTCGACCTCGCCCGCCAGAGCATCACCATCACCGCCGCGCTGGTCCAGATCGGCTGGCACGCCGAACTCGGCGAACCCAAGAGCGAAGCCAGCGGCCGGGTCATCGCGCTCGACAACGCCACCACCAGTGTCCTCACCGTCCACAAGAAACGCCAGGACACGCTGCGCGCGGCAGCGGGACTTTCCTGGATCGAGAACGGCCTGGTCTGCACCGAACCCGACGGCAGCCCCCTGCAACCCTCCCACCTCAGCGACGCCTTCCAAGCCATCGCCGACGCCGCAGGCCTCCCGCCCGTGCGCCTGCACGACCTCCGACACGGCGCCGCCACGCTCATGATCGCCGCCGGAGCCGACCTCAAACAGGTCCAGGAACTCCTCGGCCACTCCAGCATCGCCATCACCGCCGACACCTACACCCACGTCCTGCCAGAACTCGCCCGCGAAACCGCCGAAGCGGCCGCCTCGATCATCCCGCGCCGACAGAACCGGAAACTCCCGCCCGCCGCCTGACGTAAGGCGCGGTTCACGAAACCTGCAGTTGTCTCTCTGGATACCTTGCACTTGAGCTGAAATTAATAAGTCTGCCCAGGCGAGAATTCCTGGGCAGACCGAGGAATCGACAAAGTCCTCTACTCGCAGTATAGCTGTCGCGATGACCGGTGGTACTTTCCGGGTGTCGTTCGCTCAGATGGCAGGACCTGCGATTATTCCGGGGTCTATCACGTCGTCGCTTACGTCGACGCATGCGGTTCACCTGCGGCAGGTCCGCTGAGGTGTGCTGTCCGCAGGGGCCTCCGGGTTCAGCTGGGAAGCCTCAGGAATCCGTGCAGCCTGCAGTGATTCGAGACCACAGGCGATCGCAGACTGTCACCGCTTCACGTTCAGACTGTGGATTCCAGCGCCATGCAGCCAAGAAGGGTTCGAAACCGGCGCTCATGAGGTAACGTCGTCGAATTCGAATGACAGATATATCGGGGCATGCCGATGTTGCGCAGCACCGATTCGGGGTTCCGCCGGGCTCGACACCCAGGCTGATGCCTGAGCAGTGCCCAGCTGTAACAATCTCAGGGCTGTCGCGACTTATGTCACTAGTCGGCTACACGAGGGGACATCTGGCGTGACGAGAATTCACGAGACGTACACAGACGAGATGTACCGTCAGCTGAAGCTCCTTGCCTGTTGGCTGCCTAATGCGCGGATCTCCGTCGGGGATGTGGGCACGCTGAAGGCAAGACGGTTCGAACGTATCACCAGCCTCGATGAGCTCGAGGTTCCCTACAAGCAGGGCGAGCGAGGAGCACCCACGGACCTGAGCTACATGTCGGCGGGAAAGGTGCAGATCAGCTCCACTGCCGCCGCCGGAGCGCTCGGCGTAGGTGATGGAAAAGTGTCCATCACCTTTGGTGGCGCCGGCGCGACGTTCCTGCAAGCCGCACAGTGCCGGTGGCGTACGTTGGTCGATTTACCTTCCCTGGAACGCGAGCTCCAAGTACTCCGAGTGGCAAAGGTGTGGAGGCAAGAGTGGGTCCTCGTGCACAAGGTGCTGCACACGGGGCCAGTCGCGATCTTGGTTTCCAACGCCGCCGGGACGACTGTCGATCTACGCCTCGCACCTGATGCCCTGGCAAACACGCTACCTGTCGCCAACGCGTCCTCGACGCTCGAGATTTCCAACGAGACTGGGCTGGCTGCCCAGTTGACAGTTCGCTCGGGTGCGACCCCTTTCTTCGGCGCCGCGGCATTTCGGAAGCCGCTGCTCGGTCCTGCCCGGCTGCGTTGGCGTTCCGCGGGCGCGAGCCGAGACGACGTCGGAGGCGCGGCGCCCGAGATGGTTGAAGTGAGCTGGGATGACACAGAGTAAACAACAATCGAGCAGAACCGCACGCCCTTTGACTCTGCGAGCGCAGAGGCTCCTTGATGCCGCCAACGCGCTTCCCGTTCGCTTGCCGGAACGACAAAGACTTGTCAAAGCATTCGACATCGTGATGAGCACCGAATGGACGCGTGTCCTTGTCCGGTTGTCCGAAGATGATGTGACTTCGTTCGCTGTCGCAAAACCTTCTTTCGAGCGAAACGCTCTCGACCATCTGATCGAGGTCGCCGAAACCATTGCAATAGCCTACGGCTTCGAGAATGTCGACGCCGCTCATATCGCTGTCGCACTCAGCTTGACGCGAAACTGCACGAGCGAGGATGTGTCACACACTGTCGCAGAAGCGTTTGGATTGGGCACCCTGAACCGCCTCGATGAGGTGATGAACCAGCATGCCATCCGCAAGGAACAGGTGGATGATCAGGACCAAGAAGGTCCTCCTTCCATCGGATTCACCGTCGCTGGCGGTCGATGGAAGCGAGCGGTCTCGGCGTGCTATCTGACAGCAATAGGCGCCGCAGTCGGGATGATCGTTGTTTACGCCATCGCGACAGGTTCACTCTTGGGGTGGCTGATCGCGCCTCTGACTGCTATCACCGCGCGAGACAAGCGCCAGACTCCGTTTGAAATAGCGGAGCGCGTCAAATGGATGAGGGTATCGCTGCGCTGGCCCGTGCAAGGTGTTCTCGCCGTGTTGGCTGTCTCGCTTGGCGAGCCGCTGATCGCAGGAATACTGGTGACCCAGCTCTTGGTGGTCGAGGTTATCGTGACAGCGGGAGAGGCTGTCACGGCTGGCCACGACACCTTCGAAGGGGAGGGCTTCGAAGGTGTGCCGTTCGCCGTGCGTAGGCTGGCATCGGTACCGGATTCTTTTCTCGCTGGCCAGCGGTTGTCGAGCCTGGCGCTCGCGCTCCTGTTCGCCGTGGCGCCTACCGCGCTCGCGGTGTGGTTTTACGGATCGGTATGGCCTCTTTATGTCGTGGCCGCATTGGTCATGGCACGTGGGCTTACCGGATTCGCCTCGCTGACACTCATTGTCGCGACAGCGGCGTATGGATTCGAGTGGCCCGCGGCGGTGGCCATGGTCGCCGGCTTGTTCGCGCGGCTCGTTGTCGCGTGGCTTGGCCGACCGCCGGTCGCGTATGTGCCAGTGCCTCAGCGGGGTGTGCGCGGCATCCCGAAGCTGAGGGGCAAGGACGCGCGAAAGTTTCGCCAGGCGAAGCGTCTGCTGCGCCGAGGCCTGCCCGGAGCGGCGTCTCGGGCGCTGGGCGAGCATTCGTCGTCTCGTGTCACCCTTGTCGCGCTGAATGGTTGGGCGCTGGTCCGGGCAGGTCACTTGGGCGAGGCGCTGAAAGAGGCCGATCGGCTGCCGGCGGAATTCTCCTGCCTTCGCGCCCTAGTGGTCGGCCTCGCACGCTTGGAGCTGGGGCAGCCCGAGGTGACCCTCGATATGATCACCACGGCCACGACCAGGCTTGGCCGCGGCCGCGCTCGGAAGGAACTGGCCATCGAGCTCAGTCTTGCCCGGCTGCGTGCTCGTGTCGCGACAGGTGAGCGTGGACTCTCCACCTCCATGGCCCTGGCCATCCCGCGTACCGTCACGCGATCCAAGTTCTTGTACACCATGGTTCTTCTGAGACTCGTCGCGGAGAGCGACCCTCGGTACTCTTCGGATGCCCAAGGCATGATCGCGGGGACGGCCTTCTCGCTTCATCGGTCGTTCCGAGCTGATCGCGAGATGAGGTTTCTGACCTTCCTGGGCTCCGAACGAGTGGCCGACCTTGAAAGCATTCGCGCTGCCATTTTATTTCAGCTGTCCGAAATTTCCCAGGCACAGGGCACTTCCGAGGTGGTCGAGTCCATGGGACGCGGCACTGGAGCAGCCGAGTTCCTGTTGCGCATGGATCGCCCGCTGGAGGCGGCTGCTGTATTGAATCACCTCGCGGACTATCTGGAAACCACTCCGAGTCGGCTTGAAGCGCTGGATACACGCGTAGAGGCAGTGGCAACATTGCATTGGGCGCGTCATCAGTTGCATGACCTGGTCACCCGCCGATTGTGGTGGGCGAGAATGAGCGTCACCCTCGAATCCGCGATGCGGCAGGCAGCGGATGGTCACGATTGGACCACGCTTGCCGAGCTGATCGAGACCGCACGTCTTCAATTCGCTCCCCGCGACGAGGAGACTCCTGGCACGGCGAGCGCACCCTTCATACAGGTTCGTGGTATATCCCGGCTGGCAGCTTCGATCTGGTACCAGGCAGACGAAAACTCTGGCTGCTACGACCTGGAGCGGCTGGCAGAGGTGGTACTCGGACGCGGCACCTGGTGGTGGAGCACCTGGTCCACCGGATCAAGCCTGTACTGGGCACTTGTCCCGCCGGACGGTGATGTTAGTGGTGGCGTGGCTGAAATCGGCCCCGACACCGATCTGGGAATGACCTTGAGAGAATTGCGCGTCGCCGCTCCAGCACCCTGGCCAGGTGAGGTGGTAGGCGACTCAAGTTTCCAGGAGCGGATGGAATCAAGCGTCCTGTTCGGTCCGCTACCAGATGAACGTGAGCTGGCTCGGCGTCTGGCAGCGTTACTGCCCCCTCGGCTAAGAGATCGCCTCTCCGCTCCCGGGAAGCCGGTGAACATCGCGCTCGCGCCGGCCGAGGTACTGGCTGCGGTGCCATGGGCAGCTATCAGCGTGGGACTTCGAGACGTCCGGCTGACGGAAAGAGCCCGGCTGGCGATCGCGCCGCCCGCGGCCCTGTTGGCCGCCATGGCAAGGCGGCCTAAGCACGACGGCGATAGCCCCTTGTCCTTGGCGATGCTCAACCCCGGAGGCGCACTCGGGACAGCGAAGTACGATCTGATCACGGCCAGCGCGCTTCAGTACGGTCTTCCCGATGGCGTACGGACCATCAACCGAGCAGATCAGGTGGACCTCGATGAACTCAGTGAGATACTGCGATCCCTCCCGGCGCGGTCCAGCGCGATCTACGCATGTCACACAGCACCAGGAGACGGCGAGCCACTGAGCGCCGGCCTGCAGTTATGTCCACCGATCGACGGGAGACCGCCAATCGTGTTGTCCGCGAATGCGTTGATCAATTCGCCGGAACGATTTCCGGTACCCGGGCGAGGACTCGTCCTCGCCTGCGACAGCGCCGACCTGAATCGGACCGCAGGTGGCGAATGGCTGGTTCTGGGGACGGCCCTGCTTTGGGCGGGCGCTCGACAACTCGTGGTCACTGGTTTTCCTGTGGTTGACAGTGATGTTCTAGATAAGCCCCTTCTGTACCATCTGATGACCGGCGGAGATCTAGTCGACGGCCTTCGCGAAATCCAGATGGAACGCCTGAGGGAATGGCAGGAAAGTGGTATCGAGGATGTCAGTCCGGCGATTTGGGGTTCCCACATCGCCATAGGCTCCTTCTCGACGCATGCAGTGACACCTGAGGCGGAGATTCATGTTGACCGTCACGTGGACGAGTGGCTCATCACCCTCTTAGATTCAGCTGCCATGTACACCGCGTCCATGGGACGTTTCGAGGTGACGCCACTCGATGTCCTCCATGCGCTCGCCATCCACGGATTCATGGAGGATTTACCCACGGCCCGCCGCCTGGTTCTGCAAGGGGTGAACTACTCCCTGGCGACGGTGGCCGCTTGTCTCGCCTTCGTGCGTAAACGGCGGGCGAGCAGCAGAAAGGCCACCCTGCGAGCAGATGTCATCCGTTTGGTGAGCGATGCCTGTGTCGTCGCGAAACGTGCTCGTCACCGTATGCTCACCATTGAGCACCTCCTGGTCGCGGCGATGGCCCATTCGGGCGCCTCGGCCTGGGTGGCTCGCCTGTTGTCGGGCTGGGATGGAAGGGATCCGGAATTCGTCAAGGAGGTCCTGAGCGAATGCCAGGACGGCTTGCGCGCGCTCGGCAGGCCGGAGATCAGGAATTTGGATCTGGCATCCGTCAAGGAGGTATACCGTGCTTACGGTGCGGACCTTCCCGTGGCGGAGCGGAGCCTCGTCCGTCTATCGGATCTTTAGAACCCTCGCTGCGCGGCAGGAAACCGCGGCGCTGGCGACGTTTCGGCCGCCAAGTGCCGAGGAAAGGTGACGGCAGTGAGCATGTGGTCGTCCCAGAATTCGGACCAGGGCACCGCCACTCGTACCGGGCCGCAGCTGTGCTGACCAATTCGATGTCCTCTACGCCGCGGCCAAGCGTGTCGCAAGGGCAGCCTTGACGGGGACGGCCCTGCGTTCACCCAGAGCGCTCGGTACGGGCGAAAGGGACTGCAGACGCTCTGTGCCAGCTTCGTGAAAGCGCCGGAACTCGGACGGCCGAGGTTAGCCGAGGAGCTGGGCGCCAGCTCGCCCGGCTCCCGGCCCGAGACGCGCCGACTCCGACTCCGCCAGCACGTATGCCCCAGGAATGATCGCCAAGCCGCCGAGCGGCTTCGACAGCCTGAGGAACGGATCGGCCGCACCATCCTCGGCACCCAGCCGAACTGGGCTTCCTCGCTCGGTTGATGGGTGATGATCGCGACGTCACGGCCGCGGGAGACCCGTCAAAGGCTCGCAATGCGATCCCGGTCACCCGGTTCCACATCCTGTGGGAGTCCGGGATCGACGTGTTCGTCGACGAACACCTCAAGTCATCCAACGTCTACCTGACCATGAACAGCATGGTGGGCATGAAGTTGCAGGTCACTGGGGAGAAGGAGATCAAGGAGCTTCCCGACGCTGAATGACGGAGCCAGCAGCTCAGGAGCGTGATGAGGGCAAGGTTTTCGCTGACGGTGATGAAGTCGGCGAAGACCTTGTTGTCGACTACGTGATCGTCTCGACGGTTGCGCTGTCGACCCATCGGGCCAGGATGCTGAACGCGGCCAGCTGTCGGTTCATCGCGCGCGGCGCGCGGCGTCCACCCAGGTCGGTTCCCGACCGGAGACGTCTTCGTTCCAGATACGGCATTGTCTGGTACACCGTTCGCCGAGTTCCGTCGAGGCAACCGCGACAGCGTCCTGGGTGTGCTAAGGGCATGACGTCGTCGATGTTCTGGCTGCCCGGCCCGGTCGTTTGTGACATTCCCTGATGTTGATGGTCTGCGGGCTCGCGGAGCTGTGGCTCGGTGTTTCCATCGCCGCGAATGTCAACCGGCCGGCTGGGCTCGTCCTGGACAGGAGCCTCGGGGGTGACCGCTGTTGGGCTCAGTTTCATCTCCGTTTTCACTGCTGTGCCGACGACCGACCCGGATACTGGTGACGTCAACGGTTGTTCCCACCAGTTGGCACCCTCGACGGCTGCCTCGCCAGCACCGCGTGAGTCAGGTCAGCACTGGCGAAGATCAGCACGAGGGCGATCAGTCTCCACCCGACCCTGGCGCTCAGTAGTCCTGGACCGGGGGCTTCCTCTTTGCGGGGTTGGGCGTTGAGCCTCGGCTCGGAGGACGCAGTCCAGTATCCCCGGCCAGATGGCGAAGATGGCCACGAGAACGGGATAGCTGACGATTCCGGCGGTCAGCAGACCGATGAGGATCGGCGTGAACGCTGTGATCCAGCGTGTGCGGAACAGCAGTCTACCGGTATGTCCCCCGCCGAGGCTGCTCGCGACCAGTGCCTCTGAAGCTAATACCAGCTGCGGCCTTCCGGCCACAGCACACCCAGTTCCTGCAACTTCTGCCGCAGCTTGGCTGCCGACTTCGCCCTGCGCTCGTCGAGCTCCACCAGTGATGTGCCGTATTGGTCGACCCATGCGCGGTAGATGTTCACCATCTCTTGGCGCTGCCGAGCTGTGAGCCTCTTCGCTCGCCCGTCGAAATCGGCGCGGAGCCGGTCGAGGATCTCCAGTTGATAGCCGCTGCGGACAAGTTCCCTTAAGTCATCGTGGCGAGCCGCCCACCAGTCCGCGAACAGCCCGGAGAGCTGGAACTCGTCCAGGATGCGAAGCGGAGCCATTGCGCGGTGGAACGACTCGATGAGGTTGTCTCGAAGTACGGGTAATGTGCGGTCGCTGCCGGCGAGTCCATGGACCTCGTCTGACAGCCAACGATCCAGTTCTTGCAGGAACATGTCTTCACGGCGGCTGGCTCTCTCCAACACACTGTCGACGACGGTCGGGAGGCCCTCACGAGGGAACTGCAGGTTGCCCCACTCTCCTGGTTCGAAGAGATCCAGTAGCTCGATGCCGAAGGCTCGGAAGCGTTCACGCTGTGCTTCGACGTCTGCCCTCGGCACTCCGCCAGTGATCAAGGCCTGGGTGTTCAGCGATGCCTGAGCAGCGGGAGCTTGGCTGATGTACCTGCGGATGTTCAGGTTGAAGTTGTTCTCGGCGATCTCATCGATGGAGACGAGCCTGGAGAAGTGCGGAATCTCCCGCTGCTCGTGAAAGATGCTGGTGATCTTCTCCACGTGGCGTGGGTCGAGGTGGTTGCGTGAACGTCCGCTGGTGATTTCGTGCTCTGCGTTGGCGAACAAGACTCCGCGCTGTCGGTGCAGCGGGGCCTCATTGCCCACCAGCACGAGCACACAGGCAGGGATGGCCGTACCGTAGAAGACGTTCGGGCCGATCCCGATGACAGCTGCGAGCCTGCCGTCGGAGACGATCCCACGTCGGATCTCACCCTCGGCACCAGCACGGAACAACACGCCCTGTGGAGTGACGACGACACCGACACCGTCAGGTTTCAACGAGGCGAGTACATGCTGGACGAACATCAGATCTGCGCGTCGTCCGGTGTCTGGAGTCCAACCGTAGCGCATGCGCTCGGGAAAACGGACGTCCCTCGGTCGGTAGCTTACCGAGAACGGCGGGTTGGTCAGAACACGGTCGAAGCGCCGCAGCTGACCGTCGTCGGTGACGTGGAGCGGATTAGCCAACGTGTCGTCCCGGCGCACCTCATGGTGCCGAGCACCGTGCAGCAGGAGGTTGAGCTCAGTGGTACCGCATCGCGCCAAGTTTATGTCCTGAGCGAAGAGTCTCAGCGTTCCGCGCTTGCCGCTGCGCTCAGCTACGAAGTCTTCGGCGCCCGTGAGCATGCCACCGCTGCCTGCAAACGGATCACAGACAGACTGCCCAGGTTCCGGTTGCGCGAGACGGACCATCAGGTCGATCACCGATCGAGGTGTGGTGAACTCGCCCCCCTTCTTGCCTGCGGCGTCGGCAGCCTCACTAAGGAGGGTGTCAAAGGCCGCTGCAACAGTGTCCGGGAACTGGAGATCCTCCACACGAAGCGAGATCCGGCTGAAGTGCCCGATGAGGTCGATGGCCTGGTGGTCGTTAAGCAAGTTCGTGAAGTCGATTCTCCAGAACGGCTCATGGAGAACCTCATCGTTGGCGCGTATCAGATCGGAAAGCGCATCGTTGAGCGCCCGGCCTGGCTGGTGGTACGCGCGCGCCGCGATGGCGTCCCAGCGGGCATAGTCGGGCACGTCGAGTGGGCCAGCCTGATCTGATGCCCATTTGAGGAGCAACGTGGCGGACAAGACATCCAGAACATCGTTGGTTCGCCCGAGTGACATACCCACGACCCGCTCGGCGTCGCTGAGGTGCTTCGCCAACTCTGCAGCAGTCAACGCCTTCATGTCCCCGTCTCCGTCCCGAGGTAGTTGCTGACGACGGAGATCTTTAACATTTCCAGGTGATCCAAGGTGCTTCGGTGTGCTTGGGCCAGCTCATCGATGTTTGCAGCTACCTCTGCCAATTGTCGTTGTCGACTGCTCGGGAGCAGCACGACCGGGAGCTCGCCCAGGATCTCGGAGTTCAACGACTGGACGGTACCTGGGACCGCACGGCTGAGCAGAAGCTCCTGCACCGGAGGGAACATCAGATACAACGTCAGGTACTCGGGCAAGACCCGCAGGCCGTCGGGACGTAGACGAATGCAGGACGAGTTGTACAGCCACGTCTCCTGGTTGTGTGCTATGTGTGCGAGCCGTCCAAGAGCGCCTTGTCGAACGACGACGATGTCGCCTTCGCGCAGGGCGTAGCGACGGAGCTTCTCCGCGTCCTTCCGGGGCAACCTGCGCAGATTCCGCGGGTTCACCTGATGACGGTCGGTGATGTCCGCAGGGGACACCACCGGGATGCCGTCGGGATCGTCACCGAGCCGATCGAGCAGAGAACCGGAGGGGCCTGGAGTGATCTCCACCAGGTCGTGAAGCGGGACCTTGGCCTCTTCGAACTCGAACATGGATCGTCTCCTGTTGGCAAGGGTGCGGGCGTGGCAATTGCTACCACGCCCGCACACACGTTTAAGCCTGGCGGGGTCGTACCCGAAGCAAGGCTCGGACCCCCTGTGCCGTTGCCGCGCTGATCGCGGCGATCACGACTGCGGCCACCGCTTCCTCGCCCCGACCGATCACCAACGCGACGGCCGTGCCGGTGAAGACGATGATCAGCACGATCACGACGACCCGTCGCCAAAGCTTCGGCAGGTAGTATGGCCAGCTAGGGCTGGTGCTCGACATAAAGCATCACGCCTCTCTGTAGCCTCATCGCCCTGCAGGCCGGCAAGCATGACAGGGCGATGAGGCGTCTAGTTTTCACTTGTCATCTGTGACTCTACCCTCAAGAAGAGTGCGAATCCACCTTCGCAGACTGCGAATTTTACTCCGCACACTCTGATGTCAGAGTACTGCCTCAGGGTGTGAAGAGGTCGGCGGGGGGCGCCCGTCGGCTGGTGATCGACCGGTCGGCGACATGCGCAAGGCCCGTGACCGCAGGTCGGTCACGGGCCTTGCGCGGCTGGGTAGTGCCCCCGGCGGGATTATCCAAAGGGTGGGACCTGGGCTGACCACCGGTTTTGTGCTGGAAGTCCGCGCCGGTGAGTCCGGCGGTGGCCGGTCACCACAACGCCATCGTCGTTGCCGTCAGCACCGCGATCATGGCCGCAGTTGGCCACATCGCCGGCCGGTCAGCTCCGGCAAGCGCCGCACCGACGACGTTGTGGTCGGCGGCGGACTTGTGGCGGACGGGGGCTGCGGGTCGTCGGTCATGACCTTCGTCGTCGCGGAAGCCTATCTTCGAGCGCCGATCCCGCCCACGCCGGTGGCGCGTCGAGGACAAGGTTCACAGAATCGCGTATAGCAACTCGCTGGTTCGACCCTTGTACCCCGGCGAGGCTGCGTGGGGACCTCGCGGTGAGGACATTGGTTATGACCCAAGACCGCAAGCTCAAGGAGATCATTCGCGCTCGTCAGAGAGCGTTCGCCGTGACCTAACGACAAGCCCGCCGCGACGTGAAACAGGAACTGGGGATCATCGCCAAATATCCCCCTCTCATCCCGATCTGGGACCAGGGCCTGGATGAGGACCCACAGCCGCGGCTGACCGTCGGCCAGCACCGCGCGGCCCTCGGCGCGATCGAACTGGCGCTGCGCGACAGCTACATCCTCGACGGCGTGAAGCAGCACGACCGGTGGCGCACGATCGACGGCCACATCGACCGCGACTGGGTCGGCGGCCCGTACGCGTGGGAAGTCGCCCGCGAGCTGCTGTACTTCGCGGAGAACCCGGACACCAGCACCATCGAACCGGGCGAGCTGGTGCCTGGGGTCAACGCACTCGGCGAGCTCAACGCCGTGTGGTTCGACGGTGTCCGAGTCCGGTTCCGGCCATTCCGGCCGGGCTTGCGGCTCGTGGCCGCGTTCCGGCTGCGCAGGGCGTCGGCGCCGATCCCGTCGGCGAGCGCGTCGACGGTCGCGGCCGCGTCGGCCCACCGGCGCTGCGCCGACTGCTTGGTGATGCCGCCGGCGGCCGCGCCGATCTCGTCCTAGGTGGCGCCGCGGGTGCGTTTGACGACGACGCCGAGCTCGGCCAGGCGCTCGGCGTACCGCAGGACCAGGAGCGCTTCGTGGACGTAGTCACCGGGGGCGTGGTCGCGCTCGGTCGCCACGAGCCTGCGGGCGAAGTCGGACAACCGGCGCGCGTCGTCGGCGTAGAGCAGGCGCGCCGCGGCCGCACCGACCGGCCGACGGCAGGCCGAAGGGCGAGCAGGTGCCGCTCTTGTTGGGGAAGTTCTGACCACGCCCCCATCGATAGGTCATGCCCTGACATGCAAGGATTGTCGGCTATGTCTAGGAAACTCGGTCTCCTCGCCGACATCCAAGCGGGCGCGGTCGATGAGTCTGTGTCGCTGGAGAACCTGCTGAACAAGTGCATGCACTCGGCGGGCAGGCCGGTTCGGTCAAGCTCCGCGACTGGGCTCGTCAGGAGCTGAACGGCTACTCGGGCGAGGCTGAGATCCCCGATTACCGTACGACCGGTTCACAGCTGATGGCCAGGATCACCAACCGGGCAGGCCGCAATGCGATCACGCAAGAACTCTACGAGCATGTCTTTCCGGAGCAGCTCCGCGAGCTTCTGCCCCCTTCAACGAGCTGACGTTCTACCAAGGGGTCGGAGAGCTAGCGGCCATGGCCGAGGCGAATCGGGAAGACACCATATTCTCCCCCGCCTGGGCACCTAGGCTGATCGAATACATGAACAAGCACCACACGGAGCCCTTTTCCGTAGTTACGCAGATCTACTGGCCCTTCAGCGCGACCAGCCTGCGTGGAGTGCTCAGCCGTATCCGGACCGCGCTGGTCGAACTGTCTACCGAACTGGCCGATCTGACTCCGCCGGGCCAGGAAATACCGGCTCAGGAAGCCGCAGACCAGGTCGTGCAGTTCATCATCACCGGTGATCGCGCCGTGATCACTTACTCTCCACAGATCACCGGTGACCACGGCACCAACATCACTGCCTCCGGCGCCCATTCGACTGCCGTAGGCGGCCAGACCGTCACCGGCGACAACAACACCACCGCCGGCCGCGACGCCACGGCACCCGCGAAGACGGAGAGTTGTTGGACCCGGACGCGTAAGCGCGGTCTGTTCGTCGCCCTGTTCACGATCGTGGCCGGGGTGCTCGCGTTGCTGACCTATCTCGGGCTGACGCCTTCGCCCACACCACCGAAGGCTCCACCGTCCACGACAGCTGGCTCGTCGGCACCTACGACACCTGGTGTCACGACCTCGCGCTGATCCTGAGACGGCTTTCGATGCCTAAGGTGCTACAGGCCGATATCGGTTCCACCTGGCCTTCACCTATCTGAGGCCCGACGTGGTTGATCATCGGACTCTCCACCGCCGAGGCCAAAGGGTGGCTTGCTGACCTTGGGTTTCCTCTTGCGTTGTGCGGACTGCTCCTTGACCCTTTCCCGGTTCGACGCCGCCTGCTGTTCGTAGAGGTCTGCATCCATCGCGGACGCTTCCGCATGCTGTTCTCGAAGTTCGGCCAGTTCCTCGGAGGATGTCCACGGTTCGCCGCGCAGGTAGCGGCCGAGCACGAGCGCTCCAGAATTGCAAGCACGGAAGATGATGCCGGACGCTCTCCCCGCGCCGGTGTAGCGCGCTCCATGCTGGAAGCGGTGGCGATGACCGCGTGCACCAGCTCGATCTAACTAGTCGTGTCACGGCGGCGAGCGAAGGTGCCGACCAGCGTACCCGGGCCCAAAGCGCGGTGTCGGCGAGTGAATCCTCGCCGCTGTGGGCATGGCGGTGGTCGTCGACAGCCACCGCCAGCGTCAGCAGTGAGTGCCGTAGATCAGAGCTGGCGATAACGCGATCTTGACGTCGTACCTCCCGTAGCGCGGTCGAGTAGCGACGTTATGTCGGCAGAAGGATAAGCCTGAAGGCTCGCGCGGTTCATTTTTACGCACTCGATACTGCGTTGGGGTAGAGTTCGGACTCGTGACTGAGCAGGCGAGGGTTTTAGGGATGTTGCGCGGCTCTGGCGTGCTGGACGGCATCGCCTGGGCGCATCGGTCGGCCTACCAGCAGGTGCGTCAGGACTACAACCCCGCAGGTGGCCACAAGCAGTCCTGGATCGGCTACAACGCCTACATCTACCTGCTGGATCGTCTAGATCGGGTCTTTCAATGCGGGGACTTCGCGGCACAGCCGGGGGAGGAGTCAGTGGGGCGCGACGTCCTGGCGGATGGCATCGCCGGCCGTGACTTCCAGTCAATCCCTTTGCTGCCTGCAGGCACCGTAGTCCGACATGACCTCAATGGATCTCCTGGCTGGGCGGTCGATGGTTGGCGGTGGCTGCTGGCCTCGTACAAGTTCGGGCAGGTCAGGAAAATTCGCTGGCCGGAAAAAAGCGACACGAAGCAGACAGTCGCGCGTCAGCCTCACTCCGAAGACGACGGTGGCCTGTTCCCGGTCACGGCGATCCCCGGCTTGCCGCCGTTGGAAGGTCTTCCGGACGACGAACGTGATCTCCGGAAGACCTTGGTTCTCGCGCATTCGATGGACCCGGTGACCGTCGACTTCGAGCTATTCTTCGGTCGCATCCGGTGGAACTCTGACCGTGGCGATGCCTGGGTATGGCGGGAGAATTTGCTAGATCTGCCACCCGGGCCCCAGAGGAGCGGGGCGCGGCCCCAGCTTGTCGACCCGAGTCTCCCGCCGTCCGGAGACGCTGCTGACGCGGACGTGCGAGTCCGAAGGTCGGCGCGCGGCGACGGCGCACCACGTGCTATTGGTGACGCATGACTGAACGGCTGGGCGATATCGCCGCCTTCTTCGACGGCGGTCGCCTGACCCTGGCTCGACAACTGGCGGGCTTGCGGAAGAACGCTCTGGCGGCGTTGATCCAGAAGACGCCTACAGCGGTCGCGGCATACGAGAGCGGAATGAAGCGACCGGCGCCGGCCACGGTGGGCGCCCTGGCGATGGCCTTGGAGGTCGACCCGGGGTTCTTTCTGGCCCGGAAGCAGTCGTTCCCGATCGCTGCCACCGCCCCGCATTTCCGGTCATTGAGATCGACCAGTCAGATCTCGCGGGATCAGGCCTACTCCTACGGATGCCTCGCCGTCGACATCGCGACCACGATCGAGCGGCACGTCGAGTTCCCGAAACGCGATTTTCCCAGCTACCCGGTATCAACCGAAGAAACCGGTGGCCGCGCCCCGGAGGAGGCCGCGTTACTGCTACGGAAGCAATGGGAAATTCCGCCAGGGCCAGTTGGACATCTCGTCAGGCTGGCGGAGAGTCACGGCAGCCTTGTCGTGTTCAGCCCCTTGGACAACGCGACGGTCGACGCTTATTCCTTCGACACGCCCGAGTGGCCGATCATCCTGCTCAATCCCTTGAAGGACGACTACTACCGCCAACGCTTCGACGTCGCACACGAGCTCGGGCACTTGGTGATGCATGTGGATGCCGAACCAGGGGGCCGGATCGTCGAGGATCAAGCGCACCGCTTTGCCGCGGAGTTCCTGACGCCGGCGGATGAGATCGCTGAACAGCTGCCGAGCAGGGCGGACTGGCGACGACTTGGCCAGCTCAAGCAGCATTGGAACGTGAGCCTGCAAGCCCTCTTGTTTCGGGCGCGAACGCTCGGTGTTATGAGCGACGTCACCTATCGCAACGCGATGGTCACGGTGTCCTCCAAAGGATGGCGGCGCCGCGAGCCGGGTCCGATGCCCTTGCTTGAGCGACCGTCTCTGTTGCCTCGTGCCATCGAACTCATTCACACCGAAACCCAGGTGGACGAACTTGCGCTCGCAGCGGAGTGCCAGGCACCGCTCGAGCTGTTCAGGACCATCACATCGCGTTCTCCGACGGTTGGCCGGCACTAGAGCCCGCGGACGGTGCTGTCGGAGACATCTGAGGCTCGTTCTGCACGCTGGTAGCGCCGTAGCCATCTTCGTGCAGCCAAAGATTACTCTAGAACGAAGTCGTGGCAAAGCGTCGGCTGGGAGGTCGTATGAGCAGGCTTGGTCGCCGCTTTTGGTGGCTCGGAGGCATGGCTGCTGTCGGCCTGGCACTCTGGGGAGCGTGGCAGCTTGGTGCCTTGAACTGGCTGTGGGAGGAAAACCATCCATATCGGCCGGTGGTCGAAGCGCTGAGCTGGGTTGCCGGCATCGCGGGACTGATTCTCGGGGCAATCGCTCTGATCGTCTCGCTACGCCAGCTGCAGCGCGAACACAGAACCGAGGGTAGGGCTACAACGCGACCGGCAACCGAGGTGGCCGGAAAGTATACGGTCGAAGTTCGAGATGGTCGTGGGGTCCAGATCGGTGACCACAACACGCAGACCAACCGCTTCGACCGGTAGTTAGCAGTGTTCTCCCGAGATCGACAGGACCGCAGTCCGACCCCGTCGGAGCTGACACGGCGTGTCGACGTCAGCCAAAGCGAAGGCGTGCAGGTTGGCGATCACAACACGCAAAACAACACCTACGTGGTCATTCGCCCCGAGGGTAACGGCGTCGTCGCGTCAGCACGGGACGATGAGGCGATCAGCCATACCGTGGACAGGAACTATCGACGGAACCGGATCACGCGGCCGCCGGTCATGGCAGCGCATCCTGGAGCGTCCCTTCTGGCTGGCCGATTGACTGCAGATGATGGCCTTCCAGTTGTTGTGATGCACGGTCGTGCCGGTTCAGGCAAGAGCACGGTCGCGGCCGAGGCGGTGAAACAGCTGGCCGACGCTGGCTGGACGGCCGCAGTAGTGCGCATGGACGCGATCGACAGTGTCTGCCGAAACGCCGCGGCACTGGGGAAGGCAGCAGACCTGCGGTCATCCCCGGTGGACGTCCTGGCTTCGGCAGTCGGTGGTGGACCGGCCGTACTCGTCGTTGATCAGCTCGATGCGGTGAGTACTTACAGCGGCCGCATCCCCGACAGCTACGACGCTGTCGCCGAGGTGGTCGAACAGGCGAGTAGGTACGGCCGAATGAAGGTCGTCCTCGTCGTGCGCACAGCTGATCTTTTGGATGATCCGCGAATGAGGTTTCTGCTACTCGACGAGGACAAGGTCGAGCAGCTTGAGGTCGGTGACCTTGATGCCACGGCGGTACGTGCTGCTCTCGCTGAGTTTAACGTCGACGCGAGCTCGCTAACGGCGGACACGTTCGACTTACTGCGCGTCCCTCTGCACCTAGCGGTGTTCTTCCGGTTGGAGGCCAAGTCTCGTGAGCTGCCGTATCGGACACTTCCGGACCTGTATCGACGGTTCACGGGCCAGCTCCGTTCGCTGGTTGAAGGCGATCTTGGGGCGGCTGGTTGGCATGGGGCGATCGCCCCTCTCGTGACCTACATGAGCGAACACGAGACCCTGCATGCACCAGCTGCGCTCCTCGATCGGCTTCCGCCACGCGCACGGCCAGCACTAGCTTCGGCGGGGATCGTCCGCGATGACGGCGACACCGTCCAGTTCTTTCATGAGACCTACTTCGACTTCTTGTTCGCACAAGAGTTCGTCGCCCAGGGACAAGGTCTGCACGACTTCGTTGTAAACTCGGGTCAGCAACTGTTCCGGCGCGCCCAGGTGCGACAGGTCCTCGAACACCTCATCGGGGTCAATCGACGGCGGTTCCGGACAGACGCGGTACGGCTCTTGACCAGCGACGCGATTCGTTCGAACCTTCTCGACGTTGTGATCGGGGTTCTCAGTTCCCTGCCGGCCGTGGCAGACGACTGGCTGGCGATCGAACCGTTCGCATTTGGCGGCTCACGTCGTAGTGGGCGACTCCTCGCTCTGCTGATGGAGCCCGCTTGGTTCGATGCTGCCGACTCGGCCGGTCGTTGGGAGCCGCTGCTCGCGGGGGCTGCGACGGCTACACCGACAGCCAACGTGCTGATCAGGGCAGCCAGGGAGCGTGGGAAACGCGTCACTGAACTAGTCGAGCCGTTCATCGGCAGCTCTGACGAGTGGACGCTTCGACTGCGGTCCATGGTCGAGTGGTTTCTGTCGCCAGGCCTGTTCGACCTGACCGTTGAGCTGCTCCGCCGCGGCTTGTTGGACGGAGCTCGAGGGCCGATCGCGGTCAACAGCAACTTCTGGTCGATCATCGTCGGCCTGCATGACGAAGATCCCGCAGGAGCAGCGCGGGTGATCGGTGCCTACCTGAACCGTGCCAGAGAACGAGCCCAAGCCGACAGTGTCGCCGACCCGTTTCCGGATTACATCGACCAGGCCGGAGGTGCCGGTGGCGACAAGACGATCGTCGAGATCGCCACAGCAGCGCCTCAGCAGTACCTGGAGCACGTGCTCCCCTTCGTGCTTACAGTATTGGACGACACTGCCACGGACGCCGATAGCGAGCGAAAGGCCGGAGGTCCTTGGGCGCACAGGTTCTACCGATCTCATCAAGTCACCGCAGCAGTCTTAGACGGCATCGATATCGCCCTACGCGCGACTGCACACGACCTTTGGAACAACTCGAGCTCCACTATCTCCACTTTGAGCAGTAGTGATCACGAGGTCGCGCGGTTTCTCGCGTGCCGTGCCTACGCAGTCATCGCCGAGCAAGCAGCAGACGAGGCGATCGAGTGGCTGCGATCGGATGACCGAAACCTGAGACTGGGCTGGCATGGCAGCAACGTCTGGGCATCACGGCTACTCATCGAGGCGACCACGCCGCACTGCGGCGATGCCCAACTCGAGGCTCTATGCACGAAGCTCCTTGCCCACTATCCCACCTGGGAGAGAAAGCCCGGAAGAAATGGAGCCTGGGGGTACACCCAGTACGTGCTGATGTCAGCGTTGCCCGAGAGCCGTCTGACATCTGCTGTCAGACGCAGACTAGGTGAACTCGAGCGCAAGTTCACTCGCGCCGTTATCCGGCCGCCCGAGGCTCTTGAATCTCACTTCGTTGGCCCGCCGGTGCCCGAAAAGGCAGGCGAGCATATGACTCACGAAGACTGGTTGCGAGCTATCGCCAAGTACAGCTCGAGGGAGGCACTCGCTCGTCGGAACTTTGCGGTAGGAGGCCCGCGAGAACTCGCCGGACTGCTTGGTCGCCGTGCCGCGATCGAACCGCGGCGCTTCACCGAACTTGCCTTGACCTTTGACGAACAGTTGCCGACATCCAACATCATCGAAGTGGTCAACGCAGTCGCCGGCAAGATCACCACCGCGAAACTGACTGAACTGTGCGAACATGCGAGGCATCTCGCAGGAGAAGCGGCAGGGAAAGCAGTGTGCCGAGCCATAGCAAACTCCGCCGAAGAAGCCTCGGACGTCTTGATCGGCCTACTCGAGCACTACGCTCGCGCGGCCGACCCTGCGGTGGAACGCGCGGGCCGACGGCCCGACGACGAGTTCGATCTGGCAACGGAAGGGCTGAACTCGACTCGAGGAGTCGCCGCCGCGGCAATCGGCCGGGTTCTCCTTGCAGACCCGACACATGCACCTCGGCTGCTCCCGGTCGTGGCGGAGCTCGCACAAGATCCAATCCTGTCTGTACGCGCGGAAGCCGCTCGCCCTGCCTTGGCGCTGTTCGAAAGCCACCTGGAGCAGGCGCTCGATATCGCTGACGCGCTGTTCTCCACGAGCGAGATTGAGATTCACCTTTCAAGCCCTGCTAACGAGCTGATGCTGTACGCCATTTGGGAGGCAGGCCCGCGTTTCGCGCGGCACCTCAACCGTGCGCTCGAAGCAGACAGTCCCATCGCGGTAAGCGCGGGGCACATCTGGGCCAACGCCTTCTTGAACGGCCGGCTACCGGAAACATGCCTCTCCGACGTCATCGACCTACCGAACCTGGCGCGGCAGGGAGCCGCGCAAACCATGGCCACGGCACCGCATCTTGCTGCCAACGAACTCGTGAGGCTATTTGACGACGAGGACCCAGACGTCCGCAAGGCCGCCGCCGCAGCGATCCGCGTCCTTCACGAAACCGACTCTGCCTCGATCAGTGAATATCTCGTAACAGCATTCACGGTCAGCCGAGCCTTCCCGGACAACTTCGGAGTCCTCTTCCGCTCGCTCGAGCAAAGCCTGCGATTACTGCCCTCGACCACGATCATCGCTTGCGAAGGTGCCGTCGAACACGCCGGTGCCGAACTCGGAGATCTGAGTAGAGCGACCGCGGCCGTCAGCCGTGACATTGTCACGGTCGTGCTCCGGCTCTATCGGCAAGGCGACGCGGCGATGCGCGACAGATGTCTCGACGTCGTCGACAAGTTGGCCGATGCCGGGGCATACGGGCTGCTGGAGGCGCTCCAGCATGAGCGTTGACGGGCAGGGTACGCAGCCTCCTGGGCGGTGCCTCTGCTGGTCTACCTGTTCGAAGGATGTCACTGGGCATTTCATGTGATCCATTTCGCCACCGTCGGCCAGCGCGCCAGCGTCACACAGTGACCCTGGCGGTTAAAACTAGGGTCTCGTAGGTGGCAGGGAGCCGTTGTACACCAGCGAGGCCGCGCTTGCGCCGTCTCCGATTGGGCTCCGTTGCCGAAGTAGAGCCCGACACGGCCCGATACGGCCTGGCACGTGGATGTAACCCAAGGCCGGCGCTGACATGCATATATGGTCGAAATTCGACACTTTGCGACATTGGCTGACACGGCAGCGGAGGCGACTTGTAAACAGAAGGTCAGGGGTTCGAGCCCCCTTGGCGGCTCAAGATCAACACAGGCGCTGACCTGGTGATATACCGGCACGGGACGTGCACCGGTCGGCACCGCGCCGGCGTTCCTGCCCGCGTCCTCGCCGTCGTGACACTGGCCATCCGGCCGCGCACGATCCCCGCCGGGTTGCGGCCGTTCGTGGTGCTGGCGGTCCCGCCCTGCCACTGGTACTACGCCCCTGGTCTTACCGCGTCGACCGTTTTCGCCTATGCCGTAGCGGTTTCCGCCGAAGTATGGTCCGGGGAGTGCTCGCGTTGATCGTCGCCGGTCTGATCGCCTACGCGTCTGCCGGACTCCCCCGCACGTACGCGCCGTTGACGTCGAACTGCACGTCGAGCGCGCAGTACGTCCGTATCGGAGCGGAACTGGGAACGCTCGCCGGAGGCCGGATCGTCGGCAGAGCCGCCGGAAACGTGACAGGTTCCGGACCTGGTTTGACATGCAGCCACATGGGTGCCTAATTTGTAACGGCAGCCACAAGGCTGCATATCAGGGAGAGCGGCATGGACGAGGTCTTCAAGGCATTGGCGGACCCCAGTCGTCGCCGGTTGCTCGACGACCTGAACGCCCGCAACGGGCAGACCCTGCGCGAGCTGTGCGCCGGGCTGGACATGGCGCGGCAGTCGGTCAGCAAGCATCTGGGCGTCCTGGAGGCGGCCAATCTGGTGACCACGGTGCGTCGGGGCCGCGAGAAGTTGCACTACGTGAACGCGGAGCCGATCAACGCGATCGCCGAGCGCTGGATCGACCGCTACCACCAGGGCCGCGTCGACGCGCTCGCCGACCTCAAGAAGGCATTGGAGCAGGAACCCATGAGCACCGACGAATTCGTGTACACCAGCTACATCAGGACGACGCCGGAGCGGCTTTGGCGGGCGCTCACCGATCCGGTCTTCACCAAGCAGTACTGGGGTTGTGAGTTCACTTCGGACTGGAAGCCCGGGTCGACGATGGCCTGGGAGCAGCTCGGGGTGAAGCTGGAGGACTCCGAACAGGTCGTCCTCGAATCCGACCCGTACCGGCGGCTGTCCTACACGTGGCACACCTTCACGCCGGAGTTCGCCAAGTCGGCGGGCCTGGACGACGACGTGTTGGCGAAGCTCCGGGCCGAATCGCGGTCGAAGGTCACCTTCGCTCTCGAACCCGTCGGTGACACGGTGAAACTGACCGTGGTGCACGACGGTTTCGATCCGGGCAGTGCCGCGCTGGAGATGGTCAAGGGCGGCTGGCCGTCGATCCTGTCGAGCCTCAAGACCCTGCTCGAGACCGGTGAGCCGCTGCCTGACCCCGCGTAACCGGGTCGACGTCGCCGGGGTGATCGGGCACGATGCGCAGCGTGCCCCTGGAGATCGCCTGCGACGAGTCCGGATCCGAGGGCGAGAAGCTGATCTGCGGGCGGACCGACGTGTTCGCGCACGCGGGGGTCCGGCTGAGTCTCGAAGAAGCCGCCGCCTGCCTGGTCGAACTGCGGCGAAGGATCCGTTCACCTGCCGTCGAGTACAAGGCGAACCATCTTCTCCGGACGAAACACCGGCGGGTCCTCGAATGGTTCCTCGGGCCGCTCGGCCCGGTCCACGGGCGAGCGCACGTGTACCTCGTGGACAAGAAGCGGCTGCTGGCGAACGAACTGCGCGCACTCGCCGGGCCGGGGATCCGGCCGGACGACGAGCTTCTCGCCGCGTTCAACGACGTGCTGCGGGCCAGGAACCGGCGGGATCCGGCGGCGGGGTCGTTCTTCGCGATGGTCGGGGACACCGCGGAACTGCGGGCGAAGATCGCCGCGGCACGTGACGCCAAGGCCCTCGATCCGCTGGTGCCCGCGATCTTCCGCGCCGTCGAACACTGGAGCGAGGGCGGGGAGCAGGTCTTCCTCGTCCACGACGAACAACCGTCGCTCAAAGGGGACCGGCTCGCCCGGATCGAAGCGAGTCCGGGATTGGCCGGGGTGAAGTTCGTGGATTCACGGACGGATCCGCGGGTGCAGGCCGCCGATTTCCTGGTCGGTGTCGCCCGCCGGATCGCCGAGGACGAATTGAACGGGAACGGCGACCGGATCTTGACCGGATTGCTCGCGCCGTATGTCGATCAGGCGTCCCTCTGGTCCTGATTCACTCCGTGGCACACCGAATCGCTCGGGTGGACGGTTGCCCCGTGCGGTGGCGGACTGGAAATGTCGGAACGGATCCGACACCGGCCCGGGAGGCACTCGCAGATGCAGGCTTTCACCTTGCCCGAGTTCTACGTGCCGCATCCGGCCAGGATGAATCCGCACCTCGAAGCGGCGCGGACACACAGTATGGCCTGGGCGAGGCGAATGGGGATGCTCGATTCACCGTCGCCATCCGGCGATGTCGTCTGGACCGAACAGGCACTGGCGAAAATGGACTACGCGCTGCTCTGCGCGCACACCCATCCGGACTGTGACGGCCCGTCCCTCGATCTGGTCACGGACTGGTACGTGTGGGTGTTCTTCTTCGACGACGATTTCCTCGCGCAATTCAAGTACACCCGGAACACCGAGGGTGCGAAGGCTTATCTCGACCGGCTGGAGCTGTTCATGACCGGGCCGGGGGAAACGTCACCGGAGCCGGGGAATCCCGCCGAAGCCGGGCTCGAGGATCTTTGGGCACGCACCATTCCCTCGATGTCGGAGGCCTGGCGGCGGCGTTTCGTCACCAGTACGCACAACCTGATGGTCGAATCGCTCTGGGAATTGGACAACATCGACCGCGGCCGGATCGCGAACCCCATCGAATACGTCCAGATGCGTCGTCGTGTCGGCGGCGCGCCGTGGTCGGCGAACCTCATCGAGTACGCCGTCGGCGCCGAAGTGCCGGACGCGATCGCGGCGACCAGGCCGATGGAGGTCCTGCGCGACACGTTCGCCGACGCCGTCCACCTTCGCAACGATCTCTTTTCCTACCAACGAGAAGTGCGCGAAGAGGGGGAGAACTCCAACGCGGTCCTCGTCTTCGAGAAGTTCCTCGATCGTCCGACGCAGGAGACCGCCGAGCTGACCAACGACCTGCTGACCTCGCGGTTGCAGCAGTTCGAGAACACCGCGCTCGTCGAGGTGCCCGCGCTGCTGGCCGAACGGGACGTTTCGCTGGCCGAGCAGATCGCCGTCGGCCTTTACGTCAAAGGACTGCAGGATTGGCAGTCCGGCGGGCATGAATGGCATACGAGGTCGAGCCGGTACATGAACGAGAACGCGAGCGGGCCGAAGGGGCTTTCGCCGAACCGGCTGGGGCTCGTCCAGCGGGTGCGGCAGCAGGCGCCCCCGCCGTTCGCGAAGGCCGGACAGCTGCCCCTGCCGGAATTTCGCATGCCGTATCCCGTGCGCACCAGCCCCCACCTCGCCGCCGCCCGCGAGTACGGGCCGGGCTGGGCGCGCGAGATGGGGATGCTCGACGACGGGGTCTGGGACGAGCGCCGGTATCTCGGCATCGATCTGGCGCACTGCGCCGCGATGATCGACGCGGACGCGGACCTCGAACGGCTGAAGCTGTCGACCGACTGGCTCGCCTGGGGCACCTACGGCGACGACTACTTCCCTCTGGTCTTCGGCGCGAAACGGGACGCGATCGCCGCGAAACTCTGCAGTGACCGGCTTTCCTTGTTCATGCCGCTCGACGGTGAGCCGGCGCCGGAGCCGTCGAACCCGGTCGAGCGAGGCCTCGCGAACCTGTGGGACCGCACCGCCGGACCGCTGACCCCGCACGGGCGGGCGGAGTTCCGGCGGGCGGTCGAGAGCATGACCGCGAGCTGGGTGTGGGAGGTGGGGAACCAGGCGCAGAACCGGGTCCCCGACCCGGTCGACTACGTGGAGATGCGGCGGCGGACGTTCGGCTCCGACCTGACGAAGAGCCTCGCGCTCCTCGAACTCGGCGACGTCCTGCCGCCGGAACTCTTCCTGAACCGCGTGCTGTCCGAACTCGACACCGCGGCGCAGGACTACGCGGCGTTCGCCAACGACCTGTTCTCGTACCAGAAGGAGATCGAGTACGAGGGCGAGGTGCACAACCTCGTGTACGTCGTCGAACGGTTCCTGGAGGTGGACCGGATCGAGGCCCGCGACATCGCCGCCCGGCTGATGAACGCGCGGCTGGAGCAGTTCGAGCAACTCGACAGCGAGGGCCTGCCGCGGATGTGCGACGACCTCGGGCTCGGCGACGACGTCCGCGCGGCGCTGACCGGGTACGCGGACCACCTCAAGGACTGGATGGCCGGAATCCTGGAATGGCACCGGAAATGCGTGCGGTACATGCCGGGGGAACTGGAACGCGCCCGCACTCCCGAGCCGCCGTCGTTCTCGCGTGTGCCGAGCGGGATCGGCATGTCGGCCTGGCGGATCGGGAGCGGGGCGCGGTAGGTGTTGGTCCGCTGGTGGTGGGGGTGTTGCGAAAGCCACTTTCGCAACGTTGGGTGTTGTGAAAGTGGCTTTCGCAACGTCGAGCAGGGCGGGAAAAACCCCTTCACCCGGCTCCTAGAACGCGGTGAGAACGATCCGCGCGGTCCGCGGGTCCCCGTCGTGCACCAGTGACTCGAAGTGCCCGACGTCGTCGAAGGCGAACCCGTACGCCTTCCCGTCGACCATCTGCTCGTGCACGATCCGCGAGTAGTGGTCGGTCACGGACTGTTTGTAGAACTGGCCCGCGTCGTACGTCGGCTGGGTGTGCAGGGTGCCGAGGGTCGAGCGGTGCAGCGCCGCGCACAGCGTTCGCGCGATCGGGCCGACGACCTGGTCGTTCGGCGCGTGCAGCCGTCCGTCGCAGTTGAAGACGTCACGGGTGCTCGGCTTGCTGAACGACGCCACCGTCGCGCCCGAAGTGTCGGTGAAGCGCAGGACGTCGTCCCCGCCGGCCCGGCCGGTGAACTTCTTGCCGGGTTCGGCCTCGAACGGGACCACGGTCAGCGGTGTCGACTTGTAGGTGTTCCAGGCGCTCGTGACGTAGCCGTCGAGGTAGGTCCCGCTGAACTTGCCGGTGTCGAGACCCTTGCCCGGTGCGAGGACCCGCAGCCGGTCGCGCACCAGGTTCGAGAAACCGGACTGTCCCTGGACGGCGTTGAAGATGGCTTCGCGGCCACCCGCCTTGAGCCGTCCGGCCTCCTTGTTCGTCCCCGCCCCGTTGGTGAGCCCGACGGCGTGCGGCACGCTGAACATGTCGACCTGCGAGCTGTTGATGAACAGCCCGCCGTTGTCGTAGGTGAATTCGCTCCAGTCGAACAGGATGTCCCGGTTCGGGTCGCCGTCGGCCCACGGCGCCGGCTGCACCAGCCCGTCCGGCGTCAGGAAGAACTTGATCTTCTGCCCGAACGACATGTAGACGCGGCCCGAGAGCATCCGCGGGATCCGCAGCGTGGTCGAGCCGCCGTTGCCGGGGCCCGCGATCGAGACGTCCGGCGCGGGGCTCGGCGGGTTCGCGCCCGGCGGCCACGGGGTGAAGGTGCCGCCGGCGTTGACGTAACCGAGTTTCCCGGTGTTGAGGTTCGTGCCGAGCACGTAGAGGTGGACCGCGTCGGAGCGGTTCGAGTTGTTGGTGACGGTCAGTGGCAGCGGATCGGGGCCGGCGGCGACCGCGGTGGGTGCCGAAAGCGCCGATACTCCGGTGACCAGGGGGAGGGTGACCGCCAACACGGTCAAAACGCGCCGGATCTTCTTGCGGATGCGCACAGTTCACTCCTCGGCGGAATCCCGCCGCGGAGCGTGGACGCGCCGCGGCGGTGCTTGCGGATGTCGGCCGGGGGCGCGTTCCCGGCCTTGGCGTGACCTTGGCGAGGGGTCTCAGCACGGGAAGTTACGTCGCCGGCCGCCGAGATGTCCAGACCATTGGTGGGAATCTGTCCGGTTTTCCACCGGGCCGGACAATTTGTCGCGGGCCTTTCGTCGATTGAGGTGGCCGGAATCCTCGACTACCGTTGGCCGGGTTCCGTCCTGGACCCCGGCGGCCGGGTTTTCTCATCCGTGGGGAGCGGGACATGAGCGACGAGTTTCCGATGCGAAGAACCGGCGGCGGTGAGACGTGGATTTCCCCCGCCTGCTGGGACGGCCTCGCCAAGGCCGCGGTGGACGGCGAGCCGAACGCCATGGACGACCTCATGGCCGCCCTCGTGCCGTGGGCACGGCAGTACGCCGAAACCCGCCTCGGTGGCCATGAGCTGACCTATCTCGAACCGGCCGACGTGGCGCAGGAGATCTGCCTCGCGGTCTTCGTCGCGGTCCCCGGATACGGCCGCCGCGGCGGCTCCTTCCTGTTCCTCCTGCGTGCCATCGCGGCGAACAAGGTCGCCGACGTCTTCCGGAAGGCCGCGCGGAACAAGCAGGTGCTGACCGGCGAACTCCCCGAACGTCCGGCGGGGGCCGCCGAGGAACCCGAGCAACGTGCCCTGCGGACCGACCTCGGCCTCCGGCTCGGCAGGCTGATGCGGACGCTGCCGATCTCCCACCGGGAGGTGCTGGGAATGCGCGTGATCGGCGAGCTGACGTCGAACGAGACCGCGGCGGCGCTCGGGACGACGTCGTCACGGGTGCGGGTGACCAAACACCGCGCGATCAGCAGGCTGCGTGCCTGCGCTCAGCGCCAGGACGCCTTGAGCTGAATGCGGATCAACAGCCGGACAAACGGATTTCCCCGTTTGGCGCGGGTTTCGAGAATGCGAACACACATGGCCCCTCCAGAGCTCGCCGACGAGTGCCGTTGCCGGGGGCCGGGACGAACGGTCTCGGATTCCACCCTAGGCGTGGACCGGTGAACCGGAACCGGCCGAACGGACCATTGGGACCGAGTGATTCGTCACCGAAAGAGGGAGAATGGTCCCGGTGCGCGGCAAATCGTGCGCAGTTCGCCCTTGACCCCGGCGGGCCCGTCCGTCAATCGGGCAACGCCGGGAGGCACACCCTGGGGATTCGACGGCAGGATCGCGCCGCTTCGATCTGAGCGAAGATGTGTTTTCTTGCTTCGGAAAACGATTCGTCGGTCTCGATCGAACACGCTTGCGTCATTTACGGAGAAGTGCTCGCCTAGGCCTCGATCTGTTGACATGCGGACGCGCGCGCGTGGGCGGAACCCGGCCGAAGTTCTCGCGTTCTCGCCGAAATCCTTCGTTTTTCGGTGGGCGACGCGTTCGGCGTATCGCGCGCCTACGCGCGGAGCAACAATCGCAAGATCCACTCCGTGGCGGCCGGGTTCATCGGCCGCACAGGGAAATCCCCGCTGAACGATACCGATTCGGCGCTTGTCCGCCCTTCGGCGATACCTAGACTGGCTGGGTGTTTTCCCTGGAGCAGCTGGTGAGTTTCGTCGCGGTGGCCGAGGAACTGCACTACGGCCGGGCGGCGGAGCGGCTCTCGATGACCCAGCCACCGTTGAGCAGGCGGATCCAGTTGCTGGAACGCGAACTGGGGGTCGAGCTTTTCGACCGGACGCACCGCGCCGTCCGGCTGACCCCGGCCGGACGGGTTTTTCTCGCCGAGGCAAGGAAGATCCTTCGTTCGGCCCAAGAGGCGACGCTGTACGCCCGGCGGGCGAAGAAGGGCGAGGCCGGGGTCGTCACGCTCGGTTTCACCGCCACGGCGGCGTACTCGTACCTCGAGCGGGTCATCGCGGTGGCGAACGCCGAGGTGCCCGGCGTCGATCTCGTGCTGCGGGAAATGGTGACGGCGGCGCAGGTGGAGGAGTTGCTGTCGGGTGGGATCGATCTCGGCATGATCCGGCCGCCGGTCACGGGAGCCGACATCGTGACCCTGTCGCTGTGGCGGGAGCCGCTGCTGGCGGCGTTGCCGTCGACGCACCCTTTGGCGCGGCGCAAGAAGAATCCCGATGTCCGCGACTTCGACGGGGAGCCGTTCATCATGTACTCGCCGTCGGAGGGCCGCTACTTCCACGACCTGGTCGTGGCGGTCTTCCGCGCCGCCCGCGTGCTGCCGGAGTACACGCAATACCCCTGTCAGGTGCATACGGTGCTCGCGCTGGTGAAGGCGGAACTCGGGGTCGCGCTGGTTCCGGCCGCGGCCGCCGCGTCGCGCTTCGAGGGAGTGGTGCTCCGTCCGGTGGACGGTGTCGAGAACCGTCCGGTCGAACTCGAACTGATGTGGCGGCGGGGCAACGACAATCCGGCGCTCGGCGCGTTGCTCGCCGCCGTCGGCAACCAGGTGCGGCGCGGCCGTCAGTCCACTGTGGACTGAGTGGGCCAGGCGTCGCCCCATTCGGCGTCACGGGCGGCTCGGTAGGCCGTGCCGTGCCGTTTGGTGACGATCGTTTCGGTGAGCCCGGCTCCGGCGCAGAGGGAGAGGCCGACCATGCCCTTGCGTTTGGCCGGATGCCGCAGGATACGGGCTTCGGCGCGTTCCGGTGCCGTGCGCGACGCGACGACGTAGGAGAACTTCTCGTCCTCGAAGCCGAGCGTCGCGGACTTGAGCTGGCGGTGCAGGCCGGTGCGCGGGAGGCGTGCGGAGAAATGGCACCAGTCCTTGCCGCGCGGGATCGGGCACTCGCCCTCGTGCGGACAGGGCGCGACCAGGGAGAGCCCGAGTTCGACGAGCTGATCCCGCGCTTCGACGATCCGTTCGTAGCCGGCGGGGGTGCCGGGTTCGATCAGGACGAGCATCCCGGCCTTCGCCGACAGCCAGCGGACAGTGTCGGTCCGGCGGCCTTCGGGCAGCTCACCGAGCACATAGGAGAGGGTCACCAGATCGGCCTCCGGCGCGGGCGCGTCCGGGTCGATCAGCCCGCGTCGCCAGGTCGATCCCCGGACGGCCTTTTCCCGGGCGCTCCCCGCGAGCCGCCGCCCCAGCGCGATCGCGCCCGGGACCTGTTCGACGACGGTGCTCTCCTCCAGCGACGGCCACACGTCGGCCGCCGCCCAGATCGCGGCACCGGTCCCGCCGCCGACGTCGATCTGCGTCCGGGGAGCGAACCCGGGAGCGCGGAGGGCCGCTTCGGCGAGAACGGCGTGTACGGCCGCGTACGTGGCAGGCATCCGGTAGCCCGCGTACGCCGCGATGTCGACCTCGGAAGAGAGGATGGGCGCGCTCGCGGGGTTGTTCTCACGGTAGCGCGTGCTGAGCCGCTCGACGGACTGCGTCAGCCTGTTCTGCGGGTACTTGCCCAGCTCTTCGTCGAGGGCGGAGCGGAGGGTCTCGGGGAGTGCGGCCACGAGGGGTCATTCTCTCATGGGCGCTTGACCTGCGGTTTTCCGGCTGCTCGAATGACCGCGGAAAAAGTTCGGGGACCGTGTCGAAACCCGGGGTGCCCGATCGACGCGTAGATGTGGCAGGGACGAGCCCCGCCGGGAACGGAGACCTCAGATGCGGTTCATGGTGATTGTCAAGAGCGACGAGAAGTCCGACGTGGCCGGTGCGCAGCCGAGCGCCGAGGACCTGCAGGAGATGGGGAAGTTCAACGAGGAACTGGTGAAGGCCGGCGTCATGCTCGCGGGTGAAGGCCTGCTGCCCAGCGCCGAGGGATTCCGCATCCAGTACTCCGGCACCACCGAGGCCAGGGTCGTCGACGGGCCCTTCGCCGAGAGCAAGGAACTCATCGCGGGTTTCTGGATCCTGCAGGTGAAGGACAGGGCCGAAGTCGTCGAATGGATGAAGCGCGCGCCGTTCCGCGAGGGCGAGATCGAGATCCGCCGGATCGCGGAGCTGGAGGATTTCGACAACGCGACCCCGGAGATCGTCCAGCACGAGCGGAAGCTGCGGGAGCAGGCCGAGGGTAACTAGGCCGCGGCCAGGGTTGCGGTCGTCGCGCCGACGATGTTGATTGGTCGGCGTGACGGCAACAGCAGACCCCCGTTCGGCGATCGACGCGGTGTGGCGGATCGAATCGGCCCGCCTCATCGCCGGCCTCGCGCGGATGACGCGCGACGTCGGACTAGCGGAGGAACTGGCGCAGGACGCGCTGGTCGCCGCGCTCGAACAATGGCCCGAGTCGGGCGTCCCGAGGAATCCGGGCGCCTGGCTCATGACCACGGCGAAACGCCGCGCCGTCGACACCTTCCGGCGCAACGAGCGGTACGAGAAGAAGCTCGGCGAGATCGGCCGCGAGCAGGAGTTCGAGGAGGATCCCGACTTCACCGCGGGACTCGACGACCATATCGAGGACGATCTGCTGCGGCTGGTGTTCACCGCCTGTCACCCGGTGCTGTCCACCGAGGCCAGGGTGGCGCTGACGCTGAAGATGATCGGCGGGCTCCAGACGCACGAGATCGCGCGGGCGTTCCTCGCCAAGGAGACCGCCATCGCGCAGCGGATCGTCCGGGCGAAGAAGACGCTCGGCGACGCCAAGGTGCCGTTCGAGGTGCCCGAGGGCGAGGACCGGGTCGCGCGCCTGTCGTCGGTGCTCGAGGTCATCTACCTGATCTTCAACGAGGGTTATTCGGCGACGGCCGGCGAAGACTGGATGCGCCCGGCGCTGTGCGAAGAGGCGCTGCGGCTCGGCCGGATCCTGGCCGGGCTGATGCCGAAGGAACCCGAGGTGCACGGGCTCGTCGCGCTGATGGAAATCCAGGCGTCGCGGTCCGCCGCGCGTGTCGGGCCGAACGGCGAACCCGTGCTGCTGATGGACCAGGACCGGACGAAATGGAACCGGCTCCTGATCGGCCGCGGTCTCGCCGCGCTGGAGCTCGCCGAGTCGCTCGCGGACGGCGCTTTCGGCGTCTACGCGGCGCAGGCCGCCATCGCCGCCTGTCACGCGCGGGCGGGAACGGGCGACGAGACCGACTGGGCGCGTATCGCCGTCCTGTACGAAGGGCTCGGGAAGCTGAACCCGTCGCCGGTGATCGAACTGAACCGGGCCGTGGCGCTGTCGATGGCCGTCGGGCCGGAGGCGGGGCTCGAAGTCGTCGACAAGCTGACGGCGGAGCCCGCGCTGAAGTCGTATCACCTGCTGCCGAGTGTGCGCGGCGACTTCCTGTCGAAGCTCGGGCGCCTCGACGAGGCTCGCGCCGAGTTCGAGCGCGCGGCCGAGATGACCGGGAACGACCGCGAGCGCACCCTGCTGCTGAACCGGGCCGCGGAGTGCACCCCTCGCGTTTAGTCCTCTGGATGCGGTAGTGCGTAGTGCGAACCCACCGCATCCAGAGGACTAAACGCGTCAGGCGGGGGTGGGGCGCAGGGCGCTCAGCGCGCGGTGCTGACCCAGCCGGACGGCCTGGACGGAGCAGCCGAGCGCCAGCGCGGTGTCGTCGGCGGAAAGCCCGACCAGCGACCGCAGCACCATGATCTCGCGCTGCTGGCCCGGCAGCCCCGAAAGCGGGTTCGGCAGCTCGGCGGCGGTCCGGTGGAAGTCGTCCACGAGGCCGTGCGTGACGTCGTAGGCGAACCTGAGCAGCGCGGGAGTGCCGGCCGCCCCGGCGAAGATCTCGCGGCAGCTGTCCTTCGCGATCGCGTCGGCGATGTCGTAGGTACCCGAACGGCGGCCGATCCGCGCCCGGCAGTAGCGCACGACCAGGACGCGGATGGCATCGACGAGTTTCGAAGCCGTCTCCATCCGCCCGTCGGCCTCCTCCGGCCGTCGTGAACCGTGTCCTCGCATCGGCTCCCTCTCCCACCTTTCAGATGAGCACGGCGAAGGGGGAGGGAGGTACGGTCTTTTTGCCGACACGGACGGTTCAGGCCTCGATGAAGACGATCCGCTCGGGCTCGGTCGTCAGGCTCACGGTCTGCCGCTTCACGCTCACCAAGGTCTCGAATTCCGTCGCGTGCCCGTCCGGGACGGTGAACAAGCGGTCGTTGCGGGAATCGAGGAAGTCGGAGAAGCCGCTCAGCGAGACGCCGCCGCTTTCGTCGAGCGCGAGATAGTCGACGAGCCTGCGGAACAGTTTCGGCAGGATCACCAGTTCGTCGGCCAGCTGCCGCCGCGACGAGAGCTTGAACCCGGAGTTCGTGACGTCCTGAGGCCACAGCCCGAGCCCGTCCTGACGCGCTTTGATCGCCGCTTCGGCCAAGGCGTCACGCAGATCGGGGTAAAGCAGTGAATAGAATGTCGGATAGACGAGCCCGTCCGCGACCTGCCGGTAGTTCGCGGAGTTCTTCAGCGTTTTGACGTCGAGATGGACCTTGGAAAGGTCCGCCGACCGTCCGGGTCGTTGTCCGGGAAAGGCGAAGGCCACCGCCCGTCCGTATTTGTCGGCGAATCGCGTCAGTATGTGACCCGGTACCTTGATCGGTCTCGACGAAGTGACCGTTCCCCGTTCATCGCGTTCGACCGTCTTGAAGCCGAGGGCCTTCAGCAGGTTCGCCCCGGCGGCGTCCGCGAATTCCGCGGGCTGATGCCACATCCCGCCGGTTCCCCTGGCCTGGTAATGCGTTTCGAGCGCGTCGATCGCGTCCAGTCGCAGCTGCATCCCGCCCCGCGAATTGAGCCGGACCTTCAGGCCCGCCTTCTTGGTCGCCTGGGGATCGTCGGGATAAAACCGTACCGAATCGCCGTCCGGTGAGGCTCCGACGAGCTGGAACGTACCTTTGATCAGCGTCATGGGCATGAGGACAACGGTAGTTCCCATTCCGGGGAAAGAACCTGACGTTCATCCATCCAGCCCAATGACCGGTAAAGATCGGATGACCATTGTGGACATTCCCGGTGCCGCGGAATTCATTCGCGCGAAAGGATCGCGCAGGCGATGCTGGCCGGATGGACCGCGTCTGGCGTGACCCGATCTCCGACGACGAGATGTGCGATCTCGTCCGTTCACACGGTGGCGAACCCGAGCCGGGCTGGTGGGACCGTATCCGGCGGCACAGCCTCGGCTGGGTCGCCGCCCGAGAGGAAGACGGTGTCCTGGTGGGCTTCGTCAATGTCGCCTGGGACGGCGGGGACCACGCCTTCCTGCTCGACACCAAGACGCGGGGGACGCACCAGCGCCGCGGGATCGCCACGGCTGTCGTGGCGTCGGCCGTGACCCACGCGCGAGCGGCGGGCTGCGAGTGACTGCACGTCGACTTCGTTCCCGGGCTGAAACCCTTCTACTTCGGCGCCTGCGGTTTCCGGCCCACCGAGGCGGGCCTCGTCCACCTCACGGGCTCGGGATCATGAAGTCCAGCACGGTTGCCTGCAGCAACGCGATACAGCCGACCACGGCGGTCAGCAGGACCGACCACAGGAAGGTCTGCCGCAGCAGCGCGCCCTCCTGTCCGGACCGTCCGAATCGCGGTGGCGCCGATGGACAGGTTCTGCGGCGAGATCATCTTGCCCAGCACGCCGCCGGAGGTGTTCGTGGCACCGGCGAGGATCGGGTCGACGTGCGGTTGCTGAGTGAGGAAGACGCCCAGCCGGCCGATGTAGGCGGAGAACAACGGAACAACACGCCGGTGGCCGCCAGCAGCAGCCGCGGTTTCGCACCCATCAGGAATCCCGACCCAGCCCACCTCAGCCCCGTTGCGCGCGGACGTAACCCAGCCGGAGCGACAGCGCGGCCGCGGTACCCGCCACCGTCGCGCCCAGTTCGTCGGTGCGGCGGAGCACCCGGCCGGCGGGGCCCGCGATGCTGATCGCGGCGATCGGCCGTCCGGTGTGGTCGCGGACGGCGGCGGCCACGCAGCCCACGTCCGGCTCGTTCTCGACGTCGTCCACCGCCCAGCCGCGTCGGCTGGTCCTGGCCAGGTCGTCGAGGAGCCGGGCCGGATCGTTGATCGTCTTGAGCGTGAGACTGTCGAGTTTCATCCGGCGGATACGTTCGACGCGGTCCTGTTCGGGCAGTGCCGCCAGCCACGCCTTGCCCAGCGACGTCGCGTGCTGCGGACGGCGGGTGCCGAGACGGCAGGCGAGGGTGACGGCGTTGGCGCTGCGTTCGGTGGCGACGTAGACCATCGTGTCGTTGTCCGGGACGGCGAGATACGTCGTCTCGCCGCTGCGTTCGGCGAGCGACGCGAGATAGCGCGGCGCACAGCGGTGGAGGTCGGTCGCCGCCATCGCGCGGGCGCCGAGTTCGACCAGCCGGGTGCCGAGCCGCACGCGGCCGGTGGCGCGATCGGCTTCGAGGTATTCGAGGTTCTTGAGGGTGCCGACGATGCGGTACGCGGCGCTCCGGGAAAGACCCAGAGCTCGTGCGATCGCGTTGGTGGAAATCTCCTGGTTCTGGCCGACATGCTCGAGAACCGCGAGCCCGCGCTCGAGTGTGCCACTGGAATCCAGGCCGCGTGGTGTGCCCACTTCGCCCTCCGTTGGACCGGGGTACCGATGGACGGCACCTGTTTCCGCTAAGCGGATTCGGACGTTAACAGTTCACCGGATCATTGGGAAGGTTTCTTAACAAACTGTCGACCGGACAAGTTTTCCCAGTTCGGGGGTCTCTGGTCAAGATCACCGGTTTGGACCAATCCGTTCGGCGGATCCGAATCGGTGTATGACTTCAAAGGTCATTCTTTTGTTCACGGATATGAACGAACCCCCGCCGGAAAATCGCGACGGGGGTTCGGGGCGAAGTGCGTTTCTAACGCACAGACAGATTCGCGACCGCTCGGACGACGGCGGTGCAGCGGTCTTCGACGTAAGCGAGCCCGCCTTCTTCGGCGATCCGGCGGGACTCGGCGGAGACGATGCCTTGCTGCAGCCAGAGCGCCTTCGCGCCGATCGCGACGGCCTGTTCCGCGATCGGCGGGGTGTCCTCGGACGGCCGGAAGACGTCGACCAGGTCGACGGGCTCCGGGATGTCGGTGAGCGAGCGGTAGGCCTTCTCGCCCAGCAGCTCGTCGGCCGTGGGATGGACGGGAATGATCCGGAACCCGTGTGCCTGCAGCACGGCGGCGACCCCGTGCGAGGCCTTGGCCGGATCGCGGCTCAGCCCCACGACGGCGATCGTCTTCGATCCGGCGAGGATTTCGGTGGCGCGATCGGTCATACCGGGTCCAACGACGGCGGGCGGCCGCGCATTCCTAAAGCTTCCAGAGCCGCAGTCCGCGCACCCGGTACACCGGCCAGACGACATGCCAGGCGCGGCGGCGCAGGAAGGCCGCGGAGCAGGTGAGCACGCTGCGCGCGGACGTCGTCGCGACGTCGTGGCGGTCCGGCCAGTTCTCGCCGTGCCTTCCGGCGGCGATCCGGAAGACGTTGACCAGGCCGCGGCCCTGCAGGTCGAATTTCGCCCCCGTGTCACCGGAATCCGGGGTCAGGGAGGCGATCTCCGGGCCGAACGCGGCCGCGGGCGCGGGCCCCGCGTCGGCGGGAAGGTCACCGACCGTCGCCGAGACCGCCTTGCCGTAGAGACGCCGGGTGTAGCGCTGGAGCAGCAGCCGCTCCCACAGCGGCAGGACACGGCGATGCTTCAGCAACGCCGAACACTCCGCGTGCCCGATGGCGAAGATGTCGGTCAGCTCGTCGTAGGCGTTGTGCGCGGTGGGCTCGTTGAGGTGCACCCGCACCTCGTAGCGGATGCGCGCGGTGAGCTCGTCGAGCTCTTCGCGACGGTCGATCCTGGCCTTCGCCCGTGAGAGCGCCCAATCCGACATGGGAGCAGGCTAGGTCATGATCGGGGGCGTGGGAGGCCCTTTCGGCCTAATCTCTTCGTACCGGCCAGTGGAACGGGCGTCTTGTGCGGGCACCGGCGACGGGGCAGAGTTCGGCTGTCGGAAGGAGCCCATGGACGCCAGCACGCTGCAGGAGGCCGCGGCCGCGCTGCTCAGCGCGTACGAGACCGGCAAGCCGATCGCGCCCCTCATCGAGTCCTATCCCGCCGCGACCCTGGAGGACGCGTACCGCATCCAGCAGCGGCTCGTCCGCCACTGGGCTGAACGCGGCGACGAGGTGCGCGGGCACAAGGTCGGTCTCGCGTCCGCCGCCATGCAGCGGCAGATGGGCGTCGACCAGCCCGACTACGGCCATCTGACCGCCTCGATGTTCCACCTCGAACACCAGCCGATCCCGATCGGCGGATTTCTCCAGCCGAGGATCGAGCCGGAGATCGCGTTCGTGCTCGGCTCGCGGCTGCGCGGCCCCGGCGTCACGGTGGCGGACGCGCTGCGGGCGGTGGACTTCGTCGTGCCGGCGCTGGAGATCGTCGATTCCCGCATCCAGGACTGGAAGATCAGCATCGTCGACACGATCGCGGACAACGCGTCCTCGGGCGGGGTCGTCCTCGGCAGCAGGCCGACCGCGATCGGCGACATCGACCTGCGGCTGGTGGGCTGCGTCCTGCACCAGAACGGCGAGATCGCGGCGACCGGGGCGGGCGGCGCGGTGCTCGGCTCGCCGGTGAACGCGCTGGTGTGGCTCGCGAACACGGTCGGACCGCTCGGGGTCGCGCTCGAACCGGGGCACGTCGTACTGCCGGGTTCGATGACCCGGGCGATCCCGGTGAGCCCCGGCGACACCGTCGTCGCGACGATGGCGGGGCTCGGCAGTGTCACCGCGAAATTCTCCGGGGAGGAACGGCCGTGAGCCTTGGCGTGCGGGAGGCGGCGGAAGCGCTGCTGTCCGGGGAAGAACGCGAGCCCTTGACGGATACGTGGCCCGCTTTGGACGTCGATACCGCTTATGCGATCCAGGACGAGGCGCTCCGGCTCAGGCTGGAGCGCGGCGAGACGCTGATCGGCGTCAAGCTGGGCCTGACCTCGCGGGCGATGCAGCAGCGGATGGGGATCGACTCGCCGTTGCTCGCGTGGCTCACCGACGCGATGGTGCTGCCCGCCGGTGTCCCGGTGCCGTCGCTGATCCACCCGCGTGCGGAGCCCGAGCTGGTCTTCGTGCTGGGCAACCGGCTCGCGGGCCCGGGGGTGACCGCGGCGACCGCGATGGCGGCGGTGGCCCGGGTCCACGGCGGCATCGAGATCGTCGACAGCCGCTTCCGTGACTACCGGGGCAAGCTGCCGGACGTCGTGGCGGACAACGGTTTCTCCGCGTACTTCACGCTGGGCCCGGCCGGCATCGATCCGTCCACAGTAGACCTTTCGCTGGAGGCGGCGCTTCTGGAGGTCGACGGCGCGATCGTCGACACCGCCACGGGTGCGGCCGTGCAGGGGCATCCGGCGGAAGCGCTGTCGCTCGCGGCCAACACCCTCGGCGCTCGCGGGCTCGCGCTGGAGCCGGGCTGGATCGTGCTCACCGGCGGGATGACCGACGCCGTCGACGTGCGCCCGGGTTCACGGGTGGCGGCGCATTTCTCGCATCTGGGCTCGATCACGCTCGCCGGGTCTTGACGTCGGCGCGGTCGGCCGTCCGGACCAGACCGCGGGTCAGCCGAGGCCAGATCGCGCGCGGGAGGTCGTGTCCCATCCCGGGGACGATGTCCACTTCGGACTTCCGCAGCGCGCGGGCCGTCGCCCGGCCGCCGGAAACGTGGACGAGCGGATCCTTCGAACCGTGCACGACCAGTGCGGGCACTTCGAGTCTCCGCAACGCGCGGAAGCGATCCCGGCTCGAAACGATCGCCGCCAGCTGCCGCGCGGTCCCGCCGGGGTTGACGCCGCGATCGAAGGACCGCTCCGCGCGCTCACGCATCCGCGCCTCGTCGAAGGGGTAACCGGGCGACCCGATGACGCGGAAGGTGCGCACCAGCGAATCGACGTACTCCTCGCGGCCGCGAGGAGGCGCCGTCAGCAGCATCGCCATCGCCTTGGCGCTCGGCCGCCCGACGAACCGGTTGCCGGTGGTCGACATGATCGACGTCAGCGACCGCACCCGCGACGGATACTCGATGGCCAGCGTCTGCGCGACCATCCCGCCCATCGACGCGCCCACGACGTGTGCGCTCTCGACACCGAGCGCGGTCAGCAGACCGGCGGCGTCACCCGCCATGTCCGCCAGCGAGTACGGCGCGGTGCGCAGGGTGTACGCGAGCGGCAGGTTCGCGCGGCCGGACATCCGGCTGGACCGGCCGGCGTCCCGGTTGTCGTAGCGGATGACGAAGAACCTCTCGGCCGCGAGGTTCTCGCAGAGTTCGTCGTCCCACCAGATCATCTGCGACGCCAAACCCATGATCATCAGCAACGGCCTGCCATCCGGCGCTCCGAACGTCTCGTGGCACAGCTGGACGCCGTTCACATCGGCGATCTTCTCCGGCATCAGGACAGTGTGACCGCCCAAGGCGGAAACGGCTACGCGTCCTCGATGTGGACGGCTTGGCTCTCCGGCCCGGCGGTTCGCTGCGTGCCCGCGTCCTCGGCGATCTCTTCCGGCTCGGTGTCGCCCGGTTCGCCGCCGTCGGGCTTGCTGAGCTGGACGGCCTCTTCGGACGCGTCGGCCGGGCTCGGGCCGTCGGCCGCTTCGCGGTCTTCCTGGTCGGACATGGTTCCTCCGCTGGATCGGGGTCGTTCCATCCACCGGTTACCCACTCATTCGCCGCGATACGCGCGAGCCTGGATTTCGTAAAGCTCGTGGTAGAGGCCTCCTTCCTCGATGAGCTCGGCGTGCGTGCCTTGCTCGATCAGTCGTCCCTTCTCCAGCACCAGGATGCGGTCCGCGGAGCGGATGTTGGCCAGCCGATGGGTCACCAGGATCGTCGTGCGCCTGCCCGCCCCGGAAACGCTCGCGTGCCTCAGCCCCGCGAAGACCCGGGCCTCCGCCTTCGCGTCGAGTGCCGCCGTCGGCTCGTCGGCGACCAGGACGGCGGCGTCGCGGTAGATCCCGCGGGCGATGCCCATCCGCTGCCACTGCCCGCCCGAAAGGTCCTGCCCATCGTTGAACTTCTTGGACAGCACCGTTCTCTCCTTGGCGGGCAAGGATTCGATCACTTCGTCGGCGCCGGAGGAGATGATCGCGTCGTGCCACGCGGCGCGCTCCGGGTCTTCCCGGCCGAGCCTGCCGACGGTCACGTTGTGCTCCGCCGTCATCGGCCATTCGGCCGGGTCCTGGGCGATGACGGCGATGTTGGCGTGCACCGACTCGTGATCGGCGCCGGCGAGATCGACGTCGTCCCAGTACACCTTTCCCTCCGAAGGCGGATAGAGCCCGGTGAGCAGCTTGCCCAGCGTGGTCTTGCCCGAACCGTTCTCCCCGACGAGGGCGATCACCTCGCCGCGCCGGATGGTCAGCGAAACCTCGCGCAGCGCGGGGTTCTCCTGACCGGGATAGGTGAAACCGACGTTCTCCAGCCGGATCTCCGCCGGATCCGGTGGAGCGGCGACCCCGCCCTTCACCGGGCCGCGTTTGCCGGATTCCACCAGCAGCCGGTGGAAGAAGGCGATGTAGAACGACTCCTCGTACAGGGAGTTCACCGCGTGCATCGTGATGGACAGCGAATTCGACGCCGTCCGCATGGCGAGCGCGGCCGTTCCGGCGAGGGCGAGCTCCATCCGGCCGGTGTAGAGCAGGAGACCGAGCACCAGATACGCGATCGCGGTGCCCACCCCGGCCGCCGCGCGCCCGGTCAGGCGGACCATGTTGCTGCGATGCGCGAGCCGGACCTCTTCGCGCATCAGGCTTTCGGTGATCCGCCGGTACTCCCGGAGCAGCGGCTCCTGCAGCGTGAGCGCGTGCCGTTCGAGGGCGAAGGTGCGCCAGGTGGCCACCTCTTCGACGATCCTCTTCCGGATGTTCCGGCCGACGGTGTCGAGATAGTGCCGGTAGTTCAGCCGCGCGACCTTGGCCGCCGCCCAGCCGTCGGCGGTCGCCGCGAGCAGCAGTACCGGCGCGAGCCACGGATTCAGCAGGCCCGCCGCCACCAGCGCGGCACTCAACGAGATCAGCGCCGACGTCAGATCCGCGATCCAGCGCAGGCTCATCTCGATCGACCGGACCCCGTCCCGCGCGCCCTGCCTGGCCAGCTCCCGGAAATCGGCGTCCTTGAAGGCCAGCAACCGGACCCTGACCATCGCGGCGGTGACCTCGTCGCCCGCCGAGGTCACGACCCGCGGCCGGAGCGTGCCCTCGACCGCGGCCACCGCGGTGTCGAGCAGGGCGCGCAAGGCGTACGTGCCGACGACGATCAGCAGCGCGGGCAGCGATTGCAGCACCCTTTCCGGCGTCGGCCCGTTCTCCAGCAACGCGATGAACACGTTCGCCGTGGCCAGCAGCCCGAACGCCGTGACACAGCCCGAAAGCAGGTGGACGACGCCGGCGAGCAGGGTCAGCCGCGGTGACGTCCGCCAGGCCAGCCGCAGCACGATCGCCACGGCGGACGGGAGCGCGCGGATGGCCTGGACCATCCCCGCGTCGGCCACGGTCTCGTCGGGCGTGGCCCAATCGGGCATTTTCACGTTCTCGACCCCGATCAGGGGCACGGTCGGTTCGGGCACTCGTCCTTGTCTACGCGCACCCACCGACATTTTTGAGAGCCGAAGGGGTGCGGTGGTTTTTTCTGATGTGTCACTGGGCTTCGATTGCGGAGCGCGTTGCGAAAGCCACTTTCGCAACCTTCAGCGTTGCGAAAGTGGCTTTCGCAACCTGCGCCCGGGGGCTACGCCGGGCACAGGCGGTAGCAAAGGTCCCTTGCTCCCGCACGCGACGCTCAGTTCTCAGGTGACCGTGTGGGTTTTGGGACATCTGACGTCCCAAAATCCACACGGTCGGTCAGGGTCGCTACGCGGGTGTGTGGCGATAGGGACACTCAACGTCCCTATCTCCAAACCTCTGGTCGTCGGCCGGGTCGCGCTGAGCGGTAGCAAAGGTCCCTTGCTCCCTCAGGTGACTGTGTGGGTTCCGAGGCATCCAACGCACCAAACCCACACGGTCGGTCACCGCCGTTACGCAGGGTGAGAGGTGTGTGGAAATAGGGACACTCAACGTCTCTATTTCCACACACCCACCAGTCGTCGGCCCGGTCACGCCAAGCGGTAGCAAAGGTCCCTCGCTCCCACCGGCCCGGCCCACCGGTCGTCCGAGCGGCACCAAAGGTCCCCCGCTCCCACCGGCCCGGCCCACCAGTCGTCCGCCCGGTCACGCCGAGCGGTAGCAAAGGTCCCTTCATCTCCCGCCCGCCATGGGCTACTCTCTCGCTAGAGCGATCTATCAAGTCGCAAGGGGGCGCACATGGAAACTCTTCGAGACCGGGGACTCACCGCGTTACGGCTGATCCTCGCCTTCACGCTGCTGTCCACCACGCTGCACTACGCGCACAACGTGCTCAGGGCCGCGGACTACCCGCAGGTCGAGGGGGTCTCGGTGGGCATGGCCGCCACCTTGGTCGTCGTCGCGTACGTCCTGTTCACCGTCTTCGGCGTGCTCGGCTACCGCGACTACCTGCGCGGACGTTATTGGCGCGCGCTCGCGTTCCTGATGGTCTATTCGCTGTCCGGCCTCGCGAGCCTCGGCCATTTCCTGGTCGCCGTGCCGCAGATCCCGGCCTTCTGGTTCGCCACGATCTACACCGACACGGCTTCGGCGCTCGCGTTGTGGGTCTTCGTGACCTGGGCGGCGACGAAACTCAACCGGGTGCCCGTGCGCACGGTCTAACCGGCATAAGTGATGCCGTGCGGCGCGGCGACCTTGTTGATCTTCGCCGGATCGAGGTGGCCGTCGCTGAAGACGGCCGGGCCTGCCTCGATCAGGTCCTCCAGATAGTGCTCCCAGCCGCCGGGGGAGGAAATCTGCAGAACGCGGGGCGGCTCGGAGACGCGGCGTAGGGCGTGGGGGACGCCGCGCGGCAGCAGGGCGAAGGTGCCCTTCGTCGCGATGTGGCTCTCGTGGTCGAAATCGATCCGGAGTTCACCTTCGAGGACGTAGATGCATTCGTCGGCCTCGTGATGCACGTGCCGCGGGATGTCCATGGCGACGGTGACCTCGAGCAACGAGAACCTCGTCTCGGTGTCCTCGGTCATCGCCTTGACGCTGAACGCGGGCGGCAGCCGCACCCGGCCAGGGCGCGCCTCACCGGGTTTGAGCAGGAGGAATCGGTCCTTCGACATGCTATGCTCTCCTTCATTCGGAAACGGACTCCGTTTCCACTTAATCTTGAAGGAGGCAGGTTGTCAACCAAGCCGCGAGCCGACGCGGAGCGCAATCGGGCCCGGGTGGTCGACGTCGCGCGCGCGTTGTTCGCCGAACGGGGCGACGACGTGCAGATGCCGGAGATCGCCCGCGCGGCAGGCGTCGGGGTGGGGACGGTGTATCGGCATTTCCCGGATCGCCAGGCACTGGTCGAGGCGGCGGCGGAACATCGGTTCGCGGAGATCGAGGAGTACGCCCGGGCGCACTGCTTCGGCGAAAGTTCCGGTCTGGAGCGCTATCTCCGCTATGTCGGCGAGCTGTTGTCCCGCGATCGCGGTCTCACCGCGGCCATCGATTCGGCCCGCGGGCGGCCCGGAAGCGAGCCGCGCGGTACCGCTCGTGAGCGGCTCGAAACCGTGGTCGCCGAGGTCATCGCCCACGATCAGGCCGCCGGTCTCCTTCGTCCGGACTGCACGGTCGCCGACGTGTATCTCCTGGTCGGCGCCCTGTCGTCGGTTATCCGCAAGGGTGCCGACTGGGCTCGTTTCCTCGACCTGCTCCGTGACCAACTTTCTACATGACGTTGACGCTGATCAGTGCAATGTAGACAATCGGAAAGGTGACGCGGACCACATCGGTGACGTTCGAACGTCATCCCAGCGGCTACCGGCACTGGAAACTGTCCACCGACGGCGACGTCGCTTGGCTCGAACTCGACGTCGACGCGGACGGCGGTCTCGTGCCGGGGTACGAACTCAAACTCAACTCGTACGACCTCGGCGTCGACATCGAGTTGTACGACGCGACGCAGCGGCTGCGGTTCGAACATCCCGAGGTACGCGTGGTCATCGTGACCAGCGCGAAGGACAACGTCTTCTGTGCCGGCGCGAACATCCGCATGCTGGCCTCGTCGTCGCACGAGTGGAAGGTGAACTTCTGCAAATTCACCAATGAGACCCGCAACGCCATGGAGGACGCCGCCGCGCACTCCGGGCAGCTCTACGTCGCGGCGGTCAACGGCACCTGCGCCGGCGGCGGCTACGAAATCGCGCTGGCCTGCGAAAAGATCCTGCTGGTCGACGACAACTCCTCGACCGTCGCGCTGCCGGAGGTGCCGCTCCTCGGTGTCCTGCCCGGCACCGGAGGGCTGACCAGGGTGGTCGACAAACGCGGGGTGCGGCGGGACCTCGCCGACGTCTTCGCCACCCGCCCCGATGGGGTGAAGGGGCGGACCGCCGTCGACTGGCGGCTCGTCGACGAACTCGTGCCGCGGCAGGGTTTCCGCGAAGCCGTGCTGGCCAGGGCGAAGGAGTTCGCGCGGACGAGCGAGCGGCTCGACGGCGAAGGTGTCGAACTGAAGCCACTCAAGCATCGTTATGTCGACATCGCCCGCACCAAGACCGAAGCGACGATCACCGTCAAGGGCCCGGACGGTGATGACGGCTGGCTACTGGACGTCACCCGCGAACTCGATGACGCGATCCTGCGCCTGCGCACCAACGAACCCGAACTCGGCACGTGGGTGCTCCGCACCGAAGGCGATCCGGCGAAGGTCCTCGAACACGAGCGTGCCGTGTTCGACGCGAAAGACTGTCTGAGCAACGAAATCGTCCATTACTTCAAGCGGACGCTGAAGCGGTTGGACGTCACCAGCCGCAGCCTGATCGCCCTCGTCGAGCCTGGCAGCTGCTACGCCGGGCTCCTGCTGGAGATCGCGCTCGCCGCGGACCGGCAGTACATTTTGGACGGTCCACCGATCGAAAACGAAGAAAGTGAAGAACGAGCGTCGATCACGTTGTCGGAAGCCAACTTCGGCCGCTTCCCGATGGGTAACGGCCTGACCCGCCTCGAATCCCGGTTCTTCGGCGACCCGGACCACGTCACGAAGCTCGCGGAGGTGCGCGGAGAACCGCTGAGCCCTGCGCAGGCGAACGAACTCGGCCTGGTCACCGGCGCCCCGGACGACCTCGACTGGGAGGACGAGATCCGGATCGCGCTGGAAGGACGGGCTTCGCTCAGCCCGGACGCCCTGACCGGAATGGAGGCGAACCACCGGTTCGTCGGCCCCGAGACGCTGGAAAGCAAGATCTTCGGCCGCCTGGCCGCCTGGCAGAACTGGATCTTCACTCGTCCGAACGCATCCGGCCCCGAGGGCGCGCTGCGTCGCTACGGTACCGGTCAGAAGGCCGTCTTCGACAGGAAGCGGGTTTGAACAGCCCATGCCGACCAAGATCGATTACGACGCCAAGATCCCCAACAACGTCGACCTCTCCGGTGACCGGCGCCTCCAGCGGGCACTGGAGGGCTGGCAACCGAAGTTCCTTGACTGGTGGGGCGAAATGGGTCCCGCGCTGCGGACGCAGGGGGTCTACCTGCGGACCGCGGTCAGCGTCGGCAGGGACGGCTGGGCGCATTTCGACCACGTCGACGTGCCCGACTACCGATGGGGGATCTTCCTCGCGGAGCCGGATCCGGACCGGGTGATCGGCTTCGGCGAGCACAAGGGCGAGCCCGCTTGGCAGCAGGTGCCCGGCGAATACCGCGCCGACCTGCAGCGGCTCATCGTGATCCAGGGCGACACCGAACCCGCGTCGGTCGAGCAGCAGAAACTGCTGGGCCTCACCGCGCCGAGCCTCTACGACCTGCGGAACCTGTTCCAGGTCAACGTCGAAGAAGGCCGCCATCTGTGGGCGATGGTGTATCTGCTGCACGCCTACTTCGGCCGCGAAGGCCGGGACGAGGCGGAAGGGTTGCTGCTCCGGAATTCCGGAAGTCCGGACGCGCCCCGGATCCTCGGCGCCTTCAACGAGGAGACCGCGGATTGGCTCGCCTTCTACATGTTCACCTATTTCACCGATCGCGATGGCAAATATCAGCTCGGCACCCTCAAGGAAAGCGGCTTCGACCCGCTTTCCCGCACTTGTGAATTCATGCTCAAGGAAGAGGCGCACCACATGTTCGTCGGCACCACCGGGGTCGACCGGGTGGTCACCCGCAGTGCCGAACTGATCCGCGAGCACGACACCTTCGACATCGCCGGGCCCGGCGGGATCCCACTGGAGGTCATCCAGCGTTACCTCAACTTCCACTACACCGTCTCGCTCGACCTGTTCGGCGGCGAGACGTCGACCAACGCGGCGAACTACTACACCGCCGGGCTGAAAGGCCGCTGGCAGGAGACCCGCCGCAAGGACGACCACAAGCTCACCGACGCCGCCGGATCGCTGTCCCGGCCGAGGGCCGACGGCACCTGGGAGACCGAGGAACTCGCGGCCATCCTGCTGCTGAACCTCGACCTGCGGGAGGAGTACCGCGCCGACTGCCAGACCGGCGTCAACCGCTGGAACAAGATCCTCGACGACGTGGGCGTCGACTTCCGATTCGTCCTCCCGCACCCTGGATTCAATCGCGAAGTCGGCATAAACTCCGGCCACCATGTGACGCCCGACGGCACCGTTGTCGACGAGCGGACCTGGCTGGCCGGCAAACGCAAGTGGCTGCCCACTCCCGAAGACCTGACCTTCGTCCGATCGCTGATGCACCCGGTGTACGAGCGAGGAAAGATCGCGAGCTGGGTGGCGCCGCCACGCCAGGGCATCAATGGGAAACCGTTCGACTACGAATACGTTTACCTGAGCTGAGCCGATAGAAGGTGTGCCTGTGTCCGCTGCTGCCACCGGTTTCAACGCGGCGAGCTACCTGCTCGACCGGCATCTGGCGGAAGGGCGCGGGGCGAAGGACGCGGTCGTTTCCCCGAGGCGGAGCCTCACGTACGCGGGGCTGACGGCCGAAAGCCGCAGGGTCGCGGCGGGGCTGAAGGCGATCGGCGTCCGCCCGGAGGAGCGGGTCCTGTTCTGCATGGTCGACGACGTCGAGCTGCTCACCGGGATCCTCGGCGCGATGCTGGCCGGAGCGGTCGCGGTGCCGGTGTCCACCATGGGCACCGGGCTGGACCTCGGCAAACTGCTCGCCGATTCGCGGGCAAGGGTCCTGTGTGTTTCCGGCGAGTTCGCCGCGCAGGCGACGGTCGCGCTGGGACTGGCGCCGGAGGTCACGGACGTCGTGCTGGACCGGGCCAAGGCGGCGGACCTGCCGTCCGGGGTCCGCACGCACGAGTGGGGCGATCTGTCCACAGTGGACGAAGTCGGTTTCGAACCGGCGCCGACCTGGGAGGATTCGCCCGCGCTCTGGTTGTACACGTCGGGAACGACGGGCAAACCGAAGGGCGCGATGCACCGGCACGCCGGCATCCGCGCGGTCTGCGAGACGTACGCGCGCGGCGTGCTGGACGTCGGGCCGAACGACCGGTTCCTGTCCGTCCCGAAGCTGTTCTTCGCTTACGGCCTGGGGAATTCGGCGTTCTTCCCGCTCGCGGCCGGCGGGACGGCCCTGCTCGAACCGGCGAGGCCGACCCCGGGGCTGATCGCCGCCAGGGTCCGCGCGGAACGGCCGACGTTGTTCTTCGCTGTCCCGACGTTCTACGCCGCGCTGCTCGCCGGCGACATCCCCGACGACACTTTCTCGTCGGTGCGCCAAGCGGTTTCGGCGGGGGAACCGCTGCCCGCCGTGCTGTACGAACGGTTCCGCGACCGCTTCGGCGTCGAGATCCTGGACGGGATCGGTTCGACGGAGGCGTTGCACATCTTCCTGTCCAACCGGCCGCGCCAGGTCCGTCCCGGGAGCACCGGGGTGCCGGTGCCGGGCTACGAGATAGCGCTGCGCGACGAACGCGGCGAGCCGGTGCCGGACGGGCAGCCCGGTGAACTGTTCGTCGCCGGGCCGTCGATCGCGACCGGATACTGGGCGAGGTACGAGACGACGAAGCAGGTCTTCCAGGGTGAGTGGCTGCGGACGGGCGACAGCTTCGTGCGCAACGCGGACGGGAGCTACACCTGCCTCGGGCGCTTCAACGACATGCTGAAACCGGGCGGGATCTGGGTGTCGCCCGCCGAGGTCGAGGACAGGCTGCTGCAGCATCCGGCGGTCGCCGAGGTCGCGGTGGTGGCCGCCTTCGACGCCGACGGCATCGAGAAACCGGTCGCGTGCGTGGTCGGCGTACCCGGCGGCAGGCTCGACGCGGACGAGCTGATCGAGTTCTGCCGGGCCGGGCTGGCGTCGTTCAAGCGGCCGCGGGGCATCGTCGAGCTGGGCGAACTGCCGAAGACGGCGACCGGGAAGATCCGGCGCAACGTCATCCGGGAACTGGTGCGGGACATGTACGAGGTCCGGACATACCAGCCGGACCCGGCCTCGCCCCTGCCCGGCTGACGTCCACCCAATCACGCGTGTCGTCCACCCAATCACATGCGTCGTCCATCTGATCACGCGTGATCGCCAATTCAACAAGCCAAGCTCGCGTGGATGGATGGACGACACGCGTGATCAGATGGACGACACGCGTGATTGGGTGGACGACACGCGTGATTGCACGGACGTCAAGCGCCGTTGACGGTGCGCAGGGTTCGCATGGCCTCGGCCAGGTCGTGCGCGTCGTCGCCGAGCGGGGTCAGGACGATGCGCCGCAGGATCTCGGCACAAGCTTCCCGCGCCTTCTCGGCGACGTCGAGACCGTGGTCGGTGAGCGCCGCGAAGGTGACGCGGCGGTCGTCCGGGCTGGGCACGCGGCAGATCAGGTCCGCGGCGACCAGCCGGTCCGCGACCTTGGTGAACCCGCCGCTCGACAACGCCGCCTCGACGGCCAGCCGCGTCATCGGCATCCGGTGCTCGGGTGAGCGCACGAGCCGCAGCAGGATGTCGAACGACGCCGGCGCCAGGCCGAATCGTTCGGCGATCTCGCCCATCAGCCTGTTCTGCGTGGCCAGGTAGCCCTCGATCACCAGGCCCCACCACGTGATCACTTCGTCGTCGTTCGGTTCCTCCGGTTTCACCACTGTCACGCGAGCGAGGGTACACCCAAAACTCTTCCTGGAATATATCTTGCGCGCGAGAGGTTATCGGGTTAGCTTGAGTCCACCGGCTCCAAAGGAGGGGCACCATGTCGATCAAGACTTCGGGTCTGCACCACGTCACCGCCATCGGTGGCGACCCCCAGCGCAACGCGGACTTCTACACCCGGGCACTCGGCCTCCGGCTGGTGAAGACCACCGTGAACTTCGACGACCCCGGCACGTACCACCTCTACTACGGCGACGGGTCCGGCAAGCCTGGCTCGCTGATGACGTTCTTCCCGTGGCGGGACGCGCCGAAGGGCCGTCACGGCACCGGCCAGGCGACCACGACGTCGTTCTCCGTGCCGGAGTCCTCCCTCGGTTGGTGGAAGCAGCACCTCGCCGAGAATCGCGTGGAGACCAGCCAGGTCCGCAACGCCGACGGTGAGGAGACGCTCACCTTCCTCGACCCGGACGGCCTCGAACTCGCGCTCGTCGCGCATCCGCAGGGCGACCCGCGTGACTCGTGGGACACGAAGCTGGTCCCCGCCGAACACGCCATCCGCGGGCTGCACTCCGTCACGCTGTCGGTGTCCAAAGAGGACGCGACCGCCGGGATGCTGACCGACGGTCTCGGCCTGACCTTCGCTCACCAGGACGGCAACCGTCTGCGGTTCTCCGCCGGTGAAGGCGGCCCCGGCGCGCTCGTCGACGTCCTCGTCACACCGGACGCCCCGCGCGGGCTGGTGGCGGCGGGCACCGTGCACCACGTCGCTTGGCGCGCGCCGGACGAGGACACCCAGGCCGCCTGGCGTGACGAGCTGATCGACGACGGTGTGAACGTGACGTCCATTTTGGACCGTCAGTACTTCCGCTCGATCTACTTCCGCGAGCCGGGCGGCACGCTGCTCGAGGTCGCGACCGACGAACCCGGTTTCGCGATCGACGAGCCGCTGCTGGAACTCGGCCGCGCGCTGAAACTGCCGCCGTGGCTGGAGCCCCAACGCGAGGACATCGAAGCCATGCTGCCGAAGCTGGACCTGCCGAGCGAGAACAACCCGCGATGAGCACCTTGGAACACAAGTACGTCGAAGGGGCGATCGACGAGCCGGTGCTGCTGCTCCTGCACGGCACCGGCGGCGGCCCGGACGATCTCGTGCCGCTCGCCCGGCAGCTCAGCCCGGCGTCGGCGCTGCTCGCACCCGCCGGACCGGTGTCGGAACACGGTGCGGCGCGCTGGTTCCGCAGGCTGGCGGAAGGCGTTTTCGACCACGAGGACGTCGTCTTCCGCGCGAACCAGCTGGCCGACTTCGTGCTCGCCTCGCGTGAGGCGTACGGCCTCGGTGACCGGCGGCTGGTCGCCATCGGATTCTCCAACGGCGCCAACATCGCCGCCGCGGTGACCCTGCTCCGCCCGGACGCCGTGAGCGAGGCCGCGCTGTTCGCGGCGATGTCTCCTGTGCCCGCCCCGCCGCCGAACGATCTGTCCGGGACCAGGGTCTTCCTGTCGAACGGCGAGCACGATCCGATGGCGCCGCTGGCGTCGGCGGACGCGCTCGTCCGTGACCTGCGCGAGCGCGGCGCGGACGTCGTCGCCCACCGGCATCCCGGCGGGCACCAGGTGACGGGCAACGGTTTGGTAGCGGCCGCCGGGTGGCTCAACCCGTAGCGGGGAGAGCAAAGCACGCGAACGTAACATCGGCCGATGACTAACGGGGACCTCGTCCGCGCCCAGGCCCTGCTCGACAGGGTCCTCCTCGCGGACGGGCACAACGATCTGCCATGGGAGCTGCGGGTCACGACCGGGCCGGATCCGGTCGAGGCCGTGGCCGGCACGGATCTCACGGTCCGTCAGCCGCATCTGCACACCGACTTCCCGAAGCTTGCCGAGGGCAGGCTCGGGATGCAGTTCTGGTCCGTCTACGTGCCTTGCCAGTTCGAGGGCCACAGCGCGGTGACGGCGGTGCTCGAACAGATCGAGATCGTGCACCAGATGGCCGAGCGTTACCCCGATCGCCTGGCCCTCGTGGACACCGCCGACGAGGCGGAAGCCGCTTTCCGCGACGGCAAGATCGCGTCGCTGCTCGGCGCCGAGGGTGGCCACAGCATCGCCGAATCCCTTGGCGTGCTGAGGATCCTGCGCCGCCTCGGGGTCCGCTACATGACGCTCACGCACAACTACAACACCTCCTGGGCCGACTCCGGCACCGACGAGCCCGAGCACGGCGGGCTCACCGAGTTCGGCCGCGACGTCGTCCGCGAGATGAACAAGATCGGCATGCTGGTCGACCTTTCGCACGTCGCGCCGAGCACGATGCGCGCCGCGCTGGAGGTCAGTTCCGCGCCGGTGATCTTCAGCCACTCCTCCTGCGTCGCGGTCAACGACCATCCCCGCAACATCCCCGACGACGTCCTGGAAACCCTGGCCGCCAAGGACGGCGTCGCGATGGTGACGTTCGTGCCGGGCTTCATCTCGCCGAAGGTCGCCGAATGGGACGACCAGCTGCGCCAGGACATGGAAGCCGCGGGCAAGGACTACCGGAACATCGACCAGCGCACGAAGTTCACCGCCGAACGAGGCGGACCCGAGAAACCGAAGGCGGGTATCGACGACGTCGTCGCGCACATCGAGCACGCGCGTGAAGTGGCAGGCGTCGACCACATCGGACTCGGCGGCGACTACGACGGAGTCGCGACGTTGCCCGAAGGCCTCGAAGACGTTTCGAAGTACCCGGTGCTGTTCGCCGCGCTGCTGGAACGCGGCTGGAGCGAAGAGGACTGCGCGAAACTGGCCGGGAAGAACACCTTGCGCGTGCTGCGCGCGGCGGACGAGGTCACCCGTTCGGACGCTTGAGGGCGCGATCAAGCCCGCTTCGGCGGACACTGTCCTGCATGACGCAGCCTGAGGAGGGCGCCGCCGAGGTTCCCGTCGAGCCGTCCGAGACCGCGGGCGGCGCACGCCACAGCGGTAAGTTCGACGCCGGCCCGAAACTCAAACGGACACGGGTGAGCGGCACCTGGGTCGCCGTCATCGTGGCGTTGATCGTGCTGGTGTTCCTGCTCGTGTTCATCCTGCAGAACCAGGACACGGCCACCGTCCACTTCCTCGGCCTGTCCGGCAGCATGCCGCTGGCGGTCGCGATGCTGTTCTCCGTGATCGCCGGTGGCGCGCTGGTCGCGCTCGTCGGCGGCGCGCGGATCATGCAGTTGCGCAAGCAGGCCAAGAAGTCCCGGCATCAGCTGCGCTGAAGGGCGCCCCGCCGGAACTCGCTCGGGTTCACGCCCCGCACGCGTTTGAACGCCGCGCTGAACCCGAACGCGTCGGAATAGCCGACGGTGCGGGCGATGTCCGAGATGGTCGCGGATTCCGGACCGGCGAGGAGATCCGCCGCGACCGTCATCCGCCAGCGGGTGAGATAGGTCAGCGGCGGTTCGCCGACCAGATCGGCGAACCGTTTGGCCAGCGTCGACCGCGATACCCCGGTCCGCCCGGCCAGCGTGCCGACGGTCCACGGTGCCGCCGGTTCCGTGTGCAGCAGGCGCAGGGCGTCGCCGACCACGGGATCCCGTTGCGCGGCCCACCACGCCGGGGGCCGTCCGCCGGGTCGGTCGAACCATTCGCGCAGTGAACAGACCAGCAACCAGTCCAGCAGCCGGTCGAGGACCACCTGCTGCCCCGGCGCGTCGATGGCGACCTCGGCGGCGACGTGCTCCAGCACGGGATCACCCGCGCCACCGGCGTCCACCCGCAGCACGACGGGCAGCGCGTCCAGCAGCGGACGGCCGATCTCGCCCCGTACCGGATACGCGCCGACGATCAAGGTCGTCTCGCCGCCCGGGTCGTCGATCCAGCCGAGCCGGTGCCGCGTTCCGCCCTGATCGGGCGTCGCGCAGTGCTCGCCGCACGCGATCGGACCGGCCCGGGTGCCGACCTCGTCGACGAAGGCGAACGTCGCCGGGCCGCGCACGATGACCGACTCGCCCGCGCGAAGCGGCTCGGGCGGGCCGTCCTCCGGCACGATCCAGCCCGCGCCGGTGAGTACGGCGCACAGGGTCAACGGCGCGCCGTCCACGAAGTGCAGGTTCCACGGCGGGGACAGGGTCGAGCTGCCGAACAGGGAGCCGTGGGAGCGCACCCCGCTGGATCAGGTCACTGAAGACATCCACCTGGCCGAGGTTAGAGAAGGGGACGGCCAGGGCGGCACGTTGCGAAAGCCACTTTCGCAACCTTCAACGTTGCGAAAGTGGCTTTCGCAACGTTGGTGGAGGGCCTCAGCGCGCTGGACGAACACGCAGGCGATCCGGCCCTTCGCCTATGGGCACGTCCAAGTCCGCCGTGTTGAATCGAGCTCATGCTGACCACTGACGACCTCGAATTCCTCCGCCGCCCCCTGCACGGGTTCCTGACCGTGGCCGGCGGCCCGGTCCGGCCGGTGTGGTTCGAGGCCGCCGACGACGGCACGATCCAGCTGTTCACCCCCCGCGAGTCGCCCAAGGTCCGTCGGCTGGACGGCGATCCCCGCGCGTCGATCATCGTCGCCGCGCCGGTGGGCGAACGCGAACGCTGGGTCTCGGTCTCCGGGAGCACCACGGTGGAGCCCGACGGGGCGCACGAACTGGCCGCGCGGCTCGCCGAGCGCTACTGGGACCTCGAAGACCCGGCCCACGCCGACGAACTCGCGGGGATCCAGACCCTCGATCTCGTGCGGCTGGTCATCCGGCCGGAGAAGGTGAGCCGCTACCTGATGTGATGATCGACGTCATCCCGAGCAGGGTGGCGCAAACGTTTTCGTCGCCCTCCGCGGTGATCCGGTCGCGATCCGCCGGGTTCCGGGTGCACAGCCGCCAGAAGGTGTCCGCGTCGGTCGTCACCGAGGCCAGCGGCGTGCGTGACGTCGGCGCGACGCGGTCGAGTTCCCAGCCGTCCGCGGTCCGCCGCGCCGTCCACTTCCCGCCACCCTGCCCGGTGACGGTGTAGCCGACCTGCCTGCCGACGCGCGCCTCGACGTCACGCAGGGTGTACGGCAGCGCCCGCATGAAGGTGTCGACCACCGGACCGCGGAACTCCGCCTCGTCCAGCATTCGCGCACCGACGGCCTCGCGGATCTGCTGCTGGTGCACCCAGAACTCGGTGTACTCGCGGGCGACGTCGAGCCAGACCGGCGCGGGTTCGTCCCCGGCCCAGCTCACCGGCTCGCCGATGGCGTCGAGGTCGGCGCGGCCCCACATCTCGGCGATCTGCGAGGTGCTGTCCACCAGCATCGCGAACAGCACCTCGGGTGACAGCCGTCGGCACGCGACCACCCATTCGTCGTTGATCCGGTCGATGAAGTCCCCGAAGCGTTCACCCTCGCGCGGTGCCGTCGCCCGGTAGTCGTCACGGTCGCGGGAGAGCCTGCCGAGTTTGTCGCCGAGGATGTGGGCGGCGAGATCGTGCACCGTCCAGCCCGTGCACACCGTCGGCGCGGCCCACTGTTCCGCGTGCAATCCGGTGAGCACGTCGAGCAGAGCCTGCTCCTCCCGCGCGAACAGCGGGAGGACGTCGATCGGCGGTCCCCAGCGTGTGAAGCTCATGGTGACCATCCAAACACCAAGGTCCATCACATTTCCGGCCATTCGGCCTACTCGCAGGTAGCATCAGCGCGAACGCGAGGGGAGTGCCCGTGAGCAACGATCGACCCGCCGGTGACGACCTGACCGCATTCGCCAAACGCGCGGGACAGCTGGCGAGCTGGGCCGCCCGCACGGGCTTCGAGTTCACCCGCAAACTCCCCGGTGTCGAGATCGCGGAACAGATCGTCAAACAGGGCGAGCGGCAGCTGCTTTCGGAGCTGCGCCGCCGTCTCGACGAGGTCGACGACCCGTACCACGCCGCGCTCACCGCCGCGTCCGCGATGAACCGGCCCGATCCCGACGGTTCGCGGCCGGTCGAGGCGACCATCACCCTCGTGCACACCCGCGCCCACCTCGAACCGCTCCGCGCCGCGATGGCGGAACTGCTCAACCACTCCATCGGCTTCGGCCGCGAGCGGGCCCGCGAATACCTGTACGCGATCATCCTGCGGCAGCTCACGCCGGACGAGGCCCGCATCCTTTCCGCGCTTTCCGACGGTTCGCCGTTCCCCGCCGTCGACGTCGCCGAGCGGACCAGTCTCGGCGCGGCCGGGCGGTTCGTGCTCCGCAACGCCTCCACCGTCGGCAAGGCCGCCGGGGTGTCGCTGCCGGACCAGGTACCCGGCTACCTCACCAGGCTGATCGGGCTCGGCCTGGTCGAGCTGGACGAAGAGGTGCCCGCGCTGGAGACGCAGTACGAGATCCTGCTGACCGACGAAACCGTCCGCGAGGCGGAGAAGTCGGTGAAGCGAGCCAAGTTCGTGAAGCGCACGGTCCATATTTCCCGGCTCGGCGCCCAGTTCTGGCAGGCCTGCGACCCGAGCGCCGGCTGACCTCGGCATGGGCGCGTTCCTCGACGGCATTCTCGCCGACTTCGCCCAGCACTGGCCGATCTACGTCTCCATCCCGATCGTCGCCGCCCTGATCGGCTACACCACCAAACTCGTCGCGATCCGGATGATGTTCCAGCCGGTCGAGTTCGTCGGCATCAAACCGTTCCTCGGCTGGCAGGGCATCGTGCCCAAACGCGCCGCGCGGATGGCGAGCATCGCCTGCGACACGATGACCGAGCAGCTGATCAAACCGGCCGAGGTCGTCGCCAGGCTCGATCCGCGGAGAATCGCCAAGGAGATCGAAAAACCGCTCCAGGCCGCCGTCGAGGACATCGTGCGCGACGTCGCCGCCCAGTACCGGCCGGGGCTGTGGGAATCGCTGCCGGTGGGCATGCAGCGGCTGGTGATCCAGCGCGTGCAGGCCGAGACGCCGCGGATGGTCGCGGCCGTGCTGGAGCTGATCAAGTCCGATGTGGACAGTGTGTTCGACCTCAAGGGCATGGTGGTCACCGCACTGGTCAAGGACAAACGGCTGCTGAACCGGATCTTCCAGGAGGCGGGCGACAAGGAGTTCAAGTTCATCGCCCGCTCCGGCATCTTCTTCGGCGGGCTCATCGGCGTGATCCAGATGGTCGCGTGGGTGCTGTTCAAGTTCCCGCTGATCATGCCGCTGTTCGGGCTTTTCACCGGCTGGTTCACCGACTGGCTCGCGCTGCGGATGATCTTCTATCCGATCGAGGAGCGCCGGTACTTCGGCGTGCGCTGGCAGGGCTTGTTCCTGAAGCGGCGCGGCGAGGTCGCGGAGGCGTACGGCGGGCTGATCGCGAAGGAGATCATCACCCCGCACAACGTGATCGAGGCGGTGCTGCACGGCCCGTTGTCCGATCGCGTGCTCGGGCTGATCCAGCGCCAGCTCGACGAACAGCTCGGGCGCCGCGTCGGCGTCGGGAAACCGCTGGTGGTGTTCGCCGTCGGCAGCAAGCGGTATCAGGACTTGAAGCTGAACATCGCCGAGAAGATCATGGCCGAACTGCCGGCCACCATGCGGTACATCGAGGACTACGCGACCGACGCGATGGACATCCGGAACGTGCTGGTGACGAAGATGAAGGAGCTGACGCCGCGCGAATTCGAAGGCCTGCTGCGGCCCGCGTTCCAGCAGGACGAATGGATCCTGATCGCGACCGGCGCCGTCCTGGGTTTCGCCGTCGGTGAGGCGCAGGTGTTGTTGCTCGAGCACTTCGCCGCCTGACGACCCGCATTTCGTCCTCTGAATGCGGTAGTCGCACGCGCAAGGACCGCATCCAGAGGACGAAATGCGCGGATGGCTGCCTCATCGGCGGTACACCGGGTGCTCCGTCCGGTCTAGAGTGCCCCCTGCACTGAGCCTTGGGGAGGGCGCACATGGCCGACGCGGGGAGCCCGTGGCCGCAGGAGATCCGGCTGGCGATGACCATGGTGGGCGGGGCGAGCCTCGCGGTCTGGATGGGCGGGGTCGCCACCGAGACCTCGCATCTGCTCCAGGCGTCGAGAACGCCGGAATCGAAGAGCCCGTACCGGGCCCTGCTCGATCTGCTCAACGCCACCGTCTCGCTCGACGTGCTCACCGGCACGAGCGCCGGCGGTATCAACGCGGCGTGCCTCGGGCTCGCCGAGGCGTTCCGGTCGAGTCCGCAGGTGCTGCGGGACACGTGGATCAGCACGGGCTCGCTCGACAACCTGATCCGCGACCCCGGCGAGAAGGAGCCTCGTTCGCTGCTCGACGGCGACAAGGTGCTGCTCGGCGATCTCAAGGACGCGTTGCACCGGATCACCGACAAGGCGACGGTGAAACCCGACTGCCCCGACATCACCGTGCTGCTCACCGGCACGATGATCGACGGCGAGACGACCAGGTTCGACGACGCGCTCGGCAACCTGGTGCGGGACACCGAACACCGCCTCCTGTTCCGCTTCGACGCTCCTTTGTGGACAGACGACGTGGTCGGCCCGCTCGCGCTCGCGGCACGGTCCACCGCGTCGTTCCCCGGCGCGTTCGAACTTTCCCGGATGCCGATCGGCGGGAAGACCGGACCGCTGCATCCGGACATGACGAAGTACACCGACGTCACCCGCTCGCATTGGCTCACCGACGGCGGGGTCCTGTTGAACAAACCGTTGCGCCCGGCGCTGCGGGAGATCTTCGAACGGCAGTCGCATTCGGACGTCCGGCGGCTGCTGCTGTACGTGGTGCCGACGGCGGAACGCGAGGCCGAGCGGGTCGCGGTCGAACCGGACCGGCCGCCGCTGCTGGGCAGCGCGCTGAGCAAGGTCGTCGGCACCGTGCTGAGCCAGACGATCAGCGCCGAACTCGAAGACCTGACCAGGCACAACGACGCCGTCGTCCGGACCAGGGGGACCCGGGTTTCCCTCGCCGCGATGGGGGTCCGCGGCGGCCCGGACTCGCTGGTCGACCAGCGGCTGATGAACGACTACCGCGACCGGCGCGTCCAGGAGGACGCCACCGCGCTGGTCCGCGACGCGACCCGCAGGCTCTCACTGTCCGATGTGGAGGATCAGGGCCGTCAGTGGGCGTCCGGCACGGCGGCGCAGCTGCGCGCGGCCGCGGCGGCCGGGCTGCGGGACGGCCTGCCCGCCGAGCCGCCGAAGGACACCTGCGAACTCGCGGACGTCGTCGCCTTCCGCACGACCGCGCTCGACGATTCGGTCGCCACCGGGCTGCAGCTGGTGAACGCGGGTTTCCGGCTCGATCCGTCGCCGGAGCAAGCGGTGCAGCTCAACCGTTGCCGGGTGCTGCTGCACGAAGCGCGGCACAGGGCCGCGCGGGGGAAGCGGCTGGCGGGCTGGATCACCGAACAGGACCCGCCGCCCTCCGACGTCACCTTGGCGGCCTGGATCGAAGGTCTCGCCAAGGAATGGGCCGCGCTCGGCCGCTCGGACACGCTGAAGGAGGCGTGGCCGCTCGTCGTCGCCGCCCTCCGGCAGGCCACCCCGATCCTTTTGCCGTTGGCGCAGGCGAAACCCGAGACCGAAGCCGCCGACACGGTCAGCACGCTCCTGGCGTGGACGGGGCTCACCGCCGACAGCACGAGCGCCGGCGATCCCGTCGTCACCTCGCGGCTCGTGCGCCTGCACATCGCGACCCGCGGCTTGCTCGCGCAACCGCCGTCGGTCGACCAGCGGGTCGATCTCGTCCAGGTGAGCGCGGATTCGCGGACGCTGCTGGACATGAAGCGACGCCGCTCGTGGGACAAGCTCACCGGGATGCAGGCCGACTACTTCGGCGCGTTCTACAAGGCGTCCTGGCGCGCGAACGACTGGATGTGGGGCCGGGTCGACGGCGCGGGCTGGCTGGTGCAGTGCCTGCTGGACCCGAAACGCCTGCGCCTGCTGCGCGACGTCGTCGGACGGGAGGAGTTCCGGACGCGGGTGCGGGACACCTTCAAGGCGATCGGCTGGCGGCAACCCGGCACGGAAGACGGACTGTCCACAGAGGAAGCGAACGCCCTGCGCGCACAGTTGGCCGGGGAGCTGGCTTTCCTCGGTCTCGACGGCGAACTCGCCGATGTGGAGGGCGAAGCGGGCCTTCCGATCAGCATGCCGGTGACGGCGATGGTGCTCGCCAGGGTGCAGCAACTGGAGATCGCCCGCGAGGAACTGCCGTGTGTCGGCCTCCACTGCGGACACGACGCGAAAACGGCCAAGGGGAACGGAAAACCCTCGGAACGGTTCAGGAAACTCGTCGAGAACGAGCCCGAAACCGACGAGCAGACCCAGCGCGCGTTCCAGGCGTGCCAGGTCTCCGGCGAACGGTTCGAACACGAACGCGGCACGATGCTCCTGACGAAGACGCTGGTCAAGGCCGGTGCCGCCGGGATCAACGCGGCCGCTGGGGCGACGCGGGTGCCGAAGTCGGTCCAGCCCGCCGCGACCTTCGCGAAGGCCGCCGGGCGCAGCGCGTGGTGGATCACGCGCGGCGCGGCCACCCTGCCGTCACCGTGGAACGTGCTCGCCGCGCTGATCACCGTGCTGGCGGGGTTCGTCCTCGGTGGCCACGGCGGACCCGTCCTGCAGTGGGTCGGCGTGCCGGTGGCCGCGGGCGCCATCGTGTTCCTGGTGGTGAGCCTGATGACGTTGCGCAAGACGTGGCGGATGGTGCTCACGGTGCTCGGTGTACTCGTGGTGGCGGCGTTGCTGTTCGCCGCGTTCCTGCCACCGGTGCGCGACCCGCTGTTCGGCTGGCTCGGCGGCGTCGTCGCGGGCTGGCGTCGCGGCGAGGCGCCGGTCTGGTGGCTGGTGGTCTGCTTGTTGCTCGTGCTACCCGCCATCTGGACGCCGCTCGGTTCGCTCGCGGGTCGCAAACGGCGTCGTGAATAGCGGAACCGGGCGCCGAATAGCGTGTTGACCGTGCGACGAAGTGGTAACGGTTGGTATCGTCACATGCAGTGAGACCGCAGCGAAGCGGCCTTACCCACAAGTGCTGCGCTTCAAACGTTACCGTTACCTTTGTCACGTGTGTTTCAGGGTTGTTGCAGGTAGCCGCGTTGCCGCCGCCGCGCTGATCTGACCGCGCCCGAATCCTCCGGTACGTTTCTTGGACATGTCCGGAAAGCACTTGATCGAAAATCCGACCAAGGCAGACGGTGCCGCGCTCTGGAGAATCGCCCGCGATTCGAAGAAGCTGGATCTCAACACGCCTTACGCCTATTTGCTGTGGTGCCACGATTTCGCCGACACCTCGGTCGTCGCGAAGGTCGACGGTACGCCGGTCGGCTTCGTGATCGGGTACCGCAAGCAGGACGTCGGCTTCGTCTGGCAGGTCGCGGTCGACGCGTCCCAGCGGGGAAAAGGCCTGGCCGGAGCCCTGCTCGACGAGCTGTTCGGCCAGTTGACCGCCCAGGGCGTGCGGTACCTCGAAACGACGATCACCCCGGACAACGAGGCTTCGATCCGGTTGTTCGCCTCGTTCGCCAAGCGGTGGGACGCCACCGTGGAACGCCAGGATCTGTTCTCCGCGACGGATTTCCCGGCCGAGGAAGGAACGCATGAGCAGGAGGACCTGTATCGAATCGGTCCGCTCAGCAGTCAATAGAACGTAAAACCGGGGATCTCAGGGAGAAAGAAAACGTTATGAGCATTTTCGAGGAACTCGAATCCGAAGTGCGCAGTTACAGCCGCGGCTGGCCCGTCGTGTTCGACAGGGCGCAGGGGAGCTACCTGTACGACGAGGACGGCAAGGCGTATCTCGACTTCTTCGCCGGGGCCGGCGCGCTCAACTACGGGCACAACAACCCCGCGCTGAAGCGGGCGCTGATCGACTACATCGCCCGTGACGGCGTGACGCACGCGCTCGACATGTTCACGGTGGCCAAGCGGGACTTCCTCGAGACCCTGCAGGAGAAGATCCTCCGGCCGCGGGAGCTCGACTACAAGGTCGTCTTCCCCGGCCCCGGTGGCGCGAACGCGGTCGAGGCCGCGCTGAAGCTCGCTCGCAAGGTGACCGGCAAGGAATCGGTCATCAACTTCACCAACGCCTTCCACGGGATGACGCTGGGCGCCCTGTCGGTGACCGGTAACTCGATGAAGCGCGGCGGCGCGGGCGTCCCGCTGGTGCACGCCACGCCGATGCCGTACGACAACTACTTCGACGGCTCCATCCCGGACTTCCTCTACTTCGAGAAGCTGCTCGAAGACTCCGGCAGCGGCCTGAACGAGCCCGCCGCCGTGATCGTCGAGGGCGTGCAGGGCGAGGGCGGCATCAACGCCGCGCGCGTCGAGTGGCTCAAGGCGCTGGACGACCTGTGCAAGAAGCACGGCATCCTGCTGATCCTCGACGACGTCCAGATGGGCTGCGGCCGCACCGGCCCGTTCTTCAGTTTCGAGGACGCGGGCATCAAACCCGACATCGTCTGCCTGTCGAAGTCCATCGGCGGCTACGGGATCCCGATGGCGCTGACGCTGATCCGCCCCGACCTCGACGTCTGGGAGCCGGGAGAGCACAACGGCACCTTCCGCGGCATCAGCCCGGCGTTCGTCACCGCGACCGAGGCGCTGCGCGTCTACTGGAGCGACGACGCACTGGAGAAGTCGACCAAGGCCAAGGGTGAGCGCATCGCCGCCGCCTTCCAGGGCATCGTCGAGGCGTACCCGGACGCGAACCTGTTCGCGAAGGGCCGCGGCCTGGCCCGGGGCATCGAGTTCGCCAACGGCGACCTCGCGGGCAAGGTCTGCGCCGCCGCGTTCGAGCGCGGGCTGCTGATGGAGACCTCCGGCCCCGACGGCGAGGTCATGAAGGTCCTCCCGCCGCTCACGCTGACCGACGACGAGCTCACGAAGGGCCTGTCGATCATCGACGAGGCCGTCGCCACTGTCCTGAACTGACCTGAACCGACCGCCCTCAACCAGGAACGAGAAGGAGTTCTCAGTTGCTTGTCAGAACACTCGACGAGGTCACCGACACCGACGCCGACATCAAGACCCCGAACTGGCGCAGCAAGCGCATCGTGCTGGCCAAGGAGGGCGTCGGTTTCTCGGTGCACGAGACCACGCTGTACGCCGGGACGGTCAACGACTTCTGGTACGCGAACCACATCGAAGCGGTGTTCATCACCTCAGGTGAGGGTGAGCTCGAAAACACCGCGACCGGCGAGGTCTTCCAGCTGAAGCCGGGCACCTTGTACCTGCTCAACGACCACGACAAGCACCAGGTCCGGCCCAAGACCGAGATCAAATGCGTCTGCGTGTTCAACCCGCCCATCACCGGCCGCGAGGTCCACGACGAAAACGGCGTGTACCCGCTCGTCACCGAACCCTAGAAAATCGCTCGAGGAGGCGACTGCATTGACGCTGACCGACACCCGAGTCGACGACAGTTACCCGACCCGCATCACGGGTAAGCCCGAACACCTGCCCAGGACGCACCCCACCGTCTGGGGCTCCGAGGCCGACGGTCCCCTGGACGCGGCCACGCTCGCGAACCACGAAACGCGTGGTTACACCGTCGTCGACCAGCTGTTGTCGCCGGGCGAGGTCCAGACCTACTGGCAGGAACTCGTCAGGATGTCGTCGGGGGACCACCGCGACGACGAGCGCGTGATCACCGAGGCCAAGACCGGTGAGGTCCGCTCCATCTTCGACGTCCACGAGACCAGCGAGCTGATCGCGGAACTCGTCCGCGACCCGCGCGTGCTCGACCGGGCCCGGCAGATCCTCGGCTCCGAGGTCTACATCCACCAGAGCCGCGTGAACTACATGCCAGGCTTCAAGGGCACCGGGTTCTACTGGCATTCGGACTTCGAGACCTGGCACGCCGAGGACGGCATGCCGTTGCCCCGCGCGGTCAGCTGCTCCATCGCGCTCACCGACAACTACCCGTTCAACGGCGGACTGATGGTGATGCCGGGTTCGCAGCGGACCTTCGTCCAATGCGCCGGGGAAACCCCGGAGAACAACTACAAGAGTTCGCTGAAAGAGCAGCGGGTCGGCGTCCCGGGCGAGGAAGACATCACCGCGCTCGCCGCCGAATACGGAATCGACCAATTCACCGGACAGGCCGGTTCCGCGCTCTGGTTCGATTCGAATGTGATGCACGGTTCGTCGAACAACATCACGCCGTACCCGAGGTCGAACATCTTCGTCGTGTTCAACAGCGTCGAGAACGCGCTCCAGGAGCCGTTCGCCGCGATCGAACCGCGTCCGGCGTTCATCGCCGGCCGCGACTCGACCCCGTTGTCGCGCTGAGGAAACCGCAGGTCGCGACGGCCATGATGGGGCGCCTGTAGCCGTCGGTGTGCGCCCTGTTACGTTGTCGCCACGTGAACGGGCCAGTGGGCTCGCACGCGTTGTGTGTTGTCGACGACCGAACGGGTTCTTCGCTCGGGGTGAGCCCACCCGGACGGACGCCGACCCCGATGTCCGGTGTGGGTCGCGCCCCCAGGCGGCCCAAATCGGATATCTCCCGGCTCCGTGCCATCAGATCGGGACTGATGGCACGGAGCCTTTTTCTTTCTCGTCTCGTGGCCCAGGCTCGGTCCGTGAAGGCCTCCTTGAGGGACCCAGAGTCCCTCAAGGAGGCCTTCACGAACTTGCGAGGCGCCACACGTGCCCCACTGGCGCCAGCGGTCACAGCGCCCCTGACGCTGGGTGTCGCCGGAACGTAAGTCCATAGTGGACAGAGAGTCCGCTTGGCACCCTTTGTCCGTATCGCCGAGGTCGTGAAGGCCTCCTTTCCTAGCCTGAAAGTAGAGAAGGAGGCCTTCACGACCTCGCGCGTCCTGGTTGGCGGCGTCTCCGCGCGGTAGGTTGGCTACTCCGGTAAGGGGAGAGATCGGAGGAGGGGGGCTTGTCATGGGCGAAAGCGGTTCCCCCGCCCGCTTCCAACTCCTCGGTCCCGTGCGCCTCCTCGACGGCGATCGGCCGGTCCCCGTCGGCGGTCCCGGTGTCCGCGGCCTGCTCGCGTTGCTGGCGCTGAAGGTCAACAAGGTCGTCGCGCTCGACGAGATCATCGACGCGCTCTGGGGGCACGACCCGCCCGCCACGGCCCGCACGATCGTCCACGGCAACGTCTCGCATCTGCGGCGCGTGCTCCGGGGCATCCAGGGCGATCATCCGCGCGGCGCCCGGATCCTCACCGCGCCGCCCGGCTACCAGCTCACCGTCGAGCCCGAGCGGATCGACGTCCACCGCGCCCGATCCCTGCTGGAGCGGGCTTCGGCGGAAGAGTCGGAGAAGGCGGCCGAGCTGCTCACCGAGGCCCTCGCGCTCTGGCAGGGGCCCGCGCTCGCCGGTGTGCCGGGGTCGGTCCGCGCTCCCGAACTGGAGGATCTGCGGCTCGCCGTCCACGGCGCCAGGGTCGACGCGGATCTCGAGCTCGGCAGGCACGCGGAACTGATCGTCGAACTCAGCCCGCTCGTCCGGGCGAATCCGCTCGCCGAACGCACGGCCGGTCAGCTGATGCGCGCGCTCTACCACGCCGGCCGCCGCGGCGACGCGCTCGAGCTCTACCGCACGGTGTCCAGGGCGACGCTGCGCACCCTCGGCGTCGAACCCGGCGCGGACCTGCGCTGGCTGCACGAACGCGTCCTCAACGACGACCTGCCGGTCAAGGTCGCCGCGGAACCGAAGGCCGAGGCGGCGCCCGTCCAGCAGCTGCCGCCCGCGGTGCCGAACCTCGCCGGCCGCGAGGCCGATCTGGCCTGGCTCGACGAGCTCGCCGAGCGGGCCGAAGCGGGTGAGACCGCGGTCGGCGTGGTCACCGGAACGGCCGGGATCGGCAAGAGCAGCCTGGTGGTGTGGTGGGCGCATCGCGCGGGCCGCCGCTTCCCCGACGGCATCCTTTTCGCGTCGCTGCGGGGTTTCGACCCGCATCATCCGCCGCTGGAGCCCGCCGACCTGCTCACCCAGTTCCTGCTCGGGCTCGGCGTCCCGGCCGAGGGCGTGCCGGAACAGGTCCACGAACGCGTCGCCCTCTACCGCTCGATGATCGCCGGACGCCGGATGCTGGTCATCCTCGACAACGCCCGCTCCGCCGACCAGGTCCGGCCGTTGCTGCCGCCCGGTTCGCGGTCGATGACGCTGGTGACCAGCCGCTCCCGGCTCGACGGGCTCGCCGTGTCCAACGCGGCCAAACTGCGGGTGCTGGGCACCCTCGCGCCCGGCGACGCCGTCCGGCTGATCGAGGAACTGGCCGGGCCCGCCGGCTTCGACCTCAACCACGCGCTCGCCCGGCTCTGCGGTTATCTCCCGCTGGCGCTGCGGATCGCGGGCGCCCGGCTCGCCGCCAGCGCGCAGTGGTCCGCGCAGGATCTGGTCGACGAACTCGGCAACGAACGGACCAGGCTGGCCGCCCTCGACGTCGAGGGCCCGGACGACGGCGTCCGCGCGGCGTTCGACGTCTCCTTCCGGGGGCTGCCGCCCGAGGTCGCGGACACGTTCCTGCGGCTCGGCGTGGTCCAGTGCGTTTCGGCCGGTTCGCATCTGACGGCGGCGATCGGCGGGATCACCGTCGCCGAGGCACGGCGGCATCTGCGGGTGCTCGCCGCGCACAACCTGCTCGCCGAAACCGGCCGCGATTCCTTCGTCCCGCACGATCTCGTCCGCCTGTTCCTCCGTGAACTGGCGGAGAACGAACTCGACGAAGCCGACCGGGAAGACGTCCTGTCGCGCTCGGTGCGGTTCTACCAGGCCGTCGCCGACCGGGCCCGGCGCAAGATGCTGCGGATCGTCGACCCGCTCGACTTCACCGGTGCGCTGACCGACGCGCAGACGCCGCCGATGGGTTCCTTCGACGAGGCGCAGGACTGGTTCACCGCGGAATGGGAGAACCTGATCGAGGTCCTCGAAGCGGCCCGCGCGGCCGGACGCCACGACGACGTCTGGCGGCTGGCCAGGGTCGCGCACACCTATCGCGCGGTGTACCCGCTGCTGGACGAGTGGACGCGGCTGGTCGCGATCGGGCTGGAGGCCGCCGAGCGATCCGGCGACGTCCTCGGCCGGTGCTGGATGCTGATCTCCCGCTGCGCCATCGCGCTCACCTTCGAGCTGCCGCAGGGCTGTCTCGCCGACGCCGAACGCGCGCTGGAACTCGCGGCCGCGATCGGCGACGACCGGCTGACGATCTCCGCGAACATCCACCTCGGCTCCGCGCTGACCCTGCTGGGACGGCACGACGAGGCGATCAGGACACTGCGGCAGGCGGTCGAGGAGACCGAGCGGACCGGCGATCTCGAACTGCGCGGGCAGGCGCTCAACAACTGCGCCGAGGCCGAAAAACGGGCCGGCCGGTTCATCGAGGCGATCGGGCACCAGGTCGCCTCGCTGGAGATCGACCGGACCCTCGGCGACGAAAGCTACGTCGTCGTCTCGCTGAACAATCTGGCCGAATTGAGCATGCGGATCGGCGAACTCGCCGCGGCCGAGCGGTACGTGTGGGAAGCCGTGGACCTGACGATCAGCAGACGGTTCGTCCTCCAGGAGGGCGTCCTGCGGCTGACGCTGGGCAGAGTGCTGCGGGCCGGGTCGGATGTGGACGGTGCCCGCGAACAATTCGCGCTCGCGCTGAAGATCCTCGCGGACGCCAATCCCAAGCTCGCCGCGTTGGTCCGTACGGAACTCACGGACCTCGACGAAAGTCCGTGAGTGATCCTTAGCGGATTCTTAGTGGCCTCGCCGCGCACGCGCGTAGGGTCCGGTTCAGTGTCGATCGAGCCCTAGGGGAGGGGCAAGCGGTAGTGATCGGCGCTCGGGCGGGCCCGTTCCGGGTCCCGTCTGAAGAGCCGCCAGGAGCGGCTCGTGGCGGTCCGGCCGGTGGAGGTGGGGGCGATACCGGCCGGCCGCCAGGCGGCACTTCCTGCGTTTCGTCCTCTGAATGCGGTCCTTGCGCGTGCGACTACCGCATTCAGAGGACGAAACGCAGGGGTCAGCCGGTGCCGGCGGTGCACAGGGCGATGGTCTGGCCCTTGTTCTCCGCCACCTTCTTGCCGTTGACCAGGATCGTGCAGGCGATCTGGTTGCTGACCGACGAGTTCCGGGTGTCCGCGGTGACGGTGAGCAGGTAGTCGCCCGAGTTGAAGGACGCCGTGCCGCGCCATTCGTCGGTGCTGGCCGGGGTCGTCTCGGTCCGCTGGTCGTTGAGCGAGCCGTACCGGACGGTCGCGCCGCCGGAAGCGCTGACGACGAACTCGACGGTGTTCTTGTCCCCGGCGACCGCCGGGACGTGCAGCCCCGACTCGCCGGTGGCGAAGAAACTGGTGTAGACCAGTAACCCGCCCGCGGCCAGCAGTCCGGAGATCGAAAGCGCGAGTCCCGCGATCCCCATTCCCTTCTTGTCGGCCTCGCCCTTCTTGATTTTGGTCAAACCGATCACGGAAAGAATCAGCCCGATCACGGCGAGCGGCCACGCGGCTATCCCGGCGACCGGGACGAAAGCGACCCCGAGCGCCGCCAAGCCGACCAGGAAACCTGCGATGACCAGGCCGTTCTTGGGTTTGCGGTGCCGTGTTCCATGCGCGGCGAACCCAGGGCCGTAGCGGGTGGCAGGCGGGTGCGGTAGTGGTGGATCGGTCGGCATACATGCCCTTTCGGAGGCTTCCGTCCGAAGACGTTAACCCATCGTTCGGGGCAATGGCCGAAATTGTTACCTGCCGGAAAAAGTCATCATTCAACGATGATCTAGCGGTCACCGATATTTTCTGACGAGAATTGTGGCGACGCCGAAATGTCGGAAACCCGATCACTGATCGAACAGGCTGACTTCCGGCGTGATCTCCAGCAGTTCGTGCACCGGGCGGCCGCGGCGGCCGTCGATGGTCGTGGTGCGCACGACGCGCAGCCGCGCGGTCACCGGCCGGTCCAGGTTCTCCTTGATTTCGTCGAGCAGATCCGGCGCGACCGCGCCCTGGATCGTGCCGCCCGATTCGCGTTCGAGATAGAAGATCCGGCGCCGCGTGCGGACGCCGTCCAGCCTGCCGCTGACCGTCTCGTAACCGACGGCCTCACGTGACTCGCGCAGGCTTCCGGACAGGACCCTCGCCTGCTCGGTGGTCATGCTGCGGGTCAGCTCGTCGCCCGCGGTCGGGGTCAGCGCCATACCGATGCCGGCGTGCTTGCTGACCGCATTGACGATGTCGCTGACCGCGTTGCGGACGGTGTCGCGCTGCAGCAGCACCGCGTCCAGCGCGCCGTCGTCGGAACCGTTGGCCGGCAGGAAGTCGCACAGTTCCTTGACCGCGCGTTCGGACAGCGACTCGATCCCGTCGTGGATGAGCGCGTCGTCGAGCGCCGGTTCCGGGAAACCGAAGAAGATCGCGTTGCCCGCCTGTCCACGCTGGATCAGCGGGGCCTTTTCCCGGTCCGCCGGCTGGACGAAGGTCACCTCGCCCGACGGGTTCCGGATGATGTGGCCGATCTTCGCCGTCGCGTCCTGCAAAGCGCGGCTGATGTCGGAGAAGGTGTACGCGTCCAGATGCGACTCGCCCAGCACGGACACGCGAAGCAGCGGCGACCGCGATGTGCGCTCGAACTTCGCGTACGCGGCCATCGCCGACGCGCGGGCGAGGTCGTCGAGCCAGGTGCCGCCGGGGATCTCGTCGGCGATACGCCGGAATTCGTTCTTCACCAGATCACCTCCGGAATTCCCCTGCCACCCGATGCCCACACTTCTTCCCAGATCTCCTCGTCGCCGGGGCGGCAGAGGAACCCGTCGAGCATGCCGCCGACGGGCTGGACCTGGTCCAGGTACATGGCGGGCTGGCCGACGATGACCCCGCGCAAGGTCAGCAGCCCGTACAGCGCCGAGCGGCCCGTGTCGTCGAGCCGTTTGAGCGCGCCCCATTCGTCCGGGATCAGCACCACGTCGAGCCCGAGCGGCGCGTGCGGGGTCCTGGCGGTCAGATCGCCGCCGATCCACGCGCGGCCGGTCGGCATGATCCGCCGGGCGACGCCGAGGTAACTGTTCAGCGCGCTGAACAGAATTTCACGGTCGTTCTGGTGCGGCGCGTCGAAGACCAGCCGCTCGTAGACGTCGGCCAGATCGGCGGGATGGCGGCCAGGAGGCAGCAGGTTGTGCGGCGTCCAATAGGGGAGCGCCAATCGGAGCCTCCTTCGTGTGCCGGAGCTCCCGATCGAAGAAACGTACCCGGCGTCCCGCTCACAGTGCGTAGCCGAATTTACCAGGCGAGTGTCAGTGCTCATTGGTGAACCCACGACCGCCATCGACGTCGGCAGGGCTTCGCTGGTCAACCGGGTCGCGGGAGCGGAAAGGGACGCCCTGCCACCGCGATGGCGGGGCCTTCGGCCGGGGTGGGTTCATGCCCGTTCGGCGGGCGGCCAGTCCTCGTCGCTCGGCCAGACGGGTTCGGGTTCGTGGCCGCTCTCGCCGTTGCGGGCGGCCGCTGCCGTCGGCTCCGGCTGGTAGGTCCGCAGCGGTTCCGGCGTCAGCTGGCCCTCGCGGTGGCCTTCCGTCTCCTGGTCGTACGGCTCGTCGTCGTCCTGCACCCGCGCGGGCGGCAGGAACTGCGTCTGTTCGGTGGAGAGCAGTTCGGGCACGGGTTCGGGCTCCGGCTCGGCCGGGACCGGTGCCGGGAGTTCCGGACGGGCCACCGGTTCCGCGGCCGGTCGCTCACGTCGTTCGCCGCGCATCAGCAGCCAGGTGGCACCGCAGCCGAGCGCGAACGAGATGAGCAGCCAGAGCCAGATCTGCCCGAAGAGCCAGAGCATCAGGCCATCACCTCTGTTCTGCCTTGATGTCGACGCGGCGGCCCTCGCCGTTCGCGCCGTCGGAGTTCCTGCGCTGGGTGGAGTACGCCTGGTCGCGTTCGACCCCGTTGCGTTCCAGCAGCCGCTCGACCGTCAGTGCCCGGTTCAGCGAGAGCCTCCGGTCCGAACCGGACGCGACCTGCCCGGTGATGCGGAACCTCAGCTCGCGGGGCGCGTCCGTGAGCAGTTTCGCGATCTCCAGCGCGCCGCGTTCGCCATCGGCGGTCAGTTCGGTGGTGTCCGGTTCGAACGTGATCGGCGTGGCCGCCAGCAGACGGTCGATCTCGGCCTGGAAACCCGCCTTGTCCACCGGCTTGGCCGACGTCGGCGTGGGGCTGGGCGGCGGGCTCGGTGGCGGCGGGCTCGGCGGCTCGCCGCTGGTCGTCACCGGGCCCGCGGGCGGGGCGGTGTCACCGGAGATCTCGACCGTCCGGACGCCGTCGATCCGCTGGATGGCGTCCATCGCCTGCGCCGCCTTGTTCGGCGGGAAGCCGGTGAGGTTCGCGTCGCGGCCGGAGAAGCTCACCTGGCCGCCGGAGACGCCGACGTCGGCGAGCGCGTTCTTCGCGCGCGCGGTCAGCTCGGCCTCGATGTCGTCCGAGGCCGACCAGGCGGCGATCGCCGTCAAGGCGAGCGTGACCAGCAGCGCTGTAGGCAGCAAGCGGCTCCAGCGTGTACCGGGCATGAAGGGACTGTAGGCCGCGTCCGACCGGTTGGCGAACCGGCTTTCCCCACGTTCGGACCACCGTCGTGCGCTCTCCGCGAGGTGCCGCGTACCCGGTCTGGCCTGCGACGTCGGTCGCGTTCCCGCACTGGCCCCTGATGTCGCGCCGGTGTACCGGGCGGTCAGTACATGACCCTTCTGGGTGACAGCGAGGCCGCCGGTTGCCTTCACGCGCTAGGGGACCGGGTCCGAGGCGGTCAGCTCGCGTGGTGGTGGATCTCCCGCAGATCGGCGGTGGGCAGGGTGACGGCCGCCGGCTCGATCTGCTCCAGCGGGAGCAGCGGCGCCAGTTCGGGACGCTTCGGGGACAGGCCGTCGCCCATGGACTCACCCTTGAGCTGGCGGCGGATCCACGGCAGCAGGTGCGCTTTCGTCCACTCGAGGTCCGAGCGGCGCGAAGTGATCCAGGTACTCGGCTCCTCGGACGCCGGCCACGGCTCACGCCAGTCGTCGGCGACCGGGACGCCGAGGACCTCGGCCGCGCGCAACGCGATCCGCCGGTGGGCCTCGGGGGTGAAGTGCAGCCGGTCGTCGCTCCAGGCACGGCGGTCGTGCAGCGGGGCCATCGCCCACATGTCGACCATCTTGGCGCCGTGCCGGTCGGCGATCGCCCACAGATGCGCGTTGTAGATGCCGACCTTCCCCCGCAGGACGTGCATCACGGACAGGTACTTGGTGTCCGGCCCGTTGAAGATGAGCACCGGGATCCCGGCCTCGCGCAGCTTGGCGACCCCCGCCTCCAGCCGCGCGGCGACGGCGTCCACGTCCGCGCCGGGCACGATGATGTCGTTGCCGCCCGCGCACAGGGTGACCAGATCCGGCTTCACCGCGAGGGCGATCGGGAGCTGCTCTTCGAGGATCTCGTCGAGCATCTTCCCGCGGAGGGCGAGGTTCGCGTACTGGAAGTCGGGCCTGCCTTCGGCGAGGATCTCCGCCAGCCTGTCCGCCCAGCCCCTGAAGCTGCCGTCGGGCAAGCCGTCGTTGAGTCCTTCGGTGAAGCTGTCACCGATCGCCACGTAGCTGTCGAATCCGTACACGTTGGGTCCCCTTCCGTCCGTGTGCCCCCGGTGGTACTTGTACACCACAACTAACAGCTGAGAGCGCCCCTGCAATCCCACCCGGCCGAAACCCGTGGTTCAGCCCGTTGACACAGTCTCTTATTTTGTCGGACGTCCATGCATCTCCATTACTGGGATGTACACTCCTGCGCTGCGTAGATTCCCCTCAAGTGGACGCAAACCGGACACCTCGTGTGGCGAACATCTCCCCGCCCGGGTGTTCCGGCTCATAGATCCGGCAGGCTGTAAGGGTGACCTCACGACCCTCGCGCGAGTCGCTCGCCCAGATCCTCGGCGGGCGGCGAGGCGCCATCGACGCGAGCATCCCGCCCGCGGCCTTCGTCCTCGGCTGGCTGATCGCCGGCCAGTCGATCGCCTGGGGCGCCGGGGTGGCCATCGGGGTGGCGGTGCTGCTCGGCGTGTACCGGGTCGTGCGCGGCGACAAGGCCCGCGCGGTCGTGGTGAGCCTCGCCGCGGTGATCGCCGCCGCACTGATCGCCCTGCACACCGGCCGCGCCGAAGACTTCTTCCTCATCCAGTTGCTGTCCAATGTGGCCAGCGCGCTGCTGTGGGCGGCCAGCATCGTCGTCCGGTGGCCGTTGCTCGGTGTCGTGGTGGGGCTCGTCATCGGACAGAAGACGCGATGGCGCCGTGATCCCGCGCTGCTGCGCGCGTATTCGCGGGCGAGCTGGGTCTGGGTCTTCCTCCAGTACACGCTGCGGGTGGTCGTGTACGGATCGCTGTGGTGGAGCGGCCAGGTGGTCGCGCTCGGCATCGCCCGGACGGTCCTGTCCTGGCCGCTGGTCGCGGTGACGGTCGCCGTGAGCGGCTGGGTGCTGTACCGCACGCTGCCTCCGGAACATCCCGGCCTGCGGGTGGTGGAGGAGAACGGGGATCCCTCGGATTCCGCGCCCGACGGGCTGCCAAGGACATAAGGCGGCCCCCGGCGAGGGGGGAGGGTCCGGGGGCCGGGTCCTACGGTACCCGGAGTTCGGCCCCGGAGTCGATGGTTTGGTCTTTCAGGGCTCGTTTTTGGTGTTTTTCCAGGGTGGGACCGGCCGCGGCGCCCCTTCTCCATAGGCGTCGACGGCGGCCAGCCAGGCGGCGCCGAGTACACCGTCGGTGCTGGTCAGGACCTCGATGCCGGCGAGTTGGGCACGGACCTTCGCCCCCACCGGTCCCTCCGGCGACAACACGCCGCCCACCAGGACGATCGGCGTGTCCTCCCCGGGATCCCGGGCGGTCATGACGTTCGTCACCAGAAGGGCGGCCGCGCGGGTGGTGATCTCGTCCGCGGCCGGATCGCCTTCGCGGTAGGCCTCGCTGACGAACGGGGCGAATCTGGCGAGCCTGATCGGCGCTTCGGCGTTGGCGCTCGTGATGAGCGCGCGCCACAGCGGCGTCCGGTCGCTCGCCGGGTCCACTGCGGACGGTCCGAGCGCTTCGGTGAGCACGGCACGCGCGAGCGGACCGGGTTCGCCGCCGCGGCCCAGAACATCCAAAGTGGAGCGAACGGCTTCACGGCCGAGCCAGTAGGCCGAACCTTCGTCGCCGAGCAACCAGCCGTAGCCGCCGACGGTGGACACGATCCGCCTGCCGCGGATCCGGCCGGCGATCGACCCGGTGCCCGCCACGAGGACCGAACCGTCCGGCGCGGAAGTCGCCGACGCGTAGGCGACCTCGGGATCGGGGACCGTCCGCACTGGACTGATCCCCGCGTCCTCCCAAGCGGCTTCGAAGATCTCCGCGATCGACGGATCGCTCAGCTTGCTGACGCCCGCCATGCCGACGACGCACGCCGCCGTCGCGGCCGGATCCAGCCCGCCGAGCGCGCCGGTGATCGCACTCGCGATCCGCGCCGCGGCCTCGTGCGGCGGATGGGAGTTGGGATTCGCCCCACCCGCGCGTCCGGTGCCGATGACGGCGCCGGAGGCGTCGACGGCGATCGCTCGCGTCGACGTGCCTCCGGCGTCCACACCGACACAGTGTCCTCCGCCGCCTCCGCGGGGGAGAGTACGTCGGCGGTGGGTCACCGGGTCTTGGTCACCTTGAGCAGCCCGCGCGGGCTGTCCGGGTCACCGCCGCGCGCCAGCGAAAGGCCGAGCGCGATCCGCTGGATGGGCAGGATCTCCAGGATCGGGGCGACCTCTTCGGCGGACGGCGCGACACCGATCCGCAACGCCGCGGGGACGTCGGCCGAGGCGGAGCCGACCGCGAGCACATCCGCGCCGCGTTTGCCGACGGCTTCGAGGACCTCCTGCATCGCGCCCACTCCGTGTCCCTGGCTCGTCACCGCGAGCACGGCGGTCTCGCCGTCGACCGCGGCGACCGGACCGTGCAACAGGTCCGCGCCGCTGTACGCGCGGGCCGCGAGGTAGCTGGTTTCGGCCAGCTTCAAGGAACCTTCCAGCGCGGTGGCGTAGGAGTAACCGCGGCCCGTGGTGAGCACCCGGTCGACGAAGCGGTAGCGGTCCACCGCGCGCCGCACGCCTTCCTCGGAGCCGTCGAGGGTCTGCTGTGCCAGCTCGCCCAGCTTCTCCGCGTCCGCGCCCTTGCCGCCGCGGACCGCGTCGATCAGAAGGTAAAGCGAAAGCAAGGTGGCCGAGTAGGTCTTGGTGGCGGCCACGGCCTTTTCCAGTCCGGCGCCGATGTCGACGCCGAGTTCCGCGGCGGCGCGAAGCGGCGACTCCGGGGTGTTGGTGACCGAGACGGTCAGCGCTCCCTGGCGACGCGCGGTTTCGGTGACCTCGATGAGATCCGGGGAACCACCGCTTTGGCTTACTGTGATGAAGAGAACGTCCCGCAGATCGGGACGGGCGCCGTACAGAGTCGCGGTGGAGGGTGAGACGAGACCGCAGGGGAGACCGAGGAGTACTTCGATCAGGTACTTCGCATACAGGGCGGCGTGGTCGCTGGAGCCGCGGGCGGCGAGCAGTGCGAACCTGGGCGGGCGCTTGGAGATGGCTTCGGCCACCTCGGCGATTTCGGCCTGTCGCTCCACGATTCCTGCCAGAATGGCGGGTTGCTGGGAGATCTCCGCGGCCATGTGCTCGCCGGGGCGCTGTTCGGTCATCTCGTTCCCTTCCACCGGGACGTACTTCGTCCCCCGAGTAGGTCTAGACCAATGCTAGCCCGAATGGACGTTTGTGGTGAAGGGTACGTTTCCTAGCGGGGACGGTGCGCGTTTGAGTGGGAAGGCTTAGGGAGTCGGTCATGTTGGAGACAACCACCGCGAGTGAGGCGGGCGCTACGGCAGGGATGCGCGGGCAGCGCGAACCCAAGTACTGGGCGCTGAAACAGCATCTGCTCGATCTGCTCGACGCGTTGCCGCCCGGGTCGCCGATTCCGACGGAACGGGCACTGGCGGGGGAATTCACCGTTTCGCGCACCACGGTCCGGCAGGCGCTCGCCGACCTCACCGCCGAGGGCAGGCTCCACCGCGTTCAGGGCAAGGGCACCTTCGCCGCCGAGCCGAAACTCGCGCAGCGCCTGCAGTTGTCGTCCTACACCGAGGACATGCACAAGCAGGGGCTCAAGCCGTCGTCCAAGCTGCTGGAGATCGACGAACTGCCCGTCGAAGCCGATCTGGCGAAACTGCTCGGAATCCGCGTCGGCGCGAAGATCCTCCGCCTTCGCCGTCTCCGGCTGGCCGATTCGCAGCCGATGGCGCTGGAGACCACCCATCTCCCGCTCGGCCGCTTCCGCGGTTTGCGCAAACACGTTTCCGCAGGTGGTTCGCTGTACGCCGTGCTGAGGGAGCACTACGGCGTCGAACTCGAAAGGGCCGAGGAAACGATCGAGACCGCCCTCGCCGGACCGCACGAGGCGGAGATGCTCGGCGCCGACGTCGGAATGCCGATGTTGCTCCTTTCGAGGCATTCCTTCGCCACCGACGGAAAACCGGTCGAGTTCGCGCGCGCGATCTACCGGGGTGACCGTTACAAATTCGTCACCACGCTGCTTCCCTGACGAGTCAGGTAATTCCGAGCCGCTTTCGGGAATTCTCGCCGATTTCGCGGTGGCCCGGTCCTCGTCGTCGTGATTCAGTCGTCCCATGACTGACACGGCGGCGGGGATCCGGTGGGGGACGCCGGTGGCGCGTGGCGTGCTCGCGACCACGATCGTGGGCTCGGGCATGGCGATGCTCGACGGGACGATCATCAACGTCGCGCTCCCGAGGATCGGCGAAGAACTCGATGCGTCCGTCGCGGGCCTTCAATGGATCCTCGACGGCTATCTGCTCGCGCTCGCCGCGCTGATCCTCGTCGCCGGATCCCTCGGCGACCGCTACGGCCGTCGTCGCATGTTCATCGTCGGCGTCGTCTGGTTCGGCGTCGCCTCCGGGCTGTGCGCCGCCGCGACGACCACCGAGCTGCTCGTCGCGACCCGGATCCTCCAGGGGATCGGGGGAGCTTTGCTCACGCCCGGCTCGCTGGCGATCCTTCAAGCGTCGTTCGCCCATGAAGACCGGGCCCGCGCGATCGGTGCCTGGTCCGGGCTCGGCGGTATCGCGGCGGCGATCGGCCCGCTGCTCGGCGGCGTCCTCGTGCAGGTGTGGTCGTGGCGGCTGGCGTTCCTGATCAACCTGCCGCTCGCCGCGGTCTGCGTCCTGCTCGCCCGCCGATACGTGCCCGAGTCCCGCGACGACGAGGCGACCGGGCATCCAGACTTCCTCGCGGCCGCCGTCGGCGCGATCGGGTTGGCCGGGCTGACCGGCGCGCTGGTCGAGGCACCCGGACGCGGTCTCGGCGACGTCGTCGTCCTGGTCGCCATCGTGCTCGGCGTCGCGGGGCTGGGGACGTTCCTGGTGATCCAGCACCGTTCGGCCGACCCGCTGGTGCCGCCGAAACTGTTCCGCGACCGGACGTTCAGCCTCGCCAACGCGCTGACCTTCGTCGTCTACGCGGCGCTTGGCGGCGTGATGATGCTGATGGTCATGCAGCTGCAGGTGTCGCTGGGCTACTCGCCGACCGCGGCCGGGCTCGCCGGGTTGCCGATCACCGTCATCATGCTGCTGTTCTCCGGCCGGTCCGGCGCGCTCGCGCAGAAGATCGGGCCGCGTACGCAGCTGGTCGTCGGCCCGATCCTGGTCGGCGTGGGCATGCTCCTGTTGATGCGCGTCGGGCCGGGGTCTTCGTATCTGGGATCGGTGCTGCCGGCCGTCGTCGTGTTCGGCGCCGGGCTGGCGACCGTCGTCGCGCCGGTGACCGCGACGGTGCTGGCCGCCGCGCCGGACCGGTACGCCGGCGTCGCCTCCGGGGTCAACAACGCCATCGCCCGGTCAGGTGGCCTGCTCGCGATCGCCGTACTGCCCGCCGTCGCCGGGCTGTCCGGCGCCGCCTACACCGATCCGGTGGCGCTGACCGCGGGCTGGCGGACGGCGTTGCTGGTGTGCGCTGCGCTCGCGATCGGCGGCGGGCTGATCGCGCTCGGCATCCACAACGGCGTCCTCGACACCTCTTCGGCCGAGGAGGCCGACGAGTCACCGCACCCCGGCGAATGTCTCCATTGCGGGGTCGACTCGCCCCCGACGCACGTCCGCCCCGCCGGACACGCGTGATCAGACGGACATCACCCGTGTCGTCCACCTGATCACGCGTGTCGTCCTTCCAATCACGCGTGTCGTCCGTCTGGACACATGTGTCGTCCTAGGCGAGGAGTTCGGCCAGGGTCGCCGGGTCCAGGTTGCCGCCCGAAACGACCGAAACGACCTTGCCCGGCGGCAGCGCGTCCCGGTGGGAAAGGAACGCGGCGGTCGCGGTGGCACCGCTCGGCTCGGCGACCAGACGGGCGCGGTGCGCCAGCGTCCGGACGGCCTCCCGGATCTCCTTCTCCGAAACGGTGATGACGTCGTCGAGCACCGACTGGAGGTGGGCGAAGGTCAGGTCCGACGGCTGGGCGCGCAGGCCGTCGGCGCTGGTGCGCGCCCGCAGGTCCATCGGCCACTCGATCCGCCTGCCCGCGCGCAGGCCCTCGGCGGTGTCGCCCGCCAGCTCCGGCTCGACGCCGATGACCTTCGCGCCGGGCAGTAGCGCCTTGATCGCCGTGCCGACGCCCGAGGCGAGCCCGCCGCCGCTGAGCGGTACGAGCACGACGCCGGCGTCCGGCAGGTCTTCGGCGATCTCCAGGCCGACGGTGCCCTGTCCGGCGATGACGTCGCGGTGGTCGAACGGCGGGATCATGGTGAGCCCGCGTTCCTCGGCGACGGCGAGCGCGGAGGACTCCTGCGCGTCGATCCGGACCTCGATGACCTCGGCGCCGAGCGCCTTGGTGGCCTCGACCTTGGCGCGCGGGGCGACGTCCGGAATGAGGATCACCGCGGGGATCCCGAATCGTTTCGCCGAGTACGCGACCGCTTGCGCGTGGTTGCCACTGGAAAACGCGACGACGCCGCGGGCGCGCTGCTCTTCGTTCAACGCGGCGATCGCATTGTACGCGCCGCGAACCTTGAAAGCGCCGATCGGCTGAAGGCTTTCCGGTTTGAGCCACAACGGCGCCCACCCTTGTTCCAGCAGCGGGGTGCGCACCGCGACGCCTTTGACGCGGCTCGCCGCGTCGCGGATTTCTTCGATCGATACCAGGTCCATACGCCCGATTATGTCAAGGAATTGTGAACTCTGGACAGTCCTTTTTGGACAGACGGCGTGGCGCTGCTCACGTGCGGACAACGAAGGGAGCATCCCGTGCGCCTTAGTCGTTAGGACCGATGAGGACCGACTAGCTGCAGAACGGGATCATGACCAAGGAGACTTCCGAGAAGGACACCGAAAAGACGGAAAAGCAGGGCCGGATCGTCCAGGTGACGGCGGCCGCGATGGCCGCGATCACCGCGGCCCTGCTGGGTTCCACCCTCGGCGTGGCCGGGACGGTGGCGGGCGCCGGGCTGGCGAGTGTGATCACCACGCTCGGCGGCGAGCTTTACCTGCGTTCGCTCCAGCGGACGAAGGACGCGGCACTGAAGGCGCGAGTGGTGCTGACCGTCCCCGGCCGCCGCAAGGTGCTCGACCCGGCGGAGCAGGAGACCGTCCGGATCACCCAGGCGGAGGACGAAGAGCAGACCGGGCGGAAGTTCAAACCGCGCTGGGCGGTGATCGCCGGGGTCAGCGTGGTGGCGTTCGCGGTGGCGCTCGTCGCGATAACCGGTTTCGAGGGGGCGACCGGGAAGACCTTCGGCGGCGGGACCGGGACGACCATAGGGAAGATCATCGGCGGCGGTCAGGCCCAGGAACCGCAGGACGAACACGACACCCCGCCGGCGACGACCCCTTCGGGGACGCGGGACAACCAGCCCGAGAAGACGCCGTCGACCACGCCGACCCCATCATCGACGCCCACCACTACGCAGGCGCCCCCGACGACGCCGACCGCGCCGTCGACGACGCCATCGACCTCCCAAGCGCCCCCAACGACCCCCTCGGCCCCCGCTTCCGGGACCCCCGCGCCCTGACCCCCTTCCCGCGTTTCGTCCTCTGAATGCGGTAGTTCGCGATACCAACGACCGCATCCAGAGGACGAAACGCGTGGGGGCAGGGAGGTCAGGAGAGGGCGGAGCGGAGGGTGCGGGCGGCGGCTTCGGGGTCTTCGGCCTCGGTGATCGCGCGGACGACGACGATCCGCGACGCCCCCGCGTCCAGCACCTCGGGCAGCCGCTCGACGTCGATCCCGCCGATCGCGAACCACGGTCGCGTCGTCCCGGAGGCGGCCGTCGAGCGCACCAGATCGAGCCCCGGAGCGGACCGGCCCGGCTTAGTCGGGGTCGGCCAGCACGGGCCGGTGCAGAAGTAGTCCACGCCGGGCTCCGCGGCGGCGGCCGCGACCTGCTCGGCCGAATGGGTGGATCGGCCGATCACCACGTCGTCCCCGAGCACCCGGCGCGCGAGCGACACCGGGATGTCGTCCTGGCCAAGGTGCAGCACGTGCGCGCCGACGGCGAGCGCGACGTCCGCGCGGTCGTTCACCGCCAGCAGCTTGTCGTGCTTCTCGCACGCCTCGGCCAGCACTTCCAGGGCGGCGATCTCGTGTTTCGCCTCGATCGGCGCGCCGCCGGTCTTGTCCCTCAGCTGGATGATGTCGACCCCACCCGCCAGCGCGGCGTCGGCGAATTCGGCGAGATCACCGCGGCCGGACCGGGCGTCGGTGCAGAGGTAGAGGCGGGCGTCCGCGAGCCGGGCGCGGATCAGCGAACCAGACAGGGTGGGCATGGCGGCGACGGTACCCGCGCGCTACGGTGGGGTGGTCCGCACGGGAGCCCGAGGACGGGCTGAGAGGGAGCCGCGACCGCTCCGACCGTGGAACCTGATCCGGGTCATGCCGGCGCAGGGAGCGTGCGTTCATGAGAGAACTTTCGATTGTCGGCGGCGGGGTCATCGGCCTCTCGGTCGCTTGGCGCGCGTCCGCGCGCGGCCATCGCGTCACCGTGTACGACCCCGACCCGGGGCGCGGCGCGTCGTGGCTCGCGGGCGGCATGCTCGCGCCGGTCACCGAGGCCTGGCCCGGCGAGGAGGACGTCCTCGCCCTCGGTGAAGCGTCGCTGCGGCGCTGGCCGGATTTCGCCCGTGACCTGGCGGAAGAGGGTGTCGACCCGGGCCTTTCCCCGTACGGCACGCTCGTCGTCGCGCTGGACAGCGCCGACGCGGGCAACCTCGAAATGCTCGCCGCGTACCTCGCCGGACTCGGCCGCGAGGTCGAGCGGCTGACCGGCCGCGAGGCCCGCCGCGCCGAGCCCGGTCTCGCCGGATCCGTCCGAAGTGGACTCCTGGTGCCCGGGGATCTGGTCGTGGACAACAGAAGGCTGCTGCACGCGCTCAGCCACGCTTGCGACGAGCGCGGCGTCGAGTTCCGCCACGAGACGGTCACCGACCTCGAAGGACTCGGCGACGTCGTCCTCGCCGCGGGCGCCTGGACCGGGCGGCTGCACCCCGCGCTCGACGGTGCCGTCCGCCCGCTCAAGGGCGAGATCCTCCGCCTCCGGCCGCGACGGGGCTGCCTGCCGCCGCCGAAACGCACCGTCCGCGCGATGGTCGAAGGCCGCCCGATCTACCTCGTCCCGCGTGACGACGGTCAGCTCGTCCTCGGCGCGACCCAGTACGAAGCCGGTTTCGACGAGACCGTCACCGTCCGGGGCGTTCGTGAGCTGCTCGAAGGCGCGGAGCGCGTCTTTCCCGGCCTCACCGAATACGAACTCGTCGAGACCGCCGCCGGGCTTCGCGCGGCGAGTGTCGACACGATGCCCTTCATCGGTGAGCTGGGCGAAGGCGTCTTCGCCGCGACAGGTCACCATCGCAACGGTCTCCTGATGGCCCCGGTCACCGCGGACGCCGCGGTCGCCTGGCTGGACGGGGCGCCGTTGCCGGACGAGGTCGCGGCGGCCACACCGTCGCGGCGAAGCGAGGAGCGGGTGTGATGGAGATCCAGGTCAACGGCCAGTGGCGTGAATTCCCCGACGGGACCACCGTCGAGGGCGTGCTGGAGGCGCTGGGCACGGCGACGCGGGGCGTCGCGGTCGCGGTGGACGGCGTGGTCGTCCGGCGCGGCGAATGGCCGGAAGCGGTGGTGCGCAAGGGCGCCAGCGTCGACATCCTCACCGCTGTGCAAGGAGGCTGACATGAACGGTGACGAACTCGTCATCGGCGAGCACAAGCTCTCGTCGCGATTGATCATCGGCACCGGCGGCGCGGGCAACCTCGCCGTGCTGGAACGCGCGCTGGTGGCGTCCGGCACGGAACTGACCACCGTCGCGATGCGCAAGGCCGACGCCGAAGGCGGCTCCGGAGTCCTCGAACTGCTTCGCCGCCTCGGCATCCGCCTGCTGCCCAACACCGCCGGCTGCCGGACGGCCGCCGAAGCGGTCCTCACCGCGCAGCTCGCCCGCGAAGCGCTCGAAACCGACCTCGTCAAGCTGGAAGTCCACGCCGACGATCGCACCCTGCTGCCGGACCCGTTCGAGACCCTCGAAGCGGCCGAACAGCTCGCTGCGGACGGCTTCACCGTGTTCGCGTACACCAACGACGATCCTGTCCTGGCGCTGCGGCTGGAGGAGGCGGGCTGCGCGGCGGTGATGCCGCTCGGCGCGCCCATCGGAACCGGTCTCGGCATCCGGAACCCGCACAACATCGAGCTGATCGTGTCGCGCGCGGGAGTCCCGGTGATCCTCGACGCCGGGATCGGCACGGCTTCCGACGCGACGCTGGCGATGGAGCTCGGCTGCGACGCGGTCCTGCTCTCCACCGCCGTGACCAGGGCCGCGGACCCGGAACGGATGGCGTCGGCGATGCGGGCCGCCGTCACCGCGGGACGGCTGGCGGCCGGCGCGGGGCGGATCCCGCAGCGGTTCTGGGCGCACGCGTCGAGCCCGCCCCGGTAACCCTTTTGTACGGTTCACGGCCTTCACGGCGAGTTCGCATCGGAAGCCCGTATGGTTGACGGCACCTTTCCGGCAGGCGCACCCGCCGCCGTGTACCCAGAGGAGCCAGTGGTGACCACGTCAGCGGTCCAGGACGTTTCAGGCAGATTGTTCCTGGCGGTGGGCAGGTTGTCCCGGTCACTGCGCCAGGCAGGCGTACCCGGGCCCGGCCACGGCGCGATCTCGGCGCTCGCCACGCTCGTGCATTACGGACAGCTCCGCCTGGGTGACCTCGCGGCGAAGGAAGGCGTCGCCGCGGCCACCATGTCGCGGATCGTCGCTTCGCTGGTCGAAGCGGGCTACGTCAGCCGTGAATCGGACCCGATCGACAGGCGTGCCTGGCTCGCGGAGGCGACCGAGGAGGGCGAAAGGCTGGTTTCCGGTGTCCGGTCGACGCGCGTGAACGAACTGGGCAAACGCCTCGAACGGCTGACCCCGGAGCATCAGGCGGCCCTGGCGGCGGCTCTTCCCGCGCTCGAAGCACTCATCGCTGACGAAGAGCGCTGACTTCGGCGCGAAGGGCGCGGAGCTCGTCGAGGATCTCCTTGTTCGCCACAGCCTGGGTCTCGGCCTGCTTCGCCTCTTCCTCTCGGATGTCCTGGCGAAGCTCGTCCTCCATCCCGCTCACCACGACGGCGATGAAGAGGTTCAGCACCGCGAAACTGGACACGAGGATGTAGACCACGAAGAACACCCAGGCCATGGGCGCTTCCTTCATGACCTCCTTGGCGATGTCCGGCCAAGCCTCACCGGTCATCACCTGGAACAGTGTGAACAGCGAAGTGCCGAGGTCGCCGAAGTTCTCCGGCGAGATCGCGCCGAACAGCTTGGTCGCCATCACGCCCGCGACGAAGATGATCAGCGCGAGGAGCGCGGCGATCGACGCCATGCCGGGGATCGCCGCGAGCAGGCCGGTGACGACCTTCCGCATCGACGGAACGACCGAGATCAGCCGCAGCACCCGCAGGACCCGCAACGCCCGCAGCACCGCGAACGGGCCGGTCGTGGGGATCACCGCGATACCGACGACGACCAGGTCGAAGATGTTCCACGGGTCGCGGAAGAACTTCCCGCGGTAGGCGTAGAGCTTCGCACCCAGTTCGAGGACGAAGATCCCGAGCGCGACGTAGTCGGCCGTGTGCAGCAGGCCCCCGTACTCCGCGAGCATTCTCGTGGAGGTCTCCAGGCCGAGGGTGACGGCGTTGAAGACGATCACCGCGATGATGAAGTTCTGGAAGCGGCGGTCTTCTACGACCTTGGCCACCGTTTCGCGTGCGGTCACGGCGCAGATGGTAACCGGACGGGTGCTCAGTGCTCCGGCGCAAGCCGCCAGAACGCCGAGACCGGACCGACCTTCGCGCCCATCGGGTAGGCGTTTTCGACCGCGTGTGAAACGAACCACTTGCCGTAGCGCGCGGCCTCCACGACGGACATCCCCTTCGCGAGGCCGGCCGTCAGCGCCGACGCCATCGTGTCCCCGGCGCCGTGCGTGTGCTGCGTCGCGAACCGCTCGCCCGGCAGTTCGACGAACGTGGAACCGTCGAAGAGCACGTCGACGCACTCCGGGTCGGACACGAGGTGACCGCTCTTCACGAGCACGTACTTCGGCCCGAGCCGGTGCAGGACGACGGCCGCCTGGTGCATCTGTTCGCGGGTGGTCACGGTCATCCCGGTCAGCAGGCGGACCTCGTCGAGATTCGGCGTGAGAACGGTCGCCCGGGGCAGGAGCTCGTCGCGCAGGGCCACCAGCCCGGCCTCGTCGAACAGCGGATGGCCGTGCATCGACGCCGCGACCGGGTCGACCACGAACGGCACCTTGGCGTCGCGGCCGATCTCGGCCTTGTCGCACGCGGCGGCGACGGCGTGGATGATCTCGGCCGAGGCGAGCATGCCGGTCTTCGCCGCGTTGACACCCATGTCGGCCGCGACCGCCTCGATCTGCCCGGCGACGATGCTCGCCGGGATGTCGGTGCGGTCGTGCACGCCGAGGGTGTTCTGGACGGTCACGGCGGTGACCGCGACCAGCCCGTGCACGCCACAGGTGAGGAACGTGCGCAGGTCCGCCTGAAGGCCGGCGGCGCCGCCGGAGTCGGACCCCGCGATGGTCAGCGCCGACGGTGGGCTCGGGTTCTCGCTCATGGGTTCATTTTCCACGCGCGTTCTCAGAGGGTCAGGACGAGCTTCCCGGTGACCCTGCCACCTTCGCCGGTTTCGTGCGCCTTCGCGACGTCTTCGAGAGGGAAGGTCTGGTCGACATGGACGCGCAATTCACCCTTCTCGATGAGGTTGGTCAACGCCAGGAGACCGATTTCGTCCGGTTCGGCGAGCATCCCCGATGTCCGCACACCGAGGTTTCCGGCCTTCGCGATGACAGCCTCGCTCGCGCCTCCGGGGACCGCGATCAGCAGGCCGCCGGGCTTCACCGCGTCCAGCCAGCGCAGGTCGCTCTGCTCGCCGACCAGCCCGAACACGACGTCCACATCGGACACGGTCGCGGTCTCGTCGTGGTAGTCGATCGGCTCGTCGACCCCGAGCTCGCGGAGGAAGTCGTGTTTCCCGGCACTCGCCGTGCCCAGGACGTACGCGCCGCGCGCCTTCGCCACCTGCACGGCGAGGTGCCCGACCCCGCCCGCCGCCGCGTCGATCAGCACCCGCTGTCCGGGCTGGACGTCGGCGATGTCCACGAGGCCCTGCCAGGCGGTGAGCCCGGCGAGCGGCAGCCCGGCGGCCTCCTCATGGGTGAGGCTCGCGGGTTTGCGCACGAACTGGCGGGCGGGCGCGGTCACGTATTCGCCGTAGCCACCGGCCTGCCGCGGGAACCAGGGGAAACCGAGGACCTCGTCGCCGACGACGAAACGCGTGGTGCCCACGCCGAGTTCCTTCACCACCCCGGAGACGTCCCAGCCGAGGACGAACGGCGGCTCGCCCATGAAGACGCCGTAGGCCCGGGTCTTCCAGTCGACCGGGTTGATCCCGGCCGCGCGCACGCGCACGAGCACCTCCGTCGGGGCGGGGGACGGCCGATCGGTTTCGGTCACCTCCAGCACTTCCGGGCCACCAAGCCGCTCCTGGGTCACGACACGCATCGAAAGCTCCTCCGTTGTTGGTGCTTTCCATGCTCGACCGCTTGGTCTCTTTTCGCCAGAAGGCACTTAAAGGTAAACTAGGTACCTGATGGAAACCACCTGTGAAGTGCCGGAATCCCCGTGGGACATCTACCTGCGGAACTGCCCGTGCCGAGACGTCCTCGATCTGCTCGCCAACAAGTGGACCGCGCTGGTGCTCGGCGCGCTGTCGCGGCGGCCGCACCGGTTCGGGGAACTGCGCCGCGCCGTCGGCGGGATCAGCCAGAAGATGCTGACGCAGAACCTGCGCGCCTTCGAACGCGACGGCCTGGTCACGCGCACGGTCTTCCCGACCACGCCGCCGACCGTCGAGTACGCGCTGACCGAACGCGGCGCGAGCGCGGGCACGCTGCTCATGGCGGTCAGCGAATGGTCGGTCGCCAACTTCGACGGGATCCTCGAGTCGCGGAAGGCGTACGACTCGCGGGTGCTGGAGCCCGTCGGCTGAAGTCCGCCGCGGCGGCACGCGGACTTCATCGGGAAGACAGTTCGGCGCATTAACTTGACGACCAATTGGTTCGAAAAAGTTATCCGGAGGCTTTCGTGCGCAGAACGCTTTCCCTCCTGTCGGTTTTGGTGGCCGTCACCGGGCTGACGTCCGGTGTCGCCGTCGCCGCGGCCAAAACGCCCAAGGTGCTGGTCATCGGCCTGGACGGCGCCCGGTTCGACAAGCTGATGGCCGCCGACACCCCGAACGTCCACGCGCTGGTGGAGCGCGGCTACGCCTCGCGCAGCTCGCTGTACGGCAGCGGGATGGCGCCGACGGTTAGCGGTCCCGGCTGGTCCACGATCCTCACCGGCGTCTGGCCGGACAAACACAAGGTGAAGGACAACTCCTTCACCGGCAACGACCTCGCCTCGCATCCGAGCTGGCTCGCCCGCGCCGAAACCGCGAACCCGGCGCTGGACACCTACGCGGCCGTCGACTGGACGCCGATCAGCGATCGGATCCTGCGTACCGGCCAGGACCGCAAGTTCGTCCTGAACGGCGACAGCGCCGGCTACGAGAAGACCGACGAGCAGGTCGCCGTCGACGCGGAGAAGCATCTGAAACAGGACAAGGCCGACGCCTCGTTCGTCTACTTCGGACAGACGGACATCGCGGGCCACGACCACGGCGCGGATTCCCCGCAGTACGAAGCCAGCTTGCGCACCGACGACGCGCTGATCGGCCGCCTGCTCGCCGCCGTCGACGCCCGCGCGGGCCGCGCGAACGAAGACTGGCTGATCATGATCTCCTCGGACCACGGTCACACGCCCTCGGGCGGTCACGGCGGCGACACCCCCGAGGAACGGATGACGTTCGTGATCGCCGCCGGTGGCGCGGTCCCGGCCGGAACCCCTGCCGTGGCACCGAAGATCGTCGACATCGCGCCGACGGTGCTGCGGCACCTCGGCGTCGCGGCTCCGGCGGTCTACGACGGCTACGCGCTCGGCGCCGCGCCTTCGGACGTCTTCGACTCGGCCGTTCTGAAGGCCCGGCAGGACGAAACCGGTGTCCCGGCAGGGGTCCTCGGCTGGACGCACGACGCGCCGGGCGGCTGGAGCGTGCGCAACGCGTCCGGCATGCCCGCCGGTGTGACGGAATGGCAGGGCTGGTCCTTCACCACCGACGACTTCTGGACCCGCACCGCTCCCGGCCAGCAGCGCGAGGCGAACGCCCGGGCGCGTGGCGTGTTCGCGGTCGCGGATCCGGACGAGTGGGACGACAAGGGCTCGCCCTCTTCGCGCGGCACCTTCGACTCTTCTCTGGTGTCGCCCTCGCTCGACATTTCCGGCAAGTCCACTGTGGACGTCTCGTTCGTTTCGCACTACCGGCAGGACGGGACGCAGCGGGGTGCGCTGACGGCGTCGTTCGACGGTGGTGCCGAGCAGAACGTGCTGGCCTACGGGCCGGAATCCGGTACGGCGAACCGGGGCGGTGACGTGCTTTCGGTGCCGACGTCGGCCTCGGTCAAGGTGCCTGCGGGGGCTCGGTCGGTGAAGCTGACCTGGCGGCTCTACGCGGCGGGGAACAACTGGTACTGGGCCGTGGACGCTCCTCGGTTCAGTGTCAGGTAAGGCCTCCAGGGTGTGAGGCCGGCAACTCGAGATAGCGCAGACCTGGTTCTGAACGCTGACAGGGCGGGCAAATACCACAAGCGTCCACAAAGGACATTTTCTGACACCTGAATGTCCAACGCGGGGGTCGTGAGTGGCAAAGAGGGTTAGAGCGACCCGAAACACTCACGACCCCCTGGCAAAGACGCGCAAATCGCCCGAATCGGGCAGCGCCTCCTCGATCTGAGTCCCTTGTGGACAGTCCAGATCCAGTCTCTTGGCTGAGCCCGCTCCTGCGGGCCCGTCACGATATGCATCCCATGGCAGTGGCGCAGACCAGCAGCTATGCGACTTTGCCGGGGCCCTGCCCTTCAGGGTTCACGGACCTGCGGCCAAAGCCGCCAACGCTTACCGCAGCTTCCAGAACGGCGACACGGGCCCCACCCCGGCCCCCAGCGGATACGACTCCGCCACACACCGCTCGATGAACCGTTTCCCCTCGGCGACGGCCGTCGGCACATCGGCCCCCTTCGCCAGCGAAGACGTGATCGCCGAAGCCATCGTGTCCCCGCCGCCGTGGGTGTTCCGCGTGTCGAAGCGCGGGCCGCTCAGCTCGACCCAGGACTCGCCGTCGGACAACAGGTCCACACAGTCCTGAGCCGCGTCGAGATGCCCGCCTTTCACCAGCACCCACTCCGAACCGAACTCCAGCAACGCTTCCGCCGCTTCCCGCTGAGTCGACGGCCCGGTCACGGAAACGCCGGTCAGCAGCCGTACCTCGTCCAGGTTCGGCGTGATCAGCGTGGCGCGCGGGAAGAGCTCGGTGCGGATCGCCTCCAGCGCCTCCTCGCGCAGCAACGCGTGCCCGGTCATCGAAGCGGCGACGGGATCCACGACGAACGGCGTGGCCGAGGAGCGTCCGATGTGGACTTCGTCGAGGGTCTTCGCGACGGCGTTGATGATCTCGGCCGTCGCGAGCATGCCGGTCTTCGCCGCGTCGACGCCCATGTCCGTGGCGACGGCCTTGATCTGCCCGGTGACGACGTCGACCGGGATCTCGCTGAACCCCTGCACGCCCAGCGAGTTCTGCACGGTGACCGCGGTGAGCGCGACCATCCCGTGCACCCCGTTGGCGAAGAAGGTGCGCAGGTCGGCCTGGATGCCCGCACCACCACCGGAATCCGATCCGGCGATGGTGAGGGCGGTCCGGGGAGTCTCCGTCACTGATTGACCACCGGGAGGTAAACCTTGCTGCCCTGCTCGGCGAACTCGTTCGACTTCTCCTCCATGCCTGCCTCGATGGCCTCCACAGTGGACAGTCCGTGCTCCTCGGCGTACTTGCGGACGTCCTGGGTGATGCGCATCGAGCAGAACTTCGGCCCGCACATCGAACAGAAGTGTGCCGTCTTCGCCGGTTCCGCGGGCAGCGTCTCGTCGTGGTACGCGCGGGCGGTGTCCGGGTCCAGAGACAGGTTGAACTGGTCGTTCCAGCGGAATTCGAAGCGGGCCTTGGAAAGCTCGTCGTCCCACTCCTGCGCGTACTGGTGCCCCTTGGCGAGGTCGGCGGCGTGCGCGGCGATCTTGTAGGTGATGACGCCGGTCTTCACGTCGTCGCGGTTCGGCAGGCCGAGGTGCTCCTTCGGCGTGACGTAGCAGAGCATCGCCGTGCCGTACCAGCCGATCTGCGCCGCGCCGATGGCCGAGGTGATGTGGTCGTACGCCGGCGCGATGTCGGTCGCGAGCGGGCCGAGGGTGTAGAACGGCGCCTCGCCGGTCAGCTTCTCCTCGAGTTCGACGTTCTCCTTGATCTTGTGCATCGGCACGTGGCCGGGGCCCTCGATCATCACCTGGACGTCGTGTTCGCGGGCGATGTGCGTGAGCTCGCCGAGGGTCTCCAGTTCGGCGAACTGCGCGCGGTCGTTGGCGTCGGCGATCGAACCCGGCCGCAGGCCGTCACCGAGGGAGAACGTGACGTCGTACTCGCGCAGGATCTCGCAGAGTTCGGCGAAATTGGTGTACAGGAACGATTCCTTGTGGTGCGCGAGGCACCACGCCGCCATGATCGAGCCACCGCGCGAGACGATGCCGGTGACCCGGCGCGCGGTCAGCGGGATGTAGCGCAGCAGCACACCGGCGTGCACGGTGACGTAGTCGACACCCTGCTCGCACTGCTCGATGATGGTGTCGCGGTAGACCTCCCACGACAGCTTTTCCGGCTCCCCGTTGACCTTTTCCAGTGCCTGGTAGATCGGCACGGTGCCGACCGGCACCGGCGAGTTGCGGACGATCCACTCGCGCGTCTCGTGGATCCGCTTGCCGGTGGAGAGGTCCATGATCGTGTCGGCGCCCCAGCGGGTGGCCCACACCATCTTGTCGACCTCCTCCTCGACGGAGGACCAGACGGCCGAGTTGCCCATGTTGGCGTTGATCTTCACCAGGAACTTCTTGCCGATGATCATCGGCTCGGTCTCCGGGTGCTTGCGGTTGGCGGGGATCACCGCGCGACCGCGCGCGACCTCGTCCCGCACGAATTCCGGCGAGCAGCGCTCGCGTGCCGCGACGTACTCCATCTCGCGGGTGATGACGCCCTGTTTCGCCCAGCCGAGCTGGGTGTTGTGCTCACGACCGTCGGCCCAGCCGGCGCGCAGCCGATGGAGTCCACTGTGGACATCGATCTGCGCGTCGTCGTCGGTGTACGGGCCGGAGGTGTCGTAAACGTCGAAATGCTCGCCGTTCGAAAGATCGATCCGCCGCGTGGGGACCCGGAGGCCGGATTCCGTCTGGTGGTAGACCTTCCGGGAACCGGTGATCGGCCCGGTGGTCACGGTCGGCGTGATGCCCTGGGCATTCTCAAGCGTCGTCAACGACGTTCACTCCCTACGCCGGCATTACCCGGTCAGGTTCATGCGGTCGGCGGCGCCGGGTCTTCCAGAAAAAAGACTCCAGCCGCCCTCTCAGCCCGCCATGGCGCGAGCTCCCGCGGTTGTTTGGTTGTGCCCCGACCATGCCACGCCGGGGCGCGGACAATCAACCCTCGACGGCGACGGTCACTGGAGAAGCCGACCAGGACACCGCCGGACGTGCGCTCCAGCCACAGCTTGACGCGATCGCGGCGCGGCCCCTCACCCAGGCGTGTGACCAGCAAGGCGAGCGGCGAATACCAGACGATGTCGGCACGTTCGGCGTTCCCCGATCGCCGGGGACAAGGGCTGCCACGAGCGGCGCGATCTTCGGGCCGACATGTCGACAGCGTTAGCGGTTCACCGGTTTGGAGCATGTGCGCGCCGGGGATTCACGACAGAATCCCGGGGGTTCTGCACCGTTACAGAAGTCTGGGGTGGATATGCGAAAACTCGTGTTGCCGGCACTGGCAGGCGTGCTGATCGCGGGGCTGGTCCCGGCGGTGGCCGCGGCACAGGGCGGTGAGGCGCCCGGAGCGCCCGGCGCGCATCCGAGCTGGCTCCCGGCGGACAAGACCGGCTTCGGTACCGCCCGCGAACGGGCGAGCAATGTCTGGTTCACCCTCCAGGGTGGCCGGATGTCCGAGGTCTACTACCCGGATCTGTCCACGCCGAGCGTTCGCGCGCTCGACCTCGTCGTCACCGACGGGACGAGTTTCGCGACGGTCGATTCCTCGGCCAAGGCGCAGCAGGTGCGACGCACCGGTGGCCTCACCTACGAGCAGACGATCACCGACGATCGGCGCCGCTGGAAGCTCCGCAAGACCTACGTCACCGACCCGGCGCGTACGAGCGTGCTGATCGACGTCGACTTCGTTTCGCTGACCGGCCGCCCGTACCAGGTGTACGCGGTCGCGGATCCCGATCTCACGAACGAAGGATCCGACGACTCAGCACGCACCGACGGGGTGAACGCGGTCGCTTCCGACGCGAAGACGGCTGCCGCGCTGGCCGCGGAACCGGCGTTCTCGCGCAGCTCCGTGGGTTACGCGGGCGCCTCCGACGGCATCACGCAGCTGACGAAATCCTTCGCTCTGAAGGCTTACGCGACCGCGGCCAAGGGCAACGTGCTGATCACCGGGCAGACCTCCGCCGACGGCGTCCGCTCACGGGACTTCACGCTTTCGCTCGGCATGGGCGCGAAGGACTCCGCCGCGCTCGCCAACGCGAAAGCCTCCCTGCGGCGCGGATTCTCCGACGCCGCCCGTGCGTACGACCGCGGCTGGAAGCAGTACCTCCGCCAGGTGAAGGACGCGCCGTCGTCGCTCAAGACCAAGCAGGAACGGGACCTCTACCAGGCGTCGGTGCTCATGCTCGCGGCGAGCGAGGACAAGATCCACCAAGGGGCGCTCATCGCGTCGCCGAGTATGCCGTGGCGATTCGGGAACAACGACCCGGAATGGTCGCCGTCGGGCACCTATCACCTGGTCTGGCCGCGCGACCTCTACCAGATCGCGACCGGTCTGCTCGCCGCCGGCGACCGCGACGCCGCCAACCGGTCGGTCGACTACATGTTCGGCACGCAGCAGCTGCCGGACGGGCATCTGCCGCAGAACAGCCACGTCGACGGCACGCCGTACTGGACGTCCATCCAGCTCGACGAGACCGCGCTGCCGATCGTGCTCGCGCAGCAGCTCGGCCGTACCGACGCCAAGACTTGGCGGGGTGTGCGCAAGGCGGCGGAATTCCTGGTGTCCTACAAGGCGGACAACGGGCACGCGTCGCCCTACAGCCAGCAGGAACGCTGGGAAGAACAGGACGGCTACTCGCCTTCGACGATCGCCGCGGTGATCGCCGGACTCGTCTGCGCGGCCGACATCGCCAAGGCGAACGGCGCCGCCGCCGACGCGAAGCGCTACCTCGACACCGCCGACGCGTTCAAGGCGAAACTCACCCAGTGGACCGTGACCACGAACGGCCCGCTGTCGAAGGACCCGTACTTCGTCCGGCTGACCAAGGACGGCAACGCGAACAACGGCACGAAGTACAACCTCGGCAACTCCAGTGTGACCATGGACCAGCGTGCCGTGACCGACGCGGGATTCCTCGAACTGGTGAGGCTGGGCATCTACCGCGCCGACGATCCGGTGATCAGGAACAGCGTCAAGGTCACCGACGCCGACATCGCCTTCACCACCCCGGCGGGACAGTTCTGGCACCGGTACACGAAGGACGGCTACGGCGAGAAGGCCGACGGCTCACCGTGGGACTACACGTTCCCGGCCGAAAGCCGGACCACTTTCGGGCGACTGTGGCCGCTGCTGGCGGGTGAACGCGGCGAGTACGACCTCGCCAACGGTGACCGCGGTACGGCCGCGAAGCGCCTTCGCGACCTGGGGCGCGTCAGCAGCTCCGGGGACACGATGCCGGAGCAGGTTTGGGACGAGAACGCGCCATCGGGGCAACCCGGCTTCCCGGCGGGCACTCCGACCGCGTCCGCGACGCCGCTGGCCTGGACGCACGCGCAGTATCTGCGGCTCGCGTGGTCGGTGCAGGCGGGGAAGGTGATCGAGCAGCCGCGGGTGGTGCGGTGCCACTTCCTGGGCTGCTGATCCTCGCTCGCTAGTGCAATGAAGGGGCCTTTCATCGCAAAATTTGCGATGAAAGGCCCCTTCATTGCACGGGAGCGGGTGAGCGGATCAGTCGTCCGAGGGCTGAGGCTCCGGCAGCCACAAATTGCCCGGAACGCCCCATTTGTTCGCCTTGAGCATCTTCTTCGCCGCACGGGCGTGGCGCCCGACCAGCCGGTCGAGGTAGATGAAGCCGTTCAGGTGATCGGTCTCGTGCTGCAGGCAGCGCGCGAAGTAACCGGTCCCTTCGACCTCGATCGGATTACCGTCGACGTCGAAGCCGGTCACCTTCGCCCACGAAGCGCGACCGGTCGGGTACGACTCGCCGGGTGCGGACAGGCAACCTTCCCAGTCGTCGTCCGGATCCGGCATGGTCTCCGGGATCTCCGACGTCTCGAGCTTCGGGTTCACCACGACGCCCTTGTGGCGCGTGCCCTCGTCGTCGGGGCAGTCGTAGACGAACACGCGCAGGTCGAGGCCGATCTGGTTGGCCGCGAGGCCCACCCCTTCGGCGGCGTACATGGTCTCGAACATGTCGTCGATGAGCGTGCGCAGCTTGTCGTCGAACTCGGTGATCTCCCGAGTCGGGTTGTGCAGCACGGGCTCGCCGGCGATCACGATGGGATGGACGGTCACGCGCGCAGTTTAGTCGGACCCTTCTGGTAGACCCTTACCCATGACGCGCCGACGTCGTTAGCGAGGCCGGTCGCCGCATCCGTGGTCTAATGGCGCCGCGGAATGACAAGCCTGTGGTTTCACGCCCGCCGAGCACTGACCTGATTGCGAGGAGTCGGATGGACGCCGCGGAGTCGATGGCTGAGCCCGACCAGCCGTCCCCGTCGGAGACCGTGAACGGCCTCAGCGAGCGCGAGCTCGACATGCTCGCGTTCGAACGTCAGTGGTGGAAGTACGCCGGCGCGAAGGAACAGGCCATCCGCGAACGCTTCTCTATGTCGTCGACGCGCTACTACCAGTTGCTGAATCGGCTGCTTGAGAAGACCGAAGCCATGCAGGCCGATCCGATGCTGGTGAAGCGCCTGCGAAAGACGCGAGCGGCCCGGCAGCGCAATCGCGCGGCCCGGCGACTGGGGATCGATCTCTCATGAGTCTGTTTTCGGGTCTGTCCCGGCCGATGAAGGCCGCCGGACTGGCCTTGGTCGGTGTCGCCGTGGTCGCCGCCGTGATCGGCGGGATCACCTTGGCCGGCGGAGGCGGTGACTCGGACACCGCGACGCCGCCCGGTAGCACGCCCACGTCCTCTGAAGGCGCGCCGCAGCCTTCGTCTCCGGCGCCGGGTTCGCCCTCCGCCAGCACGCCACCCGCGTCCTCGGCGCCGCCGTCGAGCGCGCCCGCGAGTTCCGCGCCGCCGGCGAGCCAGCCCGGGCAGACGGGCCAGCCCGGTCCGGGCCAGCCCGGTCCGGGGCAGCCCGGTCCGGGTCAGCCCGGCGGTGATCAGCAGGCGTCGCACAAGTGGGTGACGGTGCGCGTCTACAACAACAGCACGATCCAGGGCCTCGCCGAGCAGGCCGCGAAGGATTTCCGCGCCTCCGGCTGGAACGTCTCCGAGGTCAAGGGCTATCCCGGCAGGCTCCCCGAGACCGTGGCCTACTACCGGCCGGGCACCGACGAGGAAGCGGCCGCGAAGGCGCTGGCACTGGAGTTCGGTTTCCGTGCCGAGCCGAGGTTCAAGGAGATCGAGAACGTCGGCCCCGGTGTGATCGTCATCCTCACCAAGGACTACAAGACCAACGACAAGGACGGCTCCTAGCCGATCCGTGAAAGGGCCCTCTTCCTCGCGAGGAAGAGGGCCCTTTCACGGACTTCAGACCTGGGTCTGCGCGTAGGCCTCCAGCGCCGTGAGCTGCGCCGGGTCGAGCGACGGACGCACGGCCCTGGCCGCCTTCGCCAGATGGTCGGCGGTGACCTCCTTGGCCTCCAGCGATTCGCGCATCGCGGTCAGCGCGGCCTCCCGGATCAGCGCCGCGCAGTCCGCCGCCGAATAACCGTCCAAAGTGGCCGCATACGCCGCGAGGTCCACATCGGACGCGAGCGGCGTGTTCTTGGCGCTGGCGGCCAAAATCGCCTCGCGCGCGTGCGCGTCCGGCGGCGGGACGTAGACGCGGCGCTCCAGCCGCCCCGGCCGCAGCAGGGCCGGGTCGACCAGTTCCGGCCGGTTCGTCGCACCGAGGACGACGACCTCGCGCATCGGCTCGACCCCGTCCAATTCGGTCAGCAGGGCCGCGACGACGCGGTCCGACACGCCGGAGTCCGAGGACTGGCCGCGGCGTGGGGCGAGCGCGTCGATCTCGTCGAGGAAGATCAGCGAAGGCGCGGCCTCGGCGGCGCGGCGGAAGAGTTCCCGCACCGCGCGTTCGGACTCGCCGACCCATTTGTCCATCAGCTCGGCGCCCTTGACCGCGAAGACGTTCAACGCGCCGGTGCCCGCGAGGGCGCGGACCAGGAACGTCTTGCCACCACCGGGCGGCCCGTACAGGAGCACGCCGCGCGGCGGGTCGACGCCGAGACGGGCGAACGAGTCCGGGTAGCGCAGCGGCCACAGCACCGCCTCGGTGAGCGACTGCTTGACGTCGGTCATGTTCCCGACGTCGTCCAGGGTCAGCCCGCCGGTCGCCAGATTGTCCGAAGTGGACATCGAAATGGGGCGGACGGTGGTCAGCGCGTCGAGCAGGTCCTGCTGGGAGATCCGGGGTTCGTCGGCGTCGCGTTGCCGCAGCGCGGCGCGGAGGGCGGCGTCGCGGCGGAGCGCGATGAGGTCCGCGGCCACGAAGCCGGGGGTGCGCTCGGCGATCGGTCCGACGTCGACGCCGGGCTCCAGCGGAGCCTCGCGCAGGAGCACACGCAACAGTTCCGTGCGGGTCTTCGAGTCCGGGAGCGGCAGGCCGAGTTCGCGGTCGAGCAGGTCGGCGGCACGCAGCCGCGGATCGGTGGACTCGGCTCGCCCAGTGGTGGCGACGAGGGCGAAACCCTTGTTGCGCAAGGCTTTGCGCAGGTCGTCGAGGACCACCGTCGCGAGCGGCGGCGGCTGGGCCGCGGGCAGCAGCGCGTCGATGTCGGTGATCAGCAGGACGGCGGGGTCTTCGTCGTGGGTCGCCTGCTCGATCGCCTCACGCAGGCGGGCCGCGGCGACGTTCGGTTCGAGGACGGCGATGTTCGGCGCCGCGAGCGACACCACCCGCACCTTCTCGGCCTGCGCCACGGCGCGGACCAGCGTCGCCTTCCCGACGCCTTCCGGCCCGGACAGAAGGACCCCGAGATGCGCCGACGTGCCGAGTTTCGCCAGCAGCTCCGGCCGGTGGAACGCCAGGTCGAACCATTCGGCGAGCTTGCGCGCGGCCGCTTCGGAACCGGCGAGGTCCGACAACGGCGGCACGGATTCCTCGGCCACCTCGTCGATCCGCTCGTCTTCGACGATCTCGGCGTCGATGAAATCCTCGTGCGGTGTGGCGGGCGTGCTGCGCACCAGCGTCGTCCCGGCGCGGGCCGGAGCGGCGGCGGGCGCGGCCTCGCCGGTGCGGGCGCCGTCCCGCCAGCTGACCACAGTGGACGGTCCGACGGCGACCGGCCCCGACGGCTCGGTGGCCGTGACGGTGAGCAGTTCGTTCGTCCATGTCATGCCGATGGCGCGGGACAACTGGCCGCGGACCGCGGAGACGTCGGAGCCCGGCGCGGGCGCGAGATCCTGGGGGAGCAGGGAAACGGCGTCGCCGACGGTCAGGACCTTGCCGATGAGGGCGAGCCGCAGGGTGTGCGGGGAGAGCGACACGCTCGCCATCCGCGAACCCGACACGGTGACCGTCTTCGCGGCCGACACCTCCGCCGGCGCGACGACGACCTCCGCTCCTTCGGTCACGCCGAGGTTCGACATCGTGACGTCGTCGAGGAGGATCACCCCCGGGATCCCCTCCGTGTCCGACGGGGCGGCCAGCGCCGAACTGACGCGCGCGCCGGTGACGCGGACGGCGTCCCAGGCCATCAGGCCGAGCGCGTCGAGGACTTCGGGGTGCAGCCGGACGACGCCGCGGCGGGAGTCCAGGGCGGATGGGGTGTGCCGGACGGTCAGCGTGATCTGGGGTGCGCTCACCCCGTCACCCTATCCAGCCGCCGCGCGCCCAGCCGTCGCCGCGCGGCGCTTGAGTGCATCAAAGGGCCTCTATGCGCACAAGCCGTCAGTCCCCAGGTTGTCCACAGGGTCACCCACTTGTGGACAACTCCCGCCTCCGACCCCCGTTTCCCCAGGTCCCGTCGGACACCCCCGATACGCTGGGCGCGGGGCCGTCCCCCAAGGGACGGGCGGGGGGTGGGGTGAGGCGGGTCAGCGCTTTCGGAGGCCGATCCGGCGCCATGAGCGGCGTCGCGGGCCTCGGCCGTTGTCGCGGTCCTTGTCGGTGCTGATGGTGCGCGGAGTGCGCGCGACGTGCTGTTCGCCCCGCTGGAGCCGGACGCGCTGAGCGGCCCCGGCCACCACCCGCCGCAGCGGCGGGCGGCGCAGACCCAGACGGCGGCGGCTCGAAGAACGCCGGATCGCGCGCCGTTCCCGCGGCGGCGCCATCCACGCTTCGGGATGTTTCGCCAGCCAGCGTTGCCGGTAGACCGAGTACGGGATGTGCGCCAGGTACAGGATCAGCGCGATCGCCAGCGCCACCAGCGGGAACTGGATGATCGCGGCGGCCAGCAGACCCACCCCGACCAGCAGCGGAGCGATCGCCTTGGGCGGCGCCTTCACCGTCTTCAGCGACAGCGTCGGGATCCGGCTGATCAGCAACGCGGCGACGGCGATCGTCCACACCCACACCACGTACTGGTGCGACCACCAGCCCTGCCCGAACTGCAGCTCCAGGATCAGCGGCAGCATCGCCAGCAGACCACCGGCGGGCGCGGGCACACCGACGAAGAACTCGCCCGCGTACGGCGGCTGCTCGGTGTCCTCGATCAGCGTGTTGAACCGCGCCAGCCGCAGGATCATGCAGACCGCGAAGATCAGCGAAGCGACCCAGCCGATCCGCTCGCCCTCCGCGTGCCAGACGTACAGCACCAGCGCGGGCGCGACACCGAACGAGATCCCGTCGGACAGCGAGTCGAGCTCCTGCCCCATTTTCGACGTCGCGTCCAGCAGCCGCGCGATCCGGCCGTCGAGACTGTCGAGCACCGCGGCGATCCCGATCGACGCGATCGCCATCGGATAGTTGCCGATCAGCGCGAACTGCACCGACGACAGACCGGCGCACAGGGCGAGCACCGTGATGGCGTTCGGCAGCAGCCGCACGCCGGGAGTGGTCACGCGGACCATGGATCAGCCTTCCGGGCGCGGCGCCGTGGGCAGCTCGGCGATCGGCGTCTCGCCGCCGATCGTGCGCTGGCCCTTCGAGACGAGCACCTTGCTGCCCGGCGGCAGGTACAGGTCGACTCGCGAGCCGAAGCGGATGATGCCGTACGTCGCACCGACGCCGACCTTGTCACCCTCGCGGATCTCACAGAGGATGCGCCGGGCCACCAGCCCGGCGATCTGCACCACGACGAGCTCATGGCCGTCTTCGGTGCGCATGAGCACGGAGTTGCGCTCGTTGTCCTCGCTCGCCTTGTCCAGGTCCGCGGACAGGAACTTCCCCGGCCGGTACGCGACCCGCTCGATCACACCCGACGCCGGGATCCGCTGGACGTGCACGTCGAACACCGACAGGAACACGCTCACCCGCATCCGCGGTTCGGCGGGCAGCCCCAGCTCGGGCGGCGGCACGGCCTCCTCGATCAACGAGACCAGACCGTCCGCCGACGCGACCGCGAGGCCGGACCGGGCGGGCGGGACGCGCTTCGGCTCACGGAAGAACGCGGCCGTGGCGGCCGTCGCGAGCGCGCCGACGACGCCCAGGCGCTTGGAGAACCTCCGCAGCACCAGCGTCGCGGCGATACCGCCGAACACGAACGGCCTGCCGGCCGGGTGCATCGGCGGGACGGTCTCGCGGGCGAGCTTCACGGCGTGCGCGAGGGGATTGCCAGTGGCTTCCGGCCGGTTGCCGCTCATTGGTCGGGTTCACCGCAGTTCGTGTCGGGGGGTCGGGACAGGAAGAGCCTCCACGCTACCGCCCTGTCCGAAGACGGGCCGTGGCCTCCCCCGGAAGGGTTTCCCCGGCCCGGGTGGGAGGGGCCACATCCCGGTAACGGAAGGTCGAAATACGCGATAACTCTAGGTAGTTGACGCCGATAGCCGACCTCGAAGGACCCGTGAATGCCCGCCAGCCCGGACCCCGCAGGCGAGCGACTCGCCGAGCTGTTCCGCGCCTGGAAGAGGGACATTTCGGCGGCGCCGATGCCTCCGCTCGTCGATCCCGTCCGCGCCGCCTCGGTCATCGCCGAGGCACGCGCGTCCGGACGCATATGCCCCCCGACGGCACATGCGACCGGACGCGGCCACTGGAACTGAGCGAAACTCCCACTCTAGTTCGCCAGGCGCCCGTGATCACCCGTCGCGAGAGAACCGTTACCAACGGTTACTCCATCGGTCATCGGCGAGAGGAGTCGCTCCGCCTGGAGCCGCGCACGAGCCGCAGCAGGGCGAGCAGCAGGATCGAACCGAGAATGGCGACGCCGAAGCTGGGGAAGTCGAACTCGAAGGCCCGCTCGGTGCCGGTGGCGAGGCGGTAGACGAAACCGCCGAGCGCCGCGCCCAGCACACCGATCAGGATGCTGAACAGGCAGCCGCCCCGCCGGTCCGGGCCGCCGACCACGACGTTGGCCAGCCACCCGGCGATGGCGCCGAACACGATCCACGAGAAGAAACCCATGCCGTCGAGATTACGTGGACGGCGTGGGCCCGCCCGGTGGCGCGCTGCGGTGTGACTGATGGTTCTGCCGGGGCTCAAGGTGATGTTCCGAGTGGGTGAGGGGAACTTTGAGGGACTCTGGGTCCCTCAAGGGGGCCTTCACGGCACGGCGGCCGAAATTCGCACAAGGGGGATTGTGCAAGAGATCTTGTACAACTACTGTTGTGCGTTATGGTCGACCGTGAGGTACATGAAGTCCACGATTCGAAGGTGCTCGCCGCGATGTCGCATCCGTTGCGGCGCCGCCTGCTCGACGTCCTCCGCCTCGACGGCCCGTGCACGGCGTCCGTGCTCGCCGAGCGGACCGGGCAGGCGGTCGGGAACGTCAGTCACCACCTGAAGGTGCTGGCCGCCAGCGATCTCGTCGAGGAAGCACCGGAACTCGCCCGCGACCGCCGTGAGCGCTGGTGGCGCCGCGTCGGCTACGCGGTTTCCTGGTCCCCGTCGGACTTCCCCGACGACCCGGTCGCGGCCGCCGCCGAATCCCTCGCCCTCGAACGTCAGGTTTCCATGGCGCGCCAATGGTTCGCCGAACGCGAGACCTACCCGGAGGAGTGGCATCGCGCCGCCTTCGCCACCGACAGCTGGGCGAAGATGTCGGTCGCCGAACTGGCCGAACTCGAACAAAAGGTCCACGAGCTGATCAAGTCCTACAGCGGCCGTGAGATCCCGGACGACGGCCAGGAGCGCCGCCCCGTCTTCATCGCCACCCGCGCCGTCCCGGCCCGCCCGTGACCACCCGCGAACGCGGCGGATTGCTGCGCTCCCGGGATTTCCGGCTCCTGTGGACGGGCGAGACGACCAGCGTGCTCGGCAGTTCCATCGCCGTCGTCGCGCTGCCGCTCGTCGCGGTGGTCACCCTGCAGGCAAGCACGTTCGCGGTCGGGCTGCTGACCGCGGCCGCCTGGCTGCCGTGGCTGCTGATCGGCCTGCCCGCCGGCGCCTGGGTCGACCGGCGGCCGAAACGCCCGGTCATGCTGGTGTGCAACAGCCTCTCCCTGCTGGTGTTCCTGAGCGTCCCGGTCGCCGCGTGGACGGGCCTGCTCACGATGACCCAGCTGATCGTCGTCGCCTTGGCGGGCGGCGTCGCGAAGGTGTTCTTCAACGTCGCGTACCGCGCGTACTTGCCTTCGCTGGTCGAGAAGGACCAACTCCAGGAAGCCAACGAAAAGCTGCAGGGCAGCGAATCCGCCGCGCAGATCGGCGGCCCCGGACTGGCCGGGCTGCTGGCGCAGGGGTTCGGCGCCGTCGCCGGAGTGCTCGCCGACGCCATCAGCTTCGGGATCTCCGCGCTGTGCCTGCGATCCATCCGTCACCGAGAGCCCGAACGTCCGGCGAAGACGCGGTCACGGCTGCGGGACGAGATCCGCGACGGCCTCGCTTTCGTCGTCCACGACCCGTATCTGCGTGTCCTGGCGGTCTTCGGCGCGATCTCGAACGTCGCGCTCATGGGCTACCAATCGATCGAGGTCGTCTTCCTCGTCCGCGACCTCGGCGTGGGAGCGGGCGCCACCGGCCTCGTGCTCGCGCTCGCCGGCGCGGGCGGCGTCATCGGCGCCGCGCTCTCGGGCAAACTCGCCGCGCGGATCGGCACCGCTCGTGCCTTCGTGCTCTGCGAGGCCTTCGGTGCGCTGATGATGCTGCTCGGCCCGCTCGCGAACGGCGGCTGGGGGCTCGCGTTCTTCGTCGCCGCCGGGTTCTCGCTCAGCGCCGGCGTCGTCGGTTCGAACGTCCTCAACGCCACCTTCAAGCAGCGGTACGTCCCGGCGTCGATGTTCGGCCGGGTCACCGCGAGCATGTCCGTGCTCAGCTTCGGCGCGATCGCGCTCGGCGGCCTGCTCGGCGGGATCCTCGGCGAGACCGCCGGCGTGCGGCAGACGCTCGGGCTGATGGCCGGGCTCGAGGTCGTCGCCGTCTTCGCGCTGCTGTTCACGCCGATCGGCCGGTGCCGCGACTTCCCCTCGGATCGCGTTTAGCCCGCTGAACGCAGGTCAGAGCAGCAGGACGTCCACCTCGTCGCCCTGCTCGGCCGAGTCCACGTCCTCCGGCAGCACGATCAGGCAATTCGCCTGCGTGAACGACGCCAGCAGATGCGAGCCCGGCCCGCCGCGCGGACCGACGATCCCGGTGACCTCGCCTTCGGAATGCGTGTAGAAGCCCCGCCGGAACTGGCGCCGCCCGGCGGGGGAGGTCATCGACTCGGTCAGCCGGGCCCGCACCTGCTGCCGGTCGACGCCCGCGTGCCCCATCGCCGCGAGCAACGCGGGCCGCAGGAACGCTTCGAAGGAGACGAGCACGCTCACCGGATTGCCCGGCAGTGTCACCACCGGCACGCCGTTCCAGCGTCCGCAGCCCTGCGGCCCGCCCGGCTGCATCGCGACCTTCCGGAACTCCACACCCTGTCCGGTCAGCGCGTCCTTCACCACTTCGTACGCGCCGGCGCTGACCCCGCCCGAGGTCACCAGCAGATCCGCGTCCGCCAGCCGAGGCTCGATCACCGAACGGAACTCGTCCACGTCGTCGACGACACTGCGCACGACCTCGGCCTCGCAGCCGAGCGCGCGGATCGCCGACGCCAGCATGATGCTGTTCGACTCGTAGATCTGCCCGTGCCGCAAGGGTTCCGGCGCGTCGACGAGTTCGGTCCCGGTGGACACGACGAGCACCTTCAACGGCCTGAACACGGGAACCTCGGCGAGTCCGACGGCCGCCGCGAGGCCCAGTTGCGCCGGGCCGAGCACGGTCCCGGCGGGAAGGGCCACCGTGCCCTCGACGACGTCTTCGCCCCGGCGCCGGATATGCGCGCCCGGGACGGCTGTCCTGAGAATTCGGACGTCCGTCACGCCACCGTCCGTGTGCTCCACCATCACCACCGCGTCGGCGCCGGGCGGCAACGGGGCGCCGGTCATGATCCGGTGCGCGGTGCCCGGCTCCAGCTTCGTGATGTCGACCCGGCCGGCGGGGATGTCTTCGGCGACCGGAAGCGTCACCGGCGCGTCGGCGATGTCGGCCGCGCGGACGGCGTAACCGTCCATCGCCGAGTTGTCGAACGGCGGCAGCGAAACCCCCGCGCGCACGTCCTCGGCCAGGACGAGCCCGGCGGCGGAAGCGAGCGGAAGGCGGATGACAGGGGCGTTTCCGAGCAGGCCGGTGACGGTCTCACGGTGGGCGTCGACGGAGATCACGCCGACCATCCTCCTCGGTCGGAGGACGCATGCAAGACTCTGCGCGTCACAACCACCACCGGGGAGAAGAAGACATGCAGGTTCAGATCCGTCACCAGCCCTCGTTCGCGGTGGCGAGGCTCATGCTCGCCCCGGGTGAACCGGCGCAGGTCGAGTCGGGCGCGATGATGGCGACGAGCTACGGCGTGCAGGTCCAGTCCCAGGCACAGGGCGGCATCATGAAGGGCCTCGGCCGCGCCTTCCTCTCCGGCGAGTCGTTCTTCATCTCCACCTACACCGCCCCGCAGAACGGCGGCTGGGTCGACGTCGCCGCGAACCTGCCGGGCGACCTGCAGATCATCAACCTCGACGGCCGCACCGGCTGGTGCGTCACCCGCGGCTCGTGGCTCGCGTCGTCGCACGGCGTGCAGACCGAGACCAAATGGGGCGGGCTCAAGAACCTCGTCGGCGGCGAGGGCGGCTTCCTGACCCACGCGACGGGACAGGGCCCGCTGGTCGTGGCCTGCTACGGCGCGCTGGAGACGGTGACCCTGCAGCAGGGCGAGGTGATCACCATCGACACCGGGCACGTCGTCGCGTTCGCCGACACCCTGCAGTACCAGATCCGCAAGGTCGCCACCGGCGTCATCCAGTCGATGAAGAGCGGTGAGGGCCTCGTCTTCGACTTCGCCGGTCCTGGCCAGCTGCTCACCCAGACCCGCAACCCGTCAGCCCTGTCCGCCTGGGTGATCGCCCAGGTTCCCTCCCGCTGAGCCCATGCGGGTCCAGACGAGACACACCCCGAACTTCGGGGTCGCACGAGTGTTGTTGTCCCCCGGCGAGGCCGTCCAGGCCGCCGGGGACACCTTGCTGGCCAGCAGTTTCGGCATCACCGAAACCGTTCCCTCCCGAGGTGGTTCGCGGGCGGGCAAGGGCACGCCGTCGGTGTTCAGCGCGCCGGAAGGCGGCGGTTGGATCGACTTCGCGCCGCTGGCGGCCGGCGACGTCTACCCGCTGGAATTCACCGGTGGAAGCGGCTGGTGCGTGAGCCGGGACGCGATCCTCGCCCGGCCGTCGACCGTCCGGCACGATGCCGGCTGGGCGCCGCTGCAGACACTCTTCGGGTCCGACTCCGGATTCCTGGAGCACTACAGCGGGACCGGGCCGCTCGTGCTGGCCGCGCAAGGACCGGTCGACGCCTTCGAACTCACCGCGGGGGAACTCGTCACCGTCCGGCCGGACTTCCTGCTGGCCTACCCGGACACCGTGCAGTGCCGTCTCCGCGCGATCGACCCGTCCGGACCGCAGTCGCTCCGCACCGGCGAAGGGCTCGCTTTGGACTTCGCGGGACCAGGACGCGTCCTCGTGCAAGCGCGCAATAGGCGGCTTTCGCGCGGATGACCTTCGGACGAATTGAGCATTGCCGACGCCGGTGATTCGGGTAGCGTGAACTGCACTCGAAACCGCCGGCCGGGGCAGAGAAGGCCGACGGATCCTGTGCTGAGGGAGAGCGCCGTGGCAGTCGGCACCGTCAAGTGGTTCAACTCGGAAAAGGGCTACGGATTCATCGAATCCACCGAAGGGCCCGATGTCTTCGTCCACTACTCGGCCATTCAGGCCGACGGATTCCGGACGCTCGACGAGGGTGACCGCGTGGAATTCGAAGTCCAGTCCGGCCGTGACGGGCGGAGTCAGGCCGCGGACGTCCGCAAGGTCTCCTGACGAGACTTCGGCCGACCCCCGGCGGCCCCGGGAACTGGCGCGTTAGGCTGCGCTGCGTGACAGGCGATGAGTCGGGGGACCTGACCGGTCGCCGGCTGGGCAACTACCGCATCGACGGGGTGCTCGGCAAGGGCGGCATGAGCGTGACCTACAAGGCCACGGACGTGCGGCTCGGACGCAAGGTGGCACTGAAGGTCATCGGTGATCACCTCGGGGCCGACGCCGAGTTCCGCGAACGCTTCGTCGACGAGGCGCGGAACACGTCCGCGATCGACCATGCCAACGTCGTGCCCTTGTACGACTTCGGCGAGCTCGAAGGCATGCTCTACATCGCCATGCGGATGGTCGACGGCGGCGACCTCGCCGGGCTGATCTCCGGCGGCCCGATCGCCCCCGTCCGCGCGCTGAACATGCTCGACCAGGTCGCCGACGCGCTCGACACCCTGCACAACCGGGGTCTCGTGCACCTCGACGTCAAACCGGCGAACGTCCTGGTCACCAGCAAGGAGACCTCGCGCGAGCACGTCTACGTCGCCGACTTCGGCCTGACCCGCCGCGGCGCCACCGGGCACCGGACCCGCGGCGGCGACTTCCTCGGCTCGCCGACGTACGCGGCCCCCGAGCACCTGCGCGGCGAGCCGCTCGACGGCCGCACCGACCAGTACGCGCTCACCTGCGTCCTCTACGCCTGCCTGACCGGCAGCCCGCCCTTCAAGGGCGACGTGCAGACGGTCATCAAGGGACACCTGAACGGTGAGCCCCCGGCCATCTCGCGGATCGTCGGCCTGCCCGCCGGGATCGACGAGGTCGTCCGGAAGGGAATGGCGAAGAATCCCGCCGATCGCTACCCCAACTGTGTTGAGATGATCGCGGCCGCCAGGCGCGCGCTCGGTCCGCTCGCGACTTCGAACGAGCCTCCCGGCCCGCCCGGGGCCGCGGCGTCGGTCCAGCAGGCGCCACGGCAGAACACGCCGCCACAGGGAGAGGGGGGCCCCGTGCACCCGTACGGAGGACAGCAGCCCGGCTACGGCCAGCAGGGACCGGGACCGCAAGGGCCCCCGCCCCAGCAGGGTCCGCCGCCCGGTTACGGCCCGCCGCCGCAGCAAGGCGGCTACCAACAGGGCGGTTTCCAGCAGGGTCCGCCTCCGGGTTACGGCCCGCCGCCGCAGCAAGGCGGTTTCCAGCAGGGTGGCTACCAGCAGGGTCCGCCCCCGGGTTACGGCCCGCCGCCGCAGCAGGGCGGTTTCCAGCAGCAGCCCAAGAAGGGCGGCGGCGCCAAGTGGATCTGGATCGTCGTCGGCGCGCTCGTGGTCGCGGGCGCGGTCGTCGCCGCGATCTTCGTCTTCGGTGATTCGAGCAGCGGCAACGGCCCGCAGACCACCGCGCCGAACATCCCGGTCGGCCCCGGCGGCTCGCAGTCGCAGGCCCCCGGATCCTCGCTGAAGCCGCCGCCGTCGTCGATCTCCATCAAGCCGAGCAACTGAATACCACCGCGCTGACCTGCGGTTCTTGCACTCTCCCCTGGGGAGTGCTAAACACGACATTGGCACTCGACGCCGTCGAGTGCCAGGCAGAGCGGTCACCGATCGCTCGCCTGAAGGTCGGGACGGTGAGGCCGCACCCTTGATCGGGTGGGTCGTCCGTCGCGGGCACCGAGCCTGGCCGAGGAAGAGTCCTGCCGCCGCGCTGTAGTAGGCGTGCGGCGGCGCCCAATACCGGAGGACCACACCGCAATGGCCAAACTGATCGCGTTCGACGAGGACGCCCGCCGCGGTCTTGAGCGCGGCTTGAACACCCTCGCCGAAGCCGTCAAGGTGACCCTCGGCCCGCGGGGCCGGAACGTCGTGCTCGAAAAGAAGTGGGGCGCGCCGACGATCACCAACGACGGTGTCTCCATCGCCAAGGAGATCGAGCTCGAGGACCCGTGGGAGAAGATCGGGGCCGAGCTCGTCAAGGAAGTTGCCAAGAAGACCGACGACGTCGCGGGTGACGGCACCACCACCGCCACCGTGCTCGCCCAGGCTCTCGTCCGCGAGGGTCTGCGCAACGTCGCCGCCGGGGCCGACCCGATCAGCCTGAAGCGCGGCATCGAGGCGGCCGTCGAGGCCATCACCGAGCAGCTGCACAAGATGGCCGTCCAGATCGAGACCAAGGAGCAGATCGCCGCCACCGCGTCGATCTCCGCCGCGGACCGCACCATCGGCGAGCTCATCGCCGAGGCGCTGGACAAGGTCGGCAAGGAAGGCGTCGTCACCGTCGAGGAGAGCAACACCTTCGGGCTCGAGCTCGAGCTCACCGAGGGTATGCGCTTCGACAAGGGCTACATCTCCGGTTACTTCGTGACCGACCCGGAGCGTCAGGAAGCCGAGCTCGAGGACCCGTACGTCCTCCTCTTCGGTTCCAAGATCTCCACCGTCAAGGACGTCCTGCCGCTGCTGGAGAAGGTCATCCAGTCCGGCAAGCCGCTGCTGATCATCGCCGAGGACGTCGAGGGCGAGGCCCTGGCCACCCTCATCGTCAACAAGATGCGCGGCACCTTCAAGTCCGTCGCCGTCAAGGCCCCGGGCTTCGGTGACCGCCGCAAGGCGATCCTGCAGGACATCGCGATCCTGACCGGTGGCCAGGTCATCTCCGAGGACGTCGGCCTCAAGCTGGAGAACGCGGACCTTTCCCTGCTGGGCAAGGCGCGCAAGGCCGTCATCACCAAGGACGAGACCACTATCGTCGAGGGTGCGGGCGACGCCGACCAGATCCAGGGTCGCGTCAACCAGATCCGTGCCGAGATCGACAACTCGGACTCGGACTACGACCGCGAGAAGCTCCAGGAGCGTCTGGCGAAGCTGGCCGGCGGCGTGGCCGTCATCAAGGCCGGTGCCGCCACCGAGGTCGAGCTGAAGGAGCGCAAGCACCGCATCGAGGACGCGGTGCGCAACGCCAAGGCCGCCGTCGAAGAGGGCATCGTCGCCGGTGGTGGCGTCGCTCTCATCCAGGCCGCCGAGGCAGCCTTCGCCGGTCTGAAGCTCGAGGGCGACGAGGCCACTGGTGCCAACATCGTCAAGGTCGCCGTCGAGGCGCCGCTCAAGCAGATCGCGATCAACGCCGGCCTCGAAGGCGGCGTCGTGGCGGAGAAGGTCAAGTCCCTCCCGCAGGGTCACGGCCTCAACGCCGCCACCGGTGTCTACGAGGACCTGCTCGCCGCCGGCGTGCCGGACCCCACGAAGGTCACCCGCTCCGCGCTGCAGAACGCCGCTTCCATCGCGGCGCTGTTCCTGACCACCGAAGCCGTCGTGGCGGACAAGCCGGAGAAGGCCTCGGCCGCTCCCGCCGACCCGTCCGGTGGCATGGGCGGCATGGACTTCTGAGTTCGAGCCGGTAGCACCACCGGAAAGCCCGGACGCGCCTCGCGCGTCCGGGCTTTTCTTCGTCCCGTTCGCGGAACTCGCGTGAACCGTGGGTCATACGCCCCGAGACACGCGTGTTACGGCTTCAATCACGCGAGTAACGGCTCCGATCACGTGTGATCCGGCGAAAGGAAAGCCCCGGGCATCCCCATGCCCGGGCCTTTCTTCTGTCCCCCTGCCCCTGACGGGCGTCGTGCCCCCTGCGCGCGACGCCCGCCCCGATCAGGATTCGCCAGGCTGTTCCGGAGTCAGAAGCCACGCGGCGGCGTAGAGCGGGATCGCGAATCCGGCGGTGAAGAAGACACCCGCCACGAGGGCGATGCGCAGGATCGCGGCGTCGACGCCGAGGTAGGCGGCCCAGCCGCCGGCGACGCCCGCGACCATCTTGTCGGTGCGGCTGCGGTAGAGCTTCTTGGTGGCCTGGGGGGTGTACACGCTGTTCGTCATGGCTCAATATTCGCTCCGGAACGACCCTCGGCACATCGGGGAACGGCCCCGACCCGACCCTGGAATCCGACCCTGAGGGGCCGGAAAACCAGATGCTCCACGCAAGTGATGCGTCTCGGCGTCCAGGGCGTGGAAAATGCCTGGATGACGATCAAGGCGAAGGTACTTACGTTCGGGGTCGCGGTGCTGACCGTGCTGGGAATCGGCACGGCCGGCGCCGCGCCCGAAGGTCATGACGCGCGGAGCAGGCTCGACGTCGTTCAGGCTCGCGGCGAAATCCGCGTATGTTCGACGGGCGACTATCGCCCGTTCACCCATCGGGACACGGCGGGCGCGTGGAGCGGGATCGACATCGACCTCGCGGGCGACCTCGCGAAGCGGCTCGGCGTCCGGCTCCGACTGGTTCAGACCACATGGAAGAAGATCGCCGACGACGTCGGGCGTGAATGCGATCTGGCGATGGGTGGTGTGTCGGTGACCTTGGACCGCGCGAAGAAGGGGTTCTACACCGCTCCCTATCTTCGTGACGGCAAGACGCCGATCACCTTGTGCGAGAACGAAAAGCGGTTCCAGACCCTGGAGCAGATCGACCAGCCGGGTGTCCGGGCGATCGTGAATCCCGGCGGTACCAACGAACAGTTCGCCGACGCCAATCTCAAGCGCGCGACCATCGTGCGGCATCCCGACAACAACACGATCTTCGCCGAGATCCTGGCGGGGCGGGCCGATCTGATGATCACCGACGCGACCGAAACCCGTTGGCAGGCAAAGCAGAATCCGCGCCTGTGCGCGGTGCGTCCCGACGAGCCGTTCACCTTCTCGGAGAAGGCGTACCTGGTACCGCGCGACGTCGTGTTCAAGGAGTGGACCGACCAGTGGTTGCATCTCGCGCTGAACGACGGCACCTACGCGCGGATCGCGAAACCCTGGCTCGGCTGAAATCGGTTTGAACCACTTCCGTTATCCGGCCGTATCCCTGGATGTGGGTGAGGAGGAACCAGACCGGAGGAAGCACCGATGATGAACAGTGCCGGGAAACACCGCAAGCGTGCGACGATCGGCATCGCGTCCGTTCTCGGGGTGGCCGCCATCGCCGCGGCGATGTTCGCGATCAGCACTCCGGACGGGCAGGCCGCGGAAAGCTGTCAGGGACTGGACACCGCCCTTCGGAACAACCTGAACTTCATCGACGGCCAGCAGGCGGATCCGGACGCGCAGTCCGCGGCGCGGATCGCGAACCGGCAGGCCGTCGTCGACCTCATCCAGCAGCGCCGCGAAGCCGCGGGATGCACCGAGGACGTCCAGGCCGATGCCATGGCCGGAGAGGCCGTCGATCAAGGAGCGGCGGCCGCCGGGGAAGGAGAAGTCGTCTGCGAGGGCTCCACGGTGACGCTGTCCGGCGAGGGCGGCGCGCCCGCCGCGTCCAGTGGCGAGTTCCCGGCGGGCACCAAGCTGAAGGTGACGAACCTGGACAACGACAAGTCCACGACCGTCGAGGTCACCGGCGTTTCCGGCAGTTGCGCGCTGCTGAACAACGCGGCCTTCGAGCAGGTCCGCGAACCCGGGAAGTTCCTGATCCGCCGGGCCGCCATCGAGCGGGTCGGCTGAGCCACGGGCCCTCCCGGACCCCTCGGCCAGGAGGGCCCGTGCTCGTTTGTATCTCGCTTGTACGCCCTTTCGGGACGCTTCTCACGAAACGCCGAGAAAGGACATCCGATGAGATTCAGACGAGTGGTCACGGCGGCCGCCACCGCCTTGCTGGGCATGGCCGGGCTGGCGATCACCGCGACGTCGGCCGAGGCCGCAGTCGGGCCGCGGCCCAACTTCCAGCTCCCGTTCCCCTGCAACCAGGTGTGGAACGGCGACAACGACAACAGCAGCGCGCACCGGGCCTACGAGATCGACTTCAACCGCGGCAGCTCCGCGGGGGCGGACCTCGGCGACACCGTGGTCGCGGCGGCGGCGGGCAAGGTCGTCATCTCGGCGCACCAGGGCTCGGACAACGGGTTCGGCAACCTGGTGAAGATCGACCACGGTGGGGGGTGGTCGACCTACTACGCGCACCTGAAGGTCCGCTCGGTCGCGCTCAACGCGCAGGTCGCGCAGGGGCAGAAGATCGGCGAGGTCGGCAACACCTCCAAGCCGGGCAACAACATCAGCCCGCATCTGCACTACGAGGTCCGCACCAACGACTCGTCGTGGCCGAGCAACATCAAGCCCGCGTACTTCAACGGCGTGAAGTTCGGCTACCCCAACGCCAACGTGACCTCGAAGAACACCTGCAGCGGCAACGGGAATCCCAACCCGTACGACGCCGTCGAGGTGTGCGGCGACGGCTACAAGGTGATCGACTCGCAGGCGCTCGGCAGCGCCGCGACCGCGTACCTGCTGTACAACGGCACGACCAAGAACAACTGCGTCACCACCATCAAGTCCACCTCGGTCGGCACGGGCAGCGCGGTTTCGGCCTTCCTCGAAGTCCAAGGTTCGGCGAGGAAGACCGACACCGGCAGCTTCGAGTACTACGCGGGCCCGGTGAGCGCGGCCGCCGGCGCGAAGTGCGTCCGGTGGGGCGGCTCGGCGGGTTCCACCAGCTACGAATCGCCTTTCGAGCACTGCACCTGATCGTCTCCCGAACGCCATGAAAGGTCCTTTCCTTGCAAATTTCGCAAGGAAAGGACCTTTCATGGCGTCGGGAGGTGGGTGCGGACGCGGGTGAGGCGGGCTTCCCAGACTGCCCGGACGTCCGGGCCGGCGGCGTGGGCGGTGAAAAGGTCGGGGGCGGGAGCCTGCCGCGGAACCGGCAGGCGTCCGTCCACAGGGGACAGTGAGTCGCCGCAGACGTCCCCCGTCAGCAAGGACATCGTGCCCAGTCCGCAGGCGAAGTCCAAAGTGGGCAGTGCGCCCGCGAGCGCCAGCCCGGCGGCGAGACCGACGCTCGTCTCGACGGCGGACGACACCACGCACGGCAGCCCGCACGCTTCGGCGACCTCCAGCGCCCGCCGGACCCCGCCCAGCGGCGCGACCTTCAGCACGGCGACGTCGGCCGCTCCCGCCACGGCCACCTTGAGCGGATCCTCGGCCCGCCGGATCGATTCGTCCGCGGCGATCCGGACGCCGACCCGGCGCCGGACGTCGGCGAGCTCCTCGATCGACGGGCACGGCTGCTCGACGTACTCGAGCCCACCCGCCGCACGGTCCAGTTCACCGATGGCCTTGACCGCGGTGTCCACGTCCCAGGCCATGTTCGCGTCGACGCGGACCGCTCCCCGCGGGCCCAGCGCGGACCGCACCGCCTCCACCCGGGCGCAGTCCTCGGCGAGGCTCACTCGCGGGTCGGCGACCTTCACCTTCGCCGTGCGGCAACCCGACGCGGACACGAGTTCGTACGCCTTGTCCGGGGACACCACCGGGACGGTCGCGTTCACCTCGACGCTCTCCCGCACCGGCGACGGCCAGCCGCGTTCGCTCGCCTCCAGCGCGGACGCCAGCCACGGCGCGCTCTCGGCGTCGGAGTAGTCGGAGAACGGGCAGAATTCGCCCCAGCCCGCTTCACCGCGGATCAGCAGTCCTTCACGGACGGTGATGCCGCGGAATCGCGTGCGCAGGGGGATCGCGTAGACGTCCATCGGCACCGATCATGCCACCGCGGGAATCGCGTGCCGTTTTCTCCTGTTCCGGACAGAATGAGCGACGTGGCACTCGACTTTCGCGTGCTGGGGCCCACGGAGGTCACGGCGGACGGGCTGCCGGTGCCCTTGGGCGGCAGCAGGCCGCTCATCGTGCTGGCGGGCCTGTTGCTGCGCGCGAACACCGTGGTGCCGGTCGAAGAACTGGGCCGCTGGCTGTGGCCGGACGACCGGCGGCGGTCCAAGGGCGCCCTGCAGACCTACATCCTGCGGGTCCGCCGCGCGCTCGGCGACGACGTCACCATTCGCACGGAACGCGGCGGCTACCTGCTCGAACTCGACGAGAAGCTGCTCGACCTCACCCGTTTCCGTTCTCTCGCCGCGGCCGGGACGGAGGCCGCGCGGGACGGCGACCTGCGCGGGGCCGCGGACCGGTTCGCCGCCGCGCTGGCCGAGTGGCGTGGCCCGGCGTTGCAGAACGTCCACTCCGAAGCGCTGCTTCGGGACGAAGCCGACCAGCTGGGCGAAGAGCGGTTGCGTGTGCGCGAGCAGTGGGCCGACGCGCTCATCGCGCTCGGCGAGCACGCCACCGTCGTTCCCGAGCTGACCAGGTTGTGCCGCGAGCACCCGCTGCGGGAGCGGCTGCACGAGCAGTTGATGATCGCGCTCTACCGCTCCGGCAGACAGGCCGAGGCGCTGAACGTCTATCGCCGGATCGGCGCGGTGCTGGCCGAAGAACTCGGCCTCGACCCCGGCGCGTCACTGCAGCGGGCGCACCAGGCCATCCTGACCGGTGAAGAGTCCGTCGAGACCACATTGGACTCCGGACTGACGCGGTACCGGCTCGGCGCCGAACCGTTGATCCCGCGGCAGCTTCCCGCCGATCTGCGGGCTTTCTCCGGCCGCCAACGCGACCTCAAGGCGCTGCACGGCCTCGTCCCGGAGGCGCTGGACACCGAGCGCTCGACTTCGATCGCGTCGATCGAAGGGATGGGCGGGATCGGAAAGACGACGCTCGCCGTCCACTTCGCGCACGAGGTCGGGGACCGTTTCCCCGGCGGGCAGGTGTACCTCAATCTGCGCGGCTACGGCCCCGGTGAGCCGGTCGAAGCCGCCGCCGCGCTCGAAACCATGCTCGTCTCCGTCGGTGTCCCCGCCGACCGGATCCCCGCCGACGTCGACGGACGCGCGGCCACCTGGCGCACCCACAGCGCCGGCCGCCGGATGCTGATCCTGCTCGACAACGCGGGGAGCACCGAGCAGATCAGGCCGTTGCTGCCTGGCCCCGGTTGCCTGGTGCTGGTGACCAGCCGCTGGCAGTTGCAGGCGCTCGTGGCGACCCACGGCGCGCGCCGCGTCGCGCTGGAGGAACTGCCGGACGAGGACGCGATCGCCCTCCTCGCGTCGACGATCGGGCTGGACCGGATCGCCGAAGACCCCGAGGCCACCGAACGCTTCGTCCGGTACTGCGGCGGGCTGCCGCTGGCCATCCGGATCCTCGCGGTGCGGGCCGCGCAGTTCCCGGATCTCGGGTTGCGGGAGTTCGTCCGGCTGCTGGAAGCCGAACAGGACCGGCTGGGTTCGTTCGACCTCGCCGACGGCGATGAGACGAACATCCGCGCCGTCTTCTCGTACTCGTACCGGGCGCTCGACGAACGGGCCGCCCGGCTGCTGCGGCTGCTCGGCCTGCCCACCGGCGGCGACTTCAGCGTGCCCGTGGCCGCGGCGGTGGCCGGGGTCGACATCGCCGAAGCGCACGAGGATCTGACGAAACTCGCGTCCGCGCACCTGATCGCGCGCTCCAGGCCAGGCCGGCACCAGTTCCACGATCTGATCCGGGCGTACGCGGCCGAGCTTTCGGCGAAGATCGACGGGCCCGAAGCGCGGACGGCCGTGCTGGACAGGCTGCTCCACGCGTCCCTGGCTTCGGCGTTGAACGCGTCCCGGCTCCTGCGTCCGGAACGGCACTACCGGCTCGTCGATCCGGAGCGCTTCGACGGCGCCGGGCTGCGGTTCGGGCACTACGAGCAGGCGCTCGACTGGTTCGACGAGGAGGCGGGGAACCTCATCGCCGCGGTGAACGTCGCGTACCGGGAGCGGCGGTACCGGGAGTGCTGGCAGCTGGCGTGGCTGCTGCAGTCGTACTTCATCGTGCGGGCCCGGCTGGAGGACTGGCGTTCGGTGTTCGGCGTGGCGCTCCGCGCCGCCCGCGACCTGGGGGACCGCCCCGGCGAGGCCGCCATCCTCAGCGGGCTCGGCGTGGCCTGCGGGGTCGCCCGCCAGTACGACGACAGCATCGCCTACCTGAAGCAGGTCGTCGAACTGCAGCGGCAGGTCGGGGACCGGCAAGGTGAGGCGCGGGCCCTCTACAACCTCACGCTGGCGAGCCAGGACCCCGAAACCGGTTGGGAATACGGGACGCGGGCGTTGCGGCTCATCCGGGAGAGCAACGTCGGCGCCGGCATGGAGGCCAGCGCGCTGCAGGCTCTCGGCGACATCTGCACCCAGGCGGGCCGTTTCGAGCAGGCGCTCGACTTCGCCGATCAGGCCTTGGCGCTGGAGGCGCACGCGCTCCCGGACGAAGCCCGCTTCACTCTGCACACCAAGGGGACCGCCCTGGTCGGGCTCGGCCGGGGCGACGAGGGCATCGCCTGCATGCGGCGCGCCGTCGAGATGTTCTTCGCCCACGGCGAGCTCTACGAGGCGGCCGACGTGCTGGCCCAGCTCGGCGGGATCCAGCTGCGGCTCGGTGACCCCTCCTCGGCACGGGAATGCTGGCTGCGTTCGGTCCGGGTGCTGACCGAGCTCGCGCATCCCGACGCCGAGGACGTCCGGACGAAGCTGGCCTCGCTCGTGGGCGAAACCGCCAAGGCGGAGTGAGGCACGGGCGCCCGGCGTGCCGACCCCCAGTCGCAGCACGCGAGTACGCCCGTGCCCGCACACGTCACCTAACAGGACACCGCTCACTGCGCGCTGACTGTGCAGCGTGCGCTGCTCAGGCCAGCAGTTTCGCGAGGGCGATCGCGTTCTTCGGCGCCTCGACCTTGACGTCGTTGTCGAAGTAGACGTACGTGTCTCGACCCCAGCCCTTGATCTTCCTGGCCCATTTCTTCAAGGCCTTGTCGCTGTACCCGCTGACGTACAGTTCCTCGTCGCCGTGCAGGCGGACGTACGCGAACTCGTCGCTCGTCATCTCGTCGACGAACGGGAACTTGCCCGCGGTGTCGGCGACCACGAGCGCGATGCCGTGCTTCCGGAACAGTTCGAGGCTTTCGGGCTCGGCGAAGCTCGGATGCCGTACTTCGACGGCGTGCCGGAGCTGCCGGCGAGGCTTCGGATCGGTGTGCGGCTCGGTCTTCAGCTTGTCGTCGTGCTTACTCGCGAGCTTGGCGGCGGCGTCACTGGTGCGGGGCAAGAGCTTGAAGAACGCCTCGACGCGCTCGGCGTCGAACGCCAGCCGCGGCGGCAGCTGCCAGAGGAGCGGCCCCAATTTCCGGCCGAGCGCCAGCACGCCGGACGCGAAGAAGTTCGCCAACGGCGTCTCGACGTCCCGCAGTTGCTTCATATGCGTGATGAAGCGGCCGCCCTTGACGGCGAAGACGAAGTCGTCCGGTGTCTCCTCTGCCCACGTCCGGTACCGCTCGGGGCGCTGCAGCGAGTAGAACGAACCGTTGATCTCGGCCGAGTTCATCCGGGACGACAGGTATTCCAGCTCGCGCCGCTGCACCAGGCCGCGGGGGTAGAAGTCCCCGCGCCACGGTGGGTAGCGCCAGCCCGAAGTGCCGATCCTCAGCTCCGCGACGTCGATCACCGCCTTTCCGTGTCGCCCAGATTCCCCCTCTCCGGCCGGCGCAAACGCCCGCTCACGCCCACGAGAACCGCCAGCGGCGGGTCTGGACGAGGCTGGAGGCGAACTCGCGCAGATTGCCCGGCTGCCCGGCGAACGAGGGCAGGCAGAACGCCCGGTGCTCGGCGGCGACGGTGAGCGCTCGGCCCTGGGTGCGCGGCGGCGCGGCCACCGACAGCTCCATCGAGTCGAAGCCCAGCACCGTGAGCGTCGCGCCGAAACGGTCTTCCCAGCTGCGCAGGACCGCGGACAGCTCGTGGACCTGGTCGGTCGCCTTGATCATGCCCGTCCAGCCGAGGATCGCCGGGATGTCGGCGGGCCGCTCCGTCTGCACCAGAGCCAGCCGATGCTGCCCGCGCGCGGCCAGAATCGACCCGGTGTTACCCGCCTCGGCCAGCGGATCCGCCCGGCGAGCCGGGCGACGGGCGAGCCCGGGGAACTTCGCGCCGAACGGGCGCAGGCAGGCGCCGTCGCAGCACGACGTGTCCCACCAGCGGGCCAGCACCTCGGCCGGATCCACCGAGGAGATCCGGTGATCGGCGGGGGCGAGCCTGCCGCGGTCGTCGATCCAGTCCTCGCCGTTGGCGGCGAAGCGCCGGTCGTGCGGGATCAGCACCGGCCACAGACCGGAGCGGTCGAACTCGGCGACGCAGCCGGTGTAGCGCTCCGGCCTGGCCAACGGCAGGTCCGAAACCCAGATCCGGCCGTGCCACCGGCCGGGCGGCAGGGTCTGGACGGGCGGCGTACCCGGACGGAACGGTGCGATCGTCATCGGCTTCCCCTCGAACTGGTGTTCGGTCAACTCTACCCGAACACTAGTTCGAAGCACCGACAGTTTTCGATACCCCGTTTGCGGGATCTCACGGCGGGTGCCTCAGGTGTCCCTGGAGTCACATGGGCACCATGGTTGTCCACAGTGGACGCTCGCCACGGGCGAAGGTGCTGTTGCGAAAGCCACTTTCACAACGTTGAAGGTTGCGAAAGTGGCTTTCGCAACGCGTCCTTCCGGGCCGCCGCCGCTCTCGTCCCAGGTACACCAGCAGGCACAGCGGCCGCGCGTGAAGGCCCCCTTCCCTCGGCTCAGCCGAGCAAACTCGACCTTCACGCCTTGCCAAGTACATGAAGGCCCCCTTCACTGCGCTAAACGCAATGAAGGGGGCCTTCACGTACTTGGCAGGACCGAAGCGGGCGGCTACATGGGCCGCAGCAGGTCGTCCGCGTCCACGATCCGGTACGCGTACCCCTGTTCCGCCAGGAATCGCTGCCGATGCGCCGCGTACTCCGTGTCGACGGTGTCCCGCGAGACGACCGAGTAGAAATGCGCCTGCCGTCCGTCGCCCTTGGGCCGCAGCAGCCGTCCGAGCCGCTGCGCTTCTTCCTGCCGCGAACCGAAGGTCCCGGAGATCTGGATGGCGACCGACGCCTCCGGCAGGTCGATCGAGAAGTTCGCGACCTTCGAAACGACCAGCGTCCTGATCTCGCCGCGCCGGAACGCGTCGAACAGTTCCTCGCGTTCCTTGTTCCGCGTCGCGCCCTGGATCACCGGCGCGTCGAGTTCGTCACCGATCATCTCCAGCTGGTCGAGATAGGCCCCGATGACCAGGGTCGGCTCGCCGGGATGCCGGTCGACCAGCGATTTGATCACCTTGGTCTTGGTGTCCGCGGTCGCCGCCAGTTTGTACCGTTCCTCGGCCTCGGCCGTCGCGTACGCGAGCCTCTCGGCGTCGGTCAGCGTCACCCGGACCTCGGTGCATTCCGCCGGCGCGATCCAGCCCTGCGCCTCGATGTCACGCCACGGGACGTCGTACCGCTTCGGTCCGATCAGGGAGAACACGTCGCCCTCGCGTCCGTCCTCGCGCACCAGGGTCGCGGTCAGGCCGAGCCGCCGCCGCGACTGCAGGTCCGCGGTCATCCGGAACACCGGCGCGGGCAGCAGGTGGACCTCGTCGTAGACGACCAGGCCCCAGTCGCGCGAATCGAACAGGTCCAGATGCCTGTACTCGCCCTTGGTCTTGCGCGTGACCACCTGGTACGTCGCGATGGTGACCGGCCGGATCTCCTTCTTCTCCCCGGAGTATTCGCCGATCTCCTCCTCGGTGAGCGAGGTCCGCGCGACCAGCTCCCGTTTCCACTGCCGTCCGGCGACGGTGTTCGTCACCAGGATCAGCGTGGTCGCCTTCGCGTGCGCCATGGCCGCGGCGCCGACCAGCGTCTTGCCCGCGCCGCACGGCAGCACGACGACGCCGGACCCGCCCGCCCAGAACGCCTCGGCGGCCTTGCGCTGGTAGTCGCGCAGCTCCCAGTCGACCTCGGCGAGGTCGATCGGATGCGCCTCGCCGTCGACGTAGCCGGCGAGGTCTTCCGCGGGCCAGCCGACCTTCAGCAGCGCCTGCTTGAGCCGTCCGCGTTCGGACGGGTGCACGATGACGGTGTCCTCGTCGATGCGGGCGCCCAGCATCGGGCTGATCTTCTTGTGCCGGAGGATCTCCTCCAGCACCGCGCGGTCGATGGTCGACATCACCAGGCCGTGCGCCGGGTGGTTGGCGATCTGCAGCCGCCCGAACCGGCCCATCGTGTCCACGATGTCGATGAGCAGCGGCTGGGGGACGGGGAAGCGCGAGTACGTCGTCAGCGCGTCGACGACCTGTTCGGCGTCGTGGCCCGCCGCGCGGGCGTTCCACAACGCCAATGGCGTGATCCGGTAGGTGTGGACGTGCTCGGGCGCGCGTTCCAGTTCGGCGAACGGCGCGATGGCGATCCGCGCGTCGTCGGCCTGGCTGTTGTCGACCTCGAGGAGCACGGTCTTGTCGGATTGGACGATCAGCGGGCCATCGGTCACAACGTCCTTTATACGTTCCGGCCACACTTGCCCCCGCCGCGGCACCGCTGGTGGAAGGATATGCGGCAGGTGAGCAGGAGGGGACCTTGACGACAACACCGACCGGCGGGACACCCGAGTACGACCCGTTCAACGCGCCCGCGCCGCTGCCTCCGATGCCGGAGGCGGTACCGCCGACGCCGTTCCCCAAGCCGCCGCCGCTGAGCGTGCTGGCCAAGGCCTCGATCGTGCTGGGCGTCGTCGCCGCGCTGGGCCTGGGGAGCCTGGCCGCCTTCGGGCTCTCGCAGTCGAGCCGGTTCGGCAAGGTCGAGGCGGGCAAATGCCTGTACCTGACCGACGAAGCGAGCGGCAAACAGAGCTACACGACGGCCGGCTGCTCGTCGACTCGCGCGACCTTCCGCGTCGACGAGGTGCGGACGGGCTCCTCGGACTGCCGTACCGCCGACTACATCCAGTTCGAGCTGTACGGGGGTTCGTCGAGCAAGAGGGCGGAAAAGACGCTCTGCCTCGCGCTGAACGTCGAGAGCGGGGACTGCCTGCGCGACGTCGTGCACGAGACGCGGATCGCGAAGGTCCGCTGCACCGACATCAGCGCGGAGGCGCGCGCGACGGTGATGCGGGGATCGGAGGCCGTCTGCATGCCGGAGGACACCGAACTGCGCTACACCGGACCGCCCGTGCGCACCGTGTGCCTCAGGCCGACCGGAGAGAACATTTAGGGGCGCGCCACCATCGACTGCACGTCGAGCCGCGCACCGAGCATCCCCGAGTTGTGCATCAGGTCGGCGACGCGTTGCAGCCGGATGCCGTTGAGGGACACCGGGTACGTCCCGAGCGAGATCAGCGACGCCGTGGTCCGGTCGATGTCGGAGAACGACGGCAGCGCGTCGCGGACGACGGCCGGGTCGGCCGCCCGCACCTGCGCTTCGCCGAGCACCTTGCGGAAGACGGCGAGCGTGCGGGCGTTGCCCTGTCCGAAGGCTCCCGTCGAAACGTAGGACGACATCGGGAAGTCCAGTGTCGCGCCGCGGGCGCCGTCGGCGAGGATGCTCGCCCCGAGCTCCTTCTCGGCCCTGGTGATGTACGGCTCGACCATCCACGCGGCATCGACTTCGCCCGCCTGCAACGCCTGGGGCATCCGGTCGAACGGATGCTGTTTGAACTGGATCCGGTTCACGTCGACGCCCGCGGTCCCCAATACCGAGCGGGCCGCCAGCACGCCGACGTCGTCGAGCATGTTCACCGCGATCTTCGGTGACTTCTTCAGCGTCGGCTCGGTGTAGTCGGAGCCGGGGAGTGTGACGAGCGCCATGGTGTTGCGGCCGGCGGTGTACGCCTCGCCCTGCAACCGGAGCGCCGTCCCGGCCGCGGCGGCGCGGAAGATCGACACGTCGCTCGCGAACGCCAGATCGATCTCGCCCGCGGAGAGTTTGCCGATCGCCTGGTCGGCGGGAACTTCGACGAGGGTCACGGAAAGCCCGGCCGCGGTGAACTTCCCGTCGGCGACGGCGACCCGCAAGGGTGCCGTGTCGATGGGGCTGCCGACGCCGATGCGCAGTTCCGTCCGTTCGAGTGGCGCGTCGGTGCTTGCGTCACCGCCGGAAAACACTCCGCAACCGGCGGCCGCCAGCAGCGCCGCTACCAGCGGAATCGCCAAGACGCGCATCTTCGTCACCGCTCACCTACCGAGAGAATGTGCTCCTCCTTCTGGATCGTATGGTCCAGGCCCCATACGATCGCCTGCGGGAGGCGCCGGATGGCGCGGCTTTCGATCGTTCTCGAACCTTGTTACTCTACAGTAGGTTCGGGCTCTCGTCCCCGATGTCAGCCATGGGAAAGGGTCCCGTGGTGGGAAAAGGAAACCAGGTGGCCCGTCGCGACAAGCGTCCCCGTGGGGGCGACGCGGCGGAACGGCATCCTCGTGTCGGCGGGCGCTGGCGGCTGCGGAACTGGCACCTGCGTACCAAACTCTTCGTGGTACTCCTGATTCCCGCCCTCGCGGTGGTCGCCCTCGTCGGTCTCCGGGTCAACTCCGATCTGCGGGACGCCAGGCAGCTGGCCGAGTTCGCCACCCGCGGCCGCGTCGACAGCACCGTCGCCGAAGCCGTGCACCAGCTCCAGCGCGAACGAGATCTCACCGTCCGCTTCGTCGCCGGCGAGCGCAAGGGCGACCTTTCCGAACTGACCGAACAGCGCAAGCGCGTCGACGAGGCCATCGGCACCTTCGACCGCACGCTCGGCGAAAGCAAGAGCAGGCTCGGCGGCAAGACCGCGACCAGCCTGCAGCAGACCAGCGACCGGCTGCGCGTGCTGACCGGCCTCCGCTTTTCCGCGGAACACTCCGCCTTCCCCGCCGACGCGGTGCTGCGCTCCTACAGCGACCTGATCTCCGGTCTGCTCGACATCAGCGATTCCACCGCCGCCGACGTCTCCGACCCGGATCTGGGGAAACTCCGCCTCGCGGGCAACGCGCTCGCGCGGGTCAAGGACCAGATGTCGGTCAAACGCGCGATCATGGCGGCCGCGCTCGCGGAGGGCGGCCTCAACCGGGACCGGACCCGCGCGCTGCTCGGCGCGGAGGCCGAACTCGCCGCCGCCCGCAACGACTACCGCACTTTCGCGACCCCCGAGCAGCAGCGGATGTACGACGACACGGTCATCGGTCTGATCGTCGACATCGGCAACGACATGGTCGAATCGGCGCTCATCCGCGCGGAGAACGATCAGGGGCTCGGCGGGCTGGACCCGAATCAGTGGGACACCTCGGCCACCTACACGGTCAATCTGGCCCACCAGGTGCAGCAGGCGCTGCTCGTCCAGCTTCAGGAACGCACCGACGCCCTCGCGGCACGGGCGAGGACGTCCGCGATCTGGGACGGCGGCATCGTGCTCGCCGTGCTGGTCGTCGCCGGGGTGCTCTCGGTGATCATCGCGCGTTCGCTGTTACGGCCGCTGCGGATCCTGCGCCGCAGCGCGCTCCACGTCGCGGAGCACCAGCTGCCGGCTGCCGTCGAAGGTCTGCTGAGCGACCCCGAACCGCAGCCGGAGAACCTGCGGCGGCGTTTGGCCGTCGCCCCGGTCCCGGTGTTCAGCCGCGAGGAACTCGGCCAGGTGGCGCGCGCGTTCGACGCGGTGCACGGCGAGGCCGTCCGGCTCGCCGGGGAACAGGCGATGCTGCGGGAGAACATCAACGCGATGTTCGTGAACCTGTCGCAGCGGAGCCAGGATCTCGTCGAGCGGCAGTTGTCCGTGCTGGACCGCATGGAGGCCGACGAACAGGACCCCGACACGCTAGCCGGGCTCTTCGAACTCGACCACCTCGCGACCCGGATGCGCCGCAACAGCGAGAACCTGCTGGTGTTGTCCGGAACCGACGTCGTCCGTGAGGACGGTGGCGCCGTGGTCGCCGACGAGATCATCGGCGCCGCGCTCTCGGAGGTCGAGCACTACCAGCGGATCGAACTCGGCCCGGCGCCGCGGATCGCGGTACGCGGCGAGGCCGTCAACGACCTCGTGCACGTGGTCTCCGAGCTGCTGGAGAACGCGACCCGCTATTCGGATCAGAGCACGATGGTGCAGGTCGAGGGGCACGAGACCGATCGCGGGGAATGGCAGATCGAGATCTCCGACCACGGCGCCGGGATGCCGCAGGCGGAGATCGACCGGACCAACGCGCGGCTGGCGAACCCGCCCGACGTGGACGTCGAGGTCTCCCGGCGGATGGGCCTGTTCGTGGTCGCGACGCTGGCGATCCGGCACCAGATCGACGTCCGCCTCCGGTCCGCCGACGGCGGCGGGATCACCGCGGTGGTCGTCGTGCCCGCCGAGCTCATCGTCGAGGCGCCCCGGCGGGCCCCGATGCCGGAACCCGTGCCCGTGACCGTCGTCGTCCCGGAGCCGGAACCCGAGCCGCCACTGGAAGTCCCGCCGCTGCCGGAACCACAGGAGAGCGCCGAGGAGTCGCGGTTCGCGCCCGTGCTGGACCCCGGGCCGCTGCGGCGCGCTCCCGTCGTCGAGCGAGAGAACCCGCCGGAATGGCCGTCTTCGGACGACGACGCCGTCGACCATCTCGAGCTGGACGCGCCGACCGAGCGGATGCCGAAGTACCAGAGCGTGCTTTCGCAGTGGTTCGACCACGGAGGCCCGCGCGAAGGACCTTCGCCCGCGGAACCCGGCCCGCCTTCCTTGCCATCGTTCGAGCCGGTGAAGCACGCCGTACCCGAGGATCCCGACGAGCCGACCGAACCGACACTGAAGCCGGTGGCGCCGAAGGAAGAGGAGCCGGAACCCGCTTGGCCGACGCCCGCCGAACTGGAACAGGAGGACGGCGCGGAGGAGACCTGGCCGGTGCTGCCCGCCGTCGTTCCCGAGGCCCGGTCGCAGGACGACAGGCCGGAGAAGCCGCGAGGGGAGAGGCCGATACTCTCACTTTCCCCCGAAGCGGTCCGCGAACGGATGACCAGCCTGCAAGGCGGATTCCGGCGCGGTCGCCACGCCAGGGGTGAAGACAACCCCTCGGATTGAGCGAACGTGCGGAGCTGCGATGTACCCGGAAGGCGACCCTGAGCTTGAACCCGCCTCCGCCGAAGGCTCCGCTGTCGCGGCCGCGGGTTCACCGACGGACATTGAGCGAATTGGAAGGTTCATGACCCCGAAAACCGGCCTGCTGGAAGTGATCGCGCTGACCGCGGTGGACGCGGAGCGCGCGCAGGAGGGCGGGGCCGATCGCCTCGAACTGGTCAGCGACATGGCCAGCGACGGGCTCACGCCGTCGGTCGGGACGCTGCGCGAAGTACTCGGTGCCACCGATCTCCCGGTGCGGGTCATGCTGCGCGACAACATGTCCTTCGCCGCCGGTGACCTCGACGGGCTGCGTGCGGACGCCGCGCGCCTGATCGACGCGGGTGCGCGGGAGTTCGTCTTCGGCTTCCTGGACCTGGAAAGCGAAATCGACGTCGAAGCCTGCGAGACCCTGGTCAAGGAGCTCGACGGGCTGCCGTGGACCTTCCACCGCGCCATCGACCGCGCGCGGGACCCGTTGCGCGCCTACGACCAGCTGGCCTCCCTCGGCTGCGACACGGTGCTCGCGGCCGGGCATCCGCACGGCGTCGCGCACGGGCTTTCGGTGTTGCAGCGGCTCGCCCGCCGTGAGGACGGGCCTCGGCTGCTGGTCGGCGGCGGCCTGCGGGCACAGCAGGTGCATCTGCTGCGAGCGGGCGGGGTCGACGCGTTCCACGTCGGCGGCGCGGTCCGCCCTGGCGGCTGGGAGTCCGGCATGGACACTGTGGACGTCGCCGCCGTTCGCGAGTGGGCGGCGCTGGTCAAGGAGTAGGCCGCGTATGCGACTACCGCATTCAGAGGACGAAATGCGGGCGGTGCCGTACGCGGGGGGTCAGGTCCAGACCACATACGGTGATACGAGGTTGCATCTTCAACTATCCGGTGTGGACGAGATAGCGTGTGGCCATGGCTACCCGCACCGTACGTGACGCGACCAGGGAACTGCTGCGCGATCTGGGCCTGACCACCGTTTTCGGCAATCCCGGCACGACCGAGATCGCCTTCCTGACGGAATGGCCCGACGACTTCACCTACGTGCTCGCGCTCCACGAGGCGTCCGTCGTCGCGATGGCCGACGGGTACGCCCGCGCGAGCAGGCAGGCGGCACTGGTGAACCTGCACTCCGCCGGCGGGGTCGGCCACGCGCTCGGGCATGTCTTCACCGCGTACCGCAACAACGCCCCCCTGATCATCCTGGCGGGCCAGCAGACCAGGTCGCTGCTGCCGGACGACCCCTTCCTCGGCGCCGTCGAGGCGGCGAACTTCCCCAAGCCGTACGTGAAGTGGAGCTGCGAGCCCGCCAGGGCCGAGGACGTCCCGGCGGCGCTGGCGCGGGCGTACCACATCGCGACGCAGGCGCCCATGGGTCCGGTGTTCGTCTCGGTGCCGGTCGACGACTGGGACGTCGAGACCTCGAAGCCGGTCGTCTCCCGGCCGCGGATCCCCGGTTTCGCGCCCGATCCGTCCGCTTTGGACGAACTGGTGTCCGCCTTGGACGCCGCCGAACGTCCGGCGATCGTCGTCGGCCCCGGTATCGACGGGGAAGGCGCCGTGCCGGACGTCGTCGAGCTGGCCGAGAAGGTGGGCGCCGGAGTCTGGGCGCCGCCGATGGGGGCGCGCTGCTCCTTCCCCGAGGACCACCCGCAGTTCTTCGGATTCCTGCAGCCGGAACGGAAAACGCTCGCGAACGCGCTGACCGAGCACGATCTCGTGGTCGTCATCGGCGCCCCGGCGTTCACCTACCACGTGTACCGGGGCGAGTCGGAAACCGCGCTGCCGCCGCTGTTCCTGGTCAGCGACGACGACCAGATCCTCGCCAGGGCCGCGGAAGGCACCGGCATCCGCGCGACGCCGATGCTCGCGATCCGCGCGCTGCTGGACCGCGCCGCGCCGCGGGAAGCGCCGAAACCCCGCGCCAGGCTGGAAAAGCCCGCCGCGGTCACGCCGATCACCCCGGCCTTCGCCTACTCGGTGATCTCGGAGGTCCTGCCGGACGACGCGATCGTCGTCGAGGAGACTCCGAGCCACCGCAACGAACTGCACGACCACCTGCCGATCAAGGCCACCGACACCGGTTTCCTCACCGTCGCCAGCGGCACCCTCGGCTACGGCCTCCCGGCCGCCGTCGGTGCCGCGCTGGCCCGCCCGGACCGCAAGGTCGTCGCGATCCTCGGCGACGGATCGAGCATGTACTGCGTCCAGGCACTGTGGACGGCGGCGCAGCACAACCTGCCGGTGACGTTCGTGATCTTCGACAACTCGCAGTACGCCGCCGTGCGCATCCTCGGCGAGGCCGCGGGCGGGGAGAAGGTGCCGGGCGTCGACCTCGGCGGCATCGATTTCCCCGCGCTGGCGAAGAGTCTGGGGCTGAACACGTCGGTCGTCGAGAAGGCGGAGGACCTCAAGCCGGTGCTGGAGGCCGCGCTGCCGGACGAGCGGCCGCATCTGGTGCACGTCCGCATCGACGCGAACCCGCGCACGCTGTACTGAGGGAGCCGAAGGGCGCTTTCCCCGCAGGTGCAGCGTTGCGAAAGCCACTTTAGCTGCGTTCCTACTTACGTTGCTAAACCATGAACGGAACGAAGCTTGAAAAGGGGGCTGGACCTGCGGGGTCGCGGGTCCAGCCCCCGTCGGGGCACGTCGAGAGTACCGAGGTGCCCGCTGGGAACGTCCTGGACGCGCTGAGCGGACAGGAAGGGGCCTTGACCTGCGGCTCGTCGGCTAAGCTTGATCAGCCAGGTACAGGGTCCAATGGCGACCTCCACCCCCGGTGTGCATGGGGGTTCATTCATGGGTAGGGCATCGAGAAATCGAGTGTTTCGGGCCGCTTCGGGAGATCTGCCGCAGTTGCAGGTGGTGATCTACGCGCGGGCATCGAGCGATACGAAGGGCCGGAAGGTCTCGGTCGGTTCGCAGATCGAGGCGGGCAAGGCGTGGTGTGAGCGGGCGGGGGCCGTGGTGGTTGCGGTTCTGGTCGACAACGACCTGTCGGCATCGAGGTACGGGACCGAGGTACGCGGCGATTACGAGGAAGCCCTGCGTCTGATCGCGACCGGTGAGGCGAACACGCTGTGGACCTGGGAAAACAGCCGGGCGCAGCGTGAACTGGACACGTTCGTGCGGATGCGGAAGCTCTTGTCGAAGACGGGCGGCTATTGGGCTTATGAGGACCGCGTCTATGACATGAACGACCCGGACGACCGCATTGATACCGCCGAAGATGCGATGGACGCCGAGCGGGAGTCGGAGAAGCTGCGCAAGCGGGTTCTTCGCGGTGTCGAGTCTCGTGCGAGGGCGGGCCTGTGGGCGGGACCCGTGTCGTTCGGGTTCAAGGTGGAATACGACCCGCAGACCGGTGAGGCCGACCGGCTGATCGATCCCGACGCGCAACCGGCGGCGGTGGAACTGGTCAAACGGTTGATCGAGACCGGCAACGAGTCGGAGATCGCGAGGGACTTCAACGAGCGGGGGATCTCGTGTGCCCGCGCGACGGTGTGGCGGGCCGATCAGGTCCGGAAGCTTCACGCCCTTTCGCAGGATGCCGAGGGCTGGGCGAAATTCCTGGACGGCTTGTCCGTTGAGCAGCAGGAGTCGGCCTATGACGCGCTTGTCCGACTGCGGTCGGATTCTCCGGCGCAGGTGGCGAAGGACATGAACCGCGCGCATTCGGCGCACCCGATGCCAGGTAAGTGGGATTCGGCGAAGGTTCGCAATATTGGACTCAATCCCGCGCTGGCGGCCTTGCGGGTCTGGCGGGGAACGATCATCCGAGAGGGCACGTGGCCGAAGATCATTGAGCCGGAGGACCACTACGCGGTCGTCGCAAAGCTCAGTGACCCCTCACGGCGATGGGTGAAGGACGGCACGCGGGTCAAGTACCTACTGTCAGGGATCATGCTCTGCGGCGTCTGTGAGAAGCCGGTTTCGACTGGTAAGGATCGCCAGCACAAGATCTATAAGTGCCCGGATGGGCATCTCACCCGGAACATGGCGAAGGCTGACTCGCTCGTGGTCGAGGCGATCCTGCACCGGCTTGCGTCCGATGAGGTTCGCGAACTGTTCCAGGTCGCGGGTCAGGCTCACGATCTGAGCCGGTGGGTCAAGGAGGCCCAGGACTTCCGTGCGCGGCTCGATGCGTTCACCGATACGGCAATCAAGGGAGAACTGACGCCGGAACGGCTGGCGCGGATCGAGGCGAGCCTGCTGCCGAAGATCGCGGCGGCCGAACAGCGCGCGAAGGAGGTCGGTGTGTCCCCGGTGGTGTCCGGGCTCATGGGCCCGCAAGCTCCGGAGGTGTGGGCATCGCTGCCGGTGGCGCAGAAGCGGAACGTGGTGCGCGCGCTGGTCCGGCCGAGATTGCAGCGAACCAAGGGCGGCCGCGCGCCGTTCGACCCGAGGGCGATCACGCTGTCGTGGCTCGGGCGTCCGGCGCCCATTCCGGGTGTCGATGAGGTCGAGGAAGCGGTCGCGGCGTAGCGCTCGACGCAAGAAAGAGCCCCGGCGCTCCCGTGAGGGAGGGCCGGGGCTCTTTGGCGTGGGGCTATGTGTTCGTGGTGTGCAGGCGGTGCACGGCTGGGCCGAAGATGCTGCGCAACTGGTCGCGCTGATCGTCGGTGAACGGGGGTGCGTCGACGGCGGCCGCGTGCGCGGCGGCTACCTCGGCGGGGGTCAGGACCGACTGCGGGTCGAGCGCGGACGGGGCGGACGTGGTGTCAGGCATCGAAGGTGTCTCCGTCCTGGGAAGCCGTCAGCCGCTCGCCGTCCGTGTTGCGGGGGTCCACGAGCGGAGTGACCTTCTTTTCCGTCGAGACGACCACACCGAAGGCGGTGAGCAGGGTGATCACTGCGGTGATGAGACCGGTGGCGGCGCTTCCCTGGTCGGCGGTGAACAGGCCGGAGCCGACGAGACCGGACACGATCGCGGTGAGCGCGCCGACGATCGATCCGGCGACGCGCAGGGGGTAACGGGACATGGTGCGTTTCTCCTTGTGGTTTCGGGGAGGAAGGGAGTCGAGGTAGTCGTAGGAGCGCACGAGCGCTCGGGCGGTCTTCCAGGTCAGCCAGGTCAGCAGGACGAATAGGACCAGCCAGCCCCCGCCGCCTTCGGTCACGGGATCGTGAGCCATTGGCCCGCGTAGATGCGGTTCGGATTCGCGATGCCGTTACGCGAGGCCACTGCGGCGACCGTCGTACCGAACCGTGCGGCGATCGCGGAAAGGGTGTCGCCGGACCGAACCTGATATCGACGCCCGGCGGCTGTGCCGCCACGAATTCGGACCTGCTGCCCGGTGTAGATCCGGTCCGGGGTCGTGATCCCGTTGAGTGCCACGAGACTGGCCACGGTGGTGCCGAATCGGGCGGCGATGCCGGAGAGGGTGTCCCCGGATCGAACGGTGTAGACCTCGGTGTCGGCCGGAGGCGTCGGTGCCGGAGGAACCGGCTGTGGAGCCGGACCACTGCCGTTGATGGTGAGGTCAGCGAGGGCGTAGTTCCCGATAGTGGCGTTGCGGTCGACGTTGCCGCCGATGCCGGGGACAGTCCCTGTTTGGGTGTGCTGGTGCAGCGCCAGCTTCGGGTGGGTCCAGCCGGGGTTGCCGGGGTTACCGTTGTAGCGGGCGATCCAGAGGAGGACGCCGTCGTCGGCCCACCGGGCGGGGTCGAGGACGCGGGTGAACCAGTCCAGGTTCGCGTAGACGAGGACCCGGTGCACGCCGATCACGGCGCGCAGCCGAGCGATGAACGCCGGGACGAAGCTGTTGGCGGTGCCGCGCAGCTCCGCGGCTTCCATGTCGAGCATCGGCGCGAGCGACCCGGCGCTATGCAGGCCGTTGAGCCGAAGCTGGGTTGCGAAATGGTTGGCCTGGGCGACGGGGTCACCGGGGCGGGCGAAGTGGTAACCGCCGGGCGCAATGCCGGCGGATCGAGCCGCCGCGATGCGCGGGCCGCTGGTCGGGTCGACGTAGCCGGTGCTCTCGGTGAGCTTGAACGAGCAATAGCTGATTCCGTTGCCTCGCACGGCTTTCCAGTCCTTAACCGGGTTCCAGTGCGAAACGTCGATGCCGTAGTCGGTCAGGGTTCGAGTTCTCCTTGGCGTGTTGGGGATTCCGTGATCGGTTTGTTCATCTGGGCGCGCAGGGCGCCGACTTCGAGCAGCAGCCGCGCGTTCTCCTGGCGCACGGCGGACAGTTCGGTTTTCACGGCCGTGAGTTCGGCCAGGACGTCGCGGGTGTGGGTGGCGCGGTCTTTCAGCAGCGCCTGATATCCGGCGTGCAGCTCGGCCAGCGCCTGGTGATCGGCCGAGGTACGGGCGGTGCGGATCGCGCGGCGGGCCGCGAGAAGTCCGGTGAGGGCACCGGTGGCGGGGCCGAGGAACGCGGCCAGCGCGGTGAGCCAGTCAGGCGTCACGGGCGGCTCCAAGGGCTCAGCGGCGGACCCGGAGGGTGAGGGTGTCGGCGAGACCGTCGGTGGTGCTGAGGGTCCGGCGGCTGCCGATGACGACAGCGGCGATAGGGCCGCCGAGCCCGTCGGGGTCGTGGATGTGGAGTGTGTCGAGGAGCCGTCGGCGGGGGTCACCGACGACGGCGATGTCTCTGAGGACGGTGGTGGGCTGGGCGAGGTCGGCCAGCAGGGACGTCGTGATGGCCTGCATGGAGTCGAGGGTTTGCCGGAACGGGTTGTCCGGCAGGGCGAGAACACGTCGGCCATAGCGGGCGATGGAGGCGTCATGGGTGGCGACGTGGGCTATGGGGCGGCCATTGATCACGGGATTACCGACCAGCCGCAAGGCTGGCGTGCGGCGGTCGTCGAGGGCGAACCGCAGGGCGAAGGTGTTGGTGTTCTGGATTTCCAGCTTGACGCGGTCCTGGCTGACGGGCATCGCTCGTACCTTGATGCCGGTCGTGACCTCGGCTCCGGTGTCCCGGCGTATCGGGCGGCACGCGGAGAAATGTTTGTAGCCTTCGTTGGTGTAGGTGCTGAGGGGGTACACCGACAGAAGGTTGCCGTTGAACGTGGATCTGGTGTGGAAGGTGACGATCGGTCGACTGGTGCCCATGGGCGCTTCGAGTTCGTCGGCGGTCGCGGGTTCGTAGACGTTGACGTCTTTCATGGATTTCAGCCGGGGTGTGGCGGTGAGGCTGATCTCGTTGCGGATCGAGTCCAGCGAGGTCGAGAGCGACAGTTCAGTGAGCGCCCCGGCAGCGGAGAGTGTCGCGGTTGCGGGCTGCGCGGCCAGTGCGTGGACGGTGTCGCGGTTAAGGAACCGGAACCGCCCGTTCTCGGTGTAGGTGATCACCCCGAACTCCGCTGCCGCTGCTTGTTTGAGGACGTCGAAGGAGTCGGCGTTGACGATGTCGGGCAGGCCGGTCATCCAGTTCAGGCCGGTGTCGACTTCCGCTTGTGGCGTGTGCGGGGCGCCCCAGTCCGCAGGTGGCGCGGCCGCGATGCTGATGTGCAGGCAGCTCACCGGGACCGGCGTGCAGGCGAAGACCCGGGTTCCGAGGCTGCTGCTTTCCTCGGAGATCAGGGGCACGGTCTCGGTCGCGATGGGCGTGATCATGCCGTCGACCATCCAGCAGGTCTCGATCGTGTACGTGGGGTACGAGGTGTAGCGGAACCAGAGGCCGACCCGATGCCACGCGGCCTCACCCGTGAAGGCGGGGCCGTTGATCGTGGTGACCAGGGACCGGTTCGAGTGGACCTTCAGCACGACTCGCCCGCCGGTGGTCACGCCGACGGCGAACGTCCCACCGGAAATGCCCCGGACGCCGGTGCTCATGCTGAGGATGTCGCCGTTCATGTTCGGTGCGAAGGTGTTGCTGGCACCGGCTTTGCAGTGGAATTCGAACAGGTGCCCCCGGTTTGGCCAGCTGGGATAGAACTCCAGCGCCGCGTTGGCGTTCATGTTCGCGGACAGTTTCGCCGTCCCGTTTGCCGCGAGCATCCCGTAGGGGCCAGGGATGAACGCGGGCACGCTCGCGTCGAGCCTTTCGCCGTAGCCGAAGTCGGAGTTGAACCCGACGTCGGCGATCAGGCCGCCGTGACAGGTCATCGCGAACATGCAGTCGGGCCGGGGTGGTGGGGAGGCGAAAATGCCGTTGCGCCGCAACACATAGTCGATGACCCACTGGGTGTTGATGCGCCATTGGAACGGCCACTCGGTGGTGTTGTAGTGCTGCTCCTCCTCTTGCGCGACCGGCGGCAGCGTCACCGATGCCCGGAGCGTTTCGGCTGGATCCAGCGCGGCCAGCGTCACCGACCGGCCGGTCGCCGACAACGTCAGCGTGCGGGTGGAGCCGGTGAACTGGCGGACGAGTTCCCGCCCCGACGCGGTGAGCAACCCCAGGTCACACGTCAACGGGGCGTCAACGAGGTCGGTGTCGCGCAGCAGGGAATCCGGCCTGTACGGCGTGAGCATCCGGGCAATGTCGCGGGAATCGTCGGCGCGCTGGCCGGCGAGGGTGGCGGCCAGGGTCGCGGTCGTGTAGCCCTCGATCAGGGTGCACTCGTCCGGGAGATCCCCGGAGATCTGCCGTTCGATGACCAGGTCTTCGGCCACAGTGGACAGATCCGAGAGCGGATGGTCGAACCCGCCGCTGCGGCCCCAGTCCACGCGAACCTTGGCGCGGGGCTGGCGTTGCGCGGCGTCGACCGCCGCCGCCAGCTCGTCGAGTTGGGTCACCTATACCTCCAGCAGGGTGAGCGTGGTCGCGAACGACCCGGGAACGGGGTACTTCCACGGCATCGACTCGATCAGCACCATCGCGGCGCCGCCCCCGGCCGACCACACCACCGGCTCCGGTCCGCTGGTGAGCGACCACGCCGAGGTGGTCACCGTTGCGGCCTGCCCGAGCAGCAGACCCGGGCGTACCGACGCGGCACCGTCCGTCGCGGGCACGGTCAACCTCATCCGGGCGCCGCCGCTGGTGGGTGTGGCCGGTGTCGTCGACATGGTGGTGATCACGACGTCGGCCGCGTTGAGCACGAACGCGGTCAGCGCCACCGGGACCGTGGAGGCGACGCTGGCGGCGAACGTCACCGGCTCGCCCGGCAGGATCGGGACGGCGGACCGGGTCAGCAGCAGACCGCCGCCAGGGTCGGCCGTGGTCCAGGTCAGAGCCCCGGACCCCGCAGGTGCGGGGTGATCGGGTGGGGTGACCGGGGCGGCCTGCCAGGTGAGGGTTCCGGCAGTGGCGAACCCTTCCGGGCCATGCTCGACGCTCCCGGCGGTGGCCACCTGGACAGGTAGCCGGTTTCCAGCGGTCGGGTCCAGCAACCACACCGGTCCGCCGAGCAGGCCCGCGTACAGCAGCGACAGCCACCGGTGGGTGTCCTCGTCAAGGTAGGGCCAGGTGAGGACCCAGGTGCGGCGGATCCCGAGCCGGTCGACTGTCGGGCGCCCCGTGATCGACCGATGCAGCCCGCCGGTGCGGACAGGCACCATTTCCGGGGCACCACCCAGCGACGGTGACGGCAGCGCCCGTAGCGCGCCGAGCGGCCCCAGCCAGAACACGGAATCAACCACCGCCATCACCGTCCCTTTCGTCAGCGTCGGGAGTTGGCTGCGTTGACCGTGTTCACCAGTCGCGCAGTCCCAGCCCCATCGACACGGAGCCGCGCGCCATCCAGCGCGAGCAGCACCCCCGCCGTCACAGCGGCCGAGATCGACGCGGCATCCAACGCGGACGTCCCCGACGGGAACACCGGCCGGACCGGTGCCGACGTCTGGCCGTTCACCGCCGATGCGGTGCCGGTAGCGGGTGGTGTGTCCACGTGCAGGGTGTTGGTGAGGCCGGTCAGGTAGTCCCGGATCTGCGATTCGCCATCTTCCAGCCCGCTCAGCAGACCGCGCATGATCAAGCGGCCGTTCCCGGTGAGGAGGACCCGGTCCCGTGCGGGTGGTCCCTTCCACGAGGTGATCCAGTTGGTGAGTTCCCCGAGCCGGTCTTTCACCCAGCCGAACCCGGAGGTGAGGCCGTCGACCAAGCCGCGGATCACGTTCCGCCCGGCTTCCCACAGCAGGGAACCGAGATTGCCGAGCGCGCCGAGGATGCGGCCGGGAATGCTGGCGACGAGATCGAGCACGCCGCCGATGCTGTGCGAGACGATCCCTTTGATCATTCCCCAGGCACCGGAGACGATGTTCTTCACGCCCGTCCACGCCTGATCCCAGTTGCCCGAGATCAAACCGGTCACCACAGAGATAACGCCGGAGATCACGGTCAGCGCACCGGAGATGATCTCCACGATCGCGGAGAACTTGCCCTTCACCAGCCCGAAAAGCTCCAGGATGATCGGCATCAACAGCTGGCTGATCTGCGTGATCAGCGGGGTCAGCGCGACGGCGAGCTGAGTGAACAGTCCTGCGGCCTGCACGATCACCGGCAGCAGCGACGTCACCAAATCGAGCAGCGGCGGCAGCAGCCCGGACACCAGTTGCAGCAGCGGCGGCAGGATCGGCAATAGCGCGGTCACGATCCCGAGGAACGCTTCTGCCAGCGGCGGTATCACCGGCAGCAACGCCGCGAGAATCTGACCAGCGATCTGACCGAGCAGCCCGCCGACCTCCGACAGCACCGGCGTGGCCGCCTGCAAAGCGGTCGACACGACGCCTGCGAGTTGCTGGATCGCTTGCACCACAACGGGAAGCACCGGCATGACCGCGTTCAGGGCGGCCAGCAGCACCGAGGTGAACACCCCGCCCAGCGCGGACAGCACCGGCAGCACGGCCGCGAGGGCTTGCAGCAGCGCGCCACCGAGCTGCCCGATGATCGGCGACAGCGCGGTCAGCAGCTGCCCGAGCGCCGGGGCCGCGAGCCGCAACGCCTGCACCAGGAGCCCGCCGAACTGCGTGATCAACGGCGCGAGCGTCCGCGCGAGCTCCACCAGGGCGGGAGTCAGCTCGGTGACCGCCGCGCCGAGAGCGCCGCCGAGCTGCCCCACCAGCTCCGCGACGGCCGGGGCCAGCGCGCCGACAATCGGGGCCAGCGCGGCAGCCGCCGGAACCAGGACCGCCGCCAACGCCTGGGCCGCCGTGCCCAGCACGGGAGCCAAGGCAGCGAGGACCTGGCCCAGCGGAGCGATCGCGGGGGCCAGCGCGGCGAACGCCGTCCCGATCATCGGCCCCAGCTGCGCGATCGCCGGGGCGATCGAGCCGATGATGGCCTGGCCGAGCGCGACGAGAACCGGCATCAAACCGGAGGTGACGGCGTGCAGGCCGGTGAAGATCTGGCTGAGCGCGCCCGCGCCTTCGGCGGAGCGCACGAACTCGGCCATCTGGCCCGTAACGTCGACCAGGACCGTCAGCAGCCCACCGCCGCCGGTGCTGGCGGCGGAGAACACCCCATACACGACCTGCCCCAGGTTCTTCAGAACCGTGACCAGGTCACCGACGGCCGACAGTCCGGCCGAGAGCCAGTCGCGGAGCTGCCCGGACTCGCGTGCCGCCGCGATGAAGTCAGCGAACTTCTGCGCGCCGTCGGCGAGGCCGGAGCCGAAGCCGGGCAGGAATTCCGCGCCCACGGCGGCGATATCGCGCAGCCCTTGCAGGAACGGCTGCACCGCCTGCGCGAGCTCGTGCATGGTCGCCGAAGTGCTGCCCAGGATCGCCCCGACGTCGGAGACCGTGCGACCTTCACGGGCGAACGCGACGAAGCCAAGCGCACCGGCGTTCAGGCCCTCGGAGATCCCGCCCAGCCCGTGCCGCAGCAACGGCAGATATGTGCCGGACAGCGCGGTGATCTCCGAAGCCAGGCCGGTGAACAGCCGCTGTTGAACCTCCTGCCGCAGACCGAGGAACTCCGGACGCAGCGCACGGACCGCGTTCGCGGCCGCCGCCATCGCGGGCGGAAAGTCCTTGATCGCCTCGGCGTACTTCTGCGGGTCCGACTGCCTCAGAGCGTCGGAGAACCCTGCGACGCCGAGCTTGAGCGTGCCGATCGCCGCAGCTGCGGCGATCCCCGCCGCAGGGACCACCAGCAGGGCCCCGGATGCGGTCGCCGCCGCGGAGCCGAGGCCGCCAACGATTGTCACGGCCTGGCCCACGGCGGCGGCCAGCGCGGCGTACTTGAGCACGGACGCGCCGACTGTCAGAGTCATCCGGGTAAACTGCACGGTGGCGCGGTTCAGACCGTCATCCAGCTCACCGAGGCCGCGCACGGTTGCGCCGATCGACTTGTCCGCGACGGCCTTGATCACAACCGAATGCCCGCTCAGTTCCCGCGTGAGCCGCTGAAACCGGGTCTCGGCGGGAACAGCATCCAGCTCAGCCAGAAGCCGGATCGCGGACTCGTTGCCCTCGCGCGCCGCCGTGCGGATCTGCTCTTTCAGCAGCGCCGTCTGGACTTGCGCGGACAAGGTGATCGCGGGCGCGTCCCGCTCCGACGTCCGCACCTGGTCGCGGATCTCGCGGCCGAGCCCTTGCAGGCTAGGCATGAGCCTGAAGTAGGCGTGACCGACCGTCGCCACCAGGCGTTCACCCCCGCCCGGCTATCGAGGTGTTACCCGTTACGCATCCATACGGCGATCTCCCGCAGTGACTTCATTTCCGGCTCGCCGCAGCCGGCCTCGGGCTGCCCGGCGGTCGGTGAGCCGTGTCCACCGGTGAGCGCCTGGAGCGGGTCAGCGAGCTGCTCGTCGGTCAGTTCGTGGCCCAGTGCTGCCGCTACGGTCGCCCACAGGGCAGTGACCCTGCGTTCGGTGACCGAGGCCAGGAGATCCGCGCGCGTCCAGCCACCGTTCGGATCGACCACCCGCCACACGGCGGCGTCGCCGGGCAGATGGGTCACCAGCGCACAGAGTCGCCGGTAGGACAAACTGCCCCGGTAGACGTCGAGGAGATCGACCCCATACCGGAGAAGGTCTGTTTCGAGTGCTTCAGCGGTCGCCTCATCCGCCAGCAGGACGGCGACCGTCAGGGGTTTCCCCGCCCCAGCTCCTGCATTACGACAGTTGAGAAGTCTTCGGCGTCGGCGGCAGTGGAGGCCAGGGCTCGCCAGGTCGAGTACTGGTCCGCGCCGAGAATGAGCTTGAGCGCGGTCAGGTGCCTACCTTCTTCTTCCGCTTCCATCGCGGCGAGCGGGAACCGGTCGGGGGTGGGCAGCGTGAACTTCTTGCCGCGCCACGTCACAGCCAAATTCCCGCCGGGTGAAGCGGGCTTTCCCGTCGCTTCCGCGCGCTGTCGAGTCGCCATCGGTCGTGTGTGCTCCTTCGATGAGTTGGTGTCCGGATGGTGCGAACGTCACTTCGCGCTCGGCAGGTCCTCGGTGATGACGTCGAGCGCGCCGGTCGCGACAGCGGGGGCACCGAACAAGACGGCGGGGTCGTTGGTCAGCCAGACCGCGATGTAGCTCTTTCCCTTCGGCGGCGCGAGAGCGGAGAAAGTGAGGCCCCAGCGGGCTTCCTGAGTTCGTGAGAACTGCGCGTCCTGGGTTTCGGAGACCTCGGCGCGCGGCAGATAGAGCCGGTGGCTGTAGACCTCCTCATCAGAAACGACGTCCACCCAGTCGACGCACAGAGCGCGAACGTCGCTTTTCGGGATGGAGCTGAGTTCAGCCCGGTAGTTCTTCGGCGTGCCCGTGCCGACTGCGGCGAACTTCATCCCGCCGAAGTACACGGACAGGACTTCGCCCTTGGTCTCCTGGAACGTCGACGCGATGGTCAGTTCCTGGGACTTGTAGATGTAGCGGGCGGGAGTGAGTTGCTGCCAGTGCTCGGTTGCCTCTTTCTCCACTTTCCTGGACAGCGTCACGCCGTCCGGTGTGGACAGACCGAGACCGGTCCACGGGGCCGCGAGCGGGCTGGTCGCGTCGGCCGGTTCCGGGGTGTCGGCGGGAGCGAGGGCGATCTCGCCGGTTCCGGGTACGCGCACGAGCGCTGAGTTCATTGCCATGTAGCGGAAAGCCTCCGGGCGGTGGTTCAGTTTGGCGTCCGCAGGTGGACGGTGAGACTCGCGGTTGCGAGCGGCGCGGCCGTGTAGGGGTCGATTCCGGCGACCGGTGCGGCAACGGGGATTCCGCGGAGCAGTGCGCCGCGTGGCTGCGGCGCGCACAGCAGGCCGAGCGCGACCCCGGCGAGTCGTTTCGCGGTGTGGGTGTCGCGGTGCCAGCACGTGAGGCGGATGACGACGCGCTGAACGGCAGGCCAGTCCCAGCCGTGTCCGTCCTCGGCGACCAGCAGCCAGGGCAACGACGGCGGTCCCCCGTCGTGCCCTCGGCCGGTCTCGGTGGAGACCTGGACCCGTGCGGCTGTCGGATCGGTGACGGCGGCGAGGTACGCGCGGAGCCGCCGGACGACGAGTTCGGCGCCGTCGAGCGGGACCGGCGGCAACGGGCTCATCGGGATGTGCCGGGGTCGAGGCCGGTGACCTCGAAGCCGTTGGCCTCGGCGGCGCGCTTGAGCAGCCCGTGCCGCGCCTCCATGCCCACTCCAGCGGGGTGGGTGACGGCGACGGTGGCCGAGGGGCGATCAGTCCCGGCCTCGGTGATCACCTTCACCGGTAGCGGTGCGCCGCTGGTGACCCGGTGGCCTTGTGCGCTGGCGGTGGCCGCGATCCGTTCGGCCGCCGCGTGCACGGCGGCAGCCACTTCCGCGGAGTTGAGGAGTTCGCGGGCTCCGTCGCTGTCGATGGTGATTCCGAAGATGGGCGGTAATGCGATAGGTCAGCCCTCGGTGTGGGTCAGGACGGTTTCGTAGTGGACGAAACCGGGACGGGGCTCGAACCGGGCCGGTTCGCCGTCCACCGTGAAGGTGCGTCCGTTGTGGATGACGCGCTCGCGCGCGTGAACGGGTTCGGTGGTCAGCAGCCACCAGGAGCCGGTGACTGCCGTGCGGCCCGGTGTGGCGTCGGTTCCGCCGCGTCTGGCGGCGCCGCCGGGGAGCACGAGGCCGGCAACGGGGCGACGTGGCGCGTCCGGGCCGTAGTCGAGTGTCGGCGCGGGATTGTCGTAGGCGTCGGGTATCTCGCGCGGCGTGATGACGGTCAGTTCGTGCGGCAGGTTCACGACGGTGGGGGCTCCCACGGGAACGGCTCGGAGTGTCCGGCCACGGGCAGGCTGTAGGGGGCCGAGTTGTCGGGGGCTGCCGCGTAGGGGGTGCGGACCGAGCGCAGGCCGCTGCGGCGGGAGATCCGCCGCAGGAGAGTGCGCTCGTCCTCGGTGAGGTAGACCCCGGACGTGGCCGCGTCGCCGTAGCGGTAGGAGTACTGCCCGGCGGTCTCGGACTCGAAGCCTTGTGGATTGCGCACGGCCCGGCCCGCCGCCTGGCACACGACGGTGACAGCGGCGGGCGGAACCGGTCCGGTGAGCAATGCGGGCGGCAGCTCGGCGCGCACGAGGTTCGAGGCGTCGACGAGCGCGGTGAGGGCGCGGGCCTCGGCATCGGAACCGACGATGACGACGCCGGGCCTCGCCTTGAGCTGTGCCAGGGAGGCCAGCGGAGCGGGTTCCGCCGGTTCGGTCACGCGGCGGCAGTGGTGAACCTGACGGCCCGCTTGACCGCGCCGTCGTCCACGGTGGTGCTCGCTCCGGCCAGCGTCGAGACGACGCTGCGGTCCTGCTGGAAACCTGGGTCGTAGTCGCGGACCAGCCGCATCGCGAACCCGTCGAAGCTCATAGCCTGCCCGAAGGTGGCCCCTGCGGGGACTTCCAGCGCGCGGGTGACGAGCGGGAACGCGCTGGTGTGGTACGCGACACCGGACCCGTCCGCGAGGTAGTTGCTCGGCAGGATCGTGAAACCGTAAAGCCGCCCGATGATCGCCTCGCGCAGGGCCTGAGGGGAGCCGGAGGCGTCCACGGGGACCAGCTTCTTTACCTCGTCGTTGAGGAGCATGGACTCCAGCTCGGTGGACACCGCGAACCACCTCTGGTCGAACGGGACGCCCGCCTTGTTCAGCATTGCTCGCGCCCGAATCAGCTGGCGGTGCAGGTCGGTACCGTCCGCCTTGACCGGGACGCCGGAGGGCAGGGCGTTCATCTGCGCGGCGACCATCGTTTCCACGCCGGTCGCGACGCTCTTGGCCTGCGGCATGGCGATCTGCTTGGTGAAGTCCTTGACGTTCAGCGTCAGCTGCTCGTCCGGCAGATTGATTCCCTTGTAGAGGTAGGTGTCGAGCTTGACGTCGACGGACTTCTCTTCGACGTCGTCCACCACGATGGGCTTGCCCTCCGCGCGGTTGAACGTGCGGGCCGCGCCGACCACGGTTTCGGTGCGCACGGTCACGGTGTCGCCCTGCTTGCCGCCGAAGTCCGCTTCGGCGTCCCGCCACGTGGTTCCGGCAAGGACGGTCTGCTGGGTCAGGGCCGCGATGGACGCGGACGCGAGCTGTTTGGGAGTAAGGAACTTGTTCGCCATAGGCGGGTACGAGCCTCCAGAGATTCAGAGCGGTGAGCGGGTGGGTTAGGAACCCCAGACGAGGCGGCTGATCTGCTCGGGGGTGTCCTCGACCGGTTCGATCGGTGCACTCGCGGCGGGCCGGAGCGCTTCGACGGGCTGAGCCGTGGCCGCGCGGGCGGGCGGGGCCGCCGCGTCGATCAGGGCGGTGATGATCTCGGCCAGCGCGGCGGCGTCGGCCTTGAGTTCGTCTTCGCTGGCACCGTGCAGGCGGGCAGCGAGCGCGTCCGGCAGGTGCGCGGACCGGATCGAGGTCAGCCGGGCGAGGTCGAGTTCGGCTCTCTCCGCGCGCTGCTGCGCGGTCTCGGCCTGGGCGGTGAGCTGCTGCGCCTGCTCGCGCAGGGTCGCCAGCTCCGGGTGCTCCGCGGGCTTCTCGGCCGCCGCAGCCGGCCTCGGGGTGGGCGGCGGTGCCGCCGTCGTGGGTGCGGTGGCGGCCGTGTCGTCGGCGGGCGGGGTGCCGGTGGTGGTGTCGGTCAAGCGGTCCTCCGTGCTGGTGTTGAGCGAGGTGGAGTGGCCTGCCCGCCCGGTTTCCGCAGTGGGACAGGAAATGTGGAGGGCTGTCCTCGGAATCCGGGCGGGCGGCCGGTCAGGAGGCGTTCGCGCGGCGCGCTTCGTAGGCGCGGCGGAACGCGAGGCGGGCGTCCTTGCCGGACAGCCCTTGCGTGGAATCGGCCCACAGGGCGCCGAACTCGCGCGTGGTGTCCGGGAGCACTGGCGCATGGAAGAACGGCTCGGGCTGACAGCCGCAGCCGTCGTGGTACTCGGCCTCGGTGCCACCTCGAGTACTGGCGGACTCTCGGGACAGGTACACGGCTCCGCGGCTGGCGAGCATCGCGCACCACCAACACGGGTCGCCGTCGGTGACCCGCAGCCATCCGCGCGCGGCCGGATCGGCGGCGGTCGCCCTTTCCACGCGGGACCGTCCGGCCGCGAGGGTGTGCCGGACCGAGGCGGCCGCGACCCCAGGACCGGTCTGGTCCAGGGCGCGGGCGGGGTCGAGACCGGCACCGACGAGCCGGGCGATTGCGCGAGTACCGGTGACTCGGAGCGAGGTCAGTGCCCGTTCGCGCCACCGGTCGTCCTCGTCGGCGAACGCTTCGCGCGGCAGACGCGGACCGGTGGGAGCCTCGGCGCGGCGCAGGGTCTGGTAGTAGGTCGTCGCCAGGTCGCGGGACTCGGACCGGAGACGGCCGAGTGCCGCGAGAATCGGTGAGGACCAGTCGAGGGCCGCGAGCCGGAGCGGGTCTACCGCCTGCCAGACGGTGAGCACCTCGGAGACCACGCGCACGGCGAGACGGCCCTGCGCGAGCTTGTGCGCGCGGGTCGCCGCCCGTCCATCCGGTGACGTCGCCAACGGGTCACCCCCGGTCCGGGTCGGTCGCGCGGCTCAACGAGTCGGCCAGGAGCGTGTGCCCGTCGACGGGACGGGGCATGTCGGCCCAGCGTCGGGCGTCCTGGTCGGTTACTCCTGGTAGGCGCTCCCACGTCGCGCGGGCGGGGACGTCGAGCATCTGCACTGCCTTGCCCCAGGCGTCGACCACTCCAGCCAGCGACCTAGTGGAAGTGTCGCGCCAGCGGACCACGGCGCTGGTGTCGTCCCAGCCCGCGAGGTTCCCGGCGGCGAGACAAGACAGCCGCAGGACCTGCTGCCACGACTCGCCGTAGGAGGTCTTCCGCTCACCGACTCGTCGTTGGAGACCGGCGTCGGCGGCGTCGATGGTGTCGGCCGCGAGGTTGGCCAGCGACCCGTGCAACGACCACGCCGGGGTCTGGGTGATCGCCGCGAGGTGCCGCAGGATCTGCTCCAGCACCGCGATATAGCCGGTCATGTCCGTGGAGTCGAACGTTCCGAACCGCGTCTCCGGGCTGTCGGAGTGCAGGAGCCGGTCGGGCCCGATGGGCGGTTCTTCGTCCTCATCGAGTTCGAGCCCGGCGGCCCACCGCTGACGGTGTGCGCCGTGCTCGCCGGTCGTCATCAGCAGGAACGTCTGATAGTTCAGCCGGTCCTGGATATCCAGGACTGGAGCGACCACGCCGGGGGTGTCGGAGTCGAGGTCGTCCTCGTCGAGGAACCGCACTACCGGGCAGACACCGAGGCCGTGCTCGGCGTGATCCAGATAGGACGGCCCTTCTCCGAGCTTGTTCTCGGCCAGCGTGTAGACGGCGCGGTCATCGAACAGCCGATACATCATGCGCGGCCCGTCCGGTGTCCACGAGGTCTTGCGCTGCAACGCATACACCGGCCAGTGGTCCGATTCGTCGGCGTAAACCGCCGTCATGTGCCTCGGCGACACACCCCGGATCACCGGGACCGGATCACCCGGCAGGACGGTGGTGTAAGCCCAGCCGTATTTCAGCGTCGCGCGATGTACCGCCGCCTGACGTCGAGCCACTCCATTACGGACCCAATGCGACCAGCCGAGCGGCTCGACCGCATCATCGTGTCCGAGCACGCGGTAGCCGTCCACGAACAGGTTCTGCGCGAGAAGCTGCATGAGCAGGCGGCACCAGTTGGTGCGCGATCGGTCCAGCAGCCAGCGGTAGGCCTTGCGCGCCGAACGGGGCGCGAACGGCAGATCGTGGTCACCTTGGACATAACGGTGAATACGGTCATTGCGCAATCTATCCGGCCAGATCGCTTCAATTCGCCTAGCAACGTCTTGTGCATCAGGTTTCGATAGCGAGATACGACCCCCCAAAATGATTTAGCCCTTGATGCCCCTCGCATTGACGGAAACCGCTGCATGCAGCGGCAAGTCGGGCTGATTCCACAGGTCAAACAGTTGTCGATCTATCACCCGGATGGCGGGTGGTCAGTCAGAAGGCAACTAACTAACGTGGTTTGCGGGAGGGGATAATCACTAGAATTTCACGGCACATTTTTGCATGATTCGGCAATTTTCGGCCGCAATCCTAATGGGCCATGCCTACGAGCAGACATGGTACCAATGCGCAGTAATACGAAATTCAATTTACGCAATGAAAGGGTTTAGCCATGCGAAAGATTGGCCTATTGACCGCTATTGCCGCCAGCGCTGCTGGCCTGATCATGGGTTCCGGCGTCGCGAGCGCTGCGGACGCGTCAGTCGCAAACGGTAGTCCGTCATCCATCGAGAGAATGGGCATCAGTCCCGGCTGCGACGGTGGGTTGCTCACCAAGCCGGATGTGACGAATATGTACTACGACCACTACTACGGCGACAGCCGGTTGACTGCCTGCCAGATGTGCGACGGGGCGGCCAATCTTCTCGCGGACACATTCGGCTGGAAGTACACCTGGTGTGCAGAGTTTGGCAACAACGAGATCGCCGAACTCTGGTACGGCAGCGGCGACATCGGCAAACTTCACAAATATGACGGCAAGATGACACTAGACAAGTAGCAGCCATCAACTGCTGATCGAGTCGCCTGCTGCGACCCGCAGCAGACGACTCGATCGGCGGGTGCTCTGAACTAGAACCACATCGTGTAACTCGAATAACCTCGCCGCACGATGAGCGCGTTCACTGCCGCTAGCTGTACGCGCCAGGTATGTTCGGCGGCTGCGTGCGTTCCAGTTCGAGCGCAAGTGCCTCCTGTCGTCCCTTGGCGACCTCCAGGCTCTGAAATCCGAGCCGATCACGAATTTGCTCCCAAGTCCATCCTTTGTTGCGCGCTTCCTCGATAAAAGCGGATTCTGATTGGTTTACCACTCGATGCGCGCGAACGATCTCGATGGCCCATGCCGTGAGTACGTTATCCGGGAAGTTTCCTACGCCGAGCTCACTTGACACGCGCAGGGCGTTGAGCTGGTTCGTTGCCCTCAGTGCGGCCACCCTGGCCTCATCTCGATCACCCGTTGAAAGTCCGTTAAGCCATTCAGCAATGATGGGATTTCGTTTACCTTCAGTCACCACACAATCATGCACCTGGCGATCCCGGCCGTCAAATCCTCGTGGTGAGTGATGATCTGACAACGTCGCGTTTCGATCTGACGTTATTGCAGGACGCCGCCAGGGCACCGCGCGGCCTCAGGTGAACACACGAAGGCGACCTGTCCGCTTACGTCCGCGCTTTGCCCATTCCGGGGACGCTAACACGAGACGTCGGACGTGGCGGGCGCCGATGAGGCAGACCGCGAGGTCGATTTTGTGCGGCGAGTCGGGGGTTTCCTTGCGGATAAGGACGCCGTAGCGGGTCGGGTGACGCCGAGCGTTGAGGATGTGCCGTTTCAGCCGCTCGTCCCCATCGTGGGTCAGTGCGGACTGCCGGATCTCGGCGAGCGTCCGCTGCACGGCCGGAGCGAACTCGGGGGTTTTGCCGCGCATGTCGTAGGCGACGGCGTGACGGTTGCGGCCGGTGGTGGCGTCGATGATGAGGCGGTCGCCGAAGTCCCACCCCCAAGTGTCCACGTAAGACTCGAACTCGCGAGTGTCGGCGAAGAACCCCACGACGTCGAACCGCTCGAAGGCGGTGCGGACGGCGAGGTCGGCCGCCACGCGGTCGACCTCCCAGCCGGCCCCGGCGGGGCCTTCGGGCTTCTCCTGACAATGCAGCACGGCGGCGTGTCCATCGGACATGCGCACCGCCACCAACCCGGTGGCGTCGTCGTTCTTGCTGCCGTCGAAGAACATGACCACGGTATCGCCGTCGCTGAGCGGCTCGCGGCCGGGATCGTGGCAGGAGTCCCACTCCGGCGCGGTGGTCCAGGCCGTAGCCGCGGAAGACCGTTGATTGAAGAAGTAGCGGCGGGATTCCTCGATAGCCTTGGTGAGGTCCCAGAACTCGTTCTCCACGATGCCGGGCAAATCCATCCAGTCGGCGGCCGGTCCGTAGACCTCGCGTAGCGCCGCCACCATCTGGTCAAGGTCGGTGAGATCGACGGCGGCAGGCGCTTCGCGGTGATCCCACAGCAGCCGCGCTGAGCGGGCGCGGCCTTCCCGGATCGCTTTCGCCTGCTTGTCGAGCGCTTCGAGGATGGACTCTTCCCCGGCCTGGTACATCGTGGACGTCAGCAGCGCCCACGGCTGCGCCGTCCGTCTCTTGCGCAGGTTGCGGTCCACCGTCTTGAACATGCGGCGCAACTCGGCAGTGGTGTACAGGTGCGGCTCGTCGAAGATCGCGAGGGATTCCTTACCGCCGTCCTTGGCGGACGAGCTGGCGGTGGAGGGCACGATCTCGCCGCCGCCGGGGATCTCGATCCGGGTCAGCCCGGCGGCGTTCTTGGGCAGGTCCTCACCGAGCGGGCCTTCGGTGAGGTTGAAGTGAATGACGTCGTAGGTGTTCCCGGTCTGGGACTCTTCCGTTGCCAGGCAACGGATATAGGGGTAGGTGAGCCGCTGGCCCATCGGTTCGCCGGGCGCGTAGGTGTAGGTGAAATCGCGCCAGGTGTAGGTTTCCCCGCCCCCGGCCCATCCGGCGAAGCGGCACGGCCCGAATGCCTCGAACAGGCCGATGAAGCCCGCGATCTCGCTTTTGGCGCGGCCTTTCGCGCGGGAGAGTACCGCGCGGCTGTAGAGCCGTCGTCCGGGGTGGTCGAGCGCGTAGGAGTCGATGAGGAAGCCCGCGAACTCGTCGTCCAGATCTACCGGTTCGCCTTGGACGTCGCCCGGTCCGTGGATGGTCCAGTGTTCGATCCAGGCCGCGCCGAGCCAGCCGAGGGAGCGGTTCCGGTCATGTCCGGGTGCGTAGACGAGCTCACGTGCCACGGCCCAGCCTCTTGCGTCGGTCATCGAGGCGGGTCACCGCCGCCGGGTCCGGTGCTGGGGGCGCGTCGGTGTCCTCGGCGGTGGTGTACCGGATGCGGAGCTTGAGCCGGTCCTCGTGGGTGAGCCCGAGCTTGGCCGCCCGCAACCGGAGTTCGGCGGCACGGGCGGCCTCACCGCGCCAGAACGCGTCCACCAGGACGGCGGTCTCCAGCGCGAACCGCCAGTCCGTCTCCGCCCACAGCCGGCAGTGCGGCATCCGGCGAACCGCTTCCCACCACGCCACCGTTTCCGGGTGCCACTTCTTGCGGCCGTTGCGGGGCAGGTCCGGGGATGGTCCGTCGAACGGCACCGCCTCGACCGGCGTCCAGTCATAGGCTTTCGCGTTGCGGTTGCGCGGGTTCGCCGACGGCGGCCGTCCGGTGATCGCCATGGACCATCACCTCCGCGGCTTCGGGTCAGGTCGGCGGACCGTAGTAACGGAAGCCCTGGATCGGCCGGAAGTGCCCGCCGTATCCGGCTTCCGCGAGCCCGCGGGGAGCGCCCTTGATGGAGGCGCGGCTCTTGGCCTTATTCGTGCCGTGCAGCGCTGCCGAGATCTGACGCCATTGCGGATCTCGGCGCAGCGCGGCGCACAGGTGCGGGTGCGAGGTGTGGAACAGCGTCGTCATCGCCCGGTCAGGGAGAACGCCCTTCCCGGCGTATTGCAGCCCGGCTACATGGTTGAGGAACCGTGTCCCGAGCCCGGCTCCCTGCCATTCGGGCATGACGACCAGCCGGGCGGCGCGGGCCTCAACGGCGGTGATGCTCTTCCCCGCGCGTTTGAAGTACAGGCCACGAGTCGAGACGCCGAGGTGCGTGACCGGTTCGCCGTCGATGAATCCGGCGTAGACCCGTGCCGCGATCATCGGGCCGACGTCTAGATAGTGATGCGGCTTGAAAAGCGGCCAAAGCGACCACCCGCCCAGCCGGACCTCCACGTTGATCCTCGGCCGCCGGTGTTGAACCGACCCCCGAGTAAATGTGCCGGTGGCGGTGTCATACACCCAGTCGGGCTGCAGCCAATCAAGGACGTCGTAATGGCAGGTGAGCAGAACGGCCTGCCCGGTCCCGCGCCGCCACGCTTTCGCGAACGCCCCAGCGCCGACGCGCGCGATCTGCCGGTCAACGACGGACGTGAACTCGTCCACTACGACGCGGGGCGGTCGTTCGGCGAGGATGCGCGCCATGTCGGCGCGGAACTTCTGCCCGGTCGAGAGGACGGTGTACGGGCGAAGCCACGCCGGAACGTCGCCGAGACCGGCCTGGGACAGTGCTGCGGTAACCTCGTCCACCGGGGAATCAGGTGCGATGGCGTCCACGATCGGCGCGTCGTCGGGCCAGCCGTCGCCGGAATAGATCGCGGTGTCGTCCCAGATCCGCGCGCCGATGGAGGACTTGCCCGACCCGGACGGGCCGACCACAACCCCGATGCGCCACCGGTCGTCCTCGACGTCGAGATCGGCGTCGAGCTCGAACCGGGTGGCCTGGTCGTCGGTGGCGTTGAACAGCGCTTTGATCCGCGCGGCACGGTAGGACTCGGCGGCCGGTGAGCGGTGCCGGATTGAGATCCGCTTCACACGGTCACCACCTTGCACCGCCATCCGCGCTCCCGCAGCTCGACGTACACGGCTTCCTGGGCAGCGGCGTCGGCGCATTCGACCAGGACGGCGAACTTCTCGCGGTAGCGGTCTTTCTCCGGCGGTGTCAGGAGCCCGACGCTGCCGGGGATCTGGTCGGAGGTGGTCTTCGGTGTCATTCCGTGGGCTCCTTCTCGGGGTAGGGCTTCGCCAGGGTGGTGACCTGGCGGCGGGTCGAGCGGTTGAGCGGGTAGAGGTAGCGGTGTTTCACCGTGCGCTCGATCACCCGCGTGACGCCGGGGTCGATGGTGCGGCGCACGAAGGCTTCCGCGGTTTCCCCTGCCGGGCGGTGCACGGCCATGTGCCGCAAGGTGCGGCCGTGCACGAGCTGCCCATGCACGACGTAGGAGGCGTTGGTGGGCGCGGTCGTGCCGGTGTAGATCCAGTTACCGGCCTGATAGATCCCGCCGTGGTGCCCCTGGGCGGTGTCGGCATAGGACACGATCAGCCGAAGCCCAGGGCAGGCGGCGCGGAGCTGACGGAGGCTCGCGGCGAGCATCTGCGTGACCGGGTGCTCATGTGGCCGGAGCGCCACGCGCAGCAGCTCGACGCATTCGGTCTGGCCGAGGCCGTAGGGGCTGCCGAGAGCGGCGGTGGCGCTGCGGCCGAAGATGATCGCGCCGACGAATTCACCGTGTTCCCAGATCCCGAACGGCGCGATCTTGCTTCTCGGCATCTTCTGCGAGTAGTGCCAGCGAAGGACGGCGTACTGCGCTGCCGACCAGTGGCACGGCGCGACTAGCAGCGGGACGGACGGGTCAGTGTGGGGTCCTCCCGGCGGCGGTCGCGTCACGCTGTCGTCGGGCGAGAGTGCGGGCGGAGAGCTGGTCGAGCCGGGGAACGACGGTGCTCGGGCGAAAGTCGGGTTCGGACTCAGCGGCGGTCTTCTTTCGTTGGGCGGAGGACAGAAGGTTCAGCGGACGACGCACCGCCTTCGGGTTCGGTGATGGGTTCGCCGCAGGCTGCGGCCGGCAACTGGGCGGTGTGGCGAAAACGCCCGAGTTTCGTACAGACCGCGAGGTGCTATGCCTAACCGGTGTGCGGCGGCCGTGGCGCGGGGTCACCCCCCAGGGGCGGTACGTGGCGAACGCCGTCCGCGCCGCGCGGAGCTGGCCGCCGCTTCGGTGCCGAGCGACGGCTCGACCGGTGCCGGTTCGGTGTCCGGTCCGGGCTCGTCGACGGGCTCAGCGTCATCAGCGGCGACTGCGAACCCGACCGAGAGCAGCCATTCAGCGGCGGCGGTGTCTTGGTCGATGACGCTGCCGCCGGGTCGTCCGCCGAGCGGGCGCAACAGTTTCACGCGCATGTGGTCACCTTTCGATCAGGCCGGGATGCGGTTCGGGTGGTCGGCGCGCGGACGGGCGTCGTGCTGCGGCTGCGCGTCCGCCTTCCTGTCCGCTCTTGCTCGCATGACACGGTGAGCAGATGCCTTGCAGGTTGTTCTCGCGGTGATCGTCGCCGGGCACGATGTGATCGACCTCGGTCGACGGCGCGGACCAGCACACGCGGCACGTCGGGTCACGTCGAAGGACACGGCGGCGGATCGTGGGCCAGGTGCGCGGGAGACGGGCGGCGCGATCGCTGCCGGACCATGCGGACATGAGAAAGCCCCCGTCCTGTCGGTACGGGGGCGAGGCGCGACAGAGCCCCGGCTACATGAGGGGGAGGGAGTAACCGGGGCTCTGTCGCTGTCGAGGGGACCGTGCGACACGCACACGGGTCCAACGTGAATGACTTTACGTTCGGTGCTGGTCAGGCGCAACCTGGTTCTGTTCACGTGCGGCGGTCACGTGCCGAAGCGCGGTCCGGTAGTGCACGCCGAGACGTCGCGCGATTTCCGAAGTGGACAGTGGTTGCCCATCCTCGTCACGTTCGAGAAGCAGTTCGGCGGTGCGCGTGGCCAGCTCGGCGCGCGGCACTTTCTCGGGTGTTCCCTGCGGTCGTCCTCCGCCGCGAGGACGGTCCGGGTCCGCGCGGTCGGCCCGGTAGGCCTCGACGGTGCGGCGGTACCAAAACGGCTCACCGCCAAACACCTGGTCCGGCGGCGGGACGAGCGGTCGTTCGCCGGGTTCGCGGTCGCGCTTGCGTTCGGCGCTCTCGTAGCGCAGCCACGTGGCGGTGCTCATCTCGGCCTCTTCGGCTGCCTCGGCCCGGTCGAGGAGATCCTCCGGGCTGCCGAGCGGCGGCAGTTCGGGCACCGGCTTGCCGTGCGCGTAAGCGGTGGCCTGCTCGGCGTCCCAGAGTCGGCGGTGTCCGCGCTGCCCGCGCACCGGGTTGACCTGTCGCGGGTGCTCCGGCCGCTCCCACGGCGGCGGGTCGGCCCGTTGAGCGGTGCGCAGGCTCATGCCGTAGAGCGCGGCTACGTCCTCTTGAGTGATGAGCGTGCGGCCCGCCGGGATCACGTGTCTCTGTCCTCCTCTGCCCGCCTCGGTGGTGGGCCGGTACCAGTGTGCCGCCGCCCCGGTCCGTGGTGCAGGACCGGGGCGGCGGGTCGGGTGGTTAACCGGCGGTCACCTCGCGCTTGCCGCCGCCGACCTTGGTCTGCCCGGTGTCGGCGGTGCGGCCGTCGCGGCGGCCCGCGTCGGCACCGGCTTCGCTGTACTTGTCACCCCGGACCGGCTTGAGGTCAGGAAACTTCTTGTCGAAGGCGGCCTTGGTGCGTTCGGCGTCGGAGACCAAGACAAGCTCGCCCGTCTTCCCCTTTACCTTGTCCGCCATAGCATTTCGGGACTCGGCGATCTTGTCGGCCACACCGCGCCCGTAGCCGGGCAAGTAGCTGCGGAAGAACGTCCGACGCTCGATGTTGGCGTTAGCCGAGGTGTCGAACCGGCCCTTGAGCCCCGCCATGTGTTCGCGGGTCGCCCTCATGCCGTTCGTTTCGGCCTGCAGCACGATCGACGGCAGGAGAAGTTCCAGAGCTTTGAGCGTGGCACCAGGAGCCATGATCAGGACCCAGCGCGGCGATCCGTTCATCTTGTTTCCCAGCGTGCACACCTGAGCGCCGTAGGCTTCCGCGACGCGGGCGACAAGCTCGGCGCGTGCCTTGCCGTGCCAGCCCTGACCGGACACCTCGAACTGGAGCATGCGGATCGGCTCGGGCCGCTTGCCTTCCTTGTGTCGCAGGGTGGCCGCGTCGAGGTTGTACTTGCCGATCAGCTCGGCGGCCTTCGCGGCGTAGGTCTGTGCCTCTTCGGCGGTGACGGCGGCATCCTCGGCCTTGTCGAGAAGCTTGCGGACGCGCTCGGCGATGTTGTTGCTGGCAGCCATTTCGGGTTCCTTCCCGGTTGATCACGGTGATTGGTGGTGCCGGTTCCGGGGGTTCTAGGTCCCGTTCCCGACATGAAGAATACTATCCGAACTTAGCGACATCAGGGAAGGGTGCGCCCGGTGATCCGCCCCACACGCGAGGACGGAGGACGGGCCACCGGGCGCCCATGCAGTTTCCGTTAGGCCGAAGCGTCCTGTTCGTCGTTGCCGGTCGGCCGGTTTTGGTTGATGTGCCTCACAAGTTGGGCGTAGAGGTGTGTTCCGCACATCCATACGGAGATGTGCGGCGGCAGCTCGAAAAGTCCAAATTGGAGGCCATTGAGGCTGGGCCGAACGGTCAGCCGCGCGTAGTGCTCACGGGTGTGCTCCTGAGCGCCGGGGCATGGCCCCTTGCGGTCGAGACGCGCGCACCAGCGGCAAGGTTCACCAGACGGCGCGGCGTCGGGCAGCGTCCAGATGACGGACGGAACCGGGAACTTCGGCTTGTCGGGCAGGTAGTAGATCACCCAAACCGAGTTCGTCGGCTTGTGTGCATTGTGGTGTGTCATGGCGAGATTCCCTTCGGGGCAGCCAGGTAAGGTGCCCGGCGAGCGAGGGCGAGCCCGATCGTGCCGGGCTAAGAGTGAGAAGATGTTGCGACGGAAGGCTTTTCGACCTCCCGTCGCAACGTTCGGACTAGCTCTCGCTTATCCCAGGTCCACGAAATTCCCGGTGGCGATCATGTCCGGGATCAGCTTCATTGCGGCGTCCCAGGAGGCTCCCGCAGGGACCATCACCTTGCCGGTTCGCACCATATGCCCCGATTCCGTCAACATCCGGTCGTGGCCGATGGAGACATGGATTTCCATGCCGGGACAGGTCTTGTCCGTCTGAGGCTGGCAGAACGCGCAGGGCACACCCCTGCTCGACAGGTCGGCCAGCACGCGGAGGATGGTCGGCCGCCGCGTCTCGCCGAGCGCTTCGATCACCGCATCCGAATGCGGGCCAGGATAGAGGTCGAGCATGTCCTCGTAGGCGTACATGACCCACCACTGATTCATGGTGTCACTCAAGGGTTTTCCTTCCGATCGTTGATCACGGTGGTTGCCGGGTCCGGGGGTTCTAGGTCCCTTTCCCAACAACAAGAATACTATCCGAAATTAGCGACACAGGGAAGGGTTTCTCGGGTTTGTGACCCGCCCCATATACTGGCGATGCCTTCCGTTTGATCACGGTGGCACCTGGCGGGACCGGCGGGTTCTAGCCACCCTTCGGGGTGGATCGCCGGTCCCGCCCCTCGCCGCTCAGCCGGCCTGGAGGCCGCCGCGGCGACGCTGCCAAGAAGCGAGCACGGCGTTGCGCTCGTAGAGAGGCCGCCGTTTCGTTCCGTGGTTCGGCCAGCCGTCCTCACTACGCCAGCGGCGCAGTGTCCCGGCGGGAACACGCAGCCATTCCGAGAGCATCGCGACATCGGACACGGGCACTCCCTGCGCCCCGGAAAGCTCGTCCCAGTTCGTTCGCGGCCAGCGAGTGCGGCACTTCGGGCACGAGATCCAGTCCTCGTCCGCGCGGACCCGCAGCCGCGCACCGCACGGCCGTGCGTCCACCCCGACCGGGGTCGGGCAGGTGCCGACCGGGATACGGCGCTCGCCCGCCCCGATCGCGGTACGCACGGACGACAGCAGTTCCCGGACCTCGGCGGCGAAGTCGGCGACCCAGTATTGCCGGGTCATGTGCGCGAACCAGGTAGCGAGGAACGCGGCCTCGTCGCCGACGGTGCGCGCCTTCAGGCCGAGCTGGGAGGTGATCTCGGCGCGGAGCTGGTCGAGCGGCGTGTCCAGGCGGCCCGCCCACGGCTGGCGGGCGGTGAAGTCCAGCCAGCCGACCAGCAGTTGCCCCTGCCGCTGGTCGATCTCGTCGGGCCGCGCGAGGCCGACTTCTTCGCGGACGTTGTCCGCCCAGCTGGACAGGACCTCGAGGACCGAGTGCGGGTCACCGTCTTCCGCGGAGTGGGTCCGGCGGTCGGTGAGCGCGATCACGCTGTCGCGCGCCGGGGAACGCGACCCGAAGCCGGGCGTGCCTCGTCCGGTCGACGCGCCGCCGCCGCTGGGCGCGGCCGAAAGGGACGGATAGCTGCGCGCCAGTTCTCGCAGGTCGGCCCGCAGTGTGTCCGCGCACGGATCGCAGGTGAGGTAACCGTGCTGTGCTCGGAACGGCTTGCCCGCGAGGTTGCGGCAGCCCAGGATGCACAGCTGCACCGCCGGGAGGTCGGTGTCGGTGGGGGCGGTCATCGGGAGGTCTCCTTGACGGGGTGGTGCGGTGCGCCACGTCCGGCGCTATCGGCCTGAGCACGCTCCAGGCGAGAGGGGTGCATCCGGTGCACGGGATCGCGTGCTTCACGCCGTCCGGCGCGGTTACGGGTGAGCGGGCCGCAGACCGCTCCGGCCTTGGCACGGCAGAACGGGCAGGGCACAGCCCGGGCGAGATCGTGCTCGGCGTTGCGCTTCCAGCCCATCTGCGCGTAGACGGCATGGATTCCGCGGAGCCCGGCCTGCTGGTGGTAGTCGGTCCGGTTGTGGCGGGCCGACGGGATCGGCCGGTGCCCGGTATCTGCCGAATCGGTCCTGCGGTCGCGGGCCGCTTCGCAGCGGCCGACGACCTCCGAAGGGGTGGCGCGCCGGGCGGCGGGTCCCATCGACACCAGGGCTGCGTGGCACTCCGCGAGGCTGAACCCGGCGAGTCCGACTTCCCAGGCCGAAATCACGTCGTCGGTGACGTGGGCGCCGGTGTGCCGGATCAGCAGGCCGCGCACGTCCGAGCGGCTCATCACCGCGTGCAGCGTGCTCATGCGACAGCCCGGCCGAAAGCGTCATCGAGAATCGCGGTCAGGGCCTCGGCGTCAGCGTGCCGGGGCTGAGCCTGCCGCACGGCCAGGCCGAGCCCCTCCTGGTCGTCCTCGGCGATCGCGGCGGCACGCAAGGACTCGAACCGCTCCACCATCTCCTCGTCCTGAGCGCGTTTTGCACGATCGGTACCCGTGATCCGGTCCGCGCGCATTCGTTCGCCGACCAACGTGGGCAGGAAGCCGGGCGGCAGGGTCTTGCTGGACCAGGCGGCCAGTCCCGCGCCAATAACGCCGCTGCCGATGCCGTCGCGCAGCAGCTCGATCACGTGGGTGATCAGCTGGGCGCGGACCTTGGACGGCACCGACGAGCCGTAGAACTCGACCAGTCGGGCGGCTTCGGCCCGCCGTCGTTGCCGCACGGAGCCGGTGTCGGTGTCCGAGTGATCGGCGTCATGTTGCGCCGCCGCCGGTTCTGCGGATGATCGCGCGTAGTGCGCGCCGCGCGCGGGAAACCCCCGTTTCTTACCTGCCAACGGAAGAGAAGCTTCTCCCGTCTCCCCGCTCCCTTCTCCCAGGGGTCTCGCGGAAGGGTTCCGTGAGGGGTTCGAGGAAGCGTTCGGTGGTCCTTCGGAGGGCGGCTGCGCGGGTTCGCCCGGCGGTGCCGAGGCCGGCAGCTGGGCGGGCCTCGGCTTCGCCGCAGTCTTCACCTCGGGCGGTAGCTCGTGCGCTCCCGACTCCAAGGCGGTTGCGGTGATCGACGGCGCAGAGCCGGTGACCTCGACCGGCAGCCGCCGCAGCTCGACCCCGAGCGCCGCGCGCAGGATTGGCGATTCGATCTCGAAGGCCGTCCGCAGGGCCGCACGCAGGACGTTTGGCTGCTTGTACAGCTGGTCATTGCGGATAAATGTGCGGATGAGCACTTCTTCGGTGTCGTGGTCGACGACGACGAACGCGGCTGCGTCGAGCTCGGACAGCGCGGCCCGGATCTCGGCCAGGTCGACGTCCGGGTGTGGACGGCTCCACCGTTTCGCCGTGAGGTCGAGCATTCCGGCGTAAGTGAGCGTCGGATGAGAGACGAGCTGGATGTACAGCAGCTTCGCCAGGGCCGACAGTGCGACGAAGTCAGGATCGGACCAGATCCGTACATCGAGACGTGCGTGATCGCGCGCCAAGGTAAATCCCCCTACAGGACAACAGAAAGGGCACGGTGAAGACCGCCGCGTGGACACGCGGCGGTGAAGAACGGGAGGGCTCAGGACGCGGCGGCGGTCTGCTCCTGGTGGTGCTCGCGGAGGGCCTCGGCGTCGAAGGCATAGACCGGTTGCAGCTTGCCGAGGTTGCGGCCCGGCGAGTCGGTCGACCGCACGTAGCGACCCGTGGGCACCAGCAGGCCGGAGGCCACGAGGCGGTTGACCGTCGAGCCGATCAGTTGCGGCTGCACCCACGCGGGCAGCAGCGCCCGCCAGCGGTTCGCGGTGGTCTCCCGGAACGGATCGGCAAGGGCGTCGCGGACGATCACGGTCGTGATCACCAGCACCTGCGCCTCGTTGCGGGGCTCGGCGGTGAGCAGCGCGGCCACCGTCGCGGCGGTCTCGCCGTCGTCGGGCACACCCGTCGGGCCGGTCGCGCGGGCGTGGGCCACCATCGCCCCGGCCAGCGCGACCAGATCCCCGAACGGAACAGTCATGCGTTCAGCAGCCGAAAGGTCGCGACCTCCGTAATTCCGGCACACTCTTCCGCGATCTCCGGGTAACGATCCTTGAGAGTGCCCTGGTCCAGCGCGACTTTCAGCGATCGGACGAAGCTCACGACGGGCACGCCGTTAACCGTGCCGACCTCGGCATCAGCCGCCACCAGGGCGGCCTTGATCACGGCCTCATGCTGCTTACGTTCCTCGGCCAGCTTCGCCTGCTTGCGCTTGATCCGGCGCAGGGACGCGACGAGGTGAGCAAAGGCATCGACTGACCTTGTGAGTCGTTCGGCGTCTTCGTTGGTACGAATGGGTGTGGCGTGCTTCACGGAAAGCGATCCCCCTAAAACGGTTAACACGGGGCTAGATGCGCGCGATCAACCAAGACACGACTTGATCAACAAGAGGCGTGCGAGGAACCGGCGGGCGTCCGTAGGGGGACGAGCGCCGGAAAACTAAAAATGTTTATGGGCGTAAACATTCTGAGTTTTGCGTGTGCTGGCGAGCAGCGCGGTAACCCGACCATATCCGGGGGACGTGCAAGTTTGTCAACGTTAAAACGCGGACAAGTCGGAAATGTTTATATCCGTAAACAAAAATGAGGGTGAGATGACGCTTGAGGGGGCCGTGTCCGTCCAAGAAGCGCTTGCTTTTCTGGTCGAGAACCGGCGTAGGGAAGATGGCAAGGCTCACACTGACCGCGATATCGCCGACGCCCTGAAGGCGATGGGCACCGAGGTGTCGTACTCGGCGGTGTGGCAGATGAGAACGGGCGGGCAACCGCACCCGCGCACGAACTTGATTCAGGCGCTGGCGTGCTTTTTTCGTGTGCCCGCCGGGTTCTTTCTCGATCGCGAGGTCTTCGACAGCTGGTCCAAGAAGCTGACGACGCCGGATGAGCCCGAGATGCCGTTACCGGGCGGGATGCCGTTGCAGCGCGGAGGTTCGCCGCAGCACCTCCCGATATTGCTGCGGACTACGGGTATGTCCGATCGCAGCATGAGCTTGCTGGACGCGCTCGCGGCGCACGTGAGCGAGCTTGAGGCAAAGGACGGCCGCACGGCATGACCTCACCCACCATCGGGTGGGGTTTGCTGCACTGGATACGACGACGGCGACGTCACAGCGTCGTGACTGGCAACGCGCCGGTCACGCAGCTCGGTGACGTCCGGGCCTTGGTGTGCGCTTTCGACCTGCCCGCCACGGTCACGCCTGAGGACCTGGCCGCACGTCTGTCCACAGTGCGCGGACGTTCCATCCTGATCCAGCCCTACCCCGAGAACATCGTGGCCGAGTCCCGTCGGACGGGCGATCCATTGCCCTACGGCGTCTGGGTCTCCGGCGCCGCCAGCGACTTCGTGTTTTTCCGGCAGGACACCACGAACACTCACCAGCGGCACATTCTGCTGCACGAGCTCGGGCACATCGCCTGCCGCCACGTCCAAGCCGAGGCCGAGGCCGGCACTGCCGACACCGGCGGTGTCGACGGCGTACCGGATCTCCAGATGATCCGGCGCGCCGTGAAGCGTGACGGCGAGTTCGCCGAGGCGCAGGAGCAAGCCGCGGAGACCTTCGCGTACCTCATTGAGCGCCAGACCCGGCCGACCCTGTCCGCTACCGGCGACACCCCCAGCGCCCGCTACCGCCTCCTGGAGGACTCATGATCGCCCTCGCGCAACTCCAAGGGCTGCTGACCTGGCTGGCCACCACCAGCGCCCTGATCTACTGGTACCGATCCTGGCGACGATCCCGCACGCCCGGCGTCCTGGCGATGGTGCGGGCCTTGGCCGCTCTCGACGTTGCGATCCTGCTCGGCGTCGATTTGGGCGTGTACGGCTGGCTGTTCGGCATCGAGACCTTGCCGAACTACTTCACGCACGTCGCAGCGCTGTTCTCGACGTACTACCTCCAAGTGTTCGTGTTGTATCTGGCGCACCCGGCCGACACGATTCCGCCCAAGATCCGGCCTCGAACACGGCTCCTCGTAGTCGCTCAGCTCGCGCTCGGTGCGCTCTATCTCGCCGGGCCGGTCGCTGGCGACCATCCGGACATCGCTTCGACGTCGGGCAACCACGCGGTGATCGTGGCCTACCTCGCGGTGTTCGTGCTCTACATCGGGCTCGCGATGGTCGACGTCATCGTGGTATCCCGCCACGCCCGCGACCTACCAGCCGGACACCTGCGGCTCGGCCTAAGGTTGCTGCGATGGGGAGCGATGTGCGGCTTGGCTTTCGCCGTGCACAAGGCAGCCGGTTCGCTCGTCCGGCACGTCGACCTGTGGCCGCCGCTGGCCCCGCTGTTCCACAGCGTCGTGCCCGGCATCCTCACCACCGCCGGTCTGCTGCTCATGACGACGGGCATCATGGTCCCTGCCGTAGGCCCGCGTCTCCAGCTCCGGCGCCACCATCGCGCGCTCCTGCCGCTATGGCGAGACCTGGTGGACTTCGCGCCCAGGGTCCAGTTCACCGAGCCCTCCGCCCGCCGCCTGTGGTCTGGCCGTGGCGATATCGCCGACCGCGTCCGCCACCGGCTCACCGAGATCAACGACGTCCTGGTCGGCCCGCTACAGCCGTTCATCGACCCGGCCGCGCACGCCGCAGCCTTGGGCCGGGCCGAGGCCAATCCGGTGCGCGGTGCCACGGCGGCCGCGACCGCGCAGGCAGTCACCATCGCAACCGCTCTCACCGCCGCCCGGGACGAGATGCCCGTCAACGCCGTCAGCCCGGTAGCGTTCACCCCGCCGGACGTGACCGACATTCGCGACGAGGCGGCCTGGCTCGCCACCGTCGCCACCGCTTACGCCCACCTACTCATTAAGGAGCAACCGCCCCATGTCGCCCGTGCCCGCTGACACCACCCCCGCGAGCGTCCGGCAGCGATCAGCCCGCATCGCCACCGAAGTACTCGCCCCCTGGGTCTGGGTGCTGCTGCTCCCGCTCGCCGTCGCCTGGCAGGTCACCAACCACCACCTCGGCGAAACACTGCTTTGGGGCCTGATCACCGGCGTCTTCGGCTCCATCTTGCCCATGGCGGTCATCGTCCGCGGAGCCAAGAAAGGCCAGTGGGACAGCCATCACGTCACCAACCGCGCCGGACGCGTCATCCCCTTCGCAGCCTGCATCGGCTTCCTTGCGATCGGCTTCGGCATCCTGATCATCGGCAATGCACCCCGCGAACTGATCGCCCTCGCAGCCGCCGAACTCTTCTCCCTGGTCGTGTCCGTCGCGATCACGTTCGGAGCCAAGTTCAAAGTTTCCATGCACGCCGCCGTCGCCGCCGGAGCGGTCGCCGTCCTCGTCCAGGTCTACAACCCCTGGGCCGCGCTCCTACTCCTCGGCGTCGCCTGGGTCTGCTGGTCCCGCGTCGAACTCAAGGACCACACCACCGCCGAAGTCACGGTCGGAACACTCGTCGGCCTCCTGGTCGGCGGCGGAGCCTACCTCGCGCTCGCCGCCGCACTGGCCTAGCAAAGGTGGGGCGCTGCTGTTACCAGCGCCCCACCTCTTGACCGCCCCGCGCCACCCCCTCTGACGGGCAGCACCAGGCGGCCTCTTCCCCACACCCGGCGACGACGAATCAGGTCTCCCTTAGCTGGCTGTCCACCACTCGACCATCACGCGCAGCTCCCATCGCAATTCTTGGTCCCACATTCACACGGGATATCAGGCAGCTCAGTTCCGTAGTCGGCGAGATGCTGCGCTTTCTGTTCGTCAGTATTGTTACCGTCTTGCGAAGTCCCGTCCGGTTTAGCCTTCATTCTGCTCTGCCTCTTCCCGTCGCTTCCGGTCGGCTTCCTCCTGCTTCGCCACGTTCTCAGCTGTCCATAGCTCGTTGTAGCGCAAGACAAAGACTGCCGTTTGCATAGTTCTCCTCACCATTAATTGCTTCACCAGTCGACGATCGACTCGCGGTCTCGGGATTGGGTAAGACCGAACCGAATTATCATTGTCCCACCCATCTCTATCCGGAAGCTTCGCGGCCTCGTGGACGAAGTTGCACACCGGCTTCCAGCAGACGACGACGCGTTACGTTGTAGGACAAATCAAATCGGGTGGCGAGTGTGCGTATCGAGTCGCCTCGACGGTAGGCATTAACCATGCCGTCTGGGCAGGGTTCTATCCTTCGAATTGGCGGCCTCATGACCACGCCAGCTTCATGCAACGTGGTTCGGACTTTCCGGAAGCTGAAGCCCGATTCTGGCATAATCTCTTCGATTGTTGCGCCAGCTTCGTAGAAGGCTTCAATCTCATCTAGTTCCACGGTGCGTCTTTCGCTCTCGGGGATGACAGGTGAAGACTCGGGGGCGGCGGGGGTCCAGGCCGCCCCCGAGTTACCGCCGTCCCAAAGCCGCTGTGGGATGGCAGGTTGGAACCCGGCCGCCGCGTCCGGCGGGGGGCTTCACGGACGCGGCGGCCGAGAGCTGATTAACGACCTCTGAAGAGAGAGGTCTTCCTTAAACACTGAATCACGCGGCGGCGAAACCTGTTAAAAGTCCATCTAAAGCGCGTGGTAGGTCGCAGAAGAATAGCCTCTGTCCACGTGACGTCTGCGTCATCCTCGAAGGCGATATCGTCTGAAACTAGGTTCCCGACGTAGACGATGACTTCATCGTGAATGTCCGTGCGGTCGCCGTAAGTGTTACTTCTGAGCCATTTCGACGGATCTTCAATCCTAACTTTCATTTTCACTGTGACGTCTACCGGACTCATGAGACCTGTTCCGGGATCGCGAAGAAATCACAAGCTATACCGACGTGTGCGACGACACCGGCGACGAGCATTCCCGTTACCGGACTGATCAGTGGCGGACCTTCCGGGTACCACATGTACGCCGGGCTGACGCCTGGCGGCAAGATCGCCGTGCCGGTAAACATGGTTTCGATTTCCTTCCGGGTCGCGACCGTGCCAACGCCAAGCGGGCTGTGCCACAGGTGGTCCTCGAAAGTCTTGGCGAGCGGTGTGAGTTCCGGGTGCTCCGGGTCAAACAGATGTGTTGCGATGATGAACGATCCATTCGGAAGATGCTCGATGTGCTCCTGAACCACCTCGGCAACCTCGGCGCGCGTCCCGCCGTGAAACGAGAGAATTCCGCTTAGTATCAGGCCGGTGGGCTCTCGCCGGGAAGAAACGGGGGCCTCATCGATACTTTCCCACATCCGTTTCGGGTTGTAGGGATCGACCTGGACCACGTGCGTCTGATTTTCACCGTCTTCGATTAGTGCCCGTTGCGCCGCTGCGGCCAGGCAGTCAGCTTCGATCACCGTGACAGACGTGGAGCTTTCGCAGCGCCGGATTATCTGGTGAAGGTTCTGGCCGGAGAAGTCGGGCAGGCCGTAACCAGCGATGAGCCACCGCGTGATGCGGTAGGAACGCGCCAGGTAGCGGACCGCGCGGCGTACAAACTCTCGTTCCGAGGTGAAGACAAACCCAATGTCAGGCGACACGGTCCTAAGCTGGTCCCGCATGTGGTGTTCGATCTCATGAGCTTCTTTGCCGTCAAAGAAGGCATCATAGAGATAGGGAAGGTTAACCCTGGTGGGGTCAACGCCCGGCGGGTTATAAGTCCACTGCCGGGTTGCTTCATCGGTCGTCATACGTGCTCCCGTTGCGCGGCGGCAGGGAGCACCCGCTCGCGGTCGGTCCCAGGTCGATGAACTCGCCATCTATTTCTCCGGCACGCCTCGACAGCAGCGCTCCGACGATGACCAGTTCCTCGCCGCACTTGCGGAGGCCGGCAACGTGGCGCTTCGGTGACTTGTGCGTCCGCATCATGGGCGCGATGTGCTTCGCCGCGTCCGCCAAGAGATCGACGGCGCTGGCGAGAAGATCAGGCTCCAGTTGGTGCATAACGCTGCTCCTGACTCGCGGTCCGCCGGGGTCTCGGGATCTGACCGAGCTGCGGAGGGGGCTCCTCCGGCAACTCTCCAGTGCTCGACGACCAACAATCGGGCATCTCGTAGCTTGGCCGGGTCGGCGGCTCCACGGCATCGACAACCGGCAGGTCAGGCCGCGTCAGGTCATCTAGAAACGAAGGATCGACCGACGCCCTATGCACCTCGCGTGAGATCTCCAGTGGAGCCTCAAGTCGCGGGAGCGGCGCTGTATCCGCCTCGAATCGGGCTGCAGGCTGAGCGAGTCGAGGAGGGCCAGCCTTCTTTGCCCTCTCCCGCTCCGCAATTGTTCGTTTCAGCGTTCTCCAGGAGGTGAACTCGTCGGGGTTGGAATGCCTGCCGACCGACCAGAAGAACTTGTCCCAGATCAACCAACCGGCGTAGGCCAGGGCGAACAGCGCCAGCAACAAGCCGCAGATGAGCCCGCCTACGTTCACCTTTGCGCTATCCATCTTCGCCTCTCACCCGCCTAAGCTGCTGTTCTTTGGACCCGAGCGGGTCTCACTCTCCGTGTCGAAGATGCCGCCTAGCGTGGCGTCCAACTGGGTGACGTGGGTATGTCATGGCCGTTGACATCTTCTGACTTCTCTTGACTTCTTGTGCTTGTGGTCGCCACGCAAGGTGTTCTCGCCCTAACCTGAAGAGGTGCGAGATGGAGGTGCAATGGACGACAAGCTGGCGCGAACACGCCTTGAGCAGTTAATGCAGCCTCGTCGCATGAAGCCCAAGGAGCTGGCCGAGCAGGTTGCCGCCATCACCGGTGAACACGTCTCGGATCGTCAGGTTTACCGATGGATCGTGGGCGAGGTACGCACACTGCCCTACGCGCAGTATCAAGCGGCGCTTGAGGAGATCTTCGGTGAATCGGCGAAGCGGCTTTTTGGTCCCGCCTACGGCAGTGGACAGATCGCGCAGACGTCGATTGTCCGTGCCCCTGGAATTGCTCCTCAATACGAGCGGGACGGTTGGCAGCGCAAGATGGTCGCTTTGAGCGCAGCGCGGGCCAGAGATTTCATCAGCAGGACGGAGGTCCCAAACGTGGGTCCTGAAACAATCGATCAATGCGCAGACGACATTCGCGCCTTGACTGTTCGCTATCAGCAGGAGCCGTTAGCAGATCTGCTCGCCGAAATGAGTAGCGCTCAAGAACGCGTCTTTGGCCTTTTAGAGGGGAAGCAGAAGCCAGCGCAGACAAGGGATCTCTATCTGCTAGCTGGTGTAGCTTCTGGATTAATGGCCCGCGCATCGCACGATATAGGTGACTCGGAAGCCGCTATGGTCAATGCGCGGGCGTCCTTTACGTCAGCGGACAACGCGGGTCATGACAGCTTGAAAGCGTGGGCTAAGGGTTTGCAGTCCCTAATTTCGTACTGGGCGTGCCGATACAATGATTCGATCAAATATGCTCAAGAGGGGCAGAGGTACGCGAACACGAATCCCAATACGTCGGCAGTATGGCTTGCATCTGGCGAGGCGCGCTCGCTCGCGGCCCTTAGCCGGTTTGAGGAAGCACAAGCGGCAGTGAACCGAGCGACGAGCGAGCGTGACCGCGCACGGCCAGACGACCTCGACGAGCTCGGTGGGTTCTGCACTTTCACGCGGCCTCGCCAGCTCTACTATGCCGCCGAGTCCTTGGCCTGGGCCGGACCGAATTGGTCGGAGCAAGCCGAGCGCGTCGCGACGGAAGCGATGGACGCCTACGAAGATGCGCCGACTGCGGACCGGGCGTTCGGCGACGAAGCCGGCGTTCGTTGCGCCCTGGCAATCGCCAGGATCAACCGTAAGGAGTTCGACGGAGCGACCGAGGCGATGGCAGGGGTCCTAGACCTGCCTACCTCACAGCGGACACATGGAATCGTTACAGCGGTCGGCCATGTGCAAGAAGCTCTCACTTCCTTGGTCATCGATGCCAAGCCGGTCTATGAGCTTGGCGATTCGATCCGCGCCTTTGCGTCCGAACCGCTGGCGATCACACAGTGAGCGGATCTACCGATATGGAAGGACCCAGTTTGATCGACCCGTTGTACGGCGAACTTACGAAACTTCGCGAGTTCAGGAGTTCAGATGGCGGCACCGCCTTCAAGGTAGTAGGTGATGACCGGGTCACCACCTACCTGTCTTTCGACAGTCGCACGCCCGAAATGGCGCAAAAGATGATCGATGACGCCATCGACCGAGCGGACGCGGTACCGCGAACTGAGTATTACCTCGCGATCACTCGCCTTGACGAGGATGAGCTGATCGGTACCTGTCGCATCGCCTTCTCTGGTGTGAAGGCTGCAAAGCTCGGCTACGCCACGGCCGCCGACCACTGGAAGCGCGGATACACCACCGACGCCGTGCGCACCATCCTCACGTTCGCGTTTGAACGACTTGAGCTCCACCGGATCACGGCCGCGATCGGGCCTGACAACCACGCTTCACAGGCCGTCGTGAAGCGTCTCGGCTTCACCCGCGAGGGTGTCCTTCGAGACCACGTATTCACGAACGGCTCATGGAGAGACTCGGTGCTTTACTCACTGCTGCGCAACGAATGGCTAGCGAACTAAGCGCCCACGATCGATACGTCGCCCTCCTTGAACAAGCAGTGGAGACTATGAGGGAGGCGCTGGCGACGCTGACCGCGGCGGCTGAGGCGTTGGCCGAGCTGTCTGGCGAGCTGAATGAGGTCACTGCGGGCACAGCTATCTCCGACTTGCCAGCCGTCTATGGAGAGGTCGAGGCGCGACTTCGTGGTCTGGTGCAGCAACTCGGTGAGCGGGTCTCCAGTGTCGAGCGCTACATCGAAGACGTCAGCGGTACTGCGCCCATCCCGCCACCCCGCCTCACTGCTAGGCCGCCCGAAACAGGAAAGCAGGAGAAGAACTCGCCGGACGACCTGACGGACGAGATCGTTAAACGTTTGCGGCAAGAGCTGCCCGAACCGATCAAGCCCGATGATCGTGGCCGGAAGACCCACGGAAGGTGGGTCGACCCGGAGGGCACAGTGCACGAGACGGTCAGCGGGCGCGACGCGGATGCTTCGCTCGCGATGCAGCAGCTCCAGGAGAAGGGGATTCCGCGGAAGCCGTTACGCACCTCGGACGTCGAGATGAAGCTCGCCGCGAAGATGGCCCACGAGGGCATCACCAAGGCAACCGTGGTCATCAACAACACCCCATGCGAGGGAATCTTGAGCTGTGACACCCTGGTTCCCATCTTGCTGCCCGACGGGTCCACGCTCACCGTGCATGGCGTCGAGCCGGACGGCACGCCTTTCGTGAAACGTTACGAGGGAGGAGCCCACCCGTGGTGGCGTTAGTGGCCTGGTTCGACCGCGAAGCACCCACGCAGGTCGAGACTGCCGCCGATCTGGATGCGGTTCTCGACGCCGTAGTGGCTACCGGACGGCCGAACCTTGTTGAGCTGACCGTGGCAAGCGACCCAGGTCGCGCTGTGCTCAACGTCGGGCTGGATGGTGCGCGCGGCCGGGGTGTCCTGTACTGCTCCGGAGCAACTGACCCCTCGGCCGAGGCCTACTTCTCGCGCGGTGTCAAGACGGACGACGCCGAAACGATCTACTACTACATGGGGTCGGACACCGAGTTCCCGGACGATGCCGAACTACCGATCCCGGACGTCAGGAAGGCCGCTCACCAGTTCTTGGCTACCGGTGGTGAGCGGCCAGACGGCATCGACTGGCAAACGGACAGCTTCTGACGGGTGCGAGCCTGCTGGGGCACGCACCCGCCACGCTGGACCACCTCTCCAGGGCCTCTGACGTGCGGAAATAGTGTCTAGGGTTTCACTGCGTCAGTTGTGACTTGACTTTCGCAACCTTCAACGTTGCGAAAGTGGCTTTCGCAACACCTGCTCCGCGGACCCTGGCGCCTCACCCGAAGAAGTACATGAAGGCCCCCTTCCTTGCGCCAGACGCAAGGAAGGGGGCCTTCATGTACTCGAACGTCAGGAGCTCTTCGCGCGCGCGTTCGAGGAGGCGGCGGCATCGGCGGCCGAAGCCTCCTGCTGCGCCAGTTCGTACTCGGCCGCGTCGGAAGCCGCCGTGACGGCTTCAGGGGCACCGCCGTGCAGCAGCCGCGCCACCTCGCCGCGCAGCGTCACGAACTCCGCCGACTCGCGCGTGGTGATCTGGTTCCGTTCCGCGGGCAGCCCCACCGGCAGGTCCGCGACGATCTTCGCGGGTGACTTCGACAGCACCAGCACGCGGTCCGACAGGTAGACGCTCTCGTCGATGTCGTGCGTGACGACGAGGACCGTGCTCCCGTTCTCGCGCTGCACGCGCCGCGTCAGGTCTTCGAGTTCGAACCGCGTCTGCGCGTCGACCGACGCGAAGGGCTCGTCCATCAGCAGCAGGGCGGGCCTGCTGGCCAGCGCCCGTGCGATCGACACGCGCTGCTGCATACCGCCCGAGAGCTGCCACGGGAACTTCGAGCCGACCCCGGACAGGCCGACCGACTCCAGCGCCTCCTGCGCCCGCGTGCGGCGCTCCGAGCGGCTCAAGTTGCGCCACCGCAAGGGGAACTCGACGTTCTTCGCGACCGAGAGCCAGGGGAACAGCGAACGGCTGTAGTCCTGGAACACGACGGCCAGATCCTCCGGCACCCCGAAGACGTCGTCACCGTGCAGGCTGACGCGGCCGGACGTCGGCTTGATCAGCCCGGCGATGCAGCGCAGGAGCGTCGACTTGCCACAGCCCGACGGGCCGACGATGCTCGCGAGCTGTCCCGCTTCGACGGTGAACGACAGGTCCTCGACCGCGACGTGCGCCTTTTCTCCCGCGCCGTACCGGTGGTTCAGCCCGGAGACTTCGAGCATGGTTGACATCTTGCTGACCCTTCGTGTCCTTGAGGCGAAGCCGCTATCGGCGCGGCAGTGGCTTCGAATCTGTGGCTGATTTCCGCTGCATCGCTCTGCTCCACCGTCCAGCCGAACTAGAGACGGCCGTTGCGGGTGGGCTGCCAGCGAAGCACTCTCTGCTCCACCGCGAGGAAGGCCGCGTTGAACCCGAAGCCGAGGAGTCCGAGCAGGACCAGCCACGACCACATGAGCGGGAAGTCGAACGCCTGCTGGGCGTCCATCAGGGACCGGCCGATGCCGTTGTAGGAGCCGACCAGTTCCGAGATCACCATCAGCAGCAAGGAGATGGACAGGCTCAGCCGCAGGCCCGCGAAGATCTTCGGCCCGGCGGCGGGCAGCACGATCGAGCGCACCCAGTACGACCGGGGAGTGCGGAACGACTTCGCGGTGTCGATCTTCACCTGGTCCACCGACCGGACGCCGTCCACGGTGTTGAGCAGCACCGGCCAGATCGCGCCGAAGATGATCGATCCGGTCTGCATCCCCGGCCCGAGTCCGAAAAGGACGATGAACACCGGGATCAGCGCGGGCGGCGGGACCGAGCGGAAGAACGCGAACAGCGGCCCGACGTAGTCCATCCCGGTCCTGGACCGTCCCAAGAGGACACCCAGCGCGACACCGAGGGCGCCGGCCAGCAGCCAGCCGCCGAGTGTCCGGCCGAGGCTCGGCAGGACGTTGTCGAACACGGTGTCGGTCAGGAACAGCTGCGAGGCCGGACCGGTGAACCACAGTTTCAACGAGGCGGACAGGATCTCGGTCGGTGGCGGGAAGAACGGGCTTTCCGCGAGCCTGGTCGCGAGCTCCCAGATTCCGAGCAGCGCGAAGAAGAACAACCAGTTGCGGACCAGGATGCCGATACCCCGGCCCACGCGCCTGCCGACGCGGCTGGTCAGCGTGAGGGTCGTCACGAGACCGCCTCCCGGTCGACCGTGCTCCAGCGGAACGCCCGCCTGCCGATCATCTCGAGCCCGCCGTTGATGAGGAAGCCGAGCGCGCCGACCACCACGGTGCCGGCGAGCACGAGGTCGAACCTGGTCGAACCGGTGCTGGCCTGCATGATGAAGTTGCCGATGCCGAGTTTGGCCCCGGCGAGGAACTCGGTACTGACCACCGCGATCAGCGCGATGTTGGCGGACAGCCGCACCCCGGTGAACACGAACGGCGCGGTATGCGGCAGCGCCACCGACGTCAGCGTCCGGAATTTGCCGGTGCCACAGGCCTTCGCGGTCTCCAGCAGGACGGGGTCGATCTCGCCGAGCGCGTAGATCGTGTTGAACATGATGGGCCACAACGACGCGTACACGGCCAGCGTGATCTTCGCTTCGGGCCCGCCGCCGATCAGCAGGAGCACCAGCGGGATCAGCGCGACCGCGGGGATCGGCCGCAGGAACTCGATGACCACCGCGGTCGCGGTGCGCAGGCCGGGGATGCTGCCCAGCAGCAGACCGGCGGGCACGGCGATGGCGACCGCGATCAGCAGGGCGATCGCCCACGCGAGGAACGTGGCGATCAGATCCCGGACGAACTGGGTCTCGCCGAACTGTTCGAAGATCGTCACGAGGACGACGGACGGCGGGGGGATGAACTCTTTACGGACCAGGCCGGCCTGGACGATCACTTCCCAGATGAGGAAGAAACCGGCCAGACCGGCCAGGGCACGGAGAAGTCGTGGCACCTTGACCTTTATCCAGCTTGAGGGGCGAGCATCGGAGCGGCGTCGAGCTTGGCCGTGATCACGCCGGTCTGCAGCAGCAGGTCCGGCACTCGCTGCAGGCGCCGGGCGTCCAAAGTGGACCCGAACGTCGGCAGCGTGAGCAGTGAAGCGGTTTCGGCGTCGACCTTGGCGTACTTGACGATCAGGGGTTCGAGCTTGGAGCGGTCCGCCGAGTCGCGCACGGCCTTGCCCAGTGCGCGCTGGAACGCCGCCAGCGTCTTGGGGTTCTTGTCCACGAAGGAGCCGAGCGCGCCGAAGCCCGCGAGGGGGAAGTCCTGCGTGGCGCCGGTCGAGATGTCGACGACCGGGGTCGCGCCGACGACCTTCGAGGCCTGGGTCAGGAACGGCTCGGGCAGGTAGCCCGCGTCGACCTGGCCCGAGGACAGCGCCGCGGCGATGTTCGGCAACTGCATGGGCACCCACTGGACCTTGCTGGTGTCCACGCCGTGGTCCTTCATCACCGAGACGGTGAGCAGGTGGGAGGCGGTGTTCTTGTCGGTGATCGCGATCTTCTTGCCCGCGAGGTCGTTGATCGTCTTGACCGGCGAGGTCGGCACGGTGACGACCGCGTTGCTCTTGGGGCTGGCCGAAACGGAGTCGGCGACGAGCCGGATGTCGGCCGCGCCCTTGCTCTTCGCGACGAAGAACGGCATGTAGGTGGAGAAGGCGATGTCGACCTCGCCACCGATCATCTTGGTCATCGCCTGCTGGCCACTGGGGGCGTCGACGGCCTCGACCTCGAGACCTTCGGCCTTGAAGTAGCCGCCTTCCTGCGCCAGGCGCAGCGGCGCGAGGTCGACGACGGGCAGCAGGGCCACCTTGATCTTCGGCTTCTCCAGCCCGCCTTCGCCACCCGACGCCTTCGACGTGTCCTCGCCGCCGAGTGCGCCACAGGCGCCCAACGTGGCCAGCATGAGCGCGCTCAGGGCGACGCTGACGGCACCCCGTCCTCTACGTGCACCGTTCCTGCTCATGGCGTTTCGAAACAAAGCCAGCTCCTCGGAAACAATGAATCACCGTTGGGTTTTTTCATCCGTGTCGTGGCTTCATTTCGCCAGGCACGCGGTCACCTTAGAGATTTGCCCACCTGCTCACAATGGGTGTCGTGAGCGGGTGATCATTTTAGGCCATTCGCCCGATCGCCTGATCACCCGCTTGGACATCATTACTTTAAGTGATCAAAATCCGCGTGGAGGGGTAATTCGGAGTACCGCGAGTCATCAGCTGGTGGTCTGCGCCGCGATCATCGGGCCGACGTCGATCTTGGTCTGGATCGCGCCCATCTGCAGGAGCAGGTCCGGGACGCGCTGGATGCGGCGGGGGTCCAAGGCGGACTGGAACGTCAGCAGCGTGGTCAGCGCGGCGGTGTCCTGGTCGATCTTGGCGTACTTGACCAGCAGCGGCTCGATCTTGGAGCGGTCCGCCGCGTCGCGGGTGGCCTTCTGCATGGCGCGCTGGAAGGCGGCCACGGTCTTCGGGTTCTCCGAGACGAACTTGCCGAGGGCGCCGTAACCGGCGGTGGGGAAGTCCTGCGTCGCCCCGGTGGCCGTGTCGACGATCGGGACGGTGCCCGCCTGCTTCGCGGCCTGCGTGATGAACGGTTCGGTGAGGAAGCCGGCGTCGATGTCGCCGTTCTTCAGCGCGACCGCCATGTTCGGCGGCTGGACCGGCACCCACTGGACCTTGCTGAAGTCGACGCCGTGGTCCTTCATCACCGACTTGGTGAGGGTGTCGGACACGGTGTTCGGCGCGAAGATGCCGATCTTCTTCCCGGCCAGGTCGTTGACCGTCTTCACCGAACTGGTCGGAACGCTGACCACCATGGTGCTCTTCGGCCCGGCGGACGAGGCGTCGGAAACCAGCTTGATGTCGGCGGTGCCCTTGCTCATCGCGATGAAGAACGGCGTGTAGCTGGCGTAGGCGATGTCGACCTCGCCGCCGATGAGCTTGGTCAGGGAGACCTGGCCGGTCGCGGCTTCGACCAGTTCGACGTCCAGGCCCTCCGTCTTGAAGTATCCGCCGTCCTGGGCCAAGCGAAGTGACGCGGTGTCGATGGTCGACATCGTCGCGACCTTGATCTTCGACTTCTCCAGGTTCCCCGAGCCATTGGAAGAGGACGAATTGTCGCCGCCGAGGAGCCCGCAGCCGCTGACCGATACCGAAACCGCGGCCGCCATCGCGAAGGCGAGGGCTCCACGCCGACCCAGGCTGACGCTCAAGGCCTTCTTCGAGCTTGCAGAGCCAAGCAAAGTGGTGCTCCTGATCAAGGGGAGGGACACGTGATGACGTGGCCTGATGTGGAATTCGGAAGTGACTCTTTGTCTCAAGTCAGGGCCCACTGTAGAGAACACACACTGTGCTCACAATGGGTGGTCATCCTATGATCCCAAGTGGTAACGCTCACCCGAACAGGTTGTTTGTCAGAAGTGAACACAACTGGGCGTGTTCGCGCCGGAGACTTGTTGACTACTGAGCGCCGACGGGTCAAGAGCCGTCCGGGCCTTTCTCGGAGGTCTTGACCGAAGGGTTACATCTGGGCCGCCCGTTCGCTACCCTCATGCACCGGTAGTGAGGTGTGGACCACTGATGTAGTGAAAGAGAGTGCCTTGGATGGCCGAACGCTCTGGACCTTTCCCGAGGTGCAAGGCACTCTGTGTCAAACACGGTGAACACGTCCGTGCTTCACTGGTGCGCGCCCGCGCACTGGCGGGTTAGGCCGAACAGACCAATGGCACCGAGCAGGGTTTCGGTCAAGTGCACTTGAGAGATCACGTCGAAGAAGACTTCCTCATTCGGATGAGTGGATACTCACGCCGTGCGCATCCCACCCGGATGACGGGAGCGTGCGGGTAGTGGTCTCCGACAACCGACCCAGACAGCAGTACGGCCAGCTCGAGAACGGCATGTCCAAAATGGGCTTTCCCGGCCCGAATGAAGATGATGGTGGTGCGGCGGTGCCGAACGAAGACACCGCGGGGGTGGGAGGGGCCCCTGCGCGGGATACCGGAGACGGTCCTGGCGGGAAGGCCGGGTCGTTCCTGGGCCTGCGTAACTGGCGTCTGCGATCGAAGCTCGCGGCCGTTCTGATCATCCCGACGCTGACCGCGCTCGCGCTCGGCACGCTGCGCGTGATCGACGACAGCAGCGAGGCGGCGAGGTTCCAGGACACCGCCGATCAGGTCGCCTTCGCCGACAAGATCACGCTCGTGGTGCACGAGCTGCAGAGCGAACGCGCGCTCGCCGTCGCCAAGATCGCCTCCGACGACCCGTCGCGCCAAGCCGGTCTCGACGCGCAGATCGCCAAGGTCGATCGCGCCGTCGACGACCTGCGTGCTTCGGCGAACCAGATCAACCCGGACGATCAGGACACGAGGGACCGCTACTCGCGTGGTCTGCAGCGGCTCGACGCCCTGCGCCCGCTGCGCGGCGCGATGAACACCTCGCTGCTCGGCGACACCCCGGTTCTCATCGCGTACTCCAACATCCTCGACTCGCTGGTCCAGCTCGGCCGCGAGGTGACCACCGCGGTGACCGACCGCGACGTGCTCCGACTCGGCGTCACCGTGCAGGCCATCAGTGAGAGCAAGGAGTACATCGCCCGCGGTGACGCGGCGCTGCTGATCGCCTCCTTCCGCTCCGGGTTCCCCGGCGACCTGTTCGACCAGGCCCGCTCGGCGGTCGCGAGTGGCGACGCCTCGACGGCGGCCTTCGTCGCCAACGCCAGCCCCGAACAGCGGCAGCTCTACTCGGACACCTTCTCCGGCCCCGAGGTCGACGACCGCCGCCGGATCACCACGATGGCGTTCTCGCTGCACCAGCAGAACGAACCGCCGTCGATCGACAACGTCGCGCTCGGCAACGACAGCCGGGTCGCGCTGGACAAGCTGCGCGCGGTCGAGACCAATCTCCTCGGCCAGCTGCGGGCGCAGGCCGACGGCCTGGCCACCGACGCGATCAACTCGGCCTGGATCGGCGGCGCGATCGTGCTGCTGGCCCTGCTCGCGGCGCTGTTCCTGATGCTCGTCATCGCCCGCCTGATGCTGCGCCCGCTGCGGGTGCTGCGGAAGACGGCGCTCGACGTCGCGTACACACGACTGCCGGAAACCGTGCAAGCGATCCTGGACGACCCGGACCCGGTCAACGCCTCGAAGCGGTCGGTCGAGCCGGTGCCCGTCACTTCGCGTGACGAGATCGGTGAAGTGGCGCGGTCGTTCGACGTCGTCCACGAACAGGCCGTCAAGATGGCCGCCGAGCAGGCCCTCCTGCGCGAGAACGTCAACGGCATCTTCGTGAACCTGTCCCGCCGGTCGCAGCGGCTGGTGGAACGCCAGCTGGGCGTCATCGACCGGCTCGAAGCCGACGAGCAGGACCCGGACCATTTGGCCAGCCTGTTCGAGCTCGACCACCTCGCCACGCGGCTGCGCCGCAACGGTGAAAGCCTCCTGGTGCTCTCGGGCGCCGGTCTCGCGAAGTCGGTGCCCAAGCCGGTGCCCGCCGCCGACGTCATCGGCGCCGCGGTCTCGGAGATCGAGCAGTACGCCCGGATCGAGATCGGGATCGTCCCCGAGGTCGCCGTCCAGGGCCTGACGATCCACGACCTCGTGCACGTGCTCGCGGAACTGCTGGACAACGCCACCTACTTCTCCGAGCCGGAGACGAAGGTGACCGTCCGCGCGGTGATCACCCGCAAGAAGGCGCTCGCCATCCAGGTCACCGACCACGGTGTCGGCATGACCGAGGAGCGGCTCGCCGAGGTCAACCAGCGGCTCGCCGACCCGCCGGACCTGGACGTCTCGGTGACCCGGCGGATGGGCCTGTACGTGGTCGCGCGCCTGGCGCGCCGCCACGGCATCGAGGTCCGGCTGCGGGAGAACGAGGACATCGAGGGCGGCGTGATCGCGCGGGTCGTCGTGCCCGCCGAGCTGCTCACACAGATACGGCCCGGCGTGCGGAACACCCCGCCGCCGGCGAACCGCTCGGAAACGTCGATGCCCTCGATGCCGTCGGTGTCCGAGATGTCGACCTCGCTGCCGAACATCCCCGCTTCCGACCGCGGCCTGGAGATGACGCCACCGCCGCCGTCGAAGCCCCCGGCTTCGCAGCCGGTCGCGCAGCAGGGCGGGCTCGTCCCGCTCGACCAGCCGATCAGCCTCGACGATCTGGTCGCGGGCAAGAACGCGGCCGGGCCGTTCCTCAGCCCCGCGAAGCCCGCCGAGGAGTCCCCGGCATGGCCGACGGCCGAAGACATCTCGCCGCCGAACGGCGACGGTGCCTCCAGCGGCACCGAGACGCAGTTCGCGTCGCTGGTCCTGCCGAAGCGGGAGCCGAAGTACACCCCGGTCGAGCCGAGGCACACGCCCGAGGACGCCGAGGGCTCATCGGACGCAGGCAAGTCGGCGCTCGACGACGACGTGCCCACCCGGCGGCTGCCGATCTACCAGTCGGTGCTCTCGCGCTGGTTCAGCGAAGGTGACGAGGCCGGGGGCGACACCCCGACCACGTACACCGAGCCGGTCGAGTCCGAACTGCCCGTGCGGATCCCCAACGGTGGAGCCGAAGCGGAGGAGCCCGCTGCCGGGGACGCCGGAGACACTCCCGAAGAGGCCTTGCCCACTCGGACCCCGCGGAGTGTTCCGCCGGAGACCACGCTCCAGGACAATGGCTGGCGCAGCGCGTCGGACGACGGCTGGCAGGCGGCGCAGGTCCTGTACGAAGACCGGAACGACGAGATCACCCCGGCGGGCCTGCCCAAACGGGTGCCGAACCAGTACCTCGTCCCCGGCTCGATCGGCGGGAACGAGCCGAAGAAGGAAGACTCGTTCGCCGACAAGACCTCCGGAATGCCGGGAACGGGTGCGATCGCCCGCTCGGCGACGGCGGCACGGAGTCGGATGGCAAGCTTCCAACAGGGCTACAAGTCGGGACGGCACGCGTTGAAGGAACGTCCGCTCGATGCGCTGGATGACAACGGCGTTCCGGTGACCGGCAGGGATACCTCTGCCGATGACAGCAGTAAGGAGTGACAGTGACACGGGCGGGTGCGATGCAGCCGGGTGGTCCGGCGCAGCCTGGCGGCCAGGCGCAGGGTAAAGGACACACGAGCAGCTTTGCCTGGCTGATCACGGATTTCGTGCACCGGGTCCCGGGCGCGGCGCATGCCGTGGTGGTATCGGCGGACGGTTTGCTGCTGGCCTCGTCGAAGGGACTTCCCAAGGACAGGGCCGATCAGCTGGCCGCCGTCGCGTCGGGGCTCACGAGCCTCGCCCGCGGTGCGGCGAAGGTGTTCGAAGGTGGCACGGTCGCCCAGACGGTGGTCGAGATGGCCAACGGCTTCCTCTTCCTGATGTCGGTGTCCGACGGGTCCTGCCTGGCGGTCCTCGGCTCGCCGGAGAGCGACATCGGCCTGGTCGTCTACGAGATGACCCTGCTGGTGGAACGGGTGGGGCAACAGCTGACACCGGAGATGCGCGCGCAGCTGCAGGGCGCGTCGGTCCGCCGCTGAGCGACCGGGAACCGAGGAGAATGCCGTGGACGACGGGCGCTTGAGGGGCGATGGCCGGCTCGGTGACGACTTCTCCGGCGGGTGGTCGGAACGTGACGACGGCCGGGAGGACTGGACGTCCTTCCGGGACCGGGTCGACCGCGAATGGCGATCGCGACGGGCACAGGGGTCGGACGACGACCCCGTGTCCCCGGGCGAGGCCTCCCGCTGGCTGACCGATTCGAACGCGGGTCAGGGACCCGCCGATTTCAGCGTTTCGGACTACCGGGAACGCCTCCTCGGCGGCCCCGGGGCGGAACTGTTCGGTGGTGGCAGCGGTCCGCTGTACGACTCCGGCGAGTTCGCCAAGTTCTCCTTCGACAAGGAGGAGGAACGCCGGGCGGCGGCGGCCGCCGCGGCACTGCCGCAGCAGGCGCAGAACGAGTACGTCGACGAGCAGTACACGACCGACGTCGAATCCTCCGGCCTGGTCCGGCCGTACTTCCGCACGCGGGGACGGACCAAGCCGACGTACGACCTTGCCATCGAGGCGCTGATCTCGACCAGCGAACAGGGACGTGTGCTCGACCGGGTACGCGTCCCCGAACACCGGTCGATCTGCGACCTTTGCCTGGACACCCGGTCCGTCGCCGAAGTCGCGGCGCTGCTGCGCCTGCCGCTCGGCGTGGTCCGGGTGCTGATCGGAGACGTGGCCGGCCTCGGTCTGGTCCTGGTGCACACCGCCAGCCAGAACGTGGGTGACCGGCCGAGTATCGAGTTCATGGAGAGGGTGCTCAGTGGGCTTCGGAGAATTTGACTCCGACGCGAATGCGCCGCAGGTGACCGGACCGACTTCGTCGGCCAAGATCGTGGTCGCTGGCGGATTCGGCTCGGGGAAGACCACGCTGGTCGGAGCGGTTTCGGAGATCGATCCGCTGACCACCGAGGCCATGATGACCGAGGCCAGTACCGGCGTCGACGACAATTCGGCCACCCCGAACAAGTCGACGACGACCGTTGCCATGGACTTCGGCCGGATTTCGCTGGACTCGGATCTGGTGCTGTACGTGTTCGGTACGCCGGGCCAGCACCGGTTCTGGTTCATGTGGGACGACCTCGCGGTCGGCGCCATCGGTGCCGTCGTACTGGTCGACACGCGGCGGCTCGCCGACGCGTTCCCGTCGATCGACTTCTTCGAGAACCGGAAGCTGCCGTACGTCGTGGCGATCAACTGCTTCGACCGGCTGCTGCACCACCAGATCGAGGACGTCCGGCACGCGCTGACGATCTCCCCGTCCGTGCCGATCATGGCCTGTGACGCTCGGGAACGTGAGTCCGCCAAGCAGGTGTTGATCTCGGTCGTGCAGCACGCCATCGCACACGATTCGGCGTTGCGCGCGGGGTAGAAAACACGCGAAAGCCCGGAGCGGATGCGGCCGTTGGAGTGAACTCGGCAGGCTTCACCCGCTTCGGGGAGTGGCGTCACCGGCCGGACCGGACGCGGGGCGACCCCTTTCACGCGATCCGGCGTCGACGTCACCCAATCGGGTGGCGGTGACGCCGATGACCTGCGCGGACACCGGTTCACGCCCGGTCGCACCCGGCCACCACGGGGTGACCCACGAATGCGTGGTTCGCGATGGGTCGACGCGGTGAGCGGCTGGACGTTTACGGTGGGTTAACGGCGATGGCCGGGTGGCGGGCTCGACACGATCGACGGGACGAATACGCTGGGTGGAGGCGTCTTTCGGCTCGCCGGTACCGGGATCGGTGCAGGTGGACGGGAGACGTCCGGACCACGCCGCCCAGGTGGTCTTGAGCAGCGAGGAGGGACTTGTGACGGCATCCGGGCAGCAAAGCTCGTTCGGCTGGCTCATCACGGATTTCGCGCGCCGGGTTCCCGGTGCCGCGCACGCCGTGCTGGTCTCGGCGGACGGTCTTCTCCTCGCGCCGTCGGAAGGGCTGCCGCAGGAGCGGGCCGAACAGCTGTCCGCGGTCGCCTCCGGGCTGATCAGCCTCACCGCCGGCGCGGCGCGCTGCTTCGACGCGGGCGGGGTCAACCAGACCGTCGTCGAGATGGAACGCGGCTACCTCTTCCTCATGTCGGTCGCCGACGGCTCGTCACTCGCCGTGCTGGCCGCGCCGACCTGTGACATCGGCACCGTGGCCTACGAGATGACCCTGCTCGTCGAGCGGGTCGGCCAGCAGATCACCCCCGAGCTGCGCGCGCAGCTCCAGGGCGGCGTACGTGGGTGACGGATGAAGATCACCGGATTCACCGAACCGGAACCCTCCGGCTGGGACTCCCTCTACCAGGGCACCGAACGCGAAGCCTTCGATTCGCCGAGCCGCTTCGAGCTGAGCTCGATCAGCACGGTCATGCCGCGGCGCCCGGCCGAGCCGCCTCCCGCGCCGGCGCCCTCGCCGATCCGCCAGTCGCCTCCGCGTCCCGCGCACGCTGACGTCGCCCCCGCCTCGGTCTACCTGCCGCCGGCTTCGGGCTCCCGGGTCCGGCCCTACACCCGCACCGGTGGACGCACCCGCACCGCGCACGACCTGGCGCTGGAGGCGCTGGTGTCGACCAGCGAGGACGGCCGCCGGTACCGCGGCGTGCGGACTCCCGAGCACCGCCAGATCTGCGATCTCTGCCTCGACACCCGGTCGATCGCGGAGATCGCCGCGCATCTGCAGCTGCCGCTTGGCGTGGTGAAGGTGCTCGTGGGCGACATGGCGGACGCCAGTCTGGTGCTGATCCACCAGACCGAGCTGATCCTCGGCGACTCCTCTTCGCGCGCTTTCATGGAACGGGTGCTTCAGGGCCTGCGCGCCCTCTGATCCGTCCCGCATTTCGTCCTCTGAATGCGTTCCGGTGGCTCTCGGCGCGCCCCTCAGGAAAGACCAGATCCGCCTCGGCCTCCTTGCGGCGCGGCAAAGGGCATGTCTCGTTGACTGCTTACGGTGAACATGGGTCGCTTTCGGTGATGAATCGCCCTTCGCCGTGGTTTCCTCTCGGTCGTCCGTGAACGGGATCTCAGCGTGACGCCGGTCTTCCTGATCTGCGTTAACCTGGGCAAGGAGTAGCCGGTGGGGTACTGGAGAAAGCATCCTAGGAAGGATCTGGAAGCTGTTCTCGAGCACTTCCATCGGGCAGGATGGAGGATCTTGGATCCACCGACCTACTACACCGTCCGGTGTCCGTGCGGGCAGCACCAACGTTGGATCCATTTGACGCCGAGCGGCGGCAACTACGGCAAGAACGCGGTGTCCTGGCTGCTTCGCCAACCTTGTTACGAGATCGAAGGGAGCTCCTGATGGGTGTGAGGGTCCACGCGCACTGGGTCTTCATCGCCGACGGCGACGGTGATCTCTTCGACTACTGCGACAAGGTGATGCGAGCGCTGCTCCGGCAAGAACGCTGCCTCGACGGGTTCGTCGACAGCGCGGTCTCGGCGGACGCGGCGCGTGCGGTGATGGAGATCGAGGCCGATATTTCCGGTGACGACCTTTCCCTAGCCATCGCCGAGGGACACGCCGCTGTCCGCGCCGCGCTGCATTCGGCCGGGATCGGCACACCGGACTGGCCGACCCACGGCGAGGCCATGTCGATGGTGCTCAAGGATCTTCGCACCGAACAGCTGGTCTAGCCGAACGCGCGGCGTCAGTCCTCCACCAAAGCGGCCGACGTGATCCGGTGCAGCGGGTAGCGCTCGTTGTCGGTCCCTTCGAGGACCCCGCCGCCGACCCGCAGCGGCCGCACCACCCGCTGGCTCGCCGTCCCGCGTGAGTCGACGAACCCGATCCACACCTCGCGGCGCTCGATGGTCGCCTGGGACAGCAGCGCCAGCGTCGCGGACGTGTCCCCGGAGCCGCCTCCCTGTGGCGCGCGCACCGTCTCGCCCCGGCGGCGCGCCGAAGCGGCGTCGCCGGCCCGGACGTGCGCGACGATCTTGCCGACCTGGTCGTCGGTCAGCCCGGCGGGCTCGCCAGGCGCACGACGCGCGGCACGTGCCTTCGCGGGAAGACGACGTCCAGACGGCCTGATGTCCATGACGCGCCCGTCGGGCCCTTCGGCGGCCGGGGCGAACCCGGCGGCGCGGAGCGCGTCGAGGACTTCGGCGAGGGGGTACGCGCTGATGAGCACCGTCGGCGCGATCATCCGCAAGCCGTACTCGGTCGCGACGGGGCTGCCCATGACCTCGGCGAGCAGCGACGCGTCGTCGCAGCGCAGGAAGGACTCGGCGGCCCCGCCGCGCAGCCGCCCGTGCCGCCGGGCGACGTCGTCGATCAGATAGGTGAGTCCTTGCGGCACCGGCGTCGCCGACCGCGTCGAGAACAGCTGGTGCAGCTCGCCCGCGGTCCGCCCGGTGTCGAGCGCGCGCCGCACGGACGTCTCGGTGATCCGGTAGACGGTCGCGTGTCCTGCCGATTCGATGTCGGCGACGGCGGTCATCTCCGCCGCGAGTTCGGCTTCCAGCGGCCCGGGCGCGACCACGGTCAGATCGGCCTGGACGAGGACGTGGTCCACCGGACGCGGCAGCGCGTCGATCATCGCCTCGACCGCCCCTGGGCGGTCTTCGGCCAGCAGCGCCCGCGTCGCCGTGGTGAGGCCGCCGAGCCCGATCGCGCCGAGCGCCGCCCCCTCGGCCATCGTCCAGCGCACGGTCTCGTCTCGCAGCCGTCCGCCCCGCCGCGGCGCGCGCCAGGCGAGCGCGGCGACCAGTTCGTCGGTGCTCTTCACTCCCGCGCCGTCGGGAAGCGCGGCCAAGGCCAGGAGGATCCGCCGCCGCGACGTGGGTGCCAGTGGACGGCGCAAATCCTCCGAAAGCGGCGCGATCGGCTTGTCCTTCGCGTCCCGCCCGCCGGCGAGACCGGGCAGCCGGGGCAGTTCGAGCCAGGCTTGGGCGATCGTCATCCAGCGTTGCGCGGTCGGCGACGCGAGCCACGAATCCGTGAGCGTCGTCGGCACCCATTCCGGTGTGGTCGCTTCGCTGTCGACCACCAGCCCGGCGCCGACCGCGATCTCCGCGAGCAGGGTCACCCGTGTTTCGTCGACGTCGAGATCCTTGGCGAGCTTCTTCAGTTCGCGGACCCCGAGCCCGCCGGACTTCAGCACCGGCGGCGGCGTCTCCGACCACGCGCGAAGCATATTTTCGGTCTGGCGCAAGAATTCCATCGCTTCACCCGCCGCCGTCGTGTCCACTGTGGACGACTGATGCGGATGGGTGGGGAGTTTCGGTTCGCGCAACGACGCCGGGTCGAACACCGACCCACCGCGCAACGCGATCCCGATCTCTCGCGGCAGCTCGACGGTCTGGTCGTCCCGGCGCAGCAGCAGGCCGCGCGCGAGCAGGCGCTGGACCGGGTTCTGCGCCCGCTCCAGCGGGACGTCGGCCGCCGCGTCCCGGGTCCGGCCGATCGGCGGCCCGGCCGCCAGCGTCGCCAGGACGGCGCGTTCGTCCTCGCCGACCTCCGCGAGCGCGGCGTCGACATCCGTTCCGGCGAGCGCGGGTGACGACGACCCGAGCCCGGCGGGGAAGGGGCCGAGCGCGTCGCGGGCCGACGGCGGGACGCGCAGCGCGTCGTCCTCACCCCAGACCAGGGCCCGCTTGCGCAACAGCGCCAGCGGCTCGCCGATCTTCTCGCCCACGAGCCGCGCGACCTCGGCCGCGGCGACCGGCTCGGTGTCCGCACCCGCCAGCAGCAGGGCGTCGAGGACGGCGAGTGTGAAGGTGTCGAGGTCTTCGCAGGCGCGCGCGACGGAGCCCGGCGTACCGGCCCGGGTGGCGAGCACGATGGTGTCGGACGGGGGCGGCGTGGACAGGTCGCGACGAGTGCGCAGCAGTGCCGCGAGAGCGTCGTCGGACTCCTGGCGCAGCCAGTCCGCCAGGGAGGGCGCGGGCATAGAGGACCAGGATACCGGGCGGGTGGTGGCCCGGCAGCCGCGTTCGGGCAGACTGTCCCGTGAAACAGCTTGACCATGCTCTGGAGGACGTTGTGGCGAAGGGCGATAACAAGAAGCGCGCGGGCATCGACCCCACGTGGCCCGGTGAAGACGGGGAGCACCCCGTCACCGAGCTCGCGTCCGATCGGCAGGGCGCGCTGTCCCCGTTCGGCGACGTGACCTTCCCGCTCGAGAGCGTGCCTTACGTGCACCCCGAGACCGAGATCAACCGGTAGGAAGCTACTGGCCGGTTACCCCCTGCGAGGGTTCGTGGCGGTCGTCACGGGAGTAGGTTTTCGATCGACCTATTCGAGCGTTCCTCAGCGGGGGTAGTGCCATGCCGGTTCCCGGTCCCGGATATTCGATCACCGTCCGGGTGGAGGCCCCCGCGTCGTCCACCGCGGCGGGTGATCTGACGACCGCCGTCGGCCGGGTCGGTGGCGTGCTGACCGCGTTCGACGTCGTCGAGTCGCACCCCGACTCGATCGTCGTCGACATCAGCGCCAACGCCCTGTCGGAGAACCACGCGCAGGACATCACGCAGACCCTGGACTCGATGCCGGGCGTCCGCGTGCGCAAGGTCTCCGACCGGACGTTCCTGATCCACCTCGGCGGCAAGATCGAGGTCACCCCCAAGGTCGCGCTCCGCAACCGTGACGACCTCTCCCGCGCGTACACGCCGGGTGTCGCCCGCGTCTGCCAGGCGATCGCGGCGAACCCCGAGGACGCGCGCCGCCTGACCATCAAGCGCAACACCGTCGCGGTGCTCACCGACGGCTCCGCGGTGCTCGGGCTGGGCAACATCGGCCCGGCCGCCGCGCTGCCGGTGATGGAGGGCAAGGCGGCGCTGTTCAAGAAGTTCGCCGACGTCGACGCGTGGCCGGTCTGCCTGGACACCCAGGACACCGAAGAGATCATCATGATCGCGAAGGCGCTCGCGCCGGTCTACGCGGGCATCAACCTCGAGGACATCGCCGCGCCGCGCTGCTTCGAGATCGAGAAGCGCCTGCGTGAGCAGCTCGACATCCCGGTGTTCCACGACGACCAGCACGGCACCGCGATCGTCGTGGTCGCCGCGCTGCGCAACGCCCTGCGCGTGGTCGGGAAGAACATCGAAGACTGCAAGATCGTCGTCAGCGGCGTCGGCGCGGCGGGTTCGGCGATCATCCGCCTGCTGCTGGGCAAGAACCCGGGCGACATCGTGGCCGCCGACATCGACGGCATCGTGCACTCCGAGCGCGGCAACCTCGACGACAACCTGACCTGGATCGCCGAGCACACGAACAAGGAGCAGCAGGCGGGCACGCTGCACGAGGCGCTCGTCGGCGCCGATGTGTTCATCGGGGTCTCCGCGCCGAACCTGTTCGGGGCCGAGCAGGTCGCGACCATGAAGTCCGACGCCGTCGTGTTCGCGCTGGCCAACCCGGACCCGGAGATCGACCCGCTGGAAGCGCAGAAGCACGCCGCCGTGGTCGCCACCGGCCGCAGCGACTTCCCGAACCAGATCAACAACGTGCTGGCGTTCCCCGGCGTCTTTCGCGGGCTGCTCGACGCGCAGGCGCACCACATCGACGACTCGATGCTCCTCGCGGCCGCCGACGCCATCGCCGACGTCGTGGACAACGGCAAGCTGAACGCTTCGTTCATCGTGCCGAGCGTGTTCGACAGCGCCGTCGCCCCGGCGGTCGCCGAGGCCGTCAAGAAGGCGGCGAAGGCGGGCAAGACCGCAGCTCAGGCGTAGGACGCGGTAGCAAAGGTCCCTTGCTCCATTCGGTGGGATCGTCATCACTGAGGCCGATCCCGGGGCCGACTTCAGGGTGACGACTTCGCCGATGCCCCGCTCATAGGCTCGACTCGACCAAGAAGTCGATCATGACGGGGGTTGGGGATGAATCGCTCTGTCCTGAGCAGGATCGGGACACTCACGGCCGCGGCGGTGACCGTGGCGGTACTCGTACCGGCCACGGCGTCCGCCGCGGTTTCGTCCGTGCGCTGGGGGCCGTGCCCGGAGGACGTGGCCGCGCCCGGCGTGCAGTGCGCCACCTTGAAGGTCCCGCTCGACTACCGGAATCCGGGCGGGAAGACCATCGACATCGCCGTTTCGAAGCTCGCGAGCACCAAGCCGGCGAAGCGGCGCGGGATCATGCTGACCAACCCGGGCGGCCCCGGCGGGCCGGGGCTGGCCATGCCCGCCGGGTTGCGCGCGGCGGGCATGCCGTCGAGCGTGCTCGACACGTACGACATCATCGGCTTCGATCCGCGCGGGATCGGGCACAGCACGCCGGTCACCTGCGACCTCAAGCCCGAACAGCAGGTGAGCAACGTCCCGCCGTACGCGCGTGACGCGGCTGCGGTGGCGGAGCGCGCGAAGTACGTGGAGGGCATCGCGAAGCAGTGCGGGGCCTCGAACACCGCCGCGAACCTGCCGTACATGACCACGGCCAACACCGCGCGCGACATGGACCGCATCCGGGAAGCCCTCGGCGAGGAGAAACTCTCGTACTACGGCGTTTCATACGGCAGCTACCTGGGCGCCGTGTATTCGACGCTGTTCCCGCGGCAGACCGATCGCGTCGTGATCGACAGCGTGACCGGGCCCGGCGGGCTCGATCCGGCCACTTCGCGTCGCCTGGCGGAGGGGTTCGAGGACCGTTTCCCGGACTTCGCGAAATGGGCGGCGGCGCGGCACGCGAGCTACGGGCTGGGCCGCACTCCGCAGCAGGTGACGGCGAAGTTCTACGACCTCGTCGCCAAACTCGACGGCGGCGCGGTCCCCGGTGTCGACGGCGCGGCGTTCCGCATGGGCACTTTCGGCGCGCTCTACGCGACCAGCTCCTTCCCGGTGCTGGCGCAGCAGTGGCAGGCGCTCGACACCGGAGGCACCGTGGAGCTGACCGCTCAGGCCCAGCAGATCGACCCGGCGCAGCTGCTGGCCGGGCAGTTGCACGTGGTCTGCAACGACGCGGACTGGCCCGAGGACGTCGCGACCTATCAGCGCAACGTCGCGAAGGACCGGGTGAAGTACCCGATGTTCGGCGCTGCCGGGGCCAACATCTGGGCCTGCGCGTACTGGCCGTCCGAGCCGATCGAGCCGCCGGTACGGATCGGTGATCGGGGACCGTCGAACATCCTGATGGTGCAGAACCTGCGTGACCCGGCGACGCCGCTGAGCGGAGCCAAGGAGATGCGCCGCGCGCTCGGTGACCGGGCGCGGATCGTGACCGTGGACGCGGGCGGGCACGGGGTCTGGCTGAGCGACGAGAACGCGTGCGGCAACAACGCCGTCAACCGGTTCCTCGTGGAAGGCAAGCGCCCCGCACGCGACACGGCCTGCGCCGCGGACAGGGGCGGGCTCTTCGCATCGATGACGCCGGAGCAGCGGCAGGAACGCGAGAAGGCGCTCGACGAGGTTCGCGCGAAGCAGCGGATGTTCTGAGGACTAACCTCTGGGCGTGAGTGAACTCAGCCACGTCGACCATACGGGTGCCGCCCGTATGGTCGACGTTTCCGGCAAGACGCCCACCGCCCGCATCGCGCTGGCGGGCGGCACCGTGCACACCACGGCCGAGGTGCTTGGCCTGCTGGCGACGGACGGGCTCCCCAAGGGCGACGCCCTGGCCACCGCCCGGATCGCGGGCATCATGGGCGCGAAGAAGGTGCCCGAGCTGATCCCGCTCTGCCACCAGATCGCGTTGTCCGGCGTGAAGGTCGAGTTCGTCCTCGACGAGACCGCCGTGCACATCACCGCGACCGCGAAGACGAACGACCGGACCGGCGTCGAGATGGAGGCGCTGACCGCCGTCGCCGTCGCCGGGCTGACCCTGCACGACATGATCAAGGCCGTCGATCCGGCGGCGACCCTCGACGACGTCCGCCTGATCCACAAGGACGGCGGCAAGACCGGGACCTGGGAGCGGCCGTGAACCGGGTCGCGAGGGTGATCGTGGCGTCGAACCGTGCCGCGAAGGGCGTCTACGAGGACACCACCGGCCCGGTCATCACGGACTGGCTGGCCGCACGGGGCTGGGACGTGCCGGGGCCCGTGGTCGTCGAGGACGGGGAACCCGTCGGCGAAGCCCTGCGGGACGCCGTCGCGGCCGGGGTCCAGGTGATCGTGACGACCGGCGGCACCGGGATCTCGCCGACGGACCGCACCCCGGACGTCACGCGCGCCGTCCTCGACTACGAACTCCCCGGCGTCGCGGACGCGATCCGCGCCGCCGGACTGCCCAAGGTGCCCACGGCCGTGCTCTCGCGCGGGGTCGCCGGCGTCGCAGGCCGGACCCTGATCGTGAACCTGCCCGGCTCGCGCGGCGGGGTGAAGGACGGCCTGGGCGTACTGGACGGGATCCTCGATCACGCCGTCGACCAGCTGGCGGGCGGCGACCACCCACGGGAGGCACAGCAGTGAGCGTTCGGGTCGCACGGATCGCGGTGGTCGACGAGCCGCTTTCGGTCGAGGAGCACGCCCGCCTGGTGGACGACGCGGCCGCGGGCGCCGTCGTCACCTTCGGCGGGGTCGTGCGGGACCACGACGGTGGCCGGTCGGTGGACCGGCTCGCCTACGAAGGACACCCCAGCGCCGCCGACGTCCTCACGGAGGTCGTCGCGGACCTCTCGGGGAAGTGGGAGGGCGTGCGGGCGGTCGCCGTCAGTCACCGGCTGGGCGCGCTGGCCATCGGTGACGTCGCGCTGGCGTGCGCCGTGGCGGCCGAGCACCGGGGCCAGGCCTTCGCCGCCTGCTCGGAGCTGGTCGACGAGGTCAAGGCGCGGCTGCCGGTGTGGAAGCACCAGCACTTCAGCGACGGCAGTGACGAATGGGTCAACTCGCCGTAGCGGACGGAAGGGGCGCTTTCGGCACGCACCGGGGCCCGGACACGACAAAGCCCCACCGCCGGGGGAATGGCGCGGTGGGGCCTTGTCTCAGCCGTGACGTGGCCGCGCGGGGAATCCCGCGGGCATCACGACTTACCGGTGCTCAAGAGCTCACTTGGTGGCGAGCTTCTGGCCGACGACGATGAAGTCGGCGTTGGGCACGTAATCCTTGTTCAGCTCCTGCAGCTTCTGGAAGCCGCCCTGGACGTCGAACTTGGAAGCGATCTTGGACAGCGTGTCGCCGGCCACGACGGTGTAGTCGCCCGCCGGGTTCGAGTTCGCGACGTTGGCGGCGGCCGGAGCCGGCGCCGGCGCCGGCGCCTGCTGCTTGGTGACCGGAGCGGTCGACTTCTTCGGGGTCACCTTCTTGGTGGCCTTCGGGGCGCTCGACTTGGCCTTGGCGGGGCTGGCGGAGCCGCCCTTCTTGCCACAGTTCGGCCACGCGCCGATGCCCTGGCCCTGGAGGACCCGCTCGGCGACGGCGATCTGCTGCTCACGCGACGCGTTGTGCGCGCTGCCGGTGCCGCCGTAGGCACGCCAGGTGCTCGGCGAGAACTGCAGGCCACCGTAGTAGCCGTTACCGGTGTTGGTGTTCCAGTTGCCGCTGCTCTCGCACTGCGCGATGGCGTCCCAGTTGGTCGCCGACGCGGGGGTCGCGGCGATTGCGAGGGGGGCGCCGACCGCGACACCCGCAATGGCGACGCGGGCGATGTGACGGGTGGCGGCGGACATCTTGCGGTGCTTGCCTCGGTAAGACATGTGAGTGAATCTCGCTCCCTGCGCCTACGAGCCTGTGCTGAGGGTAAAGACCCGTGGGTCCTGGCCGGCCGTCTCAGGCCGGCTGACTTCACCTGACGCACGACGCGTCGGCTCGGTCCCCTCGTCCCTGTCCGGAAATGCTTTCGCTCGGGGTTGGGTCCGGGAATCCGTTGGACAGGGCTCGGCGCTACGGGTTCCCGGTGTTGCGTGGTCGGTCGGGGCCAACCGAAAAGCGACGGTACGTAACGAACGGCCTGATCGGAAATTATTCGAGCTGTGACCTACATCACAGTAACAGCACGCAACCCCGGACGATTCGGCTGTTCATGCAGGTCAGCGGGCCGTTATCGGACCGTTTCCTGGCCGAGATAATTCACGGATCGTGAGGCTTGCATCACGTGGATTAAGGGATGACTGGACCATTCGTGCGCCTTCGGGCGCGAATGGGCCGGGCACTTTAGCGAGACCTCAAGAAGTCCGCCAGTCCTGGCAGGTCATCCGTATTCAGGTGGTCGACCCCGGCGGTGACCAGCTCTTTCCACAATGCGTCACGACCGGGCCCGGGGGTGTCCGGCGTGGCCCAGAAGCGCACGCGCTGACCCGCCGCGTGGGCCCGTTCGACCAGATCGTGCAGTTTCGCCCGCTCGCCCGCGGGGAAGGGGCCGTCACCGGTCCAGGTGAAAAGACCGCTCCAGGAGTCCGAGACGAGTGGCGTGACCCGGCGGTCGGAACCGATGCCGAGGTCGTTCTGGTCCCTGATGCGGCCGTCGTAGAAGGCCAGCCGGAATCGCTGTCCGAGCATCACGTCCTTGGGGCGCCCGCCGGAGATGACCGCGGTGACGGCCCGCTTCTTGACGTGTCCGAACGCGTACACAGAGAAGAGGAAGGAGTAGCGCGGGTCGTACAGGCGTTTCTCGAGTGCCGCGTAGGTGCTGTTCGCGTCCCCCTTGACGTCGATCAGCAGCTGGAACTCCGTCGATGCCTTCTCGGCGGGAAAGCGTGCCTCGAAGGGGGCCCGCTGCCGGTACACGCCGACACCGTGGTTGGCCAGGACGCGTTTGCGCAGCGGCTCCAGGTAGAGCGACTCCAGGGTGCGGTCCGGGCGGGTGTCCGCGAGGTCGTGCGCGACCAGGAGCTGCCCGTCCACCAGGAAGATGTCGGCCTCGACACTGGTGAAGCCCTGATCGAGCGCGTCGTGCAGCGGACGCGTGTGCTCGTAGTCGTTGTGACTGTGCGCCTGCGGCAGCGGCCGGACGCCGCGTTCGCGTGCGGACGCCGGAGCGGTCGCGAGGCTCGTGGCGGCGACCGCGGCGAGCAGTGCGGCGAGAAGACGGCGGGGAGTGATCACTGGCGCATCCTCGGCTGCTTCGGCGACCGGACGGTGAACTCGAGACGGCGAGCAAGGGACCTTTGCTGCCACTTTCGCCGTTCGCGCAGGTCAGCCGCCGGCGAACGGGGGCAGGACGTCCATTTCGGCCGCGTCGGTCAGCGGCCGCGTGAGATCCCGCACCGCGACGCCGTCCAGCAGATAGGAGACGGCGTCGAGCAGCTTCGCCAGCTTCTCCGGGTGGAGTTCGCGCAGACGGGCGACGGCGTCGGAGACGCGGGCGCCGTCCGGCAGGGTCACTTTCTCCTCGTCGAGGCCGGCGGCCGCGCGGGCCGACGCGAAGTACCGCACCACGATGGTCACCATGTCAGCCGCCGATCGCGCTCATCGGCCGGATCGGCTGCGCGAACCCGGCCTCGTTGATCTCGTGCCCGGCGAGCTTGCCCCACATGGTCGCCCGCCAGGCGTCCGCCACCTCTTCTTCGCGCGCGCCCGCGCGCACGAGGGCGCGTAGGTCGGTTTCGTCGTTGCTGAACAGGCACGAGCGCACCGCGCCGTCCGCGGTCAGCCGGGTGCGCTCGCAGGCGCCGCAGAAGGGGCGGGTCACCGACGCGATCACGCCGACGTCGCCCGGTCCGCCGTCGACCAGCCAGCGTTCGGCGGGCGCGCCGCCGCGCGCGGCGGGGAAGGGCGACAGCGTGAACTCCTCGCCGAGCATGCCGAGGATCTTCTCCGCGGTGATCATGTCGGCGCGGGTCCAGCCGTGCTGCGCGTCCAGCGGCATCTGCTCGATGAAGCGCAGGTGGTAGCCCTCGGCGAGGCAGAACTTCAGCAGCGGCACGGCCTGGTCCTCGTTCAGCCCGCGCATCAGCACCGCGTTGACCTTCACCGGGTCCAGCCCCGCCTCGCGTGCGGCGGCCATACCGGCGAGCACGTGCGAAAGCCGGTCGCGACGCGTGATCTTCTCGAACAGCGCGCGGTCGACGGTGTCCAGTGAGACGTTGATCCGGTCGAGCCCCGCGTCGGCGAGCGACTTCGCGCGTTTCGCGAGCCCGATCCCGTTGGTGGTCATGGAAAGCCGGGGCCGCGGTTCAAGTGCCGCGACCCGCTCGACGATCTTCTCCAGGCCCTGGCGCAGCAGCGGTTCGCCACCGGTGAGCCGGATGTCGGTGATCCCGAGCCGCTCGACGGCGATCCGCAGGAGGAGCACGAGCTCGTCGTCGGTCAGCACGTCCGCGCTCGGCATCCATTCGAGCCCTTCGGCGGGCATGCAATAGGTGCAGCGAAGGTTGCACTTGTCGGTGAGCGACACCCGCAGGTCGGTCGCCACGCGGCCGAAGGTGTCGATCAGGGCGGGGTTGTCCGGCCTGGGCACGTTGGTACGCCCTCGTGTGCCGGGGACACGGGGAAACCCGAGATCGACTGATGTCATTGACACCAGACTAACCCCGAAGTGAGCGAAAACCGACTGTCTACAATCCCTTTTCGCACAGAATCGGAAGGGTTTCCGGATGGCGAAATATCCGCTCTCGGCGGAGGAATTGGCCCGGTTCGCCCATCTCGGCAGGGAGACCGGCACGCTGACCGTTCTCCGGCACGCGCGCATCGCCGAGCGGATGGGCCTGTCGGCCACCGATCACAAGGTGCTCGAACTGGCGAGCCAGGCGCCAGGACCGTTGACAGCGGGCAGGATCGCCGAACTCACCGGGCTGTCGACGGGCGCTGTGACCGGCGTCATGGACAGGCTCGAGAAGGCGCGTCTCGCCCGCCGCGTCCGTGACCCCGCCGACCGCCGGAAGGTCCTGATAGCGGCCGTCCCCGACGCCATGGAGCGGCACGCGCCGCTCTTCGAATCCGCGTACACGAACATGAAGACGGTGCTCGAACAGTTCTCTCCCGAGGAACGGAAAGTGCTGGAGCGATTCCAGAGCGCGGTGCTCGACGGCCTCCGCGACGAACTCCCCGGCAATTCTTTGCGTTCGTAGCTTTTCCGCATCTGCGGAAGTAACCTTCCGTACATGCCGCAATTCCGGTTGTCCGAGGCCGCTCGTCTGCTCGGTGTCAGCGACGACACCGTCCGCCGCTGGGTACGCGCCGGCCAGTTGACCGCGTTCGACGACTCGGCGGGCCGCAAGGTCGTCGACGGCGCCGAACTCGCCGCGTTCGCCAAGGCACAGGCCGAACAGCCCGAGGACCCCTCGAGTGTCGGCCGCTCCGCGCGGAACCGGTTCGTCGGGCTCGTCACCGAGGTGATCACGGACAAGGTGATGGCGCAGGTCGAGTTGCAGTGCGGGCCGCATCGCGTGGTCTCCCTGATGAGCGCCGAGGCCGTCCGCGAACTCGGGCTGCGGCCGGGAGTGCTCGCGGTCGCCGTCGTCAAGGCGACCACCGTCGTGATCGAAACCCCGGAAGGAAGCCGATGAGGAAGCTCGCCCCCGTCCTGCTCGCGCTGGCGCTGGCCGCGACGGCCTGTGGTTCGGAGGCGGCGCCTCAAGAAGGGGGAAGGACGCTGACCGTCTTCGCGGCGGCGTCGCTGACGGAGTCGTTCGGGGCGCTGGGCAAGCGGTTCGAAGCGCAGAACCCCGGGGTGACCGTGAAGTTCAGCTTCGAGGGCTCCTCGGCACTGGTCCAGAAGCTGACCCAAGGCGCGAAGGCGGACGTCTTCGCCTCCGCAGACAAGGCCAATATGGACAAGGCCGCCAAGGCCGAGCTGATCGACGGGCAGCCGTCGGTGTTCGCCACCAACCGGCTCGCCATCGCGGTCGGCAAGGGCAACCCCAAGGGCGTCAAAGGGCTGGCCGATCTCGCGAAGGACGGGTTGACCGTCGTCGTCTGCGCGCCGCAGGTGCCGTGCGGGTCGGCGGCGAAGAAGGTCCAGCAGTCGTCCGGCGTCACGCTCAAGCCGGCGAGCGAGGAGCAGGACGTCAAGTCGGTGCTCGCGAAGGTGCGGTCGGGCGACGCCGACGCCGGGCTCGTCTACGTCACCGACGCGACATCAGCGGCCGCGAAGGTGGACAGGGTGGACTTCCCGGAGGCGGCGGGCGCGATCAACGACTACCCGATCGCGGTGGTGAAGGACGCTCCGCAGGCTCAGCTCGCCGGGTCGTTCAGGGACTTCGTCCTCGGCGCGGAGGGCAGGACCGAACTCGCGAAGGCCGGTTTTGGCACGCCCTGACCCCGCATTTCGTCCTCTGAACGCGGTAGATGCACGCGCAAGGACCGCATCCAGAGGACGAAATGCGGGAGCCGGGGTGCCGTGGGTGCTGTGGCCGCCGGCGATCTGCGCGCTGGCGCTGGTGGTCCTGCCGGTCGTCGGCCTTCTGGTGCGTTCGGACCTGACCCGCTTCCCGGGCCTCATCACCTCGACGTCGTCGCTGAACGCGCTCAAGCTGTCGCTGATCACCGCCGGGCTGTCCACTGTGGCCTGTGTACTGCTCGGCGTCCCGCTCGCGGTGGTGCTCGCGCGCTCGGGGGCGCGCGGCGTCCGCCTGCTGCGCGCCGTGGTGCTGCTGCCGCTGGTCCTGCCGCCGGTGGTCGGCGGCCTGGCGTTGCTGTACCTGTTGGGCCGCAAGGGTTTCCTCGGCATCCTGGTGACCACCCTGACCGGTGAGCAGGTGCCGTTCACCACGGCGGCCGTGGTCATCGCGCAGACGTTCGTCGCGATGCCGTTCCTGGTGGTCAGCCTCGAAGGAGCCCTTCGCGGCGCCGGTGACCGGTACGAAAGGGTCGCTTCGACCTTGGGCGCCAAACCGTGGACCGTGTTCCGCCGGGTCACGCTGCCGCTGCTGCTGCCCGCGCTCGGTTCGGGCATCGTGCTGAGCTTCGCGCGGGCGCTGGGCGAGTTCGGCGCGACGATCACCTTCGCCGGCAGCCTGGAAGGGGTGACCCGGACCCTGCCGCTGGAGGTCTACACCCAGGCCGAGGTCGACGTCGACAGCGCGGTGGCGCTCGCGTTGCTGCTCATCCTGGTCGCCGTCGCGGTGATCGCGCTCGCCCGGCCGCGCGCGCTCGAAGGAGTCCGGTCGTGACCTTTTTGGCCGAACTCGCCCTCCGGCGTGGCGAGTTCACCTTGGACGTCGGCTTCGAAGTCGCCGACGGCGGTGTGCTCGCGCTGCTCGGCCCGAACGGGTCGGGCAAGTCCAGTGTGCTCGGCTGCCTCGCCGGTCTGCTCCGGCCCGGCCGGGCGCGGATCACCCTCGACGGCCGCGACCTGGCAGACCTGCCGCCGCACGCGCGCGGCATCGGCCTGCTCTCCCAGGACGCGCTGCTCTTCCCGCATCTGTCCGCTTTGGACAACGTCGCCTTCGCTCCGCGTTCGACCGGCGCCGGCCGCGCCGAGGCGAAGAAACGTGCGCGGGAGTGGCTGACCGAAGTGGACGCGCTCGAACTGGCCGGACGACGGCCCGCGCAACTCTCCGGAGGGCAGGCGCAGCGCGTCGCGATCGCGCGGGCGCTGGCGGCCGAGCCGGGACTTCTGCTGCTCGACGAGCCCTTCGCCGCTCTGGACGTCGACGCGGCGCCTGCCATCCGGGGGCTGCTTCGGCGGGTCCTGCGTTCCGGGCCGCCGACCGTCCTCGTCACCCATGACCCGCTCGACGCGCTGGCGCTGGCCGACCACGTCGCCGTCCTCGACGGCGGCCGGATCGTCGAACGCGGCGAGGCCCGCAAGGTCCTCTCGGCGCCGCGCACGGCGTTCACCGCGCGGATCGCCGGGCTGAACCTGGTACCCGGCATCGCCGCCGAGGGCGGTTTGCGCACGTCGGGAGGGCTGTCGCTGGCCGGTATCCCGGCGGAGGACGTCGTCATGGGCGAGGCGGCCGTCGCCGTCTTCGCGCCCAGTGCCGTCGCGGTGTACCCGCGGGACGGCGAGCATCGGGGCAGCCCGCGTAACACCGTCGAGGGAATCGTCGACGCGCTCGAACCCCACGGACCGGTGATCCGCGTCCGCGCCCGCGGCGACGACTGGGCGGCGGGCGTCGCCGCCGACCTCACCCCGGCCGCGGTCGCCGACCTGGCGCTCGAACCCGGGACACCGGTCAATCTTTCGGTCAAGGCGGCGTCCGTGGCTGTTCACGCCGTCTCCGATCATTAGGGTGGGCGTCATGAACGAGCGCCGTTGGACATACCTCAGCGACATGGATGGCGTGCTGGTCCAGGAGGAACACCTCGTACCCGGCGCGGACGAGTTCCTCAAGGAGCTGCGTGCCAACGACATCGGCTTCCTGGTGCTGACCAACAACTCGATCTACACCCCGCGCGACCTGCGGGCGAGGCTCGAGCGGACCGGTCTCGACATCCCCGAGGAGGCCATCTGGACCTCCGCGCTGGCGACCGCGAAATTCCTCGCGTCGCAGCGGCCGAACGGCTCGGCGTTCGTGATCGGCGAAGCCGGGCTCACCACGGCCCTGCACGAGGTCGGCTACGTGCTGACCGAACGCGACCCGGACTACGTGGTCCTCGGCGAGACCCGCACGTACAGCTTCAGCGCGATAACCCGCGCGATCAGGCTCATCGAAGGCGGCGCCAAGTTCATCGCCACCAACCCCGACGCCACCGGTCCGAGCATGGAGGGCTCGATGCCCGCCACCGGTTCGGTCGCGGCACTGATCGAGAAGGCGACCGGCCGCTCGCCGTACTACGTGGGCAAGCCGAACCCGCTGATGATGCGCTCCGCGCTGCGGCGGCTCGGCGCGCATTCCGAGTCAACGCTGATGATCGGCGACCGGATGGACACCGACGTCCACTCGGGAATCGAGGCCGGATTGCAGACGATCCTGGTGCTCACCGGCATCTCGACGCGGGAGAGTGCCGAGCACTACCCGTACCGGCCGACCAAGATCATCGACTCCATCGCCGATCTGGTCGGGCGGACCGGTGACCCGTTCGGCGAAGGCTGATCGGCACAGCCGCATGCGGAGGGCTTATCGTCAGAAGATGCACGACGATCAGCCCGCGTCCCCGACCTACGTGGTCGGTGACGTGCACGGACACCGGGACGAGCTGGCCGAAGCGCTCCGGGAGAAGGGGCTGATCGACTCCGACGACGACTGGTCCGGTGGGGAAGCGACCCTCTGGTTCCTCGGTGACTTCGTCGACCGGGGGCCCGACGGCGTCGGCGTCATCGACCTGGTGATGCGGCTGGAGCGGCAGGCCGCCACCGCGGGCGGGCACTGCGGGACGCTGCTGGGCAACCACGAGATCCTGCTGCTCGGGATGTACCACTTCGGCGACACCGAGGTGCCGTCCGATTTCGGTCCGCGCAGCTTCGCCCGCAGCTGGGAGATCAACGGCGGCCTGCTCGAAGACCAGGACAGGCTCACCCCGCAACATATCGAATGGCTGACTTCCCGTCCGATGCTGACGCTGGCCGCGGACCACCTGCTGATGCATTCGGACACGCTCGAGTACCTCGACTGGGGCGAGGACATCGACACCATCAACGCGCGCGGCCGCGAAATCCTCGAAGGCAGCGACATCCAGGCCTGGTGGGACGTCTGGCGGCGGATGACCACGCGCTACGCCTTCCGCGGCCCGGACGGCGCCGACGTCGCGCAGCAGGTCATGGACCGGCTCGGCGGCGTGCGGATCGTGCACGGGCACAGCGTCATCGCCGATCAGCTCGGGATCCATCCCGCGCAGATCGAGGGGCCGTACCTCTACGCGGGCGGCAAGGCGCTGGGGATCGACGGCGGGTTGTTCGTCGGCGGCCCCTGCCTCATCGTTTCGCTGCCCTGGGAGCCCGAAGACTGAGTCCGGCGGGGACCAACGCGGCTACGACTGTCCACAAGGGACTAAAGGTCGGTCTTCGGCGCCCGATTTGAGAGCTTGCGCGGGGTCGTGAGTAATAAAGAGCGTTAGAACGACCATTGCCACTCGCGACCCCCGCACAAAGCGCTCAAACCGGACACGTGGAGGTGCTTTAAGGACGCCCGGCTCGCGCCACGAAGACCCTTGGTATCCAGCCTGCGCGGCAGGGACACCTTTCACCGACCCGAATCACCACTCACGACCCCCGAAGTCTTACGGCAACTCGACGATCTCCTTGCCCAGCGGCATCAGCGAGACCGGGATCATCTTGAAGTTCGCCACGCCCAGCGGGATCCCGATGATCGTGACGCACAGCGCGACCCCGGTCAGCACGTGCCCGATCGCGAGCCACAGCCCGGCGAAGACGAACCAGATGACGTTGCCGATCGTCGACGCTGCCCCGGCGTCGCGCCGGTCCACCACGGTGCGGCCGAACGGCCAGAGCGCGTAGGCCGCGATCCGGAACGAAGCCAGCCCGAACGGGATGGTGACGATCAGGATGCAGCAGATGACGCCGGCGACGACGTAGCCGAGCGCCATCCACAGGCCGCACAGCACGAGCCAGATGACGTTCAGGATCAGGCGCATCAGACGTGCAACTCCCCGCTGGCCACGGTGACCGCCTGCCCCGAAAGCAGGACACGGTCGCCTTCGAGATGCATCCGCACGATGCCGCCGCGGGCCGATGCCTGTTCGCCGACGAGCTTGTCCCGGCCGAGGCGAGCGGCCCAGTAGGGCGCGAGGACACAGTGCGCGGAGCCGGTGACCGGATCCTCGTCGATGCCGACACCCGGCGCGAAGAACCGGGTGACGAAGTCGATCCCGTCCACGTCACCCGGTGCGGTGACCATCAACCGTCCGTTCCAGTGCGCGCGCAGCGCGGCGAGGTGCGGGGCGAGCGAGCGCACCACGGACGCGTCGTCCACGACCGCGAACAGGTTGTGCTTGCTGCGCCCGACGTACTCGATGGAGACACCCGGCAGGATCGACGACAGATCGTCGTCCGATTCGCGGGGTGGATCGGACGGGAAGTCCATCGACACCCAGCCGTCTTCGGCGCGGCAGCGCAACTCGCCGCTCTTCGTCGTGAAGGTCTGTTCGCCGCCGAGGACGTGCGTGGTCGCCAGCGTGGCGTGCCCGCACAGGTCGACTTCGGTCTCCGGCGTGAACCAGCGAAGCGACTTCGGGCCTTCACTCTCGACACTGCGGACAGTGTCGACACTGTCGACCTCGACGAAGGCCGTCTCGGCGTGCTTCAACTCGGCGGCGACGGACTGCATCCAGCCCGCGTCGCCCGGTGAGTCCAGCAGCACGACACCGGCGGAGTTGCCGGCGAAGGCCTCGGACGTGAAGGCGTCGACGATGTAGAGGCGCATGTCTCCGACGATATCGGCCGCGGCCGGACCCGGCCTCCGGGTTTCCCCTGAGGTGGTCTCCACTTGCAGGTGGCCGCCGTCACGCCGCGTTCCTAGACTCGACGCGTCGATGCCGCCGAACGCAGGAGTTCTCCATGTCCGACGCCCCCGCAGTACCGAGCTACGCATCGGGAATCTCGGACACCCCGCTGCTGGGGGACACCATCGGTGACAACTTCGATCGCACCGTCGCCGCCTTCGGCGACCGGGACGCGCTCGTCGACCGCGCCGCCGGAAAACGCTGGACCTACACCGAACTCGCCGCCGAGGTGGACGCGCTCGCGCTGGGCCTGCTCGATCTCGGGATCGCCAAGGGCGACCGCGTCGGCATCTGGTCGCCGAACCGGTGGGAGTGGACCTGCGTCCAGTACGCCACCGCGAAGATCGGCGCGATCCTGGTCAACATCAACCCGGCGTACCGCTCGCACGAACTCGAGTACGTGCTGAACCAGGCCGGGATCAAGCTCATCGTGGCCGCGGCGTCGTTCAAGACGTCGGACTACGCGGGCATGATCGCCGAAGCGGGGCCGAAATGCCCCGCGCTGGACCATGTCGTGCTGCTCGAAAGCGCGGAGTGGACGTCGCTGCTGGAGAACGGACGCGGCGCGGATCGGGCGCGGCTCGCCGAGCGCCAGGGCGAGCTGTCCGCGGACGACCCGATCAACATTCAGTACACGTCCGGCACCACGGGTTTCCCCAAGGGTGCCACGCTGAGCCACCACAACATCCTCAACAACGGCTACTTCGTCGGCGAACTCTGCAACTACACCGAAGCCGACAAGATCTGCATCCCCGTGCCGTTCTACCACTGCTTCGGCATGGTGATGGGCAATCTCGCGGCGACGTCCCACGGCGCCTGCATGGTCATCCCGGCGCCCGCGTTCGAGCCGAGGGCCACGCTCGAAGCCGTCGCCGCCGAGAAATGCACGTCCCTGTACGGCGTTCCGACGATGTTCATCGCCGAACTCGCCGACCCGGACTTCGCTTCCCACGACCTGTCTTCGCTGCGCACCGGCATCATGGCGGGCTCGCCGTGCCCGGTCGAGGTGATGAAGCAGGTCATCGACCGGATGGGTATGGCGGAGGTGTCGATCTGCTACGGCATGACCGAGACGTCACCGGTGTCCACGCAGACCCGCGCGGACGATTCGGTGGAGCGTCGGGTGTCGACGGTCGGCCGGGTCGGGCCGCATCTGGAGGTCAAGGTCGTCGATCCGGAGACCGGGCTGACCGTGCCGCGCGGCGAACCGGGCGAATTCTGCACCCGCGGGTACTCGGTGATGCTCGGCTACTGGGAGCAGGCCGACAAGACGGCCGAGGCGATCGACGCGGCGCGGTGGATGCACACCGGCGACCTCGCGATCATGGACGCCGACGGGTACGTCAACATCACCGGCCGGATCAAGGACATGGTCATCCGCGGCGGTGAGAACCTGTACCCGCGCGAGATCGAGGAGTTCCTCTACACCCATCCGGACATCCTCGACGCGCAGGTCATCGGCGTCCCGGACGACAAGTACGGCGAGGAACTGATGGCGTGGGTCCGCATGCGCGAGGGCGCCGAGCCGCTGACGGCCGAAGCGGTGCGGGAGTTCTGCGAGGGAAAGCTGGCGCGCTACAAGATCCCGCGCTACGTCCACGTCGTCGACGAGTTCCCGATGACGGTCACGGGCAAGGTGCGCAAGGTCGAGATGCGGGCGGAGTCGATCAGCATCCTCGGACTCGAAAAAGCGGCGGCGAGCGAACACGCCTGACACTTCGGGGCAACCTGTCACAGTTTTGACGCGTGTTCCCTTCGCGGTGGAACCGAACCACCGCGAAGGGGAGAAAAATGAAACTCAAGCGAAGTGGAAGAGTTCTTGCCCTGGGCGTCTCGCTCGCCATCCTGCCGCTGATCGCGCCCGGGGTGGCCGCGGCTGCTCCCGCGATCGCCCCGATCGACCTCGGAACCCTGCCGGGGGACCAGTACAGCAAGGTCAACGCGGTCAACGACGACGGTGTCATGGTCGGCTCCTCGACGCCGCTGGACGGCCAGATCAAGTACCACGCGGCGAAGTGGGACGCGCAACGCCGCATTTCCGCGTTGCCGGCCCTCGGCGGCGAGCAGAGCAACGCGACGGATGTCAACCGCGCCGGCGTCGCGGTCGGCTGGGCGGACAAGGACTTCTCGAACCGGGCGGCGGTCAAATGGTCACCGGACGGCACGGTCACGGCGCTGCCGTACCTGCCCGGCGGGGATTACGCGGCCGCGAACGCGATCACCGACGGCGGGGTGATCGTCGGCACCGGGCGGGCCGCCGACGGGAAGATCCACGCGATCCGGTGGAACCCGGACGGCAAGGCGGTGGACCTCGGCGGGCTGCCGGGCGGATCCTTCGCCAACGCGCAATGGATCACCCCGGACGGCAGGACCGTCGGCGGAACGGCGTCCGACGCGGCCGGGAACAACCACGTCGTGCGCTGGAACCTCGCCGGTGCGATCACCGATCTTTCCCCCGGGAATCCGTACAGCACCCCTGAGGACATGAACGACTTCGGCGTGATCGTCGGCAGCGCCGACGTGAACGGCAACGCGAAACCCGTGCGGTGGGAACGTGACGGGCGGATGACCTGGCTCGACTGGCCGGAACGGGATCCGGGCTGGGCGCGTGCGGTGAACAACGCTGGAGCCGCCGCCGGTGGCGGTTACCTGGTGTTCGGCACGGCGAGCCCGGCCAAGTGGAGCCGGGCGGGAACCCGTACGACGCTTTCGGCCGAACGCGGCCTGGGCTACGACATCGACCGGCTGGGGACGGTCGTGGGCCTGGAGAACAACATCGCGACGAAGTGGGCCGCCGACGGCACCCGGACGGTGCTGGGCGCGTTGCCGGGCGGTCCCTACAGCGTCGCCACCCACATCGCGCCGAACGGGACGATCATCGGCTTGTCCGACAACGAGAACGGCCGCACGCGCGCCGTCTACTGGCCCGCCGCATAACGCGCGTGAAGGCCCCTTCCCTCGGCTCAGCCGAGGGAAGGGGGCCTTCACGCGCTAGGCCGCGGTGTTGGCGGCGGCCGCGGCGATCGCCTTCGCGTCTTCCTCGCCGAAGGTCTCTTCGAGGTTCTCCGGCGAGTAGTCGAGGTCGATCTGCTCCACCGGCATCCCCCGCGCGGACTCGATCGCGCCGAGGCGCCGCTGCGCCCGGTCGGCCGCGTACTGGATGATCTCCTCGGGATCGTTGTCGAACGGGATCTCCTCGAACTGGTCCTGCACCCACTGGATCATGCCCAGCGCGTGGGGAAGCAGTTCGCCCATCCGCTGTTGCACCGCGTCCCACAGCGAATCGTCCGCGGCGACGTGACGGCGGCAGGTGAAGGTGCCCCAGGCCATGTGGCGGCGTTCGTCGTCGCCGATACGGCGTACCAGTTCCTGCATTCCCGGCAGGATGTCGTGCTGCGTGCAGATCAGCTGCCACGAGTAGTACCCGGTCAGCGCGAGGCTGCCTTCGATGACGTGGTTGTAGGTGACGCTCGCGCGGATCTGGTTGAGCGGACTGGGATCGTCCTCCAGCGCGCGCAAGGACCGCGGCAGCTCTTCGTAGAAAAGCTTGCGGTAGTGGGGATTCTCCGCGACGTACGGATGCAGGTCCTCGGTGAGCCCGACGGCGTCCATCCAGCGGCGGAACACCTCGGTGTGCTTGGCCTCTTCGAAACAGAACTGCGTCAGGTACATCTCGTCGCCGAAACGGCCCGTCGCGGACATCGCCCGCATGAACGGCTGGATGTCCTCGGTGACCGCCTCTTCGCCCGCGATGAACTGCGCCACCAGATAGGTCGTCGACCGTTGCTGTTCGGAGTTCAGGCTCTCCCAGCCCTCGCGTTCACGGGAGAAGTCGATGTCGGCGGGGTTCCAGAACTTCTTGTTGCCCTTGACGAACAGCCGCAGCGGGAACGAGTCCCAGTTCAGCCCGCCCTTGCGCAGTGAGGAAAAACCGGTCCGCAGTTCGGAGAGCGTTTCGGTCATGATGTCCCCTTCGAATCGGTGGTCAGTGCCCGGATCGCGGGTGCCAGCACGGCGACGACCGCCGCCGCCGCCTCGTCGGCCGGATGCGTCGGCATGACGAGATGGGACAGGGAAAGCCGCACGACGGTCTCCGCCAGCAGCCTGGCGGATTCCGGGGAGAGCGACGGCTCGAACTCCCGGTACTGCCCGGCCGCGACCTCGGTGGCCGCGGTCAGGATGGGCTCGCCCTTGGTGGTGAGCAGGGGGAGGAGGTCCTCGCCGGCTTCGGTGCCCAGCGTGGTGGCGACGAGCCGGTTCTCCCTGGCGTGCTCGATCGTGTAGACGACCGCCTCGCGGATCCCGGCGCGCAGATCCCGCGCGTCCTGCACGCGCAACCGGATGCCTTCCAGGAACTCCGACGTCGTCCGGAGGACCACGGCCTCGGCGAGCGTGGCCTTGGTACCGAACTCGTTGTAGACGGTCTGCCTGCTCACCCCGGCGCGGGCGGCGACGTCCGCCATCCGCAGGGCCGCGTAGCCGTGTTCGGTGAGCAGCTCGGTGGCCGCGTCGAGCAGCGCCTCCCGCAGAGAGGCCTTGGTCCGATCGGAGAAGCTCGTGATCTCGCCCACAGTTCCAGCTTGACACAGATCACATCCATGTCAAAGAAGTTGACGGGCACCCATCCGGTGTAAATCAGTCGGTGGTGACGGCTACCGTGACCGGGTGGGCATCACCGTGGGGTTCGACCTCGACATGACACTGATCGATCCGCGGCCGGGCATGGTCGCGGTGATGAACGCGCTCGGCGTGGAGTCCGGCCTGCCGCTGGACGGCGAGTTCTTCGCGGCCAACCTCGGCCCGCCCCTCGACGCCAGCCTGCGCGGCTTCGGGGCGCCGGAAGAGCGCATCCCGGAGCTGGTGGCGCGCTTCCGCGCGATGTACCCGGAGACGGTCGTGCCCGTGACGGTCGCGATGCCCGGCGCGGCCGAAGCACTGCACGCGGTCCGCGAGGCAGGCGGGCGCACGGTCGTCGTCACCGGCAAGTACGCCCCCAACGCGAAACTCCACCTGGACGCGCTCGGTTTCGAGGTCGACGTCCTGGTCGGCGAGCTGTGGTCGACGGAGAAGGCCGCCGCGCTCACCGAGCACGGCGCCCGTGTCTACGTCGGGGACCACGTCGGCGACATTCGCGGCGCGCAGGCGGCCGGCGCGGTCCCGGTCGGGGTCACGACCGGTCCGTGCACCAAGGACGAGCTGCTCGCGGAAGGGGCCGACGTGGTGTTCGACTCGCTGACCGAGTTCCCCGGCTGGTTCAGCTCTTTCGGCGAGCCTCGCGGATCAGGGCGATCAGGCCGAGGGCCAGTCCCAGCGGGGTGATCACGCCCGCCGCGGCGGACAGCCACACCGGCAGGTTCTCCAGACCGGCGGCGAACAGCACGAACACCGCTGTGACGGCGATCATGCCGAGCGCGAACAGGCCGATGCCGACGCGCATGAGGATCGGTTTGCCGGGCTTTTCGGGGACGGCCACAGCGGCCTCCTTTACTGCGGTCTCCATGAAGCAGAGGGTATCCGCCGGTATCCGCTTCTCCACAGGGCGTGTGGCGAGATACGCTTATGGGACGCGCGCCCTGGGTACGCCCCCGGGCGCGTTCGTTGTGAGCAGGACAGCAAAGGACTGGTGAGGGAAGTGCCGACCGGCAAGGTCAAGTGGTACGACGCGGAGAAGGGTTTCGGTTTCGTCACCCAGGATGGGGGCGCCGACGTCTACATCCGCAAAGCCGCGCTGCCGCAGGGCGTCGAAGGGCTCAAGGCGGGCCAGCGCCTCGAGTTCGGTGTCGCCGACGGCCGCCGCGGCCCGCAAGCGCTCTCCGTCCGGCTGCTGGACCCGCCGCCGTCGGTCGCCGAGGCGCGCCGCCGTCCCGCCGAGGAGCTGCACGGGCTCATCGAGGACATGATCAAGCTGCTCGAGCTCAAGGTGCAGCCGGACCTGCGGCGCAATCGCTACCCGGACCGGAAGAACACGAAGCAGATCGCCGAGATCATGCGCGCCGTCGCCCGGGACCTCGATCCCTGATCCGGCGCTCCCTCCGTCAAGTGCCATGAAAGGTCCTTTCCTTGCAAATTTCGCAAGGAAAGGACCTTTCATGGCACGGGGGCCTCGGCGGGCACCACCACCAACTACGACGACAGCGCGTGAAGGCCCCCTTCACGCGGCTCAGCCGAGGAAACTCGACCTTCACACCTTCCCCAGTACATGAAGGCCCCCTTCCTTGCGCCTAGGTACAGGAAGGGGACCTTCATGTACTGGGGCTCGAGCTAAGGGGCTGCCCGCGCGAGCGGTAGCAAAGGTCCCTTGCTACCTCAGACGGCCGGCGGCTCGACCTGCAGCGACCAGATCGCCGTGGTGACCGCCTCGGCGTCCTCCGGACGCCCGGTCTGGCTGATCACCGAAGCCTGCGCGACCTCGACGACGAGGATCTGGTCGTCGGGCCGGGGCGTCGTCACGGTGTAGGCGAACCGGTCCAGCGACGTGATGATGTCCTGCTTGAGCTCCTGTGGCTCGCCCTTGCCGTTCACGTACTGCACCGTGACCTTCCACGGCGTCTCCGCGATCGCGGTCGGCACCGAGATCTGCACCGGCTTCCCCGGCCGGATGCGCAGCTTGCCGGCGGCGTCGGGCCTGGTGGTGCACTGCGCGCTCTTGATGTCGCAGGACGCCAGCGGGGTGACGTTCACCGTCTTCCCGTCGGCGAAGAAAGTCACCTCTTCGGGGCCCGGGGCCGAGCAACCGGCCACCACGAAACCACCCGCCGCGAGCAGGGCCAAACTACGAAGTCGCCGCATACGGTGAAGATTACGAGCCCGGCCGCCACCGGGAGTCACCGGGCTGCGAGGGGATCGGCGATTCGCTGGTCGGCTCCGGGCGCAGCGGCCGGTCGCCGCCGAGTCCCGGGAGCAGCGAACTGCCGCGCCGCACCATGAACGTCTGCGTGAACCCGACGGCCAGCAGGATCGAAAGCACCAGGAAGCCGATCCAGTACGTCGGCGGCAGCAACAGGCCGACGGCACCGCCGAAGCACCAGGACATCTGCAGCACGGTCTCCGACCGCCCGAACGCCGACGCGCGCGACTCTTCCGGCAGGTCTTCCTGGATGACGGCGTCGAGGCTGATCTTCGCCAGCGCGCTCGCGGTCGCGCCGACGAGCGCCACGATCGCCGCCGTCGCCAGCCCCGCCGCGACGGTGGCGATGATCGCGATGCCGAGACAGGCGCCGACGCACGCCAGGATCACCTGATCCGGTTTGCCGAAGTGCAGCCGCGAGCCCAGCGCGTTGCCGAGGAAACCACCGGCACCCGCCGCGGCGCCGATGATGCCGAGCAGCAGCAACTGGTCGAACGGGCTCTGCCCGCTGCCCTCGGCCTGCGCCTTCACCGCGAACGCGGAGAACATCATCAGGAACCCGGTCAGCACACGGACGGTGCCGTTGCCCCACAGCGAGAGGACGATCTGGCGCCCCATCGGCTGCCGCTGTTTCTTGACCCGTCGCTCGGGGTGCGCGGACAGCGACGCCGGCACCTCGCCCTCGGTCTTCTCGACCCAGGACGGGATGCGCATCGACTGCACCGCGGCCGCGACACAGATCAGCATGGTGAACCACAGCGCGCCCTGAGAGCCCCAGATCGCGTTGACCCCGCTCGCCAGCGCACCGAACACACCGGCGGCGACCAGCCCGAACACGGTCAGCCGCGCGTTCGTCTTCGAAAGGGTGATCTCCGGCGGCAGCACCCGTGGTGTCATGGCGGCCTTGAGCACGGTGAACGACTTCGAGAGCACCATCATGCCCAGCGCCGCCGGGTACAGGAGCCAGTCGTCGAAGTGCAGCGCCATCACGATCGCCATCAGCGCCTGCCCCGCCGAGGACACGCACATCGCGAGCCTGCGGCCACGCTGGATCCTGTCGAGCGCGGGGCCGATCACCGGCGCGACGAGCGCGAACGGGGCGATCGTGATGAGCAGGTAGAGCGCGACCTTGCCCTTGCTCTCCCCGCTGGTGGCGGCGAAGAACAAGGTGTTGGCCAGCGCGATCGCCATGGCGGCGTCGCTGGCGTAGTTCAGCATCACCGCGTACGTCAGCGAAGTCAGGCCCGATTTGTCGGCGCCGTCCGCCTTCGTCGCGCGCTGGAAGGCTCCGACGGCCTGCCCGGTCAGCTGACGGCTGCGCATCGCCGCGACCCGGGTGACCGTGATCTTCTTCGGCATCTTCGGCAGGGACCCCGCGCGTGGCGGGACCGCGGTCGTCGGATGCTCGTGCGGCTGCTCCTGGGCGACCCGCGGCTCACCCGCGTAGCCACCGGTGTCGTAGTGCTCGTACTCGCCGCTGCCCGGCGGGTGCTCGTCGTAGAACCCGCCCGGACGACGCCGGACGGGTTCGGTCTGCCGCTGCGAAGGATCCGGATACGGCCGCGCGCCGCGGGGCGGCGGCTGGTGCTGTCCCATCGGGATCGCGCTGGTGCGCGCCTCGTCGGCGGTCGGCCCGGCCGGATGCGGCTGGTATTGGGGTTGGTGCCGCGGACGGCCCGCGGGCGGCACCGGCTGCTGGTCGACGCGGGTCGGCGGCGGCGCGGACCAGCTGCGCGCCTGGGCGGCCCCCGGCTCCGGCGTCCACTTCCGCTTGCTCTTGCGGCCACGCTCCTTGCCCGGCCTGCCGGAAGGCGTGCCGTCGGGGCCAGAGTTCGAGCCGAAGATTCCCACGCTTCAATCCTGCCTTACGCGGGTCTCGCTTCGCGCGTTCACCACTGCTTTTGTCTAGGCCTGGACGAACGTCACCCGGAACATCTTGGGCCAGAGCTTGCCGGTGAGCACGAATTCGCCGGTCCCCGGCACCGCCGCGATGCCGTTGAGGACGTCGGCGGCGCTCCGTTCCCCGGGGGTGAGGAGCCCGGACGCGTCGATCTCGCCGGTCACCCGCCCGGTCGCGGCGTCGATCCGCAGGATCCGGTCGCTCTGCCAGACGTTCGCGTACACGGAGTCCCCGACGCATTCCAGCTCGTTCAGCTGGTCACGGCCCACCTCGACGCCGCCCGTCGGCGCGAAGGTCACGGGGTCGCGGAAGGTCAGCTTCGACGAGCCGTCGCTCATCACCAGCTGCCCGTCGCGGTGACAGAGCCCCCAGCCCTCGCCGGTGTACGTCACGCGCCTGAGTTCGGCCAGCGTCTTGGCGTCGCGTTCGATCGCGACGCCGTCCTTCCAGGTGATCTGCCAGGCCGTCGGCCCCAGCACGGTGATGCCCTCGCCGAACAGGCCGGGCAGGTCTTGCCGGACCGACGGCGCCGCACCCGCGGGCCCGGCCCGCATCGACGACTTCCCGACCAGACCGGTCCCCTCGTACAGCGTCTCGCCGGAGAACTCGAGGCCCTGGGTGAACGCGGCCGGGTCGTGGGGCAGTGTCGAGAGCACCCGCACCTTGAGTTTCTCGGGCGCGGGCGGGGCGGCGTCGCTCACCGGCGCGGCGGCGCAGCCACCGAGGACGGCGGCCAGCAGGAGCGACATGGTCATCAGCGTGCGCACGCGGACAGCCTGACACGGACCGCGATATCGCGTGCGGCAGAATGGGGGCATGACCCTGCTGTTGACCCTGGACGACGGCTCCATCCAGCGCAAACTCGCCGAGGCGGTCGATCTCGCCCGTGCGGCGGTGCTGGAGGACGCCGGTGCCGAACAGGTCGGCGCGCACGTCGGCGTGGACTCCGAGGACGCGGTTTCCGCGAGCCACCTGTTCGAGGCGACCGTGTCGGGTTATCGGGGCTGGCGCTGGTCGGTCACGGTCGCGCTCGCCGGCGAGGAAGAGCCGATCACGGTCAGCGAGGTCGTGCTGATCCCCGGTCCGGAAGCGCGCGTCGCCCCGGCGTGGGTCCCGTGGGATCGCCGCGTCCAGGCGGGCGACCTCGGCGTCGGCGACATCTTCCCGGTGGAGAAGGACGACCTGCGGCTCGTCCCGGCGTACCTGGAGTCCGACGACCCCGCGGTCGAAGCGGTCGCCATGGAGGCCGGTCTCGGCCGGGTCCACGTGCTGTCCCGGCACGGCAGGCTCGACGCCGCCGCCCGCTGGCACGGCGGCGAGTTCGGTCCGCGGTCGGACATGGCGCGCAGCGCGCCGGACGTCTGCGGGAGCTGCGGGTTCTTCGTGCCGCTCGCCGGGTCGCTCAGCGCGGCCTTCGGCGCGTGCACCAACGACATCTCCCCGGCGGACGGCCACGTCGTCGACGTCGAGTACGGCTGCGGCGCGCATTCCGAGATCGAGGTCGAGGTGACCTCGTCGGTGCCGGTGGCGGAGCTGGTCTACGACGACTCGCTGATCGACTTCGAGGCCGCGCCGGAGGCCCCCGCCGAGCCGGAGCCCGAGCCCGAGCCCGAGCCCGAGCCTGCCGAGGCCACGGTCGTCGACGAGTCCGAGGCCCCGGTGGCCGAGACGCCGGAGACCGCCGAGGTCCAGCCGGAGGTCGAGCCGGAGGCCGCCGTGCCGGACACCGCCGACGAAGCGCAGGTCGAGGCCGAAAGCACCAGTGAGCACTGACCCGTTCGGCACCGAGCGGCTCCGCGCCGCCGTCCTGCGGGCGTGGGCGGATTCGCCGACGAGGTTCACCGAGGACACGAACACCGAGAACGACCTGCGGGTCGGCGGCTACCGTGACCGGCTGTTCGTCGAGCTGGCGCAGAACGCCGCCGACGCGGCCTTGGCCGCCGGTGAACGCGGCGGGCTCCGGGTGTCCGTTGTGGACGGTGAGCTGAGGTTCGCCAACACGGGCGCTCCCTTGGACGCGCGCGGTGTCGAATCCCTTGCCTCCCTTCGCGCTTCCGGCAAGGGCGAGGAGACCGTCGGCCGCTTCGGCGTCGGATTCGCCGCCGTGCTCACGGTTTCCGCCGAGCCGAGGATCGTTTCGGCGACCGGTGGGGTCGCCTTCTCCGCGGAACGCACGCGGGCCGAAGCCGGCCGCACCGGCGACGTTCCCGTGCTCCGGCTTCCGTGGCCGGTCGCCGAAGCCGAACCTCCTGTGCCCGAAGGCTTCACCACCGAGGTCCGGCTTCCGTTGCGTGAGGGCATCGACAGTCAGGCGTTGCTGGCGGACCTGAAGAACGACGTCAGCGATCTCCTGCTCACCCTGTCCTGGCTCGAAAGCATCGAGGTCGATGGTGGTGTTTGGCGCCGATCCGAGCTGGGTGACGGCGTCGTCGAGCTCGCGTCGCCGGACGGTTCCGAGCACTGGCAGGTTCATCGCGGCGACGTCGTCTGGGCCGTCCCGCTGGACGGGGCCGGTTCGCCCCGGCCGCTCGGTGCCGACGTCCTGCACGCGCCGACGCCCACCGACGACGAGCTTTCCCTGCCTGCCAGGCTGATCGCGACGTTGCCGATCGAGCCGTCCCGCCGCCGCGCGCTGCCGGGTCCGGAGCTGACGGCGGCGCTGAAGAACGCCGCGCGGGAGTACGTCGAACTCGTCCGTTCCTTGCCCGGCAAGGAACGCCTGGCGCTCGTGCCCGGTGCGGACTTCCCGCGTTCCACTGTGGACGGAACGTTGCGGGAGGCCATCCTCGAAAATCTCGCCGACTCGCCCTGGCTTCCCGCGCAAGCGGGTGACGACTTGCCGGGGCGTCAGGCGCGCGTCCTGTCGGTGGATGTGCCGGGGTTGGCGCCGCTGCTGGCCGACCTCGTGCCCGGACTGATTTCACTGTCCGGTGTGGACCTTCGCGCCGTCGGCGCGCAGGCGCTTTCGCCGTCCGAGGCCATCGATCTGCTGACCGGGGCGCAACGTGAACCCTCGTGGTGGCGTTCGCTCTACGACGTGCTGCTGCCGGCGCTCGAAGCGCACGACCTCACCAAGGACGACCTCGGCGCGTTGCCGGTGCCGATGTCGGACGGCCGCACCCTGCCCGGCGTCCGTGACGCGTTGCTCGTCGGCGGCTCGGCGGAGCTGCTCGAACTTCTGTCCGATGTGGACATCATCGGCCTGCGGCTCGTGCACCCGGCCGCGGCGCACCCGCTGCTGGAACGCTTGGGAGCCAAGCATGCCGAGGCGAGGGACCTGCTCGAAGCCGACGCGCTGAGCGCCGCCGTCGAACGCAGCGTCGAAGACGTCCGGTCCGGTTTGGACGGTACGGCCCTCGCGGGCGCGGTGCTCCGCCTGATCGCCGAGGTCGGCGACGAAGCCCCGGATTGGGCGGGTGCGCTGGCTCTGCCGAGCGAGGACGGCTGGCGACGCGCGGACGAACTCGTCCTGCCCACGTCGCCGCTCGGTGACATCTTCGATCCGGAAGTGTTCGAAGAAGACGGCGCTTTGTCCGTACTGGACGAGGAATTCGCCGAGGATTGGCCGTCGGCCACGCTCGTCGCGGTCGGCGTGCTGGATTCCTTCGCGATCATCACCGACGACGAACCGCTGGAACCCGAGCACGGTCTGCCCGACGAGCACAATTGGTGGGATTCGCTGGAGCGCCCGCCGTCACGCGTGTTCGCCGTGCGCGATCTCGACCTCGTCGGCGACGACGCCTGGCCGGCGGCGCTGCGGTTGCTCGCGTCCCGCCCCGAAACCTGGCGGGCCCTCACCGAACCCGGCGGGCACACTGGCTGGTGGCTGGCGCGGTACGCGCTCCTGGACGGGCACGCGCCGCTCGATTGGCGGATGCCGGAAGCGTCCGCGCTGGCCGGGCTCTACGACGTCGTCCCGGATTCGGGGCTGAGCAAGGAGATCCTGCTCGCCGCCGGGGTGCGGACGGAGCTGGGGGCCGACGCCGAAGACGTCGAAGACCTCTTGGAGCGGCTGGGCGATCCCGAGCGCAAGGTGAGCCCCGGGCTCGCTTCCCGGGCGCACGCGGCCCTCGCCGAGTACACAGTGGACGTCACGCCGCCGGATCGCGTCCGCGCCGCGGACGGTTCGGCCGTCGACGCTCGCGACGCCGTCGTGCTCGACGTGCCGTGGTTCGCCGCGGTGCTGGCGCCGGAGCGGATGGTCGTCGCGGCGAGCGGCGCCGCCGCGCTGGCGGAACTGCTGGATCTGCCGGTGGCGAGCGGTCTCGACGCCAAGGTCACCGAAGACGGCGAGTTCGTGCCGTGGACGGAGCTGTCCGCGCTCCGGCTGGCCGCGGATCAGCTGGGCGTCGAGCTTCCCGAGGGCGGGGTGCTGCTGCACGAGGCGCTGACGGTGACCTTCGAGGACGCGGAGCACGACGTCGCCTGGTGGTCCGACGGCAGGCTGCACGCGGCCGACACCCCCGAAGGCCTCGGCCGGGCCTTCGCCTGGGCCACCGACCGATGGGCCGACCGCCACGTCCTCACGGCCCTGCTCGATGACCCCTCGCCTTCGGCCCTGCTCAACTGACGAAACGCGGGGTGGGTCAGAAGCGTTGGGCGCCCTTCGAGCCCCGGCGGGCGGCGGCGCGCTGCCAGGCGATGATCGCGAGACCGATGAAGCCGAGCACGAGGCCGGACAACGCCGTCTGCACCCAGATGCCGTCGGTCACAAAGAACAGGACCACGGTCGCGACCGCCCAGAGCGAGGTACCTACGATCACGACCGGCGTCAGGTCGGTCAGCCGCTTCGGCAGTTCCGGCGTTGGCCGCAACGAACCGTTCACTTCCCCGGAATTGATCGATTCGCCCACGTGGGGAAGGGTACCCGGCAACGGCTGAAGGGTGATACGCGATGGCGGAGCAGCGCACCCGGTCCACACTGGACCGGTTCTTCAAGATCAGCGAGCGCGGCTCGACACCGGGGCGGGAAATCCGCGGCGGGGTCGTCACCTTCTTCACGATGGCCTACATCGTGGTCCTGAACCCGCTGATCCTCGGCAGCTTCTCCGCCGACGACGCGGGCGCGCACAAGGACGTCCTCGGCAACATCCTTCCCGTCCCGCAGGTGGCCGCGGTGACCGCGCTGGTCGCCGGGGTGCTGACCATCGTGATGGGGCTGGTCGCGAACTACCCGTTCGCCATCGCCACCGGCCTCGGCATCAACAGCCTGATCGCGGTCACCTTCGCCGCCCAGATGACCTGGCCGGAGGCGATGGGCCTGGTGGTGATCGAAGGACTGGTCATCGTCCTGCTGGTGTTCGCCGGTATCCGGACGGCGGTGTTCAACGCCGTGCCGCCCCCGCTGAAATCCGCGATCGCGGTCGGCATCGGCCTGTTCATCTGCCTGATCGGCCTGGTCGACGCCGGCTTCGTCCGCCGCGTCCCGGACGACGCGAAGACGACGGTGCCGGTCGGGCTGGGCATCAACGGTTCGATCGCGTCGTGGCCGACGCTGGTGTTCGTCGTCGGCCTGCTGGTCACCGGCATCCTGGTGGCGAAGCGGGTCAAGGGCGCGATCCTGATCGGGGTCCTCGCCTCGACCGTGCTGGCGATCGTCGTCGAGGCGATCACCAAGGTGGGCCCGTCGAAGGGCGTCGACCCGCAGGGCTGGAACCTCGGCTACCCGGCGCTGCCCGATCAGGTCCTCGGCGTGCCGGATCTCTCGCTGGTCGGTGAGATCTCCTTCGGCGCCTGGACGCGGTTGCCGATCATCACCGTCGTGCTGCTGGTGTTCACCCTGGTGCTGGCGGACTTCTTCGACACCATGGGCTCGATGACCGGCCTGGCGAAGGAGGGCGGCCTGCTCCCGCCCGACGGCAAGCTCCCGAACGTCGGCAAGGCCCTGTTCGTCGACGGCACCGCCGCCGTGGCGGGCGGTTTCGCGTCGTCGAGTTCGAACACCGTCTTCGTCGAATCCGCGTCCGGTATCGCCGAGGGCGCCAGGACCGGGCTCGCGAACGTCGTCACCGGCGTCCTCTTCATCGCGGCCATGTTCCTGACCCCGCTTTACCAGGTCGTCCCGGTCGAGGCCGCCGCTCCGGCGCTGGTCGTCGTCGGCGCGCTGATGATGAGCCAGGTCAAGGAGATCGACTTCGCCGACTTCACCGTGGCGCTGCCCGCCTTCCTGACCATCGTGGTCATGCCGTTCACCTACTCGATCGCCAACGGCATCGGCGCCGGCTTCGTCAGCTACGTCGTCATCCGCGCGGTCACCGGCAAGGCCAAGGGCGTGCACCCGCTCATGTGGGGTATCGCGGTGATGTTCGTGGCCTACTTCGCGGTCGGCCCCATCCAAGCCGCGTTCAACTGACCAGCGGTTATGTCAGCCGTGGGCGATCTCACGGGCCGATGATCCGATCGTGAGGTAAGCTAACTATATGTCCGGAGACACGCACGAGCGCTCATTGGCGAGCCGCCTGCGTCTCGCGGTGGTGCGGCTGAATCGACGGCTGCGGGCCCAGCGGGCCGGTGACGGCATCTCGCTGACCCAGGTGTCCGCGTTGTCGACGCTGCACAAATGCGGTGCGCTGACCCCCGGTCAGCTCGCCGCGAAGGAAGGCGTCCAGCCGCCCTCGATGACGAGGGTGATCGCCGCGCTCGAGGAGATGGGTTACGTCGAGCGCAGGCCGCATCCGACGGACGGCCGCCAGGCCATCGTCGAGTTGTCCGACCGCGGCCGGGCCTACGTGATCGAGCAGATCACCGCGCGGGAGATCTGGCTGGACAAGCAATTGGCGGAGTTGAGCGCCGAAGAACGTGAAGTGCTCTCTCGCGCCTCCGAGATCATCGACAGGATGGCGGGGAACTAACAGCGGTGACGACCACGGGTAACGAAACACAGTGTCCTTCCAAGACCACCGTTACCCGGGAACCCGCTCCACCACCGTCCCCCGCGCCCGAGAAGCCGCGCGGGAGCATGTTCTCCTCGCTGAAGGTCCGTAACTACCGGCTCTTCTTCACCGGCCAGGTCATCTCGAACATCGGCACCTGGATGCAGCGCATCGCGCAGGACTGGCTGGTGTTCACCCTCAGCGGCAACGACCCGATCGCGCTCGGTATCGCGGTCGCCCTGCAGTTCCTGCCGACGCTGTTCCTCTCGTTGTGGGCCGGGGTGCTGGCCGACCGCGTCGACAAGCGGCGGCTGCTGATCGGCATCCAGATCGCCGTGCTGGCACAGGCGGTCGTCCTCGGCGCGCTCGACCTGAGCGGGATCGCCGCGCTCTGGCACGTCTACCTGCTCTGCTTCACCCTCGGCGTGACGGCGTCGCTGGAAGTACCCGCGCGGCAGTCGTTCGTCGCCGAGATGGTCGGCAGGGACAAGGTCACCAACGCCGTCGCGCTCAACTCCTCGATCTTCAACATGGCCCGGATCGTCGGTCCGGCCATCGCGGGTTTCGCGATCACCTGGGTCGGCACCGGGTGGCTGTTCATGGCGAACGCGGTGAGCACGGGCGCCGTCATCGCCGCGCTGGTGATGATGAACCCGGACAAGCTCTTCCGCGGCCCGGCCATCCCACGCGAGAAGGGGCAGCTCGTCGAGGGGCTGCGGTACGTGCGGCGGCGCAGCGATCTGATGACCGTGATGGTGCTGGTGTTCTTCGTGAGCACGTTCGGCATCACATACTTCACGTCGCTGCCGATCGTCGCCGCGAACGTCTTCCACACCGACGCCGACGGCTACGGCCTGCTGTCGACACTGGTCGCCGTCGGCACCTTCACCGGCGCGCTGATGTCGGCCCGCCGCAACAGCCGCGGTGGTCCGCGGGTGCGCTTGCTGCTGATCTCGGCGTTCCTGCTCGGCGCGTTCGAGGTGGTCACCGCGTTCATGCCGACCTACCTGACCTTCGGCCTAGCGCTGATCCCGCTCGGCTTCGCCACGATCACCTTCCTGAACACGGCGAACGCGCTGGTGCAGACCGCGGTCAGCCCGGAGATGCGCGGCCGCGTGATGGGCCTGTACGTGCTGGTGCTGATCGGCGGCAACCCCGTCGGCGGCCCGATGACCGGCTGGATGGCCCACGCCTTCGGTGGCCGCTCGCCGTTCTACATCGGCGGCGCGGTCTCCGCGCTCGCCGCGATAGCGTGCGCTGTCGTGCTGATCCGGCGCGGCGGGGTGAGCCTGCCGGTGCGGCGGTTCGGGAACGGTCTGCGAGTGCTGAAGAGGGAGCGGGTGTGAACAGACTCGGCGTCGAGCCGTCGCTGACTCGGTGGACCGACGGCGAGGCCCGGTTCCTCGATTGGACGATCGACGGCGTCGCGCTGCGCTCGATGGTTTCCGAGCCGCCGCAGCAGCAGACACCGCTGTTCCTGGACGACGATGTGTGGCGCGAGGCCGCTGTCGAGACGCTTCGCCGTCTGCTGGGCGAACTGCCAGGTGATTTCGACGATGGCCGGGTCGCGCTGCTGGTCTGCCCGGCGTGCGGTGACCTCGGCTGCGGCGCGTACAGCGTCGAGGTCGTGTTCGGCGACGACGTGGTCGAGTGGCGGACCCTCGGTTGGCAAACCGACTACGAGCCGTTCGACGGCCTGGACGAGGACCTGTTCGCCGGGGCCAGGTTCGAGCGGAAGGCGTACGAGACCCTGCTCGGCGACCTCCTGTCGAACTACCGGGCTTAGCGGCCGAGCAGCGGCGGCACCATCTTCTCGGCGAGCGCCGGGAGATCGCCGCTGCCCTTGAACTTCAGCGTCTGCCCGTCCGGATCGTCGGTGAGCTGCACGACGACACCCCGTCCGTCGACCTGGGCGGGCAGCCCGGCGATGGTCGTGGTCGGGACGACGGCCGAGGACAGCGCGCTGTAATCCGCGGTCACGCCGTTCAGCTCGCACGCGGCGAAGAAGGTCGGCTTCGCGTTGTCGACGGGCACGCCGAGGGCGCGGCCGAGTTCTCCGCACAGCAGCCAGGAGATCACCGGAAGCGGCCGGTCCTTGATCGGACCCGGCTCGGTCTTCTCCAAGGGGATCTCGCCGTCTTCGCCGATTTTCGGCAACTTCGGCCCGGGCGGCGTCGCACCGGCGATCAGCGCCTCGGCGAGCGCCTTCGCCTTCCCTTCGGCTTCAGGGGTTTCGGTGGTCCTGCCGCGAACGGAGACGTGCAGCACCGGTGAGGCACCGTGGTGCGGCAAGACCTCGACGAGCTCGACGCTCAGGCTGGTGCCGTCCTTGTCGGTCGCGATGACCGCGAGCTTGCCCGCGACGGTGGTCCTGGTGGGCATGCCCCGGCTCGTGTCCTCGGGCAGCGCGGCGATCATCTGCGCGCTGACGTCGAGCTTCGCGGTGACCGCGTGACAGGCCCCGCCCGCCTCCCGGAGCGTCGGACCGCCGAGGATCTCCTCCCAGCGCTGCTCCGGGATCACCTGGCACAGCACTTGCGCGCCGGTCTCGTCCGTCAGCGCGGCCACCATCTCACCCGTCGGCATCACGACCGGGCGGAGCGCCTGCCCGGACTTGGTCGGCCAGACTTCGGGGAGCTTCGCCTCGGATCCGGTGTCGTCCCGGTTCAGCAGGGTGATCGCGACGACGATCCCCGCCCCGAACAGCAGCAGGACACTGATCAGCGCGCAGCCCGCCCAGATCCACATCGGACGGTCGGTCTTGCGCGCGATGGCGCGGTAGTCGTTCGGGGTGGCCACGGGGTGAAGCTAGCCGGTCGGGGGCCTGCTGTCCGGCGAAACGCCAACCCGATGGATGGATCCGCGGAGTGGGCCTTCGGGGGAGGGTTGGGGTAGAATTCGAGCAGCGCTGGTTAGTAAACCGGCGAAGTGGACCCGGCAGCCTTCCGGACGGTGGGTGGGCCGGGTTTCGCGTATCCGGACCTCATACGGTTCTGATCTCTTCGGCCATTTCCCTCACGGCCAGCAGTGGTTCCTCGAAGGCACGAAGATGCCGGTACGCGAGAGTGTCGTGGCATCCGTGCCGTCGGACAGAGCGATAGAGCGTCTTCCTGTCCAGCTCCACTATCGACTCGTCGCTCTCCAGGACCAGCATTCGTGCCCCGGCGTTCGCGAGGTCTTCGACGAGCGCGTCGAGGCAGGCTTCGCGCTGCCGACGTCGATGATGCGCTGAAGCGTCGTAGATCGTCACCGTCGGCCCGAGTCCGGCGATGGTGTCCAGGATCCGTTTCCGGCGTCCGTCGTTCTCGTGGGTGAAATGCAGACGACGTTGCCCGGGAAGCACAAGACCGCGTATAGCGCGCCTGGCGGACGTGAGGTCGCCTGAAAGCAGCGCGGCGGCGGTCACCAAGTAGCCGCGCTCTTTGCTCTCGTCGACGAACACGTGGCTGGTCATCCGTGCATTGTTCCGGTGAGGGCCGACAAGAAGATCATCGGCCGAGTGTGATGCCTTTGCGCGTAAGCAAGAAAAGGCTGCGGTCCCTACTCGAGGGTGAGGAGGCAGGACCGCCGGAGGAAACCGGGCCGATGCCCCGTCCCGCGAATCCGTTCAGCCTCCCGGCTACCTCCACCTCGCCGAGGGAGGCGGCTCCAATGCCTCCCGCAGATCGCCGCCCACGGCGTCCGCGATGTCTTCGACGGTCCAGTCTTCCCGTTCCAGCACGGGATCCTTGATCGCGGTCTGCCGAAGCACGCACAGGATGTCGCCGCGGAACCGGAGGATCTGCCCGGTGACCCCGGCCGACAGGTCGCTGAGCAGATACGTCACCAGTGGTGCCACCCGTTCCGGGGTGTGCTGGGGAGTCTGGACGACGGTCGGGTCGTTCCGGGCCATCCGTGTCCAGGCCACCGGCGCGACGGCGTTGACCCGGATGCCGTGCTCGGCCAGGTCGGCCGCCCAGGAGGCGGTCATGGAGGCGACGGCGCCTTTCGACGCCGAGTACGCGGCCGCGCGCCGCTGGCCGATCATCGAGCCGGACCCGACGTTCACGATCACGCCGCCGCCCCGTTCGCGCAGCACTTTCGCCGCCGCGGTGCCGCAGAACAGCGGGCCGAGCACGTTGACCTCGACCACTTCGCGCATCCGCGCCGGGTCGTCCGCCCACGGGTCGGCCCGGTAGTTGACGCCCGCGTTGTTGACCAAGCCGTCGAGTCCGCCGAACTCGGCGACGCACCGGTCGATCATTCCGGCGGCCGGCTCCGCTTCGGCGACCGAGCCCGCATAGGACACGGCCCGCCCGCCCAGGTCGCGGATCTCTCGCGCGACCTGCTCCGCGAGCCCCGCTTCGACGTCGTTCACCACGACCGCCGCGCCCTGTGCGGCCGCGTGGTGGGCGAAAGCCCTGCCCAGACCCTGTCCGGAACCGGTGATCACCACGGCTTTGCCGCTCAGAAGACTCATGGAGACCAGTGTGCCGTCACCCGGAAGGGTGAGATCGGCATCTCTCGGCCGTACCCCTTGTCCGGGTAGATGAGGTTAGGCTAACCTCATACATGTCCGCTTCGTGGTGGGAGCGGCAGTCAGTTCGGGAACGGACGAAGCCCCGCAACCGGGTCACCCCCGGCGGCGGGGCTTCGTTCATTCCGGAGGGTTCATGGTCGATGACCATGCCGATTCGGTCAAGGCGTCCGGTCGAGTTCGATCCCGAACTCCTTCCGATAGACGTCCAGGAGCTCCCGATCACCCGAAAGTGTCGTCTCCTCGCGCACGCCGTGGGTGGTGACGATCAGCCTGTCACCCGCCAGCGTGACCCGGCCGTGCCTGGTCGACAGTGAGCAGGTCGGCCCTCGCGTGAAAGGCGAGTCCGGCGACGTCGACTGCCAGAACGCCGTCGGGACGAACTCGTCCAGGTCCCGTGGCCGTCGCTCGATCCGGTATTGGGGATCACCGTCCCGCAGCACGTCGATGTCGCCGTGGGGCGCGTCGAGGAACAGGAACTCACCCTCCGGGTCGGCCTGCGCCTCGGTGGCGGACAGCCGCAGCGGGAACCGGCTGAACCGGCCGAAACCGACGTCGGCCAGCCAGGGTTCGTCCAGGTCGACGTGGACGACCACATGGTCGAACGGCGGCCCGAGGGTGCCGTCCGGCCGGAACACCTTCGCCGATCTCAGCTCGGCGTCGAACCCCAGTTTCCGCAGTAAAGCGGCGAAGAGCCCGTTCAGCTCGTAACAGAAGCCGCCGCGCCGCCGTCGCACGATCTTGTCGGACAGCGCTTCGGTCTCCAGGACGATCGGCTCGCCGAGGTGCATGCTCAGGTTTTCGAACGGGACCACCGCGAGATGGCGGTCCTGCAGCGTCCGCAGCGCGGCGACGTCCGCGGTGGCGGGCCGGTCGAGCCCGAGGCGGTCGAGGTATGCGGCGACGTCCATGCGTCCACCTTCACACCTCGACTCCGCTGGAGGTCAAGGGCGGAAACAAAGAACGGGGCCCTCCCGGAAGGAGAGCCCCGCTTCGTGGCGAGAGGTCAGCCGAGCAGCAGGCCGTTGCCACCGGCGACGGCGTTGTCGAACCGCTTGGAGATCTCGGCCCAGTTGAAGATGTTCCAGAGCGCCTTGACGTAGTCCGGCTTCACGTTCTTGTAGTCCAGGTAGAACGCGTGCTCCCACACGTCGACCAGCAGGATCGGCGTGGTCGGCAGGACCAGGTTGTTGTGGTGGTCACGCAGCTGCTGGGTGATCAGCGTCTTGCCGATCGGGTCCCAGGAGAGCGCGGCCCAGCCGTTGCCCTGGATCGTGGTGGCGACCGCGGTGAACTGCGCCTTGAACTTGTCGAAGGAGCCGAACGCCTCGTCGATCGCGGAGGCCAGCTCGCCGGTCGGCTTGTCGCCGCCTTCCGGGGAGAGGATCTTCCACCACACGACGTGGTTGGCGTGCCCGGCGAGGTGGAACGCCAGCGTGGTCTGCAGGCCGACGATGTCGCCGAAGTTGCCGGCCTCGCGGGCCTCGGCGATCTTGTCGAGCGTGTCGTTCGCGCCCTTGACGTAGGTCGCGTGGTGCTTGCTGTGGTGCAGCTCGTTGATCTCGCCCGAGATGTGCGGCGCCAGAGCGCTGTAGTCATAGTCGAGATCGGGGAGCACGTAGCGGGCCATCGGCCCTCCTTCTGTCTTCGACACAAGTTTCCAAGGACGAACTTAGTCGTCTTCACCCGTTTGCGGCGACCGGGGGCGCCGCGTTTCTCCCCAGGTGGAACGACCCGTTCGTAGCGGCTGTACCCGGTGGGGCCACCGCCTGAAACCCACCCTGCTAGCTCCAGTTAGCTGGAGGTCAAGGGCGATGTGACGCCGGTCATCAAGCAAGGTAGGGCAGCCCGACCAGGTGGTAGGAGGCGAGCACCCCGAGAAAAGCCACCAGCGCCACGGAAACCACCGTGTAGGTGATCCTGGCGGGCGTGTTCCACCACCGGCGGAGCCACGCGAGCGCCGTGCAGACGACGGCCGCGCCGGTCAGGAGCAGGACGACGTTCGGCAGAAGCAGGGTGATGCTCAGCAAGGGGGAGTGCCCGGAGGTCAGCGCGACGGCGGCGGCGCTCAGATCGCTCATGAGGAGCGCGAAACCGCCCGTGAACAGCAGGACCGCGAGGGCCGCGGACCAGGCGGCGACGGTCGCGAACCGGGCGCCCGACGGGTTCCGTTCACGGCCTCGCCGGACGAACGCGCGGATCGGCCACCACAGCAGCGCGCCCAGCAGGAGCAGCAGCGCGATACCGAGGATCAGCAGGTGCGTGGAGGGTGATCCGAGCCACGACGTGCGTTCGTAGGAGGAGTTCGGGTCGTCGCCCGCGAAGAGCAGCATCTCCCCGCCGGACTCGCGAAACGCGAGCCGCTCGCCCGCGGCGTCGGTGAACAGCCCGGCGTCGGTTTGCGTCCACCGCCGGGTCCCCTCGCCGAGGCCGGACGTCGTCAGCGCACCGTCGCCGTCGGCGGTCACCGTGACGCCGCCCGCGAGCGCACGGACCTTCGTGAAGCTGTCGTAGTCCAGCCGGGTGTTGTTGTAGTTGCCTTCGAACCGCGAGACATCACCCGCGAGGGTCACAGGCGCGGGAACGGGAGCGGCGGGCTGGAGCCGTTCGACGAAGGCCTTGAGCACCTCGGCGGTCACCGCGGCGGCGTCACCGGAGAACGCGCCACCGTTGAACGCCAGGTACACGCCGATGTTCTTCTCGGGGATCAGCTCCAGCACGCTGAAGAATCCCGGTGAGTCGCCGGTCTTCTCCACCATGCGCAGCCCGTTCAGGTACCGCTCGGAGAAGCCGAAACCCATCGCGGGCAGTCGCGGGTCGTTGCGGAACCGCGCGCCGTGCAGCTGGTCGAGCAAGGAGCGGCTGAACGCGCCGGGGACGAGGTTCGCGGACAGGTAGCGGCCCATATCGGCCGGGGTGGCGACGTTCCCGTCACCGGCGGGCGGTTCGGGGCCGAAGTTGGCGGGCGGGACGACCTGCGCGGACCCGTCCCAGCGGTGCCCGCTCGCCAGCGGGACGTCCGGGGTGGGCTGGGCGACGCTGCTGTCCTTCATGCCCGCCGGTTCGAAGATGTGCTGCCGCACGTAGTCCGCATAGGACTGTCCTGACGCGAGTTCCACGAGATGCCCGGCCAGCGCGTAGCCGTAGTTCGAGTAGAAGGCGACCTCGCCGGGCGGGCGGACGAGGGTCGGCATCTCGTTCGCGAGATGCTCGGCGAGTGAGGGGAGTTTCTCGTCGCGTGGCGTGAACATCCGGTACACGCGATCTTCGAAACCCGCGGTGTGGGTCAGGAGGGAGAACAGGGTGACCGGGCGGCCGGGGAAGGTTTCGGGGATCTTGAACGACTTCAGGTACGTGTTGACGTCGGCGTCCAGCGCCAGCTTGCCTTGTTCGACGAGCTGCATCGCGGCGGTCGCGGCGATCGACTTGCCGACGGAGTTGATCAGGAACCCGGTGCGCTCGGGGTCCACCTTGGCCTGAGTGTCCACCGAGGACACTCCGTAGCCCGCCGAGAACACGGTCTTCCCACCCTCGACGACCACCACGGCGGCGCCCGGGATGTGATGCTCGGCAAGGCTTCGCGGGAGGATTTCGTCGAAGACGCCGGCGGGTGTCGCGGCATGGGCGGCGGGGGCACTCAGGACCGTCGCGAAGGTCAGCAGGGCGGCGGTGGCCGCGATCCGGAACATACCCCGAAAGTTAGGGATTTCCCCGGGGAGAAGGGATCCGGCGGGCCGCCGATCGCGGGGTGGGGCCTGCCCTACCCCGCGCCCGGCCCGCATCAAGCTGCTCGTGAGTGGTAAGGACGGTTCTAACCGTCCTTATCACTCACGAGGTCAAGCGGCCCGGTACGCGTCCAGCTCGCTCGCCAGCTCGTCGAACACCGCGATGTTGCACTCGAAGGCCACGATGGCCTCCTCGATCAGCCGCGCGCGCTCGTCCTCGGTCCACGGCGCCGAATTCAGCTGCTCCCGGTAGTTGTCCCGGAACTTGGGCGCGCTGCCCAGCCGGTCGAAGTGGTAGAATAGCGAACCCGCTTCGGTGAGCTCGTACTTGCGCTCCAGCAGCCGCCGGATGACCTGGCCGCCGGCGATGTCGCCGAGGTAGCGCGTGTAGTGATGGGCGACGAACCCGCCGGACCAGTCCGACGCCTCGGCCACGCGCCGCGCGTAACGCTCCGTCGAGGGCAGTGGCCGGACAGTCTCGCGCCAGTCCGGGCCCACGAGGTGTTCGAGGTCGCGTTCGAGGCTCGGCAGCCGCCGCAGCTCCTCGAAGACGAACTTGCCGGCCTCCGGGTCCTTCGCCAGCTTGTCGGCGGCCAGCTCGATGGCCTGGTAGATGAAGTAGTACTGGATCGCCAGCCGGGTGTACCCGTCGCGAGTGAGCTCGCCGCCGAGCAGTGCGTTCATGTACTCGGAGTGGTTGGCCCGCTCGTGGGCGGGCAGGGTGGAGGCGCGCAGGGTCGCGGAGAACGGCCCGGATTCGACGTCGGTGGTCACCGGCATGGACAGAGCCTCCAAGCATCGATCTGACATGCTGTCAGAAAGAGCGTAAGGCACAACTGCGGGTTAGGCTACCCTAATTTTCAGGTTTCCCGGTCATCCCGACCGCTCTGAGCACGAAGCGGACCGCTCCCTCGATCGCGTCGTCCAGCCGTTCGGGTGGCACGTCGACCACCTGACGGCTGCCCAGCGCGGCGGTGATCATCGGGATCAGCACGTCCGGGTCCTCGTCCGGCACCCCCTCGGCGAGGATCTCGCGCAACTGGCCGGTGATGGGGTCGGCGTGCGCGCTGATCCGCCGGTACGCGGCGGGTGCCAGCGCCGACGCGAGCGCCGTCCCCGGCGGCAGGTGGTACTCGGCCAGCACCCGCAGCTGGAGCCGGACGAACGTCGAAAGCTTCTCGACCGGGGTGTCCGCGGTCGCGACGGCCGCCGTCAGCCGTTCGACGTACCTGGTCGCCTCGTCCTCGACGAAGGCGACCAGCAGGCTTTCCTTGTCGGGGAAGTGGTTGTACATCGCCGTGCGGCCGAGGCCCGCTTCGGCGGCGACACCCGCGAGCGTGATCGCGTCGAACCCGCGCTCGTACAGCTGCCCGCGCAGGACGTCGAACACCCTGCTGCGGACCTCGCGCCGGTGCTCCTCCAGCGACCGGCCGATGATCTTGGGCACGAGCCACCTCCCTGGAGGAAACTCTAAGCCTCCAGCGACCAGGTGTGCACCGGCGTCTCGGTGGCCGACAGCTCCAGGTACCGGCCCAGCATCCGGTTCAGCGCGGTCTCCCGCTCGGCGCCGCGCTCCTCCGCGCGCAGGACGTACTCCCGCTGCCACGCCGCGCCGGTCCGCCTGGTGAGGCACCGCTGCTCGATGATGCCCAGATAACGCTCTCTCGCCTCGTCCGAAACGTCCGATCGGCGTAGTCCCTCGTGCGCCAGCGGCAGCAGGACCCGCAGCACCAGCTCGTCCGGCGGGATCCAGCCGATACCCGGCCAGTACAGCTGCGCGTCGAAACCCCGGCGCGCCCCCGCGTACATGTTCTCCTCGGCCGCCTGGAACGACATCTGTGTCCACACAGGACGGTCGGCCTCGGCGAGCGCCCGTTGCGCGCCGTAGAAGAAGGCGGCGTTCGCGACCATGTCGACGACGGTCGGGCCGGCGGGCAGCACGCGGTTCTCCACCCGCAGATGCGGCAGGCCGTCGACGACGTCGTAGACCGGCCGGTTCCAGCGCCAGACGGTGCCGTTGTGCATCCGCAGTTCGGTGAGTTTCGGGGCCTGCCCGGAGTCGAGCGCCTCGATCGGGTCCTCCCGGTCGGTCTCGGGAAGCAGGCCGGGGAAGTACCGGACGTTCTCCTCGAACAGGTCGAAGATCGAGGTGATCCACCGTTCGCCGAACCACACCCTCGGCCGCACGCCCTGGTTCTTCAGCTCTTCGGGCCGGGTGTCCGTGGCCTGCAGGAACAGCGGGATCCGCGTCTCGTGCCAGAGCGCCTTGCCGAGCAGGAACGGCGAATTCGCGCCGACGGCGACCTGGACGCCCGCCAGCGCCTGCGCCGCGTTCCAGTGCGCCGCGAATTCGTCCGGCGCGACCTGCAGATGCAGCTGGACGGAGGTGCAGGCGGCCTCGGGCAGGATGGATTCGGAGTAGCTGCGCAGCCGCTCGGGCTGACGGCCGGGCAGCGGCGAGCCTTCCATCGAGAGCACGGTGCGCTCGCCGCGCGCGGCGAAGATCCGGTCGTTGAGCAGCGAATACCGGGCGTTGTTGGTGAGCCACTTCTGGTCGAAATGCTCGTGCCGCAGCGTCGGGAGGATGCCGATCATCGCCAGGGAGGCGCCGGATTCCTCGGCCTTGCGGGAGGCGGCGCCCAGGTACGCGTGGAGGTCTTCCTCCAGTTGCAAGGCGGACTCGCCGGCCAGCGGCCGCGGCGGAACGTTGAGTTCCAGGTTGTGCTGACCGAGCTCGGTGGTGAACGACGGATCGTTCAGCGCTTCGAGCACCGTGGTGTTCGTCATCGACGGGCGCAGCTGGCCGTCGACGAGGTTGAGTTCGACCTCGAGGCCGATGTTCTTGCGCGGGAAGGAAAAACTCCCGTCGGTGAGCATCCGGGCCAAGGTGTCGAGGCAGCGCTGTACCTTCCGGCGATAGCGGCCGCGATCTTGCGGCTCGGAGGGGTCCGCCGAAAGATTCTTACCCATGTTCGTCGAGCTCCTCATTGGCCACGCTCCGCGGGATCCAGGCGGGACTGCCAGGCGGCCCAACGGTTTCACGCCTCGCTGTCGCCCGGCTAGCGGCCAAACTGGTGCTCTCCGTCACCAGGGGTTAACTGACAGCAAAATACCTCCGTTCGTACTACTTACCCGTGGACGATCGGACGCAAACGGCGCGCAGCGGGCGGATGACACACTCTCCCGGTGGCAGAACTGATCACCATCGACGACTCGGGCGACCCGCGGCTCGACGATTTCCGCGACTTGTCCACAGCCGATCGGCGTCCCGATAGGCCGGGTGGGCGTGGCTTTGTGATCGCCGAAGGCACCGTCGTGGTCGAGCGCCTGCTCAAGTCCCGCTACCCGGTCCGCTCCCTGCTCGGAGTGGACCGGCGATTCCACGAACTGGGCGGCGACCTGGACGCCGTCGACGTCCCCGGTTATGTGACTTCGGCCGAGACGATGGCCGACGTGGTCGGCTTCCACCTGAACCGGGGCATCCTGGCCGTCGCGGACCGGCCGGTCCCGCCGCCGGCGGTCGAAGAGGTCATCGACGGCGCACGGGTGCTCGCGGTGCTCGAAGGCGTCGGTGACCACGAGAATCTCGGTTCGCTGTTCCGCAACGCGGCCGCGCTCGGCGTCGACGGTGTCCTGCTCGGCGCCGGCTGCTCGGACCCGCTGTACCGGCGCAGCGTCCGCGTCTCGATGGGGCACGTGCTGCGCGTGCCGTTCGCGACGTTCGGCTCCTGGCCCGGCGACCTGGAATTGCTGCGGGAACGCGGTTTCCGCATCGCGGCCCTCACTCCTCGTGCGGATTCCGTTTCGCTGCGCCAGTTACGGGACCAGACACCGGGGAAGGTCGCGCTGATGCTGGGCGCGGAAGGCCCCGGCCTGACCGAGGAGGCCATCGCCGCGGCCGACGTCGCGGTCCGGATCCCGATGCCGGAAGGCGTCGATTCGCTGAATGTCGCCACGGCGGGCGCGATCGCGTTCTACGAGACGCGTCCACCGCTATCGTGAGCACCCGAGCGATCACGAGGAGAACCGATGGAATTGCGGATCCGTGAGGGACGCGCGGTGCTGGCCGGTCCGGGCGGCGAACGCGCGCGCGAAGTGGACCCGCATTCACTCGCGATCGGTTCGGATCTCGCTCAGGCGCTGCACGAATGGGCCAGGGTCGCGTCCGCCGTCGGCGGCACCGGCACCGAGGCCGCTTCCGTGGTCTCCCAGCGAGGCCGCCAGCTCGCCCAGCGGGTCGCCGCCACGATGGGCACGTCGGTGCGGTTCGTCGATCCCGTCTCCGGTGCCGGCGTCATCATCGACCCGCCCGCCCCCACCCCCCGCAACGAACTCGCGCGGCGGCTCTTCGGCACGCCGGACCCCGCCGGGGAACCGACACCGTGGCTGACCGGGCTGACCGTCTCCGCGTTCGCCGCGGCCTTGGTCGTCGTGGCGATGCTGGCGCTGGCGAACACCCTCGCGCGCGAGACCAACGGCTGGCTCGCGCTGCTCGCGTCCGCCGTCGTGACCGCCGGGATCGCGCCGTCGCTGTGGCTCGCGCGGCGGGTACCGATCGTGCGGTGGGCTTCCTTCGGCGCGGCCGCGGGCATCGTGATCGCGTGGATCGGCGTGCTGATCGTCGTCTTCTGAAGATCGAAAACGGTGTCGATCGGCTCGTCGTGGTCATCCGCAACGGGGTCCGGCCGCGGTGCGGGCTCGCCGGTCAGCGCCCGCCGGATGGTCGCCGTGATGGCGTCACCAAGCGCCGGTCACCGTCGCCACCCGTGGGGGGAGGTCACTTCGGTCACTTCACCCGCCGCGGCGAGTGCCTTGGCCTTCTCGGCCTTGCGCGCCTCGATCTCGTGCAGCTGCCAGTGCAACGCCGACCGTCATCACGACGACAAGGTCGCCTTCTGGTGCCCGGCGCCGCCGGGGGCGCAGGAGGAGCTGGCGGGCGCCGAGCCGGAGCGGTTCTTCCGTCCGCCGTATGTCGGGCATCGGGGTGCGGCTGGACGTCGACGTCGACTGGGCCGAGATCGACCGGATCGTCACCGACGCGTATTGCCTCGTGGCGCCGAAAGCCCTGATCGCGCAGGTCCCCGGACGCACGTAATGGCCCCTCCACCGGAAGGGGCCATTACGTGCGGATTCAACCTCGTTGTGATCGGACGCCCAGAAGGACGTCTTCCCAGGATGGGACGATGGGGTGGTTCTTCTTCCCCTTCGCCCGTGGAGCGGGTTCGGCCACTTCCTCCGGCTCGTCAGCCGGAAGTGGTGGCTCGGCCTCTTCTTCGGGCTCCGCGATCGGCGCGTCGATCACCTTCGCGACCGGCTCGTCGGGGGCCGAATCAAGAGTGGGCTGGACGGCCGCTTCCTTGCCGGGGTCCAGCGCCCGAACCGTGCGCGGGGCGCGGTAGGCGTTGGGGTTGAGCAGGACTTCGGCGTTCTCGTCGAGGGCTTGCACGGTGCCGCCGTGCGCGCCGGGCGCGAACGACCAGTGCGCGCGGTTGTCCGAGCGGCCCGCCTTCCAGCTCAGCACGACGACCCACTTGCCGTCGTCGCCTCGCCAGGAGTCCCAGGTCGCCTGGCTGTAGTCGTGGCCGCGCTGCCCGAAGGAGTGCGCCACGACCTCGCCGAGCGTCTGGACGTCGGGGCCGTCTTCACGGACCGGATGCGCCCGCTGGGCCAGTTCGGCGGTGCGGGAACGTTCGAGGAGGACGGGGTACGCGAACCGCTCCACGCGCTGCACGGTGACGCCGGCGCTGCTCGCGACCTGCTCCACGGACTCACCGGCCCGGATTCGTGCCTGGATCTCGCGTGGCCGCATTTGGCTCTCCAACTCGATCTCGATCTGGCCGAGGCGGGTGATGTCACCCCTCGCCGCCGCTCGCAACCTCTCATCCGCGGGGAGCAGGAAGCGCGTGCGGCTCGCCGGGTCTTCGCACACGATGGACTTACCGTCCTCGTGCAGCCCGACCACCCGTAGCGCTCGCATTCTCGCCTCCCCGATTCTTCACCTTTGTGGGTGTCCACGTTAAAACGGCGCGTCGCCTTGACGTGTGAGGCGCGCCGATATCATGTGTCCTGCTTACTATTTTGTTCAGGACGGCAAGGGGAATTCTGCGGGAGCGACGGTCGGCCCGCCGCGTGACGCGCCGGACACGCACAGTCACGATCGGGGGAATCTACGGCAGCCGCACCCGAACGACCAGTCCGCCGCCGCGTCCGCCGGGTTCCGCGCCCGCGGTCCCGCCGTGCGCCTTGGCGATGGACCGGACGATCGACAGCCCGAGCCCAGCGTTGCGGGAGTCGCCGGTGCGGTCGCCCGACAGGCGGCGGAACGGTTCGAACAGCGCGGGCACGGCGTCCAGCGGCACCTGCGGGCCGGTGTTGCGCACCACCAGCGCCGGATCGACACCGAGGTCGACGTGGACCCAGCCGCCCTTGTGGTTGTAGGTGATGGCGTTGTGCACCAGGTTCGTGACCAGCCGCTCCAGCAGCACGGGATCGCCGGACACCGTCCTCGGCCGCAGCCGCGACTCCACCGTGACGCCCGCGTCCTCGGCCATGGCCGACGCCGACCGGATCACCGTCGCCGTGACCTCGTCCAGCCGGACGGGGCCGCGCGCGGCCAGGCCGCGGTCGCTGCGGGCGAGCACGAGCAGGCCTTCGATCATCCGTTCGCTGCGTTCGTTGGTGTAGATCAGGTGTTCGCCGAGTTTCCGGACCTCGGGGCCCACGTCGGGGTCGGCCATCGCCACCTCGACCAGCGTGCGCTGGACGGCGAGCGGGGTCCGCAGTTCGTGGGAGGCGTTGGCGACGAAGCGCTTCTGGCTGTCGAACGACACGGCGAGCCGGTCGAGCATGCCGTCGAAGGTGTCGGCGAGTTCCTTGAGTTCGTCGTCGGGACCGTCGAGGTCGATCCGCCGGTCGAGGTTTTCGACCTCGAGTTTCCGCGCGGTCGAGGTGATCGCGTGCAACGGCCGCAGTACCCGGCTCGCCATCAGCCAGCCGAGCAGCACCGCGAGCGCGCCGGCGATCGCCAGCGCCACCAGCGATTGCCACAGCAGGGTCGAGAGGACGTCCGAGCGGTACTCGGTGATCGAGGTCGCGACCAGTTGCGTGGCTTGAGCGCGCTCCACGGGCATGATCGTCGTCGTGTCCATCGGATACGCGCGCTGGACCGCGATGCCCGCGGCGTCGCTCGCGAACGCCGCCGTATCCGGCAGGGTCGAGCTCACCAGCAGATAGTTGACGATGAGCAGGGCGAGCCCGACGATCAGGAACGCGCCGCCGTAGAGCGCCGTCAGCTTGGTGCGGACGGAGAGCCGGAGCGGTTTCACGATCCGAACCGGTAACCGGCGCCGGGAACGGTCTCGATCAGCGGCGGTTCACCGAGTTTGCGCCGCAACGTCATCATCGCCACCCGGACGGCGTTCGTGAACGGGTCGGCGTGTTCGTCCCACGCCTTCTCCAGCAGGTCTTCCGCGCTGACCACGGTCCCTTCGGCGCGCATGAGCACCTCCAGTACCGCGAATTCCTTGGGGGACAAGGGAAGAAACCGGCCGTCGCGCGACGCCTGGTGCCGGGGCAGGTCGAGGACCACGCCGCCGCGCTCCAGCACCGGCGGCAGCGCCGGCCGCGCGCGCCGCGACAGCGCCTGCACCCGCGCGACGAGTTCGGCGAACGCGAACGGTTTCGTCAGGTAGTCGTCGGCGCCGAGGCCCAGGCCGGCGACCCGGTCGTCGACGTCGGCCGCGGCCGTCAGCATGAGTACCCGCGCCTCGCCGCCGGTCCCGATCACCGCGGCGCAGACCTCGTCTCCGTGCACGAGGGGGAGATCCCGGTCGAGTACGACGACGTCGTAACCGTGCACGCCGACTCGGTCCAGGGCCTGCGCGCCGTCGTAGCAGACGTCGACGGCCATGGAGAACCGTCGCAGGCCCTCGGCGATCGTGTCCGCCAGCAGCCGCTCGTCTTCCACCACCAGCACTCTCACCTGGCCAGTCTGCCCCGGATGGGGGTAAGCGCGGGATAAGCGCGCTCGGCCGACGGGTGCGGCCCGGGGGTTGCGAAAGCCACTTTCGCAACGTTGAGCGTTGCGAAAGTGGCTTTCGCAACGTCACTTCGCCCTGCGCGACACCCGGGCCCTTGCTCGATGGTCGTCCCTGCCTGGTTCAGCCGACCGAACTCGCGTGCCAGGCGTGGTCGGACGGGGGTGGCGCGGCTTCCACGGCGGGTACGACGCCCAATGCGGTGGTCGCGATGACGAGGGCCGTCAGGGCCCCTCCTCGCTGAGGTGTGGACGCCGGGGACTCTAGGAAGCCACGCTCAGTTCACCCGTAAAGACCGAAGACAGGTCGGATCTTTGTTCCGCTGACTGGGACGGTAAGCGCGGCATAAGCGACTTCGCTTACCGCGCCGGAATCGCCCGCTCCGTAGAAATCGGTGCGCCAAGACGACCGAAGGAGCAGCGATGCGGAAACGACCGATGGCGGCACTGATCGCCGGAGCGGTCCTCGCGCTGGTGGCCGGCTGTGGCGGTGGCGGGGACGGCGGCGACAAGGTCGCCTCGATCTCGTCGCCGCCGGCCTCCGGCGCCGCGGGTGACGGGAAGCAGGCGGACAACGTGTCCGACGAAGACAAGATGCGCAACTACCGGAAATGCATGCGCGAGCACGGGATCGAAATGCCCGAACCCAAACCCGACGGCAGCGGGCAGGACACGGTCACCTTCGACGCGCGTGACATGCCGGACGAGAAGAAGATGAACGCCGCGAGCGACGCGTGCAAGAAGTTGCTGCCGAACGGCGGCGAGATCAAGCCGCCCACGCCGGAAGAGCTCGACAAGATGCGCAAGGAAGCCAAATGCATGCGCGAGCACGGCGTCGACTTCCCGGATCCCGATCCCAGTGGCAAGGGCGCCGCCATCGCGATGGACGCGGGTGACCCCAAGAAGTTCGAAGAAGCGGCGAAGGCCTGCGGTCTCGGCATGACCATGAGGGCGGCTCCGGCGAAATGAGCGAACACGAAGGACCCGGCGGCGCACGGCGTTCGCGCCGGGCGCGCTGGTTCATCATCGCGGCGGTTCTCGCCGTCGTGGTCGGGACGATGTCCGTGGTCGTGCTGACCAGGGTCACGTCGGAGGCCCAGCAGGTCGGGCAGGCGCCGCCGCCGGTCGAGACCGCGAAAATCGAGAAGACCGATCTGCAGGAGGAGGAAGAGGCGAACGGAACTCTGGGCTACGGCGCGGAAAACGCCCTCGCCGGCCGGAAACAGGGCACCGTCACCTCGCTGCCGGACACGGGTGCGGTGTACACCCGGGGGAAGGCCGTGTACGGCGTCGACGCCAAACCGGTGCCGCTGTTCTACGGCACCCTGCCGTTCTTCCGTGACCTCGCGGACGGGGCCACGGACGGCCCGGACGTCAAGCAGCTGGAAGAGAACCTGAAGGCACTCGGTTTCGGCGGTTTCGGCACCCCGGACAAGAAATTCACCTCGGCCACCGCCGCCACGCTCAAGAAGTGGCAGAAGTCGCTGGGCCTGGAGCAGACCGGTGCGTTCGGGCAGGGCGACGTCGTCCTCGCCCCCGGCGAGATCCGGGTTTCGCAGGTCGCCGCGCAGCTCGGCGGCCCCGGCGGCGGCGAACTCCTGAAGTACACCGGCACCGAGCGTCTCATCGAGGTCAAGCTCGACGCCGCCAAACAGGCCATCGCGAAGGAAGGGGACAAGGTCGGGGTCGACATCACCGGCGGCAAGAACACGACCGGTGTGATCACCGAAGTCGGCAAGGTCGCGGAAACCGGCAAGGACGGCGCCGGACAGGACGACGGCAAGCCGAAGATCAAGGTGAAGATCAAGCTGGACGATCCGGCCGCGGCGGAGTCACTCGATTCGACGCCCGTTTCGGTGCGCTTCACCAAGGAAGTCCACAGTGGAGTGCTGGCGGTTCCCGTCGGAGCGCTGCTCGCGCTCGCCGAGGGTGGATACGCCGTCGAGGTCGACGAAGGCGGAAATCGGCGCCTCATCGCGGTGAAGACGGGTTTGTTCTCTGGTGGCCGCGTCGAAATCAGCGGTACCGGCCTCGCCGCCGGGATGCGGGTGGTGACGACCTCATGACCCCGGTGCTGGACGTGCGCGGCGCCTCGCGCACCTATCCCGGTGGGGTGCGGGCCTTGCACGAGGTGTCACTGTCCATTGAGGACAGGGAGATGGTCGCCATCGTCGGTCCGTCCGGCTCCGGCAAGTCGACGCTGCTGCAGCTGATGGGCACGCTCGACCGGCCGACCAGCGGCGTCATCGAACTGCGCGGGCACGACGTCGCGAAACTGCCCGACCGCAAGCTTTCCGCGTTGCGGTCACGGTGGATCGGGTTCGTGTTCCAGCAGTTCTTCCTCAGCGAGGGGGTGAGCGCGGTCGACAACGTCGCGACGGGGCTGCTGTACGCGGGGGTGCCGCGGCGGAAACGGCACGAGCGCGCGCTGGCGGCGCTCGACCGAGTCGGTCTCGCGCATCGGGCGGGCCATTTCCCGAACGAGCTCTCCGGCGGGGAACGGCAGCGGGTGGCGATCGCGCGGGCGGTCGTCAACTCGCCGTCGATCCTGCTGGCCGACGAGCCGACCGGGAACCTCGACACCGGCAACGGCGCGGCGATCCTCAACCTGCTCGCCACGCTGAGTTCGCAGGGGACGACGGTCGTGATCATCACGCACGACCGGGAGATCGCGGCGGGTATCCCGCGGCGGATCGAGCTGCGGGACGGCCGGATCCGGCTCGACACCGGGACGGGGGTGCTGGTGTGAGCGCACCCGTCGCCGACAAGACGCCGACGCCGAATCCGGCCAGGCTCGGCCCGCGTGACGTGCTGAACCTCGGCGCGCACGGGATGCGGACGCGGCCGATGCGGGCGGTGCTGTCCGCGCTCGGCATCGGGATCGGGATCGCGGCGATGGTGGCCGTGCTCGCGATCCCGGCGTCGGGTGCGAAGGCGTTGCAAGACCAGTTGTCCGCGCTCGGCACCAACCTGCTCACCGCGGGGCCCGGGAAGACGATGTTCGGCGGCGACGCGACCCTGCCGGACAGCGCGGTGCCGATGGCGAAGCGGATCGCCCCGGTGACGGCGGCGTCCGCGACCGGGACCACCGGCGCGACCGTACGGCGCACGGACAAGATCGACAAGGACGAGACGTCCGGCCTCGGGGTCTACGCGGCGACCCCGGACTTGCTCGACGTCATCGGCGGTGCCGTCCGCGACGGGCAGTTCCTCCGCGACGCCACTCGCGGCTACCCGGTCGTCGTGCTGGGTTCGGTCGCGGCCGCGCGGCTCGGGATCGACCACATCGACCCGGCCAAGCCGCCGCAGGTGTTCGTCGACGGGAAGTGGTTCACCGTGGGCGGCATCCTCGGGCCGACGCCGCTGGCGCCCGAGATCGAGCGCTCGGTACTGGTCGGCTGGGACGCCGCCAAGCGGCTCCTCGACTTCGAGGGGCATCCGACCACCGTGTACCTGCGGGCGAAGGACGCGCAGGTCGAGAACGTGCGTTCGGTGCTCGCGCAGACGATGAACCCGGAGGCGCCGAACGAGGTCGAGGTGCGCCGTCCGTCGGAGGCGCTGGAGGCGCAGAAGCTGACGGAGAACACCTACAGCGCGCTGTTCCTCGGTCTCGGCGGGGTGGCGCTGCTGGTCGGCGGCGTCGGCGTGGCCAACACGATGGTGATCTCGGTGCTGGAACGACGCCGGGAGATCGGGCTGCGTCGCGCGCTCGGGGCGACGAAACGGCAGGTGAGAGGTCAGTTCCTGGCCGAGTCGGTGCTGTTGTCCGGGCTCGGCGGGATCGCCGGGGTCCTGGTGGGCGTGCTGGTGACGTCGGGGTACGCGCTCAGCCAGGGCTGGCCGGCGGTGCTCCCGGTCGGCGCCCTGCTCGGCGGGGTCGGGGTCTCGGCTCTGGTCGGTGCCGTCGCCGGTGCCTATCCGGCGATGCGCGCGGCGCGGCTCCCACCCACCCAAGCCCTCGCCTAGCTCGAGTTTCGTCCTCTGGATGCGGTGGTTCACCGCATCCAGAGGACTGAACGCCGGGTGGCGGTGGGTAATCTCGCCGGGTGCTGGTGGGATTGTCGGGACGGAAACTCGCGGGGGCGTTGATCGCGCTCGAAGTCGTCGTGGTCGGCGTGCTGTTCACCCTCAAGGTCTTCGACGGCCAGGACCTGGAGGTCTACGTCGGCGGCGCGCGGCTGCTCGTCGACTCGGGTGACCCGTACGGCACGTGGGTGCAGACGCACGGGGGCTGGCTGCCCTTCACCTACACGCCGTTCGCGGCCGCGGTGTTCCTGCCCGGCACGCTGCTGTCCGCCGCGCTGGCCACGAGACTGGTCGGGCTCGCGTCGATCATCGCGGGCGGCATCGTCGTCTACGTCTTCGTGGCGACGCTCAACGGCTCGCTCACCGATCGTGCGAACGTCCGGGGCCGCGCCATCGCCGTCCTGGCGGCGATCGGGGCACAGGCCGTCGGCGGCATCATGGAGCCGGTCCGCTCGACGCTCGGCTTCGGCCAGATCAACACGCTGCTGATGCTGATCGTCGTCCTCGACGCGCTCCTGCCGGGCCGCGCCCGCACGAAGGGTCTGCTGATCGGCGTCGCCGCGGCGATCAAGCTGACCCCGGCCTTCTTCATCCTGTTCTTCTTGTTCCGCAAGGACTTCCGCTCCGCTGCCCGGGTCGTGGCCGGGTTCGTCGGCGCGGGCGCGCTGATGTTCCTGGCCGCGCCGGACGCGTCCGCGAAGTTCTGGACGAACATCCTCTTCGACACGAGCCGGATCGGCGATCGTGGTTACGTCGGCAACCAGTCGCTGCGCGGGATGCTCGCGCGGTTCGGGCTCGGCTCGGCGGAAGACGTTGTCTGGGTGCTGGCCTCGGTCGCCGTGGTCGCGCTGACCGCGTTCGTCATCGTGCGCGTCGCGGAGCCGGTGTTCGCGCTGACGGCGTGCGCCGTCGGCGGGCTGCTGGTGTCCCCGGTGTCCTGGACGCACCACTGGATCTGGTGCGTGCCGATCCTCGCGCTGCTGCTCTGGGCCCGGTCGGTCGTTTCCTGCGCCCTCGCGGCCGTGACGGTGGCGCTGTTCGTGATCGCGCCGATGTGGCTCGCGCCGCGGCCCGCCGGGAGCTTCGGCTGGTGGCTGGCGACGGAGTCCTACGTGCTGTACGGCCTCGGGCTACTGCTGGTGCTTAAATCCGTGAAGGCCTCCTTGAGGGACTCTGGGTCCCTCAAGGAGGCCTTCACGGAAAGCTAGCTCAGCCCAGGCGCTCGACGACGTACTCGATGCTCTGGGTCAGCTTCGTGATGTCATCCGGGTCGATGGCCGGGAACAGGCCGACGCGCAGCTGGTTGCGGCCCAGCTTCCGGTACGGCTCGGTGTCGACGATCCCGTTGGCGCGCAGCACCTTCGCCACCGCGGCGGCGTCCACCTCGTCGGCGAAGTCGACGGTGCCGACGACGTGCGAGCGCAGCGACGGGTCGCTGACGAACGGCGTCGTGTAGCTGGTCTTCTCGGCCCACTCGTACAGCCGGGTCGACGAGTCGCGGGTGCGCGACGTCGTCCATTCCAGGCCGCCGTTCGAGTTCATCCACTCGATCTGGTCGGCCAGCAGGAACAGCGTCGACACCGCCGGGGTGTTGTACGTCTGGTCCTTGCGGGAGTTGTCCAGCGCGGTGGTCAGCGACAGGAACTCGGGGATCCAGCGGTCGCTCGCACCGATCTCGCCGATGCGCTCGACCGCGGCAGGCGAGGCCAGCGCGATCCAGAGGCCACCGTCGGAGGCGAAGGACTTCTGGGGCGCGAAGTAGTAGACGTCGAAGTCCTCGGCCTTGACCGGCAGGCCGCCCGCGCCGGAGGTGGCGTCGATGGCGACGAGCGCGCCTTCACTGCCTTCGGGCCGACGGACTGGCACCGCGACACCCGTCGAGGTCTCGTTGTGCGCCCAGCCGACGAGGTCGGCACCGGCTTCGTAGGCGATCTCGGGCGCGCTGCCCGGGTCGGCCTTGACGACGATCGGGTCGGCGAGGAACGGGGCGCCCTTGGTCACCGTGGCGAACTTCGAGGAGAACTCGCCGTAGGTGAAGTGCTGTGCACGTTCCCGCACGAGCCCGAACGCGGCGGCGTCCCAGAATGCGGTCGTCCCGCCGTTGCCGAGGACCACTTCATAGCCTTCGGGCAGGGAGAACAATTCGGACAGACCCGCACGCACGCGGCCGACGAGGGACTTCACCGGCTTTTGACGGTGCGAGGTGCCGAGGTAGGTGGCACCGGATTTCGCCAGGTTGGCGAGCTGCTCGTCACGGACCTTGGACGGTCCGCAGCCGAAGCGGCCATCGGCAGGCTTCAGGTCCGCGGGGAGGGTCAACTCAGGTGCGTCGGTCATGCGCCCAGTCTCTCAGGTCGGGACGGGCCTGCTGAAAGTCGGTGCGGCGTGTCCGCCATGTGGGATCCGCGGACCGGCTCCCACCGGCGGCGACCGCCGGGTAGCTTCTCGCCTCATGGCGACAGTGCACGAACGTTTCCCCGTGCCCCCCGAGGCGTTGTGGCAGGCCCTCCCCAACGGGGTCGACGCGGTCAAGGGCCAGACCCCGTTCTACGACGCGGCGGCGGGCTACGTCACCTTATCGACGAAGCTGGGCTTCTTCAGTTACGGACAGACGGTCACGGTGAAGGTCGAGCGGACGTCGGAGGGCTCCGGGCTGGCGATCCAGACGAGCCTCAAATTCGGCTTCGTCGACTGGGGCGAGGGCAAGCGCATCGCCCGCAAGTTCATCGCGGCCGTCGGCGCCGCCGTCGGGCACACCCCGGCCGCTTGATGCCCGACCCGTGGAGACCCAGATGGGGTTTCCTGCTCCTGTACCTCCTCGCGCTCGCCGGGCACTGGCTCTTCCGCGACTGGGACGACACGGCCACCATCGGCGCGATCGTCGGTTTCGTGGGCGCGCTCGTGCTCGTGTTCGTTCCCGGCCTACCGTCCTGGATGCACGGAGACCTCCCTGGGGAGAGGTCCTCGCCGAGGACCCGCCAGTGGTGGGCGGCGCTGCGGTACACGTGCCGGCGTCGTGAACGTGTCCTCGACGTCGTACTCGGTCCCTGGTCGCTCGCCACCGCCACGCTGGATCCGGACGCCGAGACCGCGCGCGGATGGGCCGTCCTCGACGGCGACCCCGCGAAATTCGCCATCGACGACTGTCCCGGCGAACTCGCCGAGTCGCTGCGCGGTCCGCGCCGGATGTGGGTCGTCGGCGACGCCCACTACGGCGATGCCCTGGTGTGCGCGGACGGCGGCCGCGAGTTCACGACCGCCGCCTTCCGCTTCCGTTAACGCCAGCCCTCGGGGTCGACACCGCCCGGGATGGGCGCGGCCGGGTCGAACGGGGTCCGCGAGAAGATGAACGTCGCGAGGTCGAGGTGGTTCGGCTTGCCCGCCGAGTCCCGACCGACCCGCAGCGTTTCGCCCGCGTAGTAGGCGTCGAGGCCGACCCAGGTGTCCTCGCCCACGGGCGCGAACCGTGACGCGCGGCCGGGTCCGTCGATCGGCGCGAGGGAGAACAGGCCGCCGGGGAGCAGCCGCAGGTGGTACGGCGTCGGGCCCCAGTGCCACAGCCCCGTCAGTTCCAGCAGCTTCGGATCCACAGTGGACGGTTGCCACTCGGCGGGCATGGACGGCTCGTGCTGCTCGGTCAGCTTCATCAGGTCGAGGCAGAGCTGAGTGATGCCGACACCCGCCGTCGAGTTCGTCAGCACCAGCGCGCCGATGCCGGCGTTCGCGTCGACCAGCGAACAGGCGAGGAACCCCGGCATCGACCCGGTGTGCCCGGCCAGCCGCCTGCCTTCGGTGCGGACCAGCATGACACCGAGACCGAACCCGGTGGTCCAGGCGTCGCCGTCGTCCACGGTGACCATTTCGCGCATCTCCGCGACGGTCTGCTCGCTGAGCACGCCACCGGTGTGGCCGCCGAGGAACGACGTCCAGCGGGCGAGGTCGGTGATCGTCGACCACAGCTGTCCGGCGGGTGCCATCGCGCCCGCGTCCGGTGACGGCTCCGGCATGAGGAGATCGGCGAAGGGGTGCACCGCGAATCCGCTCGCGTGCGCGCCTTCGGGATGCGGCGACGTCCGGGTCATGCCGAGCGGGCCGAGGATCTCGGCACGGACGACGTCGAGCCAAGGCTGCCCCCGGTGCCGGGCGACCAGTTCGCCGAGCACGCCGTAGCCGACGTTGCTGTAGTGGAACCTGCTGCCCGGCCGCAGCCGCGTCGCGCCGTCCTTGAGGCTCTCGACCAGCGCGTTCCAGTCGGCGCCGACCGTGCGCTCCCACCACGAGCCCGGGGATTCCGCGGTCAGGCCCGAGGTGTGCGACAGCAGCTGCGCGATGGTGGCCGAGCCGAACGCGGTGCCCGGCAGGTGCTGCTCCAGCGGGTCGTTGAGGTCGAGCTTGCCTTCGTCGCGCAGTCGCATGACGGCCGTCGCGACGAGTGTCTTGGTGATCGAGCCGAGCCGGTACTGCGTGTCGGCGCCGGGTGTCTCGCCGTCGACGCGTCCGCGCCCTCCGGACCAGGCGAGTTCGCCGTCACGGACGACGGCGGCGACGATGGACGGGGCGCGGCACGAGGATTGCTCGTGCGCGAGGCGGCGTAGCAGCGCCAATTCGGTCGAGGCAAGCATGGGACGCATTCTGCCTACCCGAGCAGGCCCAGTCGCATAGCGGTGGTCACAGCGGCCGTGCGGTCCGAAACGTCCAGTTTGCCGAACGTGCGCAGCAGATGGGTCTTGACGGTCGCCTCGCTGATGTGGAGCGCCCGGCCGATGTCGGCGTTCGTGCTTCCCCGTGCCACCAGCCGGAGTACTTCGATCTCGCGCGCCGACAACGGCGATGTCGTCGGGTTGCGCACGCGGTTCACGAGTTTCCCGGCCACCGAAGGCGCCAACACCGTTTCGCCGCGTGACGCCGCACGGATCGCACCGGCGAGCTCCGCGCGCGAAGCGTCCTTCAGCAGGTAGCCGGAGGCGCCCGCTTCGACCGCGCGCAGGATGTCCGCGTCCGTCTCGTAGGTGGTGAGCACGACGACCCGTTGACCAGGTCGGTCGGCGAGGATCTTCCGCGTCGCGCCGACGCCGTCGAGACCGGGCATCCGCAGGTCCATCAGGATCACGTCCGGCTGCTTGACCCGGCTCAGCGCGACGGCCTCGTCGCCGGAGCCCGCTTCCCCGATGACGCTCAGGTCCGGCTCGGCCTCCAGCATGCCGCGCAGGCCCTCCCGCACCACGGGGTGATCGTCGACCAGCATGATCGTGATCACGCGGGCACCTCCAGTTCCAGCGTCGTCCCCGCACCGGGTTCGCTCTTGAGTGTCACGATGCCACCGACCTGATCGGTGCGCGTCCGCATCCCCGCCAGGCCGAAGCCGCCGGTGGGCGCGGCGGGGTCGAATCCCCTGCCGTCGTCGGTCACGGCGAGGCGGACTTGTCCGTCCACAACGGACAGACGCAGTGAGACCGCGCTGGCGCGGGAATGCTTGCGGATATTGCTCAGCGCCTCCTGCGCTCCTCGCAGCAGGACGACTTCGGTGGCCATCGGGAGCGCGGGCAGCGGGCCGTCGACGTCGACCGACGCTTCGATACCGGTCTCCTCGGTCAGCCGTTCCACCTGACGGCGCAACGCTTCCTCCAGCGAGGCGGCGGCGAGCGCCGTCGGCCCCTGTGCCGCGACCATCGCCCGCGCCTCCGCCAGGTTCTCCCGCGCCGTCCGGGCGGCGAGCTCCAGGTGACGGCGGGCCGCCTTCGGATCGGTGTCCATTTCGGACTCGATCGCCTGGGTGAGCGTGACGATACTGGTGAAGCCCTGCGCGAGCGTGTCGTGGATCTCGCGGGCCATGCGCTCGCGTTCGGCGGCCGTCCCCGCCTCCCGCGAGAGCCGGGAAACCTCCGCCTGACTGGCTTTCAGCTGGTCGATCAACGCGGCCCTGCTCTTGCTCTGCTGGATGATCTGGGTGGTGTAGCGGCCGGCGAGGAGGCTGAAGATGATCAGGATCGCGGTCATCGGCAGCAGGACCGGCTGTTCGTCGAGGCCGCCCCGCACGAGCAGGGAAGCCGGGGTCGACAGCACCGCCGCCGTGGTGAGGATCGACGCGGCCTTCGTCGGCATCGTCATGTACAGCACGGGGCAGACCAGGAAGAGGACGAAGCTCGAGTTGCCCGAGGCGAACACGGCCCCCAGCGTGAAGAGCATCATCACGCCGGCGAACAACCACGGCGTGTGGTCGTAATCCGGACCTTTGATGAGGCGGCGTCCTCGGACCAGGTAGGTCACGCCGAGCCCGGCCAGGCACAGGAGCGCGATCGTCTTGCCCGTCGTCGTCCCGTCTTCGAGGAGTACCAAGGCCGTCGTCGCGACGAAGGTGACCCCGAACAGGACTTCCCAGAGCCAGTAGAACCGCTCCCAGGCGTTCACCTGCCCTCGTTCGACCAGCGGAACGTCAGCTTCGCCAGCAGCAGTCCCGCGGCGCACCACGTCGTCAGCACCAGTGCCACCATCGGAAGTTCCCATGTCCCCGCCATTTCCTGGGTCGCGGCTTCGGCCGGCAGGAACACCGAGCGAAAGCCCTGGCAGATCCACTTCACCGGGAAGAACGAAGCGATGTCGACCATAACCTTCGGCAGAGCGGTGATCGGCGTCACGAACACCCCGGAGACGAACTGCAGCGCGATGTAGATCAGGTTGGTCACCGCGACCGCGCCGCTGACCGTCCTGGTGACGGAGCCGAGCGCGATACCCAGCAACGTGCAGCTGGTGATGCCGAGGAGGAAGACCCACAGCGCGGTCAGCAGTTTCGCCGGGTCGGTGGGCAGGTCCAGATCGAACAGCAGGCTGCCCACGATCGACATCAGCACCACCTGCGCGATGCTGGTGAAGCCGACCAGGATGATCTTGCCGACGAAGTAGGACGCCGCGGGCATCGGCGTGCCGCGCAGCCTTTTCAACGCGCCGAGCTCGCGATCGGACGCGAGGTTGATCCCGATGCTGGTGAAGGACGTCGAGACGATGCCGGAGCCGATCATGCCCGCGGCCAGCACCTGACCGGTGGTGATCGCCACGCCGGGCATCGACGAGTTCAGCATCGAGCCGAGCAGGATCATCAGCAGCGACGGGAACGCGAAGGTGAAGATCACCTGCTCCCGGATGCGGAAGAACTGTTTGATCTCCGCGGCGCCCCGGACGAGGCCGAGCGAGAAGGTGCCCGGAAGGGCCACCGTGCTCATCGGGCTTCTCCGATCAGGTCGAGGTAGGTCTCTTCGAGGGTGGGGCGGTGGACGGTCAGCTCCGACGGCTCGCGGCCGTCGGCGGAGAGCTCGCGGATCAGCTTGGCCGGGAAATGGGTGCGCTCCTGGTGACTGCCACGCTCATCGGCCCAGCGAACGGTGGCTTCCGCGGTGGCGCGGCCGCCGAGCGTCTGCGGCGTCCCTTCGGCGACGATCTCCCCGCGAGTGATGACCGCGACGCGGTCGGCCAGCGCCTCGGCCTCGTCGAGATAATGGGTGGTGAGCAGGATCGTGGTGCCTTCGCGAGCGAGACTCCTGATCAGCTCCCAGAACTGGCGCCGGGCCGCCGGATCGAACCCGGTCGTGGGCTCGTCGAGGAACACCAGCTCGGGCCGCCCGATGATCCCGAGCGCGACGTCCACCCGACGCCGTTGCCCGCCGGAAAGGCTCTTGACGCGGGCACCCGCCTTCTCTGTCAGGCCGACCTGCTCGATCACTTCGTCGGTGTCACGGGGATCCGGGTAGTAGCGGGAGAAATGCCGGACCGTCTCGGCGACGGTGAGCTCGGCGGCGTCGTTGGCCGTCTGCAACACGATCCCGAGCCGCGCCCGCCAAGCCCGGCCCGCCGTGCCGGGATCCTCGCCGAGCACGTCGACCTCGCCTTCGGTCCGTTCGCGGTGGCCCTCCAGGATCTCGACCGTCGTCGTCTTGCCCGCCCCGTTGGGGCCGAGCAGCGCGAATACCTCGCCCTGCTCGATGTCGAGATCGATCCCCCCGACGGCCGTGTGGCCCGGGTACTCCTTGCGCAGACCGCGCACTCTCACTGCCGTTCTCATACCCCGATCGTGCTGTGCGGGAGCTGGGTCGCGGGACGTCCGCTGGACTGAACCCGGGTGTCCACCGATCGATGGACACCGGCGTCATCCCCAGGTTCGTTCTCCGGGGATCCACCGCCCTGTCGGGGGAGTCGCCCGCAGAAGCGGGGTGACGAAGGCGTCCGCGAGGTCACGCACACCTTCGAGTGTCCGGAATTCGGCGGGCAGGGCGCGGACGCCTTGGGCGGCTTTGCGATAGCCGCCCTTCCAAGAACGAGGATCGGGGGCCTCGAACCTGGCGGGTGGAACCACCGTCATCCCGCGTCTCCGGCGGCGGGCGATCTCGTCGTGCAGGATCTCGTGGGTCTCCCTGCCCGGCAGGGGCGACTTCAGCGCGAACAGGGCGAGGTCGACGAGATCCTTGTAGCGGCTCGACGGATGGCCGCCGATGCGATGACGCTCGTATATCGCGCAGATCTTCTCGGCGACGTGGTCTTCGATCGGGAACATCCGGGCTTCCGGCCAAGGGGTGCAATCACTGGCGAACGGAGGCGCGAGCGGCTCGGTGGTGATGAGTCCGCGTGGCGGGTGCTCGGAGGCGACGACGTCTACGCGGACCCGGTGATCGAGCGGGGCGTTTTCGAACATCGCCATGAACGACACCTTGCGGGTCGGGCGTTCGACATGCGTTTGGTCGGAGGTGCCGAGGTGGGAGAACCAGAGGTGATCGTCGAGACGCAGCGCGGCCGCCGTTTTGAGCGCGCCGACCGCGACGTCGGTCGTGTCCTCCGCGGAGAGCAGGTCGATGTCGGTCGAGTAGCGCGCCGAGGGCCAACGGACGAGCAGGGCTTGGCCGCCTTTCAGCACCCGGTTCGCGGCGTCGTCGCCATGGAAGACCCGGGCGATCAGACGTCGATGGAAACGCAACTGCAGTAGTTCGCCGGCGGAAGCGCCAGTCCGTTCCGCACTGTTCTTCGCTCTGCTCTTCTGGGAATCGAGATAACCGCGCGGTGTTCTCGGGCGCTGCGAGGGCATTCCTCCATCGTCGTGCGACCGTACGAACTCGATGGAGAAGGTGTCGCGGTCTCGATTTGCCGCCACGCAAGGTCTAGGGCCGCGGCGGAGCCGGACGTTGGGCGAGATGTGCGATCGAGCCGCCGATCTCGGCGAGTAGCCGATCGAGCAACGCTTCGCCGTCTCCGGGGCGACGGACGCCATAACGCAAGGCATAGGGGCCGATGCGCTCTGCCAAGACATCTAGGCGAATGAAGCCTGCCTCCACCGCCTCTTGAATGATCGTGGCGATATGGCTGCCATCCGTGTGCTGATCCAGCAGATCGAGGATGGTGCGCGATGCCGTGGTCACGGGAAGTCCGTCGATCGTCGTCACGTCGTCTTCGAGGAGTCCGGCGATCCTGAAGCGCACGTCGCGATCTCGGCTGGTACGACGGCGTGGGGTGGTCAGGACTATCCGATCGTCGACGAGTTCGCCGAGCCCGTGCAACCGGGCGGCCGACTCGTGGGAGATCACCCCGCCGTTCGGATCGAGTGAAGTCCGTTTCCACGCGGGCTCGGCGGGGTCGAGCATCAGCCAGGCCGCCTGCTCCTCGCGGGCTTCGGTCACCACGGCGATCGTGGCCGCGTAGACACCGTGACGGACACGATCGAGGTGGCCGGCTTTCTCCAAGCGATGCAGCGTGACGCCGTCGACCCCGGCGCCCTTGGCTTGCCGAGACGTGACCATGCCCCACTGAGCGCTGGTGAACGCACTGAGCAGTCGCAGAGCATCGGCCGTCCTCATGCAGCGAAGTTTACCTTTAGATGTAACTAATGCTGCTTCAGGAGCGTGCGGACGGAGGTTTCGAGGGAAGGGAGGAGGGTGGCCGGGTCGGCGGAGGTGAGCATCCGGTTCGCGAAGCCGTCGGTCAGGGCGAGGACGGCGTCGGCCAAGTCGGAGGCCGCGAGGTCGTCGCGGACGTGGCCGGCGGTCTGCGCTTCCGAGAGGTACTGGGTCGTGATCTCCGCGAGTTCGTCGTAGCCGGTGCGGATGAACTCGGCCCACGACGGCCGGACGGCGGCGCGGGCGGTGAAGGCGTTGATGACGATGACCTCCGCGCGGCGCTGTTCGTCGAGGGGCATCGCCTCGACCAGCAAACGCAGCAGAAGGTCGAGCAGGTTGCCGGACTGATCGAGGGTCTTCCAGCGCTGTTCGAGGAACTCGCTCGTCATGTCGAGGGCGAAGCGGAACAGGTCTTCCTTGGTGGAGAAGTACTTCTGTACCGCGCCCGCGGACACCCCGGCTTCGACGGCGACCGAGCGCACACTGACGGCCTCGACGCCTTCGCGCGCGACGATGCGCAGGAGGGCGCCGGCGATCTCGCGGCGGCGTTCGGCGCGGTCCACGATCTTCGGCACGGACGCATCCTCCTCTTCGTCGGCTGATTCGCCCTTCGTGACCCGAGTCGGGCGTTGCGAAAGCCACTTTCGCAACCTTCAACGTTGCGAAAGTGGCGTTCGCAACACGCCGCCGGGGGGTCGGCCGCAAGTAGTCGACTAAACGCGGGGCGGTCGACGGGGGACTTCTTGCCGGACCGACCCTCTTTAGAATACAGTCGTATCTGAACAGGGGGTACCGGGGTGGACGAAGTAGCGCAGAAACGAAGGGCGGAGGAGAACCAGCTCGCCGCCGCGCTGACCAAAGGTCCGGCGGAGGTTCTCGATTTCCTCCTGCCGTTGTGGGTGGGGAGTCAGCTCGGCGCGTCGGCCGCCGAGGTCGGGGCGCTGACGGCGCTGGAGACGCTGGTGTCGTTCGTGGTCCGGCCGATCGCGGGTGCGCTCGCGGACCGGTTCGACCGGGGCCGGATCGCGGCCACTGGAGCGGTCCTCTATGGACTGTCCTTTGTGGTCTACGCGGTGAAGCCGGGCATCGGGGTCGCCTATCTGGCCGCGGTTCTCGGCGGCGCGGGCGGCGCGCTGTTCTGGGTCGCGTTGCGGGCCCGCGTGGGGGAAGGGCTCGCGAGGGACGACGGCGCGTTCAGCAAGTTGTTCGCGGCCGAGGGTGGCGGGACGTGGATCGCCTTCGTGGTCGCACTGAGCGCCATCGCCTGGATCGACTACCGGGGTGTGTTCTGGCTCGGCGCGGCGGCCTGCGCGGTGGCCGCGGTGGTCCTGCTGAACGCGAAGTCCACGCCCATCCGCGAAGAAGGCGCGCCGCGGCTTCTGCAACTGGGAAAGCGGATGCGCCCGATGCTCGCGCTCGTCGCGTTGACCGCGATGGCCGAGGCCGGGGTCGCCCTGTTGCTCCTGATGCATCTGCAACGCGGGCATCAGCTACAGCTCGGTGAGATCGCCGCGGTGTTCATCCCCGGCTTCATCGTGTACAGCCTGCTGCCCGACTACCTGCACGGCTTCGTCAGCAAGGTCGGCCGGACGCGGGTGCTCGCGCTGGCGATGGTGGCGAGCGCGATCTTCGCCGCCGGGTTGTCGTTCGCGCCGAGTCCGGCGGTGCTCGCGGTCATGAGGGTGCTGTCCGCGGCGGCGTTCGCGGCGGCCATCCCGGTGGAACAGGCGGTGGTCGCCGAGGCGGCCGGGCTCAGTCTCGGTCGGGCGATGGGGATCTACGAGAGCGCGACGCTACTGGGAGCGACGATCGGCACCTTCGTGGCGGGTCAGCTCTACGGCTCGGACGCCGGCTGGCGTGTCGCGTGCTTCGGCGCGGCGGCGCTTTTGCTCGTCGGATCATTCGTGGTTCGTGGCGCCGTACGGCGTGTCGGAGTTGCGGAGTTTCCCGTGGAACCACGAAAAACGGTGTCACAAAAGGAAAGTCCGGTCACCCGCACGGTCGTGGAGAGTTCGCAAGCGGCCGAATCGGTGACGCGGGAGCCGAACAAGCGCGCGAACCCGCTTCTGAACTGGGCGATCCATGTCGCGGTGTACGTCCTCGCGCAGGCAGCGCTGGCGCTCGCCGGCTACAGCTGGCCCGTCGAAGCGTTCTTCGGCGGCCCTCACCCCGCCGAGTGGTATTGGAACTCCAGCGGTCACTGGCTGTTGAACATCGGCCGGATCTGGACCTTCGTCCTCGTGATCGACACGGTGTGGACTCTTGGCCGGGCGGTGCGGAAAAAGCGGCCTTATTGACAAGTTGTCTAACATGACAGCATGTCTCATAAGTGGGTGACGGCCGGCGACGGTGTCCGCCTTTCGGTCCGGGTGACCGGCGTCGACGACGCGCCCACGGTGGTGCTCGTCCACGGCTACCCGGACAACGGGTCCATGTGGGACGGCATCGCCGCCCTGCTGGAACGCCGCTACCGGGTGGTCGTGTACGACGTCCGCGGCGCGGGCCGTTCGGACAAGCCGTCGGGACGCGCGTCCTACAAACTGGACCAGCTGTCCGATGACCTGGCCGCGGTCGTCGACGAGGTCCAGCCCGAGGGCAAGGTCCACCTGCTCGCGCACGATTGGGGCTCCATCCAGACCTGGCATTCGGTCACCGGGGACAGGCTGCGCGGACGGCTCGCGTCGTTCACGTCGATCTCCGGTCCGAGCCTCGACCACGCCGGCGCGTGGTTCCGCGCGCAGGTGCGCCCGAGCCCGAAACGGCTCAAGAACGCGCTCGTCCAGTGGGCGCATTCGACCTACATCCTCGGCTTCCAGATCCCGCTGGTCCCGCAGGTGCTCTGGCGCACCGGTGCGATGGGCGCGCTCATCGGCCGGATGGACCCGGCGGCCGCGGCGCCGTCCACTTCGGACGGTCTGTACGGACTCAACCTCTACCGCGCAAACATGTTCACCCGCCTGTCCCGGCCGCGGCCGCACCAAGCCGAGATCCCGGTGCAGGTGCTCGCGCCCACCGGCGACAAGTTCGTCACCACACCGCTGCAGACCGAGATCGAGCGCTGGGCGCCGGATCTCCGGGTCCGCCGGATCGTCGGCACGCACTGGGTGGTCCGTGAGAAACCCCAGGTGATCGCCGACGCCACCGCCGAGCTGATCGACCACGTCGAAGGCGGTGAGGAGAGCCGTGCGCTCAAACGGGCCAGGACGAAAGGCTTCGCGCACAAGCTCGTCGTGGTCACCGGCGCCGGCAGCGGGATCGGCCGCGCGACCGCGCTCGCGTTCGCGGACAAGGGCGCCGACCTGATCATCACCGACATCAACGGCTCCGCCGCGGCGGATACCGCGAAACTCCTGCGGGACAAGGGCGTCACCGTCGGCGAGTACACAGTGGACTCTTCCGACGCCGAGGCGGTCGAGAAGTTCGCCCAGCAGGTCAAGGCCGAGTTCGGTGTCCCGGACATCGTCGTGAACAACGCGGGGATCGGGCTGTCCGGCCCCTTCCTCGACACGACGGTCAAGGACTGGGAACGCCTCATCGACGTGAACCTGTGGGGCGTCATCCACGGCTGCCGCGTCTTCGCCGAGCAGATGCGCGAGCGAGCCGAAGGCGGCCAGATCGTCAACGTCGCCTCGGCCGCCGCTTATCTGCCGTCGAAGATCCTTTCCGCCTACGCCACCACGAAATCGGCCGTGCTGACGTTGAGCGTGTGCCTGCGGGCCGAACTCGCCGCCGAGAACATCGGGGTCACCGCGATCTGTCCCGGCATCGTGAACACGAACATCACCAGCACCACCCGCTTCGTCGGCGTCGACGACGTCGAGCAGAAGCGGCGCCAGAAGTCGAGCAGCAAGCTGTACGCGAAACGCGGTTTCGGCCCGGAGAAGGTCGCCCGCGACATCCTGCGCGCGGTCGAGAAGGACAAGGCGATCCAGCCGTCGACGCCGGAAGCCAAGGCCGCGCTCGTCCTCTCCCGGCTCACCCCCGGACTGCTGCGGGCCGCGGCGAAACTGGACGTCACCCCGTGACCCGACGCCCTCGCCGGATGTCGCCGGAAGCGCGCCGCGAGGACCTGATCCGCGCCGCGCTGGACCTGTTCGGCTCGCGCGCGCCCGAACTCGTCACGGTCGACGACATCATCGCCCGCGCCGAGGTTTCGCGGCCGCTGTTCTACCGGTACTTCTCCAGCCTGCGGGAACTGCAGGTCGAAGCGCTGAAAACGGTCACCGAAGGGCTCATCGACGGCCTGGCCGGACTCGAGGAAGGCCCGCCCGAAACCCGGCTGCGGGCCGCCGTCCGCGGGCTGATCGACGTCGCCGATCACTACCGGGCGGGCTATGTCGCGCTGTTGCGCAGCGGCTCGGTGATCGCGACTTCGGAGACGGACGCGGCGATCGACGAGGTCCGCAACCGCGCCGTCGAGCTCATCCTCGACGCGCTGAGAGTGTCGGAGCCCTCGCCTATGCTCCTGCTGACCTTGCGCTGCTGGACCGCGGTGGTGGAGGGCTCGCTGCTGAGCTGGCTGCAGGAGCGGGCCGTGCCGCGCGAGGTGCTCGACGGGTGGCTGGTCGATCAGCTCACGGCCATGCTGTCGGCGACGGCGCGGCACGATTCTTCGGTCCCGCAGATGCTATGAAAGGTCCTTTCCTTGCAAATTTTGCAAGGAAAGGACCTTTCATAGCGCGTGTCAGGACTGCTTCGCGACCAGGTCCCAGCCTTCGACGTCTTCCGGCTTACGCGGCTCCGGCCCGACGTACTTGGCCGACGGCCGCACGAGGCGCCCGGTCTTCTTCTGCTCCAGGATGTGCGCGGCCCAGCCGGCGGTGCGCGCCGAGCTGAACATCGCGGGCATCATGTGCGGCGGCACCTGGGCGAAGTCCAGGATCACGGCCGCCCAGAACTCGACGTTGGTCTCGATCGGGTGGTCCGGACGCCGCTCGCGCAGCTCCTTCAGCGCCACCTGCTCCAGTTCCGCGGCGGCTTCGTAGCGCGACGCGCCGAGCTCCTGGCAGGTGCGGCGCAGTACGCGCGCCCGCGGGTCCTCCGCGCGGTACACGCGGTGCCCGAAGCCCATCATCCGTTCCTTGCGGTCCAGGATGCCCTTGACCAGGCCGACCGCGTCGCCGGTCTTCTCGACCTCTTCGATCATCGGCAGCACCCGCGCCGGCGCGCCGCCGTGCAGCGGGCCGGACATGGCGCCGATCGCGCCGGACAGCGCCGCGGCGACGTCGGCACCGGTCGAGGCGATGACCCGGGCGGTGAAGGTGGAGGCGTTGAGGCCGTGTTCGGCGGCCGAGACCCAGTAGGCGTCGATGGCCTTGACATGGGCCGGGTCGGGCTCGCCGCGCCAGCGGACCATGAAGCGTTCGGTGATCGACTTCGCCTCGTCGACCCGGGTCTGCGGGACGGCGGGCTGCCCGATGCCGCGGGCGGACTGCGCGACGTACGAAAGCGCCATCACCGAGGCGCGGGCCAGCTGGTCGCGCGCTTCGTCGTCGGTGATGTCGAGCAGCGGCCGGTAACCCCAGATGGGGGCGAGCATGGCCAGCGCGGCCTGGACGTCGACGCGGACGTCGCCGGTGTGCACCGGCAGCGGGAACGGCTCGGCGGGCGGCAGCCCGTGGCCGAAGCGGCTGTCGACGAGAAGACCCCAGACGTCACCGAAGGTCACCTTGCCGGCGAGGTCCTCGATGTCGACACCGCGATAGCGCAGCGCGCCACCGTCCCGGTCGGGCTCGGCGATTTCGGTCTTGAAGGCGACCACACCTTCGAGACCCGGTCGGAAACCGTCGTCGACCTGGTCGGACGGCTTGGTGCTGATCGTGGAGGCACTCACTGTGGTGAAACCTTTCGATGCGCATTCCCCGGCTTTGTGTTTCATGCGTGGACGGGATGCACGCAGCAAAGGCGCGCCTCATCGCACGGATGGACAAACTTTGCTCCACGGCGCGGCGCGGGGCAATCGAAAGATGTGGTGCTTTCGGTCACGATTACGAGAACGATTCAGTGAAAACGCCACTCGTACGCGAAGAGTTACGGTGTCGTTCACTTTGCGTGTACCGGACGCCGACGTAAATCCTGTGTTTCGAGAACCGGCGGCGGGCGGTTTCCGGTGATAGACCTTTCCCATGCACCTGAGCCCCCAGGAGCGGGACAAACTGCTCGTCCACGTCGCGGCGGACGTGGCGCGCAAACGCCTGGAACGCGGGGTCCTGCTGAATTACCCGGAAGCGGTCGCGCTGATCACCGACCACGTCCTCGAGGGCGCCCGCGACGGCCGGACGGTGAGCGAACTCGTCGCGAGCGGACGTTCGGTGCTCTCGCGGGCGCAGGTGCTGGACGGAGTGCCGGAGATGGTCGATTCGGTACAGGTCGAAGCCACTTTCCCGGACGGCACGAAGCTCGTCACCGTGCACGACCCGATCGTCTGGGGAGGGCCGCGAGTGCGACCAGGGGAGATCATCACCGGCGACGGGCCGGTCGAGCTGAACCCGGGCAGGCCTCGGGTCCGGCTGCTCGTGCGGAACCTCGGCGACCGGCCCGTCCAGGTCGGATCGCACTACCATTTCGCGGCGGTGAATCCGGGACTCGAATTCGATCGCGACGCCGCGCGAGGACATCGGCTCGACGTGCCGTCGGGGACTTCGGTGCGGTTCGAACCGGGCGTCGAGCGCGAAGTCGACCTCGTCCCGCTGGCCGGGAACCGCGCGGTGCCCGGATTGCGGCGGGAGTCCTGATGTCGTCGATCGATCGGGAGCGGTACGCCGAACTGTTCGGCCCGACGACCGGCGACCGGATCCGCCTCGCGGACACCGATTTGCTGATCGAAGTCACCGAAGACCACAGCATGGGCCCGTCCGGCAGCGGCGACGAAGTGTTGTTCGGCGGCGGCAAGGTCATCCGCGAGTCGATGGGCCAGGGGATGGCGACCCGGGCCGAAGGCGCGCCGGATCTGATCATCACCGGCGCCGTGATCCTGGACCACTGGGGCATCGTCAAGGCCGACGTCGGCGTCCGCGACGGCCGGATCGCCGGCATCGGCAAGGCGGGCAACCCGGACACGATGGACGGCGTCGACCCCGCGCTGGTCGTCGGCCCGTCCACGGAAGTACTGTCCGGCAACGGGAAGATCCTCACCGCGGGCGGGATCGACTGCCACGTCCACTTCATCTGCCCGCAGCTGACCGACACCGCTCTGGCGTCGGGGGTCACCACGCTCGTCGGCGGCGGGACCGGCCCGGTCGAAGGCAGCAAGGCCACCACCGTCACCCCCGGCGCGTGGAACCTCAGCCGGATGCTGCAGGCGATGGACGGTCAGCCGGTCAACGTCCTGTTGCTGGGCAAGGGAAACACCGTCCGGCACGAAGCGCTGCGGGAACAGCTCGTCGCCGGCGCGGGCGGGTTCAAACTCCACGAGGACTGGGGCAGCACGCCGGCCGCGATCGACGCGTGCCTGACCGTGGCCGACGAATCCGGGGTCCAGGTGGCGATCCACACCGACACCCTGAACGAAGCGGGCTTCCTGGAGTCCACTGTGGACGCCATCCGCGGCCGCTCGATCAACGCGTACCACACCGAAGGTGCGGGCGGCGGGCACGCGCCGGACATCATCGGAGTCGCCGGGCTGCCCAACATCCTGCCGTCGTCGACGAACCCCACCCGTCCGCACACCGCGAACACCCTCGACGAGCACCTCGACATGCTCGTCGTCTGCCACCACCTGAACCCATCGGTACCCGAGGACCTGGCGTTCGCCGAAAGCCGGATCCGGCCGACGACCATCGCGGCCGAGGACGTCCTGCACGATCTCGGCGCGATCTCCATGATGAGCTCGGATTCGCAGGCGATGGGCCGCATCGGCGAGGTGATCATCCGGGCCTGGCAGACCGCGCACGTGATGAAACGGCGGCGCGGTGCCCTGCCCGGCGACGGTGCGGCCGACAACCTGCGGGCTCGTCGCTATGTCGCCAAATACACGATCAACCCCGCGATCGCGCACGGCATGGAGCGCGAGATCGGCTCGGTGGAGGTCGGGAAACTCGCGGATCTCGTGCTGTGGGAGCCGAAGTTCTTCGGGGTCCGGCCGCATGTGGTGCTCAAGGGCGGCTTCCCGGCGTGGGCGGCGATGGGTGACGCGAACGCGTCCATCCCGACGCCGCAGCCGGTGCTCGCGCGGCCGATGTTCGGCGCGGTCCCGGTGGTCGCCGCCGCGAGCAGCTTCCATTTCGTGGCACCGGAAGCACTCGAAAGCGGGGTGGCGGAGCGCTTCGGCATCACGCGGAAGCTCGTGCCGATCTCGAACACGCGCTCGCGGGGCAAGGCCGACATGGTGCTGAACGACGCGACGCCGGACATCCGGGTGGATCCGGACAGCTTCGCGGTGCACGTCGACGGAGATCTGATCGAGCCGCGGCCGGTGACCGAACTGCCCATGGCGCAAAGGTATTTCTTGTTCTGATGGATCTTTCAGCGATCATCCTCGCCGACTCCCGGTTCCCCGGGGGCGGGCACGTCCATTCCGGCGGGCTTGAAGAGGCCGTCACCCGGAAGCTGATCACGCATGAGCGCGACCTTCCGGGATTCCTCGCCGGGCGCTTGCGCACGGCCGGCTCGCTGGTCGCGGTGTTCGCGGCCGCGTCGGCGCACGCCGCCGCGCGGAATGTCCAGAGTGGACACTGGCGGCGGCTCGACGTCGAACTCGACGCCAGGACGCCGTCGCTCGCCCAGCGCGAGGCGTCCCGCGCACAAGGTCGCGGGACGGCCAGGGCGGGCAAGGCGGCATGGCCGTCGCCGGTGCTTTCCCAGCTGTTGAAGGAAACCCCGCGACCTCATCATCCGGTGGTCGCCGGTGCGCTGATCGGAGTGCCCTTCGACGCGGCGATGGCGGTGGCGTACCTCGCGATCAGCGGACCCGCGAGCGCGGCCGTGCGGCTGCTCGGTCTCGACCCGTTCGCCGTCAACGCGGTCGTGGCCCGGCTCGCGAAAGAGGTCCGGGAGGTTTCCCTGCGCGCGGCCGAGGTCGCGGGCGACGATCCGGCCGATCTCCCGGCGCCGGGTTCTCCGGCGCTCGATCTGTTCGCCGAGGCACACGCCCGGCATCACCAGGAAGAGGTGCGTCTCTTTGCCAGCTGAACATGGTCACGGTCATGGGCACGTCCACCCGGTCAACTTCGACCCGGCCGCCGCGGAACCCGACCACTTCGAGCAGGCGCCGACCGCGGGGCGCGCCTACCGGATCGGGATCGGCGGGCCGGTGGGGAGCGGGAAGACCGCGCTCACCGCGGCGCTGTGCCGGGCGCTCGGCGACGAGGTGAACCTCGCCGTCGTCACCAACGACATCTACACCACCGAAGACGCCGACTTCCTGCGCAAGGCGGGAGTGCTCGACCCGGAACGGATCGAGGCCGTGCAGACCGGCGCGTGCCCGCACACCGCGATCCGGGACGACATCACCGCGAACCTCGACGCCGTCGAACGGCTGGAGGAGCGCTTCCCAGGACTGGATCTGGTGATCATCGAAAGCGGCGGGGACAACCTCACCGCGGTGTTCAGCCGGGGACTCGCGGACAGCCAGGTCTTCGTGGTCGACGTCGCCGGTGGTGACAAGGTGCCGCGCAAGGGCGGGCCGGGCGTCACGACGGCGGATCTATTGGTGATCAACAAGATCGACATCGCGCATCTGGTCGGCGCGGACATGGCCGTGATGACCTCGGACGCGCACCGGATGCGGGGTGAGCTGCCGGTGATCACCCAGTCCCTTGTGGACACTCCGAACGCGCCGGCGGTGGCGGACTGGGTCCGCTCGCTGCTCCCGGTCCGCGCGGGGTGAAGGCACACGCGCGGCTGACCGCCTGCTTCGAGGGCGGCCGGACCGTACTGCGTGAGCTGCGCTCGATGGCGCCGCTCACGCTCCTTCCCAAACGGGGCACCGGTGCGACGGCGGTGGTGCGCCTGGTCAACTCGGCGACGTCGCCCCTGGGCGGTGACGAGCTGAAGCTGACCATCCGCGTCGGCGCCGGGGCTTCGCTGCGGCTTTCCGGGGTCGCGGCGACGATCGCGTTGCCAGGTCTGCACGGCGAGGGAAGTTCGTCCCTTGTGGACGTTGTCGTGGAGGACGGCGGTTCGCTGGAGTATCTGCCGGAGCCGACCGTGGTGACCGCTCGCGCTCGGCACGCCGCCGTGTTCAAAGCGTCCCTGGCGGCCGACGCGTACCTGCACACGCGGGAGGTGTTGGTCCTGGGGCGTGCGGGTGAGCGACCCGGGTCCTTGGTGACGACACAGCAGGTGACACGAGGACAGATCCCGGTGTTGCGGCAGACGCTGGAGATCGGAGATTCCACTTTGGACCTCAGTCTCGCGCATCTGGCGGGACGGCGGGTGCTGGCGACCGACCTCGTCGTGGGCGGCCCTTCACTGCCTGCCGCCTCGGGTGAGTGGTGGTCCCGCACGTCCCTGGCGGCCGGTGGGATACTCACGACGTCGCTGGCTCACGATGCCGTGACCGCGCTCCGGATGTTCGAGACCGCGTAGCGCCGGTCGCGACTGGACGACACGCGTGATCAGACGGACGACACGCGTGACTGGACGGACGACACGCGGGTGAGATCCGGCCTCGGTCGTGTCGTCCGTCCAATCACGTGTGTCGTCCCTTTAATCACATGTGTCGTCCGTCTGATCACGGGCGATGTCCGTTCAGGCAGCGTGCCGCCGGTCCGCTAGCGTTGCTAGTAGAGCTAGCGGTACTAAAGGTCCCTTGCTTCGCACCGGAGGGGCCGGTGGGCTCGTGTGACGGCGGAAAGCGTTGCGAAAGCCACTTTCGCAACCTTCAAGGTTGCGAAAGTGGCTTTCGCGTCACTCTCGCCCGTCAGAACTTGGTGCCCAGCCAGGCCATCGCGACCGGACCGCCCGCCGAGACGCCGCCGATGTGCTCCAGCAGCGGGAACTCCTGCCAGGTGACGTCGGCGCCGAGGGCGCGGTAGCGGTCGAGCAGGCCCTTGCCGACCGAAAGCGGGATCAGTTCGTCCAGCGACGCGTGGTACAGGAAGACCGGCGCGCCGGGTTTGGTCTTGCCCGCCAGGTTCTCGCCGAGCCGGGCCTGCCAGCGCGGGTCCGACGAAACGTTCGGCACGGTCGTGAAGTCGTTGAGCCGCGCGAAAGGCGCCGCGGCGCCGAGTTCGACGGTGCACGCTTCCTTGACCTTCGCGACGATCCTCTCGCCCTTCGCGTTGAGCACCTCGTTGAACGGCAGTTCCGGGTAAGCGGTCGCGTAACCGACGGCGGCACCGAGTACGAGGCCGAACGCCGGCCCACCGTCGTTGAACTTCAGGACCGCGTTCAGATCCGCCGGGACCCCACCTTCCGCGACGCCGACCAGGTTGACGTCGGGTGCGTAGGACGGCTGGAGCTCACCGGCGAAGGCCGCGGCCTGGCCTCCTTGCGAGTAACCGAAAACGCCGACCGGTCCGGTCTTCGACAGGCCCGCTTCGGGGACCCGCGACGCGGCGCGTGCGGCGTCGAGGACGGCCCGGCCTTCGGACTGGCCGACGGCGTAGGTGTGCGTGCCGGGGGTGCCGAGGCCCTCGTAGTCGGTCACGACGACCGCCCAGCCACGCGAAAGCGCTTGGCTCATCAGGAGGACTTCGTTCTCGGACCCGTTCGTCAGCCGGGCCGACGGCGCGCAGCGGTCGCCGAGGCCGTGGGTGCCGACGGCGTAGCTGACCAGCGGGCGGGCGCCCTTCGTCCACGGCGTGTGCGGGACCAGCAGGATGCCCGACACCGTGTTCGGCTGTCCCGTCGCCGAGGTGGAGCGGTAGTGGAGTTTCCAGGCCTTCGCCGGGGCGGTGGCGACGACCGATTTGTAGTCGACCAGGTCCCCGGGCGCGCTCGGCGCGGCTTGCGCGGCCGGCGCGCCGATCAGGGTGGCTACCAGGGCTGAGACCAGAACTGTCCGAAGCGCCAGGCGCATTACAGCCTCCAGTTTGGTAATCGAGATTTTCGCAATGTAGGCGGTGTTGCTAGCATCTGGCAATCCCTGTTACCGAATCGGGGGAGGTCGAGTGGCCCGCACCTACGGCGGGGTCGCGCCCGAGCAGCGGCGCGCCGAGCGGCGTGAACGCCTGCTCTCGGCTGCCTTGGACCTGTTCACCTCGACGGGTTACCGGCAGGCGAAGATCACCGAGTTGTGCACCCGTGCCGGCGTCTCGACGCGGAACTTCTACGAGGAGTTCGAGAGCAAGGAGAAGGTGCTGCTGACCCTGCACGAGCGCATCAACGCGCTCGCGCTGGAGCACGTCACCGGCACCCTGGAGCGGCTGGAGGACGCCGACGCGGTCACCCGGATCGGGACGCTGCTGGACGTCTTCGTCGGCACGGTGACGTCGGATCCCCGGATGCCGCGGCTGAACTACGTCGAGGCCGTCGGCGTCAGCGCCGCTTTGGAGGCACAGCACCAGGAATGGGTCGACCGGTGGGCCGCGTTCATCGAAACCGAGGCCCGGCACGCCGCCGCGCACGGGGTGGCGCCGGATCGCGACTACCGCCTGACGGCGATCGCGCTCGTCGGCGCGGCGACCGGTCTGCTGCGCGAGTGGCAGGCGCACACCCCGCCGCTTCCGGTCGCCGACGTCGCCGCCGAACTCCGGGCCCTGATGCTGGCCGCCATCACCCGGCCCTCCTGACCCCCGCGTTTCGTCCTCTGAACGCGGTCCTTGCGCGCGCAAGTACCGCATTCAGAGGACGAAACGCGTCAGGAGACGGTGGAGGCCCGCCGGAATGTGTTGTGCAGTACGGCCAGTAGCGCGTCTCGGACCGAGAGGCGCTGCCGTGCGTCGAAGGTGATCAGCGGGACGTCCTCGCCCACGGCGAGGGCCCAGCGCACGTCTTCGAGGTCGTGCTTGAGCGAGCCGTCGAAGACGTTCACCCCGACCACGAACGGCAATCCGGCCTTCTCGAAGTAGTCGACGGCCGGATAGCAGTCGTCGAGCCGCCGGGTGTCGACGATGACGAGCGCGCCGAGGGCGCCCAGCACCAGGTCGTGCCACATGAACCCGAATCGGTCCTGTCCCGGCGTGCCGAAGAGGTACAGCTTCACCTCTTCGTCGATGGTGATGCAGCCGAAGTCCAGCGCCACCGTGGTCGTGGTCTTGGACGGCACGTTCTCGCCGGTGCCGTCGACGGCCGCGCCGGTCGAGGTCATGGCGGCCTCGGTGGTCAGCGGTTTGATCTCCGAGATCGCGCCGACGGTGGTCGTCTTGCCGACGCCGAACCCGCCCGCGATGACGATCTTGACCGGTGTCGGCGGCTTGGCAGGCGCCGGTTCAGCGAATTGCTTCGAGTCCACGAATGACCCTTTCGATCATGCCGAGGTCCTGGGTGAAGGCACCGGCCGGGCGACGGAGCACGACGTAGCCGAGTGCGGCGAGATCCGCCACGAGCACCCTGGCCACGCCGATGTGCAGGCCGAGCATCGCCGCCACTTCGGCGACGGATTTCGTTTCCCGGCAAAGGGAAACGATCTCCCGTCGTTCGAAGGTCAGCCTCGCGTGCGACGCCGCGCCGAGCCTGCTCGTGAGTACTTGAGCCTCGATTTCGAGCGTGCCGTCCACCGGCTGCGCGCGGCCGGCGGTGAGCAGATACGGGCGTAGCGGCGAGATGCCCTGTTCGGCGCCCCGCGGCTGAGGTACCTGGTCGTCGCTCATTCCCTTGTCCCCTCGTCAGTTCAGCTGCCGACGCTCTTCTTGAGTTCCTCGATCAGCGCGGGGGTGAGCACCTCGGTCGCGCGGTTGGCGAACATCGCCATCTCGTAGGCGATCGTGCCGAGGCTGGCCTGCTTGGTGGCGAGCACGCCGAGCGAGCACCCGATGCTGATCGTGCAGACCAGCAGGTAGCCCTGCTCCAGCTCGATGATGATCTTGTCGGGCGAACCGAGCGGGTGGCTCTCGGAGACACCGTGCGCGAGGCCGAGCATCGCCGAGCAGATCGCGGCCAGCCGGTCGGCGTTGGCCCTCTCCAGCTCGGACGACATCGCGATCAGCAGGCCGTCCGCCGAGACGGCGATCGCACCCATCGCACTCGCCGTGTTCTGCGCGAAGCGCGTCACCAACCAGTTGAAATTCCGGGCTTCGACGCTGACTCCGGTCGTCATCTCTTGCTCTTCTCTCTCTGTTCCATCTCCGGGTTGACGGCTTTCTCCAACCCGTCACTGAAGGCGTCGAACGCGGCACGCTCGGCCTCGGGGTCACGCATGCCCTTGGGCTTGGTGGTGTTCAGCGCCGCCCGCGCGGTCTGGTGCCGCGCGGCCGGACCTTTGGCGAGCCCCGGCGCCAGCTGCGCGCCGGGGACCCTTCTGGTGAGACCGCCGCGCGAGGCGGCGGGCACCGGTGTCGGGGTCGGCATCGACACCGGCGCTGCGGCTGCTGCCGGCGGTGCGGTGGCCTTCGCGAGCCCGGCCTCGAAGCCGTCGAAGGCCGCCTTGGCCGCTTCTGGATCATGCCTGGACTTCTGCCGCGACGGTGCTTCGGGGGCTCCGGGAAGCTGCGCGCCCTTGACTCGCCGCCGCAGCCCGCCGCGGGTCTCGCCGGAATCGGCGGCGGTGAGCGTCGGCGCGGGTGCCTGGTACACCGGCGCCGGTTCGGGCACCGGCGCCGGCAGCGGTACCGGAGCCGGCGCGGGTTCCGGGAACTCCCCGTCGGTCTTGCGGAACCACCGGAAGTCCTTGGGACGCATGCCGTCGCGCGGGATCATCCCGGCGATCGCCAGCGTCGGCGGCTCGTGTCCGGTCGCGTTCGCCCGCGGCGCGGGCAGGGACGGCGGCTCGGGCTCGTCGCTCGGTTCCGCCGTCGGCCACACCGGCGGCGCGGGGACGGACTTCGGCACGGGCTGCCGATACGTCAGCAGGTTCGGCGGGACGGTGAGCCGCGCGGTGATCCCCGCTCCCGGCTCGGTCTCGGTCAGTTCGACCTTGAGCCCGTGCCGCCGCGCGAGCCGTCCGACCACGAACAGCCCGAGCACACTGGTCGGCGCCAGTTCGAGCCGCTCGCGTTCGACCAGCCGCCGGTTCTCCTCGGCGAGCCGTTCCGCGGTCATGCCGATGCCCTGGTCCACGATCACGATCAGGCAGGAGCCGTCGGGCAGGATCTTCGTCCCGACGTCCACAAAGGACTCCGGCGGGGAGAACGACGTCGCGTTCTCCAGCAGCTCCGCGAAGATCAGCACCAGATCGGAGCCGAACGGCGACGACAGCAGGACGTCGCCCATCGAGCCGAGCCGGACCCGCTGGTAGTCCTCGATCTCCGCGAGCGCCGAACGCAGCGCGGTCGACAGCTCGATCGGGCCGGAAATCCGCGCCTCGTCGCGGTTTCCCGACACGACGAGGAGGTTGTCCGCGTTCCGGCGCAGGCGGGTGGAGAGGTGGTCGAGCCGGTAGAGGCTGGCCAGCAGGGCGACGTCCTGCTCGTTGCGCTCCAGTTCGTCGACCAGTGCCAGCTGCCTGCCCACCAGGTTCTGCGTGCGCTTCGCGACGTTGGCGAACATGAGGCCGACGTTGCGCCGCGTGACGGCCTGCCGTTCCACCAGTTCGGCCGCGGTGGCCTGCACCCGGTTGAACGCTTCGGCCAGCTTGCCGAGTTCGTCCTGTGAGGACACGTCGATGGTGGCGAGCCGCGGCGCGAGTTCTTCGGCCTGCTCGGTGTCGGTGACGCGGACCAGTTCGGTACTCGCGAGGTCCGCGACCGACGTCGCCGCCGTGGTCAGCTTCCGCAGCGGATCCGCGATCGACCGGCTGACCGCGATCGCGAGACCACCGACCAGCAGGAACAGCACACCGGCGCCGATACCGATCGTCCACGCCAGGTTCTGCGCGGCGTCGGCTCGCGCGGTCGCGGCGTCGGTGATCCCGGTGGTGACCGCGTCCTGGGCGAGGCGTCGCTGGTTCGACTGGGCGTCGACGGCACCGAGGATGTCCGGCAACAGGCTCTGCACGGCCTGCGGGCCACGGGCCTCCGCGATCCTGGCTTCCAGCGCGTCGACCCGGCGGCCCGTGTCGCCCTCCTCGACCGCGACGACCTGCGTGGCTTGGGTGACGTCGGCCTGCTGCACGAACCGTTCGAGGAACAGCGACGACTGCTGCTTGGCGTCGGCCAGCACCGGCGCGCCCGATTCGGGGGTGACCAGCACGATGATCAACGCCACCCCGCGCAACGAGTTCTCCTCGTTCGCGCGCAGCAGCGCGTCGAGCGCGGTCAGCTGCTGGGTGCCCGCGGCGTCACTGGTCTGCTGCGGGACCAGGCGAAGCGAGTTGATGACGGCGTCGATCACCGCGTGATACGTCCGCGCCACGCTGTCGAGCGAGGCGCCGCGCCGGAGCGCGTTCTCCCGGATCTCGTTCAGCGAACCGATGCGCACCAGCGCCGCCGCGAGTTCCTCCGGCGCGTCGGCGCTCAGCTGCGAACGCACCTGGTTCACCGTGTCCGCGACGACGCTCTGCTGCTTCAGCATCGCCGAACTGCTCGCCGACGAAGACGCGATGTAGTGCGCCGTCAGCAGCCGTTCCCGCTGCAGTTCCCAGGCCAGCGTGCCGAGCGCTCGGGCCTGCGACGCGACGTCGGCGGTGGTGCGCGCGGACCGGGCGTCGTCGATCTCCCCGGCGACGTAGGGCACCGACACCAGGACCACGGCGGTCAGCGGCAGCATCAGGAGCAGGTTGAGCTTGCCCCGGATACCGAGTCTGCCGAGCAATCCGGACCGCGACCCGCGTTCCGGCCGGGACTTCCCGTGCCTCATGGTCACCTTTCTCCCCGGCTCCGCCCGAGGTGTCCGCGGTGCTGCTCCCGGACGAGGTCTTCGATGGACGCGCGCAGCGCGACGAACTCCGGCGCGCGTTTGACCGCGAGCTCGCGTTCCGCGGGCAGGTCGACCACGATGTCGGCGGCCACCCGGCCCGGATCCGAGGCCAGCACCACGACGCGACGGCCGAGGAACACGGCCTCTTCGACGTCGTGGGTCACCATCAGCACGGTGGTGTGCGTGTCGGTCCAGATCCGGCGGATCAGGACCTGCATGTCCTCTTTGGTCTGGACGTCCAGCGCGCCGAAAGGCTCGTCCAGCAGCAGCACGTCGGGCTCGCACGCCAGCGCCCGCGCGATCGCGACCCGCTGCTTTTGCCCGCCGGAAAGCTGTTTGGGCAACGACTTCCGCAGGTGGCCGAGGCCGGTCTCGCCGAGATACCAGTCGATCCGGCGCGCCCGTTCGGCCTTGTCGAGGCTCAGCAGTTCGAGTCCGAACGCGACATTGCTCTCGACCGTGCGCCACGGGTACAGCGCGCCGTGCTGGAACACCAGCCCGCGATCCGGGCCAGGCCCGGTGACGGCGTCGCCGTCGAGGGTGATCAGGCCTTCGGTCGGCTCGGTCAGCCCCGCGATCAGCGACAGCAGGGTCGACTTGCCGGACCCGCTCGCGCCGACCACGCAGACGAAGTCGCCGCGCGTGATGTCGAGGTCGATCCCGTCGAGCGCGCGAGTGGTCTCGCCGCGGACCGTGTAGTCCTTGGCGACGGCCTTGAGCTGAAGCGTCATGCCGCCCACTTCCCGACCCGGGCCCGCAGGAGCCGCAAAGCGATGTCGATGACCAGCCCGAGCAGGCCGATCACGATCAGCAGCGCGAAGATCCGGTCGGTCTGGGTGAACCGCTGCGCCCGCATGATCCGCAGGCCGAGGCCGGCGGTGGCGTTGATCAGTTCGGCGACCACCACGAAGTTCCACGCGGCCGCGGCGTTGACGCGGGTCGCGTCGATCATGCCGGGCAGCGCGTGCGGGACGATCACCTTGCGCAGGACCTCGCCGCGCCGCGCGCCGAGCGTGTACGACACGTCGAGCAGGGAACGCGGCACCCCGCGGACGGCGTCGGCGATCATCAGCGTGTTGAAGAAGACCGTGCCGAGGAACAGGACCGCGACCTTCGACGGTTCGCCGAGACCGAGCCAGATCATCAGCAGCGGGATGAACGCGCTCGCCGGCAGATAGCGCAGCATCGCGATGACCGGCTCGAACAGTGCCAGCCCCGCGTCGAACGTCCCCATCACGATGCCGAGCGGCACCGAGACGAGGATCGCGAGCCCGAAGCCGAGCAGCACGCGCTGGGTGGTGGCCCAGAGGTCGCTGAACAGTTCGCCCGACTCGATCATCTTCAGGAGCGCGTCGAACACCGCGACCGGCGTCGGGAGGAACATCGGCTTGATCGTGCCCAGCGCGTTCAGCGTCACCCAGATCAGGAGCGGGATGACGAACGAGGCCACCGCCAGCGTCCACCGCCAGCGCGCGGGGATCGGCGTCCGGAGCGAGAGCAGCGGTGAGGCGTTCGGCTTGAGGCCCGCCCGGCGGGGCAGCGGTGACCAGTCCGGTCGCGTGCCGCGCCGCTCCTCCTGCGCCTCGGCGAGCCGCTGTTCGTCTTCGAGGCGATGCGCTTCGGCCTCGTCGGCGGTGTCCGTCCGCTGAGCGGCGCGCCCCGACGCGTCCGTGGCGCTCACTTCACCGCCTTGACGTACTGGTCGTCGAACAGCCCGTCGAAGTTCGGCCTGCTCTGGGCGAGGCCGTTGGAGACGATGAATTCGGCGATCCTCCCGGCCTGGAAGTTCAGGTGGGCGGGGGTGACGCCGGGGGTGAACGCGTCGAGGTTCTGCTGCTTGGTGAAGATCGTGGTGCCCGCGTCGTAGCTGTTGTACTCCTCGACCGACACCGCACCGCGTTTGGCCATGATCCGCACGGCCTCGTCCCGGTTCTGCTTGATCCACCCGACGGTCTCGAACCAGGTGTTCACCAGCGCCTGGACCTCCTTCTTGCGCTCCTTCGACATCTGCTCGGAGACGACAAGGTGGTCGGGGATGGCGCCGGGGAACTCGGCGGACGTCGCGATCGCGCGGCTGCCGGGACGCTCGAGCGCCTTCGTGGTGAAGGGCGCGAAGGCGGCGACGGCGTCGACCTGCTCGCCGACGAACGCGGCCGCGGCGGCGTCGGTCAGCAGCGGGACCAGCTCGACGTCCTTCTCGGTCAGCTTCGCCTCCTGCAGCGCGAGCAGCAGCAGGTAGTGGTCGACAGTGCCCTGCTCGACGGCGATCTTCTTGCCCTTGAGGTCGGCGACGCCGGTGATGCCCTGGCGCGCGATGATCTTGTCGTTACCGGTCGAGTTGTCGTTGACCAGCACGACCGACAGCTTCGCGCCACCGCTGACCGAGGCGAGGGTGTCGTTCAGGGTCTGGCTGTTCGCGTCGATCGCGCCGGAGGACAGGGCGTTGATGCTCTCGGTGTAGCTGTCGAACCACTTCAGGTCGACGTTCACGCCGTTCTTCTCGAACAAGCCCTTCTCCTGGGCGACCGCCCACGGGAACCAGCCCGGCCAGGCGCTGTAACCGATGGTGACCTTGCTGCCGGAGGCGGCCGTGCTGTCGGAACAAGCCGAAAGGGCGGTCACGCCTACCAGCGAAAGGGCGCACAACAACGCCGTCATGAGACGGCGGGAACGGGAAATCACAACGCACTCCTGGGGAAGGGGAGTAACTCGGGCGTGGAAAGTTCCGGCTGTTCGAGCGCAGGACTGATCGACCGGTGTCGAACTCCCTCGCGGAAGCCCGGCCGGTAATGGCGATGGCGCGGCCGCACACCCGGCCGTCCCATCAAAACCTCTGAACACTCTGGATAGAGGTGATCACCCCGTTGCTCTCGGCGGCGATCCTATCGAGTGGCGCAAGGTCTACCTAGTGTGATCGTCGGCTCTTGCCCGATTCGCTGTCACATTCTGCTAAATCCGGCCGTTCGCCCCCAAGGGCGAACTCTCGTCCGGTGGGCAACCCGGTGCCTGGCGCCGTACGTCCATCGGGTGGCGGGTGGAAATTTCCGGAGGGAGCAGAGGATGAAATTTCGTGCGGCCGCGTCGTGCGTCGCGGGGGTGGCGATCTTGTCCACTTTGGCCGGCGCGGGGCAGGCGAACGCGACCAGACCGTCCAGTCTGGTCGTGAACCCGAAGGCCGTCGTCGCAGGTGGGACGGTCACCGCGGACATCTACTGCCTGCGCCCGTCGGGGGCGGGCGAGCTCGCGACGACGCTCGTCGCGGACGGACTCGGCGCGCCGATTCCCTTGCGGGTGGTGGGAGACGGCGGCACCGGCGGCATCGGTGTCGCGTTGCGCGGCGACGGTCCGGTCGGGACGGTGCCGGGGCGGTACCCGGCGTCGTACGACTGCTGGGGCTGGATCGTCCGGGCGGAGTTCACTGTCACGAACTGACAGCACGGCAGAGGGCGCGAAGGCCGGTTTCGGGACGCGAATTGCCGGCCTTCGCGCCGTCGTCTGGCACATCTCCCGGAGATGTGCCGAGGGCGGTAATTTCTGTCAATCGACAGAATTGACCGGGGCGGGCGCCGGCGTCGCCGCGAATGCCGGAAGAATTGTTCGCGGAGTCCCGAAATATCGACGAAACAAAAGCGGATGGCGCGGCGTCAATTCCTTGCCGACCCGGCCTGTGCAGGCGGTTTATCCTCCTTTGTGAAGCCGGGCGTGATTTCGCGGGCGGACGGAACGACCGACGATCGACCTTGATCGATCAGGTCCCGTCAGGTAACGGGGAGGTGACGGCTTGCGGTCCAGCGGCTACACACAGATGATCGGGCAGGGGTGGCGGGTGTCACCGTTCAGTGGGTTTCGCCGCCGCCTTCGAGGCAATACCGTCGGCGGCAAAGCCGAAGTCATGGCCCCGATCGGGTACGGAGGTTTGGCGGATGATGCCGGAGATCAAAGAGGGCGCCGACGACGCCGTCGTTCGCCTGCCCGGGATGCGGGTGGCCTACGAAGGGGCGGCCTTCGACGAGTCCGCGCTGGCGGAGACCTGGACCGCCCAGTTGCAGGACTGGCTGAACCAAGCCGTCTCCGCCGGGATCCCCGAACCGAACGCGATGGTGCTCGCCACCGCCGACCCGGAAGGCAGGCCGTCCTCCCGGACCGTGCTGTGCAAGGGGCTCGACGAGCGCGGTGTCGTCTTCTACACGAACTACACCTCGACCAAGAGCCACGACCTCACCGCGACGCGCTACGCGTCGATCACCTTCCCGTGGTACGCCCTGCAGCGTCAGGTCCACGTGCGCGGCGAGGTGGAAAAGGTCAACGTCGCCGAGACCGCCGAGTACTGGGCGTCCCGCCCGCGCGGCTCGCAGCTCGGGGCCTGGGCGTCGCCGCAGTCGCGCGTCGTCGACGGCCGCCGTGCCCTCGAGAACGCGCTCCACGGCATCGAGCGCCGGTTCGCCGACGTCGAGAAGATCCCCTTCCCGCCGCACTGGGGCGGATGGCGCATCCGGCCGGACGTCGTCGAGTTCTGGCAGGGCCGCGAGGACCGCATGCACGACCGGCTCCGCTACGTCCGCACCGACGACGGCTGGCAGATCGAGCGCGTCGCGCCGTAATTTTTTGTCGCGCCGTGATGTTTGTCGCGCGCTTCCGCAAACGCGCCGCAGGGGCGCCCGGATCGCTTGCAACTCGCGTTGGGAGCGGAGGGCGCCCCTTCGTCGCGTTTCCGGGGGCCTTCGGCCCGAAAGAGGCGCGCGACGGTGAAGTCTCCCCGTCGCGCTGGCGCGCTCCCGGGAGACCGTTGGGTCGCTTGAGTCTGGGTTACGTGAGGCTGGGTCGCTTGGGTTTGGGGCTGGGGCGCTTGAGTCTGGGTTACTTGAGGCTCGGCCCCTGGGTCGGTCGCGTGAGGCTTGGTCGCTGGGGTGTGGGGCGCTGGGGTGGTCGTGGTCTGGTGTTGCGAAAGTGGCTTTCGCAACGTTGAAGGTTGCGAAAGTGGCTTTCGCAACCTGCTCGAGGCAGCGATCGGCCGGGTCCTCGGCGTGAGCCGGTGACGTAAATCGCGCGCGGATGGTTAGTTAGCGCGGCTAAGCTGTCGGGTTGTGAGTGACGACGTGGGGGTTGACCAGCGCAAAGGTGTCCGCAAGCTGGTCGGCTCGATCGTCGTCGACACCCGGCCGCTCAAGATCCCCGCGTTCCGCCGTCTGTGGCTGTCCACCGCGGTCACCGCCGTCGGCAGCCAGCTCACCGCCGTCGCGGTCCCCAAACAGGTCTTCGACCTCACCGGCTCGTCGGCGTACGTCGGCCTGACCGGCCTGGTCGCGCTGATCCCGCTGCTCGTGTTCGGTCTTTGGGGCGGCGCCATCGCGGACGCCGTCGACCGCCGCAAGCTCCTGCTCGTCACCAACGTCGGGATCACCCTCACTTCGGCGGTCCTGTGGCTCCAGGCGTTCCTGAACCTCGGTTCCGTCTGGCTCGTCCTGGGCCTGCTCGCGGTCAACCAGGCGTTCTTCGCGATCAACATGCCGACCCGCGGCGCCGTCGTCGCCCGGCTGGTCCCGGACAACCTGATCGCGCCGGCGACCGCGCTGAGCAGCACGATGTCCACCTTCGGCGCGGTCTTCGGCCCGTTGCTCGCCGGTTCGCTGATCCCGATCCTCGGTCTCTCGACGCTCTACCTGATCGACGTCGTCGCCTTGACCTTGACCCTCATCGCGGTCTGGAAGCTGCCCCCGATCCCGCCGCTCGGCGAGATCGCCCGCCGGGCCGGGATCCGCGACATCATCGACGGCTTCAAATACCTGGCGACCCAGAAGATCCTACTGGCCTCGTTCCTCGTCGACATCATCGCGATGGTCGCGGGCATGCCGCGCGCGCTGATCCCGGAGATGGCGGAGCGCACCTTCGGCGACCCGCCCGGCGGCGGCCCGGCGCTGGGCTGGCTGTACGCCGCGCTCCCCGCGGGCGCGATGCTGATCGGCCTCTTCTCCGGCTGGCTGACCAGGATCCGCAAACAGGGCGTCGGCGTGATCGTCTCGATCTGCGTCTGGGGCGCCGCCGTCGTCGGTTTCGGACTCGCGAACTCGTTGTGGCTCGCGGTGTTCTTCATGGCGCTCGCCGGTGCCGCCGACATGGTCAGCGCGATCTACCGCATGTCGATCCTGCAACTCGCCACCACCGACGAGATGCGCGGACGGCTGCAGGGCGTGTTCACCGTCGTCGTCGCGGGCGGCCCGCGGATCGCCGACCTCACCCACGGCTGGGCCGCCGCCGGTGTCGGCACGGCCGCCGCGGCCTCCGGTGGCGGGGTCCTGGTCATCGTGCTGGTCATCGGCGCGGCGTTGCTCATCCCGTCGTTCTGGCGGTACCGGGCCCCGGTGAACTGAGCCGGTTCGGGCTATCGTCGGGTCCATGCGTATTTCACGGGCGATCATCCTGTTCGCCGCTGTCATCGCGACCCTTTCCGCCTGCTCGTCCGGGGACGGGAAAACGGACAACGCGGCCAAGCCGTCGAGCCAGGCTCCCGCTCCTTCCGCCGCGCCGAGTTCTTCGGCCGCTTCCTCCGGCGGCACCGGCGGGAAGGAGCCGTGCGCGCTGCTGTCCGCCGAGGCGGTCGGCAAGGCGGTGTCGATCCAGGGAGTGACGTCGGCGCCGGGCCCGGTGCAGGACAACGCCGCCAACGGCGGCAAGGCCAAGAGCTGTGTCTTCTCGGCCGCCGGCAAGCAGATCGGCGCGCTCGCGGTGACCCGCTTCGAGGGCAACAAGATCAAGCCGGTCGAGATGGTCGCCGCGCTGAAGAACGCCAAGCCGAACGCGAAGGACGTCGCCGGAGTCGGTGAAGGCGCCATCTACTACACCGACGACAACAAGACCGCGACACTGGCGGCCGCCGAACTCGTGGACAACGTGCCGGTCCTGGTCAACTACACCGGACCGACCAAGATGACGCAGGACATGATGCTCCCGCTGGTGAAGACCGCGGTCGACGCCAACTGACGGAATTGCCCAAAGGCGTGCTTCGTCAACCCGTGACGAAGAACTGACCAAACCGGACTGTCGGCCCCAGACGTGATACGGCACACTCTTGCCGCATGGCGGACACGACGACAACAGAACAGGCCGGCCCCGCCGGCCAACCGAGCCTCAAGCGGGTGATGGGTTCCAAACTCCTGCTGTTCTTCGTGGTGGGGGACATCATCGGGACGGGCGTCTACGCGCTCACCGGACAGGTCGCCGGCCGGGTGGGCGGCGCGCTTTGGCTTCCCTTCCTGATCGCGTTCGTGGTCGCGATCATGACCGCGTTCAGCTACCTGGAACTGGTCGGGAAATACCCGCAGGCGGCGGGGGCCGCGCTCTACACGCACAAGGCGTTCAAGATCCGCTTCCTCACCTTCATGGTGGCGTTCGCGGTGATGTGTTCGGGGATCACGTCGGCCTCGTCGGCGGCGAAGGCCTTCGGTGACACCTACCTCAAGGAATTCATCACCGCGCCGATGCCGCTGGTGGCGATCCTGTTCGTGATCGGGCTCGCGCTGATCAACTTCCGCGGGGTCTCCGAATCGGTGAAGACCAACGTGGTGCTGACCTGCATCGAGATCGGCGGTCTGCTGATCATCATCGGGGTCGGCGTGTGGGCGGTGCTGAACGGCAGCGGGGACGCGTCGCGGCTGGTCGAGTTCGACACCGAGAACCAGACGATGCTGGTGGCGATCACCTCGGCGACGTCGCTGGCGTTCTTCGCGATGGTCGGTTTCGAGGACTCGGTGAACATGGCCGAGGAGTGCAAGGACCCGATCCGGATCTTCCCGAAGGCGATGCTGTGGGGCATGGTCATCGCCGCGACCATCTACATCCTGGTCTCCGTGACCTCTTCGCTGCTGGTGCCCGCCGACGAACTGGAGGCCGCCAAGAGCAGCGCGCTGCTGAAGGTGCTCGACGTCGGGGCCCCCGGGTTCCCGCGCGAGATCTTCTCCGCGATCGGTCTCTTCGCGGTCATCAACTCGGCGCTGATCAACATGCTGATGGCCAGCCGTCTGCTCTACGGCATGGCGAACCAGCGGATCATCCCGAAGCAGCTGGGCACCGTGCACCCGTTCCGCCGCAGCCCGTGGGTGGCGATCGTGTTCACCAGTGTCATCGCCATCGGCCTTGTGTCCTTTGTGGACATCAGTGTGCTCGGCGGTACGACGGCGTTGCTCCTGCTGGCGGTGTTCGCCATCGTCAATGTCGCCGTCCTGGTACTGCGCAAGGAGAAGGCGGCGCACCGGCATTTCCGCGCGCCGACGATCATCCCGGTGCTGGCCGCGATCTTCTGTCTCTACCTGGTGACGCCGCTGTCCGGGCGGCCCGCGCGCGACTACAAGGTCGCCGCGATCCTGCTCGGCGTCGGCATCGTGCTGTGGGGGATCAACTGGCTCGTCATGCGGGCCACGCACAAGGAAGAGGACCGGCAGCCCCTCGAGCCGCCGGTCGGCTGACCACTCCTAGCCCCGGCTGAGCGACTGGTACTCCACCGGGCTGTGGGCCGAGAACACGGTGACCTCGTCGGCGTGTTCTCGGCTCAGCTCCCGCAGCCGCTCGACGTTCTCCAGCCGCGGTTTGCGCAGGGTCTGCACCATGTTCTGGAACGCGGTCATCCCCGGCGGGCAGTGCGGCTTCACGGGATCCAGCTGACCGTGGAAGAAATACGCGTCGCCCGCGTGCAGCAGCCAGCCGTCGCCGGTGTCGACGGCCACCCCGGTGTGGCCCTTGGTGTGCCCCGCGAGCGGTACCAGCAGGATCTCCGGCGGAAGGCCCTTCAGCTCGCGGACGGCCTGGAAGCCGAACCAGTCGTCCCCGGCCTCGTCATACATGCTCCACAGTGGACGGTGGGCGAACTGGTTGGCGCGGAACCGCAGCTTTTCGCTCTGGTTCGCCGGTGACGTCGCCGCGTCGTGCTCCGCGGTGCGGACGTGCACGACGGCGTTCGGGAAGTCCGCGAGCCCGCCGGCGTGATCGACGTCGAGGTGGGTGCAGATGATGTGCCGGACGTCTTCGAGCCGGTGGCCGAGCGCCTCGACGTGATGCGCCGCGGTCTCCGTCTCGACCGGTTTCGCGCCGACCATGATCGTGAACGGCGTGCCGAGCCACGCGCCGGGATTCTCGACGCCCTTGCGGCCGAAACCGGTGTCCACCAGCACGAGTCCGTCGCCGGTCTCGATGAGCAGGCAGTGCGCCACCAGCTCCGAGCGGCGCAGCAGGCCGGGCTGGCCGTCGAGCAGCCTGCCTCCCGGTGCGCGCATCGTGCCGCAGTTCAGGTGGTGGACCTTCATAGCCTGCTCCTCTGGCTGAGCCGTTCGAATGCGGTGGCGTCGTGCGCGGCGAACACCGTCACCTCGTCACCGTTGTCACTGACAAGTTCGCGCAGCCGGCGCTGGTTGTCCAGTCGTGCGGTCTTCTCCGTCTGCATGTACGACTCGAAGAAACCCAAAGCCGGCGGGATATGCGGCTTTCGCTCCAGCTCGCCGCCGTGGAAGACGGCGTCACCGGCGTTGAGGAGCCAGCCGTCGCCGGTGTCGACCGCGACGCCGGCGTGGCCCCGGGTGTGCCCGGCGAGGGGGATGATCAGGACGTCCGGGACCCCTTCGAGTTCGCGGACGGCGTCGAAACCGAACCACGGCTCGCCGTCGGCGCGGTACGACCTCCACAGTGGACCGTGGCTGAACTGGACCTTCCGGTAGCGGCTCGCCTCCTTGCGGTCGACCGGCTTCTCCAGTGCCTGGAGCTCGCGATCGTGGACGTGGACCCGCGCCTGCGGGAAGTCGACGAGCCCGCCCGCGTGGTCGAGGTCGAGGTGGGTGAGCACGACGTCGCGCACGTCGGCCGGGTCGAAGCCGAGCTTGCGGATCTGCGTGGTGGCGCTGAGGTCGTCGTCGCTGTCGGGGTGGACCAGCCGGACGAAACCGGCGCCGAGCCATTCGATCGGACGGGTGACGGTCGGCGTTCCGACACCGGTCTCGACGAGCACGAGCCCGGTTCCGGTCTCCAACAGAAGACAGTGGCAGATCAGTTCGGCGCGACGGAACAGGCCGGGCCTGCCGTCGACGAGTTTGCCGCCGACCGGCCGCATGGTTCCGCAGTTCAGGTGATGGACGCGCATCAGGACAGCTCCCGTTCGAGAGTGGCACGGAGGTGAGGAGCGATCGCGCGCAGCGGCGCGGTGTCGTGCAACGTCTTGGCCAGCAGCAGGCCGCCCTCGACGGCGGCGAGGACGATCGTGGCCAGGTGGTCCGCCTTGTCGGTGTCGAGCGCGTCGGCGATGACGGTGTGCCAGGACCTGTAGCCGTCGGCGCAGGCCTGCCGGATCGTCTCGCTGTCACCCGACGCGTCGAGCGCGACCGTCGCGAGCGGGCAGCCGCGCTGGTAATCCGACTCCTCGAGCGAGGTCGCCAGCGCTTCGACCACGTTTTCGATCCCGGTGACGATGTCGGGCGCGTTCGCGGCGGTCGTGCGCAACAGATCGCAGAGCCGGTCGGCGGACTGACGGATGGCCTCGGCGGCCAGCTGCTCCTTGCCGCCGGGGAAGTGGAAGTAGAGCGATCCCTTGGGCGCGCCGACGGCGGCGACGAGCTGGTTGAGCCCGGTGGCGTGGTAACCCTGCTGGTGGAAGAGCTCGGCGGCGGAATCGAGCATGCGCTGCCGAGTATCGGTGCGGCGGACCATGCGGCCGACTGTAACCCAAACTATGACGACCGGTCTAGTTAGCAGCGCGATGCCGCACTCGCGTGATCAAGCGGCGCACACGCGAGTTACGCCTCCAATCACGCGAGTTCGCCGTCTGATCACGCGAGTTACGTGTCTGATCACGCGAGTCGCGCCTTACGATCGCGAGCCTGGTCGACGAACCGCCACCGGAGCTGATGCGCGCGGCGATGCGCGAGGAACTGCACGGCCTGGTCGACGGCGTCCGGAGGTGGGCGCCCTTCGACATCGCGTGGACCCAGCGCTACCTCGTGTCGACTTGTTGCCGTGTGCTCTACACCCTGCGCACGGCCGAGGTCGAGTCGAAGCGCGGCGCGCTCGAATGGGCGCGTGAACATCTCGACCCGCGGTGGCGGCCGTTGCTCACGCAGGTGCTCCAAGACCGCGAACTCGGCTGGGCTCCGGAGGATCCGCCTCGTCCGGGCAGCCTCGAAGCGGCCCGCGAATTCGCCGCGTACGCCGAAACGCTAGACACCGATCGCCGACGCTGATCCGCCGAACTGGTGCCGCAGCTCGCGTTTGAGCAGCTTCCCGGACGCGTTCTTCGGCAGTTCGCCGACGAAATGCACCGACTTCGGCACCTTGTGCGCCGCCAGTGACTTCTTGGCGAACTCGATCAGTTCCGCTTCCTCGACGGTTTCCTTCGTCACGACGATCGCCGCGATCGCCTCGATCCAGCGTTCGTGCGGCAGGCCGACGACGGCGACCTCGGCGACGGCGGGATGGGCGTACAGCGCGTCCTCCACCTCTCGTGAGGCGACCAGGACACCACCGGTGTTGACGACGTCCTTGATCCGGTCCACGACGAACAGGTAGCCCTCCTCGTCCTGTCGCACCAGGTCACCGGAGTGGAACCAGCCGCCCGCGAACGCCTCCACCGACTCCTCGGGCTTGCCCCAGTAACCGGTGCACAGCTGGGGAGAGCGGTACACGACCTCGCCGAGTTCGCCCGGCGGGAGGTCGTTCATCTCGGCGTCCACCACCCGCGTCTCGACGAAGAGGACCGGACGGCCGACGGAATCCGGCCGCGCGTCGTGCTCTTCGGGGCGCAGGACCGTCGCGAGCGGACCGATCTCCGACTGGCCGAAGCAGTTGTAGAAACCGACTCCTTCCAGCCGTGAACGCAGTGCTTTCAGAACCGGCACCGGCATGATCGACGCGCCGTAGTAGGCCTTGGTGAGGCAGCTCAGATCCGCGTCCGCGAGACCGGGATGGTTCGCGAGTCCCACCCAGACGGTCGGCGGGAAGAACAGGGAAGTGATGCCCTGGCGCGGAATCCGCGCGAGGATGTCACCGAGGTCGGGCGCCTCGACGAGATGGTTGGTCGCGCCGACGGCCAGTCCGGGCATGAGAAAGACGTGCATCTGCGCCGAGTGGTACAGCGGCAGCGCGTGCAGCGGCACGTCACGGTCGCTCAGGTCGAGCGCCGCGATGCAGGACGAATACTCGTGCACCAGCGCGCGGTGGGTGAGCATCGCGCCCTTCGGCCGCGAGGTCGTCCCGGACGTGTAGAGCAGCTGGACGAGGTCGTCGTCGGCGACCCCGGACTCCTCGTGCGGTTCGACGGTTTCGTCCAGCGCCCACTCCAGAATGTCCAATGTGGACATATGCTCGACGCCGACGTGCTCGGCCAGCGCGGGATCGACGAAGGCGACGGCGGGTTCGGACTGCGTGAGCAGATACGCGAGCTCTTCACCGCGCGCGTTGAAGTTCACCGGCACGTGCACCAGCCCGGCCCGCGCGCAACCGAGGTACAGCAACAGGTACGCGTCGGAGTTCTTGCCGAAGGCCGCGACGCGGTCACCGTGGACTAGCCCGCGGCCGAGCAGTTTCGCCCCGACCCGACCCGCCGCGCGGTCGAGCTCCGCGTACGTCCACACGCGATCGGCGAAGGTGAGCGCGACCCGTCCCGGGACGCGGCGCGCGCTCCGTTCCAGGACGCGGCCGACGGTGCTGGGGTAGCCGGGAACGGTCATCGCGACGGTCTCCTTCGTCCGGGCCTGGCATTCCCACAGTAACCTCGTCCGCATGGCCAATCCCACCGGAGAGCAGTTCGAGATCACCCGCGGCAACGCGCGCGCCGTCGTCACCGAGATCGGTGCCGGGTTGCGCGCGTTCGAGGTCGGCGGAGTGCCGTACGTCGAGGCGTTCGCCGAAGACGAGAAGCCGCCGAAGGGCGCCGGGCAGGTGCTGCTGCCCTGGCCGAACCGCACCAAGGGCGGCCAGTGGGTGCACCAGGGTGAGAAACAGCAGCTCCCGATCACCGAAGAGGCGCGCGGCAACGCGATCCACGGCCTGACCCGGCACGAGGAGTGGGAGCTTCTCGAGCACGCGGAGTCGTCGATCACGCTGGCCATCGACGTCCCGGCGCAGGAGGGCTGGCCGGTACCGCTGCGCGCGACGATCACTTACGAGATCTCGCCGCGTGAACTGGTCGTGACGCACGAGATCCGCAACGAGGGCGAGAGCCCGATCGGCGTCGGGCTCGGCACACACCCCTACTTCCGCATCGGCGACGTGCCCACCGACGAGCTGACCCTGACGCTGCCCGCGAGCCGGGTCCGCCCGTATCTCGGTGACGAGCAGATGCCGTACGCCGACGAGCAGGACGTCGAGGGGACCGAGTACGACTTTCGGTCCGGCAAGGTACTCGAAGGCGTCGACCTCGACACGGCGTTCGGCGGGCTGAGCGTGGCCGAGGACGGGAACCACCACCACGTCCTCTCGCACGGGGAGCAGGAGTTGCTGGTCTGGGCCGGGCCGGACTTCCGCTGGGCGCAGGTGTTCACGCCGGACGACCTGGTCGGCCGCGGCCGGGCGGTGGCGATCGAGCCGATGACCTGCCCTGCCGACGCGCTCAACACCGGCACCGACCTGATCGACCTGGAGCCCGCGTCCTCGTGGACCGGGAGCTGGGGAATTCGGGTGCGCTGACGATGTCACCGCCGTCGCTGCTCCGACTGGGCCCCGTGGACGCGGGCGAAGTGCTCACGTTGCAGCGCGCGGCGTACGTCCCGGAGGCAAGGGAGCACGAGAACCTCGATCTCCCGCCGCTGCTGGAAACCTTCGAGCAGGCCAAGGCCGCCCTGGGCGATCCCGCGTGTTTCGCCTGGGGCGTCAGGGAATCCGGGCGGCTGGTGGCGAGCGTCCGGATCGTCGTGGACGGCGAGGCCGGTCTCGTCGGCAGGCTCATCGTGGCGCCGGACAGGCAGGGACACGGGCTCGGCAGCTCATTGCTTCTCGCCGCCGAAGCGGCCGCGCCACCCGCGGTGACCGTGTTCCGCCTGTTCACCGGGGAGCGGAGCGCCGGTCCGCTGCGGATGTACCGGAAGCTCGGCTACGTCGAGACGCACCGCACGCCCGAGAAGCACTACGAACTGGTCCACTTCGAAAAGCCCCGCGTGCGGACCGGTGGCCCAGTTCGTTAGCGTGTCAAAGTATGTCTCACAAAGCACAGGTCAAGGCCATCGTCGGTGGTTACGTCGTCCCGGTCGACGGTGATCCCATCGACGGCGGCACGGTCCTCATCGAGAACGGGAAGATCGCCGCGGTCGGCACCGACGCCGACGTCGACGTCCCCGACGACGCCGAACTGATCGACGCCGCGGGCAGCTGGGTGCTGCCCGGGTTCATCGACGCGCACGCCCACCTCGGCGTCCACGAAGACGGCGAAGGCTGGTCCGGGAACGACACGAACGAGATGACCGACCCGAACGGCGCGCGGTTCCGGGCGATCGACGGGATCGACCCGTACGAGCCCGGCTTCGACGACGCGCTCGCGGGCGGCGTCACCAGCGTCGTCATCAAGCCCGGCTCCGGAAACCCCATCGGCGGGCAGACGATCGGCGTCAAGACCTGGGGCCGGACCGTGCTCGACATGATCTTCGCCGAGGGCGTCAGCGTGAAGAGCGCGCTCGGCGAAAACCCGAAGCGGGTCTACGGGGAGAAGAAGCAGACGCCGTCGACCAGGCTCGGCGTCGCGTCGACCATCCGCGACGCGTTCACCGCCGCGCGCAACTACGCCGCCCAGCGCGAACACGCCGCCGGCGAGGGCAAGCCGTTCGACGTCGACCTGACCAAGGAGACGCTGGCCAAGGTCCTCGACGGCGAGCTGTACTGGGACCAGCACGTCCACCGCGCCGACGACATGGTGACCGCGATCCGGCTGGCCGACGAGTTCGGCTACAAACTGGTGATCAACCACGGCACCGAAGGGCATCTGATCGCGGACCTGCTCGCCGAGCGGGACGTGCCGGTGATCCTCGGCCCGCTGTTCACCACGAAGTCCAAAGTGGAGCTGCGCAACCGCACCCTGCGCGCGCCCGGCATCCTCGCCAGGGCGGGCGTGCGGATCGCGATCACCACGGACCACCCGGTCGTGCCGATCAACTTCCTGGTGTACCAGGCCGCGCTGTCGGTGAAGGACGGCCTCGACCCGGAGACCGCGCTGAAGGCGCTGACCGTCAACCCGGCCGCGATGCTGGATCTCGACGACCAGGTCGGTTCGCTGAAGCCGGGCCTCGACGCCGACGTTGTCATCTGGTCGGGTGACCCGCTGGACGTGATGAACCGGGCCATGCGGGTGTTCGTGCGCGGGCGCGAGGTCTACCACTTCGACGAGGTGGCCGGCGTCGGCGTCACCGAGGAACGCCGGTACCGCGAGGGCTGATCTCGGTCTTGCCAGGACGGCCCCACCTGTGCTCTCATGTGTGACACACTGGGGAGGGTGTGTAACACATGAAGCGCTGGGTTCTTGTTCTGGTGATCGGCTTCGGTTTCTTGGGTGTGTGCCTGATGTGGGCGTCCGAAGACTCGAGTGCCGTCAAATGCAGCGGCAGGCTCATGTCGTACGGCGACGTCTGTGAGACCACCAAGGGTGGCCGCACCATCCGTACGGAGACCTACGACGAGATGAAGGCGGGCGCCCAAACCCGCGAGAAGATCTTCCGCGACCATGGTCTGTGGGTGGGCGGAGTCGGGGCCGGACTGACCGGGCTGGGCGCGACCATGCTGATTCGCAAGCGGCGGAGTGCGACGCGAGCCGGAGTGACGGCGCCGCAAGGCGGATACCCGCAGCCGCAGCCGCAGCCGCAGCCGCAATGGCAAGGGCAGCAGCAGTGGCAAGGCCAGCCGCAGCCGGGATTTCCGCCGCAGCAAGGAAACCCGCGGCCGTACGCGAACCAGGCGGTTCAGCAGTACCCGCCGCGGCGGCCCGGCCCGCCGGCGCAAGCCGTTCAGCAGTATCAGCAGCCGTTCCCGCCGCAAGGCGGCTGGCCGCAGCAACCGCCACAGCAGCGACCGCCGCAACAGTTCGGCCCGACAGGGCACTGAGCGGCTACGCCAGAAGGCGGTCGAGATCCAATTTCACCGGGAACGGCTCGGTGGTGGCGAATTCGCCTGTCATGGCCGGAGCGTCCTGGTAGCCGAGTTCGCCTGCTCGGTGGCAGGCGACAAGCGAGACGGGCTCGCTGAGATCGACGATCCAGTAATGCGGGATCCCCGCGTCGGCGTACTCGCCGTGTTTGGTCACGTAGTCGGTGCGCTTCGAGCCCGGCGACACGATCTCGACCACGACGACGACGTCGTCCGCGTGGTACATCGTGTCTTCTTCGTCGATCCGTTCGCCCGCTTCGCGAAGGGCGATGATCAGATCCGGCCGCCTGGCGAAACCCGGCTCGCCAGGCGGAACCAGTCCAAGGTCGACATCGATGTCCTGGACGAATTCGAGGTGCTCGGGCAGCTGGGATTCCAGTTGCCTGGCCAAGAAGTACAGCGCCTTGTTGTGTCTCCTGCTGGAGCTCGGCGACAGGACGAGGCGGCCTTCCACGAGCTCGGTGAATCCGGAATCGGGTTCACCGAGCGCCGCGTATTCCGCGACGGACAGCAGATGATGCGGAACGGCCCACCCTGATTCACCGTGCGACCCGGCCGTGGAGGAGGGAAGGACTGTCACAGCGTCTCCTCACGTCTTCCGCAATTTCTCACGGCTTGCAGGGTGACCAATGGTGACCATAGCAGCGCGGAGAGTCAGTTTTTCCGGAGTTCCCGCGCGATCACCATGCGCTGGATCTGGTTCGTGCCCTCGAAGATCTGCGGCACCTTCGCCTCCCGCATGTACCGCTCCACCGGGAAGTCCTTCGTGTACCCGGCGCCGCCGAGGACCTGCACGGCGTCGGTGGTCACCTTCATCGCGCCGTCGGTCGCGACGAGTTTCGCGATCGACGCCTGCCGCTGGAACGGCAGTCCGCGGTCGCGGCGGCGGGCGGCGTCGAGGTACATCGCGCGCGAGGTCTCGACGGTCGCGGCCATGTCGGCCAGCAGGAATTCCAGGCCCTGGAACTCGATGATCGGCCGCCCGAACTGCGTGCGGCCCTTCGCGTATTCGAGGGCCTCGTCCAGCGCGGCCTGCGCGAGCCCGACGGCGCAGGCGGCGATGCCCAGCCGTCCGGAGCTGAGCGACGACAGCGCGATCTTCAGTCCCTCGCCCTCTTCGCCGATCCGCCGGTCGGCGTCGACGGCGGCGTCCTCGAACATCAGCTGTGCGGTGGTCGACCCGGTGAGGCCCATCTTCCGCTCGGGCGGCGCGGCCGACAGGCCCGGCGTCGCGGCGTCGACGAGCAGGCAGGAGATGCCCTGGCCGCCGTCGTCGCTGGTGCGCACCATGGTCGTGTAGAAGTCGGCCTCACCCGCGTGGGTGATCCACGCCTTCGTCCCGTTCACGACGTACCGGTCGCCGTCGAGCCGCGCGCGGGTCGAAAGGGCGGCCGCGTCGGAACCGGCATGGGTCTCGGAGAGCGCGTACGCGCCCAGCAGGCCGCCTTCCAGCATCGCGGGCAGCCAGCGATCACGCTGCTCGTCGGTGCCGTGGTGCGCCAGCGCGAAGCAGGACATCGTGTGCACGGAGAGCCCGACGCCGACCGACATCCACGCGGTCGCGATCTCCTCCAGGACCTGCAGGTAGACCTCGTACGGCAACTCGCCGCCGCCCCAGCGTTCCGAATACGGCAGGCCGAGCAGCCCGGCCTGACCGAGCAGCCGGAACTGCTCGCGCGGGAACTGCGCGGTCTCCTCGTACTTGCTCGCGATCGGGGCGAGCTCCTCGCGCGCGATCTCCTTGGCCAGGCCGATCAGATCCTGGGCCTCGGTGCTGGGCAGCAGACGGTCCGCCGGCATGGCTCCTCCGAGCTGAGCTGTACTAAAACCGAGCTGTACTAAAAACAGTACTGTGGGCTGATCCAGCGTACAGTAGACGGCGCTGGGGGGACACCGTTCGCGTAGGGGATAGTGATCCGATGACCTCGCGCCGCCAGCCAACCGCGCGTCAGAGAGCACTGCTCTCGGAGCTTGAAGCGATCTTCCTCGCCGAAGGGTTCTCCCAGTTCACGCTGGACGACCTGGCCGCCAGGCTCCGCTGCTCCAAGTCGACCCTCTACGCGCTCGCGCCCAGCAAGGAGCAGCTCGCGGTCAAGGTCGTCACCCACTTTTTCAAGGGCGCCGCCGAACTGCTGGAGGAGCGGATCGACGGTATCGACGACGCCCGCAAGATCCTCGGGGAGTACCTCGCCGGGATCTCCGAGTACCTGAATCGCGCCTCGGCCGCTTTCATGACCGATATCGCCGAATTCGCGCCGACGCGGGACGCGTATCAGCTCAACAGTCGTGTCGCGGCAGGCCGGATCCGGTCGTTCATCGATCGCGGCGTCACCGACGGTGTTTTCCGTGAGGTGCACGCGCGGCTGATCGCGGAAATGGCGGGACTGATCATCGAGGGAATCCAGACCGGGGTCATCGGTCAGCGCACCGGGGTGACCGACGCCGAAGCGTTCACCGCGCTTTCGGAAGTCCTTCTCGGCGGCCTTGAACCCAAAATGTCCTGAAATGACAATTCTGGTGGTCTCACCGCCGCCTCGGCTAACATCGCGCCCGTGATCGTCGTAGGTGGAGAGGCGCTGGTCGACCTCGTTCCCGGTGCACCGTTGGATTCCACTGTGGACGGTGGGTTGCGCGCGCTGCTGCCCCGGATGGGTGGTGGTCCCTACAACGTCGCGCTCGCCGCCGGGCGGCTCGGCGTCCCGACGGGCTTCCTCTCGCGCGTCTCGAACGACCGCTTCGGCGTCGCGCTGGTGGACCGGCTGCACGCGTCCGGTGTCGGCACCGCCTTGCTGCAGCGGGGAAACGAGCCGACGACACTCGCCGTGGTCGCGCTCGACGAGAAGGGTTCCGCGCGGTACACCTTCTACACCGAGGGCACCGCGGACCGGCTGGTCGCCGACCCCGGCCCGCTGCCCGAAGATGTGACGGCGCTCTCGCTCGGCACCCTCGGCATGGTCCTGGAGCCGGGCGCGAGCACGTACGAAACCGTGTTGCGCCGCGAATCCGCCCGCGGTGTCCTGACCGTGCTCGATCCGAACATCCGTGCGGCGCTGATCACCGATCCGGCGGCCTACCGGGCGAGATTCGAGTCCTGGCTGCCGCATGTCCGCCTGCTCAAGATCTCCGACGACGACACGGAATGGCTCGCCGAGGGCGCCGACCCGGTCGACGCGGCAAAGGTCTGGACCTCTTGTGGAGTCGATGCCGTCGTGCTCACCCGGGGCGCGCGGGGGTTGTCGGTGATCACACGAGCGGGCGAAATCGCGCAGGTCCCGTCACGCCGGGTCGATGTCGTCGACACCATCGGCGCCGGTGACACCGTGCAGGGCGCTCTGCTGGCGTGGCTGTACTCGAACGGAGTGCGTGACTTGTCCACTCTCGACGCCGTCGGCTGGCGTACGGCGCTCGAATTCGCGGCGAAAGCGGCGTCGATCACCGTGTCGCGGAGCGGGGCCGAACCGCCGACGGCGGGCGATATGGCATCCGCCGTGTGAACCTGGTCCCAAAGGGGCTGTTGTGAGCAACTCACCCGCTGCGCGTTGACCCCATTCTCGACTAGCGTAGAGGGGAATTCATACCCCAGCGGGGCGGTGTGCAGCGAGGCCGTGGGTCACGCGCGTGAAAGAGGGCGTACCTGTGGAACCTACAGGCGCCGCCGGCCCGTGCTGAACGTGAGAGGGACTTACATGTCCGACGCGACGACGGGCGAGACCGCCACGCTGCGCCTGCCCAACGGCGAGCACGAGTTCAAGGTGATCCACCCGGTCGAGGGCGCGCCTGGGATCGAGCTGGGGAAGCTGCTGGCGACGACCGGGTACATCACCCACGACCCGGGCTTCGTGAACACCGGCGCCGCGTCCTCGGCCATCACCTACATCGACGGTGACGCCGGCATCCTGCGCTACCGCGGGTACCCGATCGAGCAGCTGGCCGAGAAGTCGACCTTCATCGAGGTCTCGTACCTGCTCATCTACGGCGAGCTGCCGACCCAGGCGCAGCTGGAGGAGTTCACCGGGAAGATCCAGCGCCACACCCTGCTGCACGAAGACCTCAAGGCCTTCTTCAGCGGCTTCCCGCGCGACGCGCACCCGATGCCGGTGCTGTCCAGCGCCGTATCCGCGCTGTCGACCTTCTACCAGGACTCGCTCAACCCGTTCGACGAAGCGAACGTGGAGCTGTCCACCATCCGCCTGCTGGCCAAGGTCCCGACCCTGGCCGCGTACGCGTACAAGAAGTCCGTCGGCCAGCCGATGCTGTACCCGGACAACTCGCTCGGCCTGGTCGAGAACTTCCTGAGGATGACCTTCGGCTTCCCCGCCGAGCCCTACGAGGTCGACCCGGACGTCGCCAAGGCGCTCGACCTGCTGTTCATCCTGCACGCCGACCACGAGCAGAACTGCTCGACCTCGACCGTGCGCCTCGTCGGCTCCTCCGAGGCGAACCTGTTCGCCTCGATCTCGGCGGGGATCAACGCGCTCTTCGGCCCGCTGCACGGTGGCGCCAACAGCGCGGTCCTGGACATGCTCGAGGGCATCCAGGCCGAGGGCGGCGACGTCGCGAACTTCGTCACCCGCGTGAAGAACAAGGAAAAGGGTGTCCGCCTGATGGGCTTCGGGCACCGGGTCTACAAGAACTACGACCCGCGCGCGAAGATCATCAAGAACACCGCGGACGAGATCCTCTCCAAGCTCAAGGGCGGCGACCAGCTGCTCGACATCGCGAAGAAGCTGGAAGAGACCGCGCTCTCGGACGACTACTTCATCGAGCGGAAGCTGTACCCGAACGTCGACTTCTACACCGGTCTGATCTACCGGGCGCTCGGCTTCCCGACGAAGTACTTCACCGTGCTGTTCGCGCTCGGCCGCCTGCCGGGCTGGATCGCGCACTGGCGCGAGATGATCCAGGACCCGGCCACCAAGATCGGCCGCCCGCGGCAGATCTACACCGGCTACGCGTCGCGGGACTACGCGCCCATCGCGGAGCGCTGATCCCGGCTCTCTCAAGTGCAATGAAGGACGCTTTCATGGCGAATTTTGCTATGAAAGCGTCCTTCATTGCATCCGGGCGTGCGGGGTCAGGGGAGCGCGCATAGGGTTTCGGGAGTGACCAGAGAAGCCCCCGTAGTGCTGTGGTTCCGCCGCGACCTCCGGCTCGGAGACCACGCCGCCCTGCTGGAGGCCTCGAAGCACAGCAAGCACGTCCTCGCGCTGTACGTCCTCGACGACGCGCTCCTCAAGCCCTCCGGCGCCCCGCGCGTCGCTTTCCTGCACGGCTGCCTGAAGGCGCTGGACGACCAGCTCGGTGGACGGCTGATGCTCGTCAAGGGCGACCCGGCCGAACAGGTCGTCAAGGCCGCGCGCGAGATCGGTGCCGCGGCGGTGCACGTCAGCGCGGACACCGGCCCGTACGGCCGCCGCCGCGACGACGAGGTCAAGAGGGCGTTGGCGGAGCACGACATCGCGTGGGTGGAGACGGGGTCTTCGTACGCGGTGACGCCAGGGCGCACCACCAAACCCGATGGCGACCCCTACCGCGTGTTCACCCCGTTCTATCGCGCGTGGGTGCGCCACGGCTGGCCGCGGCCCGCGGACACCGGCGAGTCCATAGTGGACTGGGTGGCGCCGCCGCGATCCGTCGAGCTCCCGAAGTCCCCGTCGCTCAAAGGAATGGAGCTGCCGGAGCCCGGTGAGAAGGCCGCGCTGGAACGCTGGCACGAGTTCCTGGACGACGGCCTCGAAACCTACGACGAGGACCGCGACCGGCCGGATCGCCCCGGCACGACAAGACTTTCGCCGTATCTGCGCTGGGGTTGCGTCCACCCGCGCACCCTGCTGGCCGATCTCGCCGGAAACGAGGGATCCGGCGCCAAGGCGCTGCGCGGCGAGTTCGCCTGGCGTGAGTTCCACGCCGACGTTCTGTGGCACCGTCCCGAAACCGCGCGGAAGAACTACGATTCCCGGTTCGACGCCATGGAACACGAGAACGACGACGAGGCTTTCCAGCGGTGGCGCGAGGGACGCACCGGCTTCCCGATCGTCGACGCGGGGATGCGGCAGCTGCTCGCCGAGGGCTGGATGCACAACCGCGTCCGGATGATCGTGGCGAGTTTCCTGGTCAAGGACCTGCATCTGCCGTGGTGGCTCGGCGCGCGGCATTTCATGAAACATCTGGTCGACGGCGATCTCGCGTCGAACCAGCTGAACTGGCAGTGGGTCGCGGGCAGCGGCACCGACGCCGCGCCGTACTTCCGGATCTTCAACCCGACCACGCAGGGGGAGAAGTTCGACCCCGCCGGCGATTACGTGCGCCGTTACGTGCCCGAACTCCGCTCCGTCCCGGGAAAAGCCGTGCACAAACCCGCCGACGTTCCCGATTATCCCGCGCCGATGGTCGACCACGCTCACGAGCGCCAGGTCGCCCTGGAACGCTACGGCGCCATCAAAGGTACGTGAAGGCCCCCTTCCTGTACCTAGGCGCAAGGAAGGGGGCCTTCATGTACCTGTGGGTCAGCCGCGCAGGGCATCCGAAAGCTTGATCCGGCTGCCGACCCGCAGGACGCTGTTCTGGTAGATCCGCGCGCCCAGCCAGGTGAACAGGGCGATGGCGCCCACGGTCAGGCCCAGCGACGCCACGATCTCCCACGTCTCGACGGTCCCGGCCGCGATCCTGGCGGGCATCAGCACCGGGGAAAGCAGCGGCACCAGGGACAGCACCTTCGTGCCCGTGCCCTCCGGCGCCTGGGCCAGGAGGTTGAACCCGACGATGAAGCCCAGGATCAGCACGATGTTGACCGGGCCGATCACGGACTGGGTGTCCTCCTGCCGGGAGACCAGCGAACCCATGGCGCCGTAGACGGTGGCGTACAACAGGAACCCGAGCAGGTACCACACCACACCCCACAGCAGCGCACCCGTCGCGACCCCGGACAGGGTCAGCACGTTGGTCGCCGAAGCGACGATCAACCCGGCGCCGCCGATGATCACCAGCTGCGTCAGCCCGACCAGGCCGAGCCCGATCACCTTGCCCAGCAACAGATGCCACGGCCGGACCGTGGACAGCAGGATCTCCACGACGCGGCTGGACTTCTCCTCGACCACGCCCTGCGCGACCAGCGTCCCGTAGGTCACGATGCTCATGTACAGCAGCACCGCCACGATCAGCCCGATCACCATCCGCTGCGCCTTCTCCGGGTCCGGCGGTTTGATCGAGGCGACCTCGACCTGGGTCTGGTGGACCGTGCGCATCACCTCGTCCGGCGACTTCTGGGCCTCGGAAAGGATGCCGTTCAGCACTTCCTGCTGGGATACACCGTTCAGCAGGGAGCGCAGCTTCGTGTCCAATTCGGACTTGACGAGGACCTTCAGCTCGGTGGCGTTGCCGGACAGCAACGCGTCGAGGTCGCCGTTCTCGATCTGTGACCGGCCTTGAGCCGGATCGGCGACGGTGACGGTCTCGATCTTCTCGCCGATCGCCTCGCCCGCGGTCTTGAGCTGCTGCGCGATCCCGGCGGTCTGTCCGGTGAGCCCGACCTTGCTCTTGTCCTCGTTGCTGATCAGCGTGGACTGCAGCAGGACGTAGCCCATCAGCATGACCAGCAGCACCGCGGTGCCGACCACGAAGGACCTGGTGCGCAGCCGGGTGTTCAGCTCGCGTTTTGCGATGAGCCAGACCGCGCGCCATGAGGATACGGTGTTCATGCGGAAACTCCCTGTGCCGCCGGCTTCTCGGCGACCGCGTCGCGGAAAAGCTCGGTCAGCGAACGCCTGCGTTTGGTGAACTCGGTGACCGGGCCGGTGGCCAGCGCCGCAGCGAGCACGGCCTGATCGTCGGCTCCCGCCTCGAGTTCGAGGATCGTGGTCGAGCCGTTCTGCTCGACCGTCCGGACACCGGGAACGGCCGAAGCCCAGCCAGGCGCGGCGGCGGGCGCGGTGACGACGAGACCGTTGCCCGCGCCGGCGGTCAGCTCCCCGACGGTGCCGGAGGCGACCATCCGTCCACTTCGGATGATGCCGACCCGGTCGCACAACCGCTCGACCAGATCCAGCTGGTGACTGGAGAACACCACCGGCACACCGGTCGCGGCCTTCTCGCGCAACACGCCGCTCATCACGTCCACGGCCAGCGGGTCGAGACCGGAGAACGGCTCGTCCAGCACCAGCACCTTCGGATCGTGCACCAGCGCCGCGGCGAGCTGCACGCGTTGCTGGTTGCCGAGGCTCAGCTTCTGGACCTCGTCCTTGCGCCGTTCGGTCAGCCCGAGGCGCGCGATCCAGTTCTCGGCGCTGCGGTGGGCGTCGTTGGCCGACATCCCGTGCAGTTCGGCGAGATAGACCAGCTGCTCCAGCACCTTCATCTTCGGGTACAGCCCGCGTTCTTCCGGCATGTACCCGATGCGGGTGCGGGTCTCGTGGGTGATCGGGGCGCCGTCGTAGCGCACCTGGCCGGAGTCGGCCGCGAGCACGCCGAGCACGATCCGCATCGTGGTGGTCTTGCCCGCGCCGTTGCTGCCGACGAACCCGAACAGCTCACCGGGCTGGACCTCGAAGCTCACCTCGTCCAGCGCGACCTTCGCGCCGTACCTTTTGGAGATCCGGTCGATCTCCAGTTTCCCCTCGCTCATTTCCACTTCCCCTCTTCGAAATACCGCACCAGCGCCGTGAATCCCCGATGGACGCCGGAAACCGTGCGGTTCCGCTCGATCAGCCCGTCCAGCTCGACGTTGCTCACCACCGAACTGGCCCGGTACACCAGGACCGCCCGGCCCGCGCCGGCGAGGACCCCACCCGCCACCAGCACGACGGCGACCACGCCGATGGACACTTTGTGCCGCTTCTTGTCCCCGGTCATGCCGGAGCCACCCCCTCGAAGTCTTCGGGATCATCGTCCGGCAGTCGCCACGCGAGCCACAGCGCCGGAAGCGACGTCCCGAAGACGAACAACGCCGCTGTCATCGCGGAAAGCAGAGAACCGGAGTCCGGCTGTCCTGCCGCGTAGAGCCCGTATGCGAGATCCACCAGCATCAGCACGCAGATCCCCTGGAACGCAGCGTAGTGCGCGCGGTCGCGCAGCAGCAGTTCGCGCTCGTCGAGGTCCTTCGCCGCGGAACCGGGTCTGCCGACGGCCTTGCGCAGTACCGCCGTGGTACTGACACAGACCCCGAGGCCCGGCCCCATCAGGCCGACCGCGAACCAGAACGTCGGCTCGCGGAGCAACGCGGCCCCGGCGATGACCACGAGGTGACCGATCACCGCGGCGACGGCGAGCGACCGCCGGTCCGATCGCGTCCGGGTGGTGGTCATGCGGGGCTCACCTCTTCGAAATCGGTGTAGTCCTCGGGGTCGTCGTCCGGCAGCGACCAGCCGAGGATGACGCCGGAGAGCGTGGTCCCGGTGACCAGCAGCGCGCAGGCCATCATCGCGCCGCGGGGGCCGCCGTCCTCCGTGCCGGAGATGACCAGGCCGTAGAGCACCGCGACCATCATCAGCCCGACCAGGACCTGATAACTGACGTAGGTGACGCGGTGGCGCCATTCCCGCTCGCGTTCGTCGAGCCGGAGCGAGAATCCGCCGCTCATCTTGCCGGTGAGGATCCGCAGCAGGTAGTGCGCGCCGCCGGCGATCACCGCACCTCCGAACCAGCACACGACGAAGACCGGTTCCGGTTGCCGATGGAACACGGCGGCACCGGCGATCAGGATCAGATCGCCGAGGATCACCAGTACGCTCAACGTCCGTCGCCGCTTCCTCGTGCGCCAGGTCGGCAGCCTCAGCGACCGCTTGCGTTCCAGTTCGTCCAGCCGTTCCTGCTGGCGCTCCCAGTACGCCGCGAGGCGGCCTCGCCCTTCGCTCATGTTCCCCCCTCCCGGTAGACCTGAGTGGACAGCGGCGTGAACGGTTCGCGGCTGAACACGGCCTCGACCGGGAGGTCGAACACCGCGCAGATGCGGAACGCCAGGTCCAGGCTCGGGTAGTGGTCCCCCCGTTCGAGCGCGCCGATGGTCTGCGGGTTGACCTCGACGGCCGCCGCGAGGGCGGCCCTGCTCAGTCCGCGCTCCGCCCGGAGCACGGGAAGCCGGTTGTAGATCGGCAGCTCTTTGCCCCGTCTGACCGGACTCATGGAACATACTGTTGCAAAAACCCAACGACTCGTCAAGCTGAGGACATGTATCACCGCATTTAGAGGACGAAATGCGGGACGTTCAGGCGAGTCCGGCGAGCGATTTGTCGACAAGATCCTGGACGCGGCCGCGGGCGGCCTCGGCGTCCGGGGTGACGAGGCCGAGCCGGGTGCGGCGCTCCAAGACGTCCTCGACGTCGAGAGCGCCCTCGTGCCGCACGGCCCAGACGACTTCCGCCGCGCTGATCTCGGTCCCGTCGAACAGGGGCAGGCCCAGTTCCGGATCGACCTCGCCGAGTGCCGCGACCCGCGGCGCCTCGGTGCCGTACTTCGCGACCAGCCGAGGCGGCGCGTCTACAGTGGACAGACGGCTTCGCGGTGTCGCGCCGAGCAGCGGGAGCCGGGACGTGGTCGACGGCCCGGCGAGGAGCCCGGACCGTTTCAGCGCCGCGTCGACGGCGTCCTCGGCCATCTTCCGGTACGTCGTCAGCTTGCCGCCGACGACGGTGAGCACGCCGTCGGCGCCGGTCACCACCGCGTGCTTGCGCGAGAGGTCCGCGCTCCTCCGATGGGCTCTCAGCGGGAAAGAGTGCTTCGAGCCGGGCCCCCCGGCGTCGTCGACCAGCGGCCGCAGCCCGGCGAACGAGCCCGCGACGTCGGCCCGCGTCAGCGGGCGGGTGAACGCCGTCGACGCCACTTCGAGCAGGAAGTCCACATCGGACTCCGGCACGGTCGGTACGCGCGGGACCGGGCCGTCGGTCGGCTCGTCGGTGACCCCGACGAACACCCGGTCGTCCGGTTGCGGCAGCAGGAAGACGAAGCGGTTGTTCTCACCGGGGACGGGCACGTTGACTGACGTCGCACCGATTCGTGCCGCTCCCGAAGCCAGGATGAGATGTGAACCGCGGGAAGGCCGCAATCGCACCGATTCCGCCAGTTCGCCCGCCCAGACGCCCGTCGCGTTGATCACCTGACGGGCGCGGATCTCGATCTCCTGCCCGGTGAGCCGGTCCCTGGCCAGTACCGATTCCCCGTCGAGCCGGAGTGCCTCGACCTTGGTCAGGATCTTCGCGCCACGTGACGCCGCCGTGCGGGCCAGGTTCACGACCAGACGCGCGTCGTCGGTCAGCGCGCCGTCGTAGGCCAGCAGCGCGCCGCGCAGGCCTCGCGGGGACAGACCGGGTGCGAGCGCCAGCGCCTCCGCGGCCGGGACCGACCTCGGCCGCGGCAACACCGACGCCGGTGTTCCGGCCGCGCGGCGGAGGCCGTCGCCGGCGACGAGGCCGGTCATGATGAACGCCTGCTGGCCGCGGGAGGTCTCGCGGTACAGGGGGAACAGCTGCGGGATCGCCCTGGTGAGATGCGGCGCGGTGCGGGTCATCAGGATCCCGCGTTCGACGGCGCTTTCGTGCGCCAGCGCCAGATCGCCCTTGGCCAGGTACCGGAGGCCGCCGTGGACGAGCTTGCTGGACCAGCGTGACGTCCCGTATGCCAGGTCATACGCCTCGATCAGGGCCACCGAAAGCCCGCGCGCGGCCGCGTCCAGCGCGATCCCCGCGCCGGTGACACCGCCGCCGACCACCACCAGATCGACCCGCTCGCCGCCGGCCAGCGCCGTGAGTTCCCGGTCGCGCCGCAGAGCGTTGAGCGAGCCCGGCGTCACGGCCGCAACGCCGCGTCGAGCACGTGGGCGAACTCCGCCATCAGCTCCTTCTCGTTCACGTCCGCGATGGCGGGGCGGTAGGAGAACGCGAAGGACTGGATGAGCAGCAGCAGCGTGCGCGCCTGCGAGGGCAGGTCGCCCTTGCGGATCGAGCCGTCTTCGTGGCCGGACTTCAGCAGGTGCAGGATCACGCCTTCGGCGAAACGCTGCGTCTTCCCGAACCGCTCGACGATGTAGGGCAGGACGAGTTCGGAGTCGAGATCCAGCAGGGTGCGGAACAACGGGTCGCCCGACAGCGCGGCGACGGCGGCGGACGAACTCTGTACGAGCTTCTCGCGGAAGTTGGCGGGCTCGACCTTAGGCTCGGCGGCACCCTGCAGCAGGCCGCCGAACTCACGGGTCATGAGGGTCGCGAGCACGCTGCGCACGTCCGGGAACCGCCGGTAGACGGTCATCCGGCTGACCTTCGCGGTGCGGGCGATCTCGGCGAGGGTGGTCCGCCTCACGCCGACTGCGAGTACGCACTTCTTCGCGGCGTCGAGCAGAACGTCGTCGGACACACGCGTGGAGGCCTGGCGGGATCGGGTGTCCGCCAGCGCCGAAACGCCTGTTTCCGCAGGTGAGTGACGTTTTACGTCCATATGTAACACTGTAGTCGTGACGGAGCTTATTGACCACCGGTTAAGACGATCCTGGACGCCCGAAGGCGGTGACGCGGCCCACCTTCCGGCGAAGGCCTTGCGGTGGCTCGTCCAGCGTATCGGTCCGCTGGGCTCCGCGGCGCCCCTCGCGCCCGATTCGGCCCTGTCCGTTCCCGATTCGGCGCTGGGCGAACAGCCGAAACGAGACCTCGAGGAACTCGTCGGCGCCGGCCAGGTACTGCTGGCGCCCGGGGAACGGCTCGCCCGGGCGAGCGGTCTGTCCTATCTGGACCTGGTGCGGCGGCGGGGGTTCGGTGATTTTCCGGTACCGGACGCCGTCGTCCTGCCGGAGAATCCCGCCGAAGTTCAGTCGCTGTTGGAAATCTGTGCCCGGCACGACGTCGGCGTCGTCCCGTTCGGCGGCGGGACGTCGGTGGTCGGCGGGGTCGCGGCGCTGCGCGGGGACAAGAGCGCGGTGATCGCGCTCGACCTGACCAGGCTCGGCGAACTGGTCTCCGTCGACCCCGTTTCCCGGATCGCGGTCCTGCAAGCGGGCGTCACCGGCCCGGAAGCGGACCGGTTGCTCGCCGAGCACGGCTTCACCCTCGGGCACGTGCCGCAGTCCTACGAACGCGCCACCATCGGTGGATTCGCCGCCACCCGATCCGCCGGCCAGGCTTCGTCGGGTTACGGCCGGTTCGAGGACATGGTCAAGGGTGTCCGGCTCGCGACGCCGCGCGGTGAATGGAAACTGGGTGTCGCGCCGGCGTCGGCCGCGGGACCCGACCTGCGGCATCTGGCCATCGGCAGCGAAGGCGCGCTCGGCGTGATCACCGAGGTCGCCCTCCGCGTCCGCCCGGTGCCGGAAGTGTGCCGTTATGAGGGGTATGTCCTGGACGGCTGGGAGAAGGGCGCCGACGCGGTCCGCGAACTCGCCCAGCGGCAGGTACTCGCGGACGTCACGCGACTGTCCGATGTAGACGAAAGCGAGGTTTCGCTGGCGCTCAACGACAGTTTGAAGACCAAGGCGCTGCGCCGGTATCTCAAGGCGCGCGGAGTGCACGCGCCCTGCCTGCTGATCGTCGGCTGGGAAGGTGCGTCGAAGCGCGAGGTCGCCCGGCGTCGTCAGAAGACCGCCCGCGTACTGGCGGAGTTCGGCGCCGTCCGCATCGGGGCCGCGCTCGGCGAATCGTGGCGCCGCGGCCGGTTTTCCGGACCTCGGCAACGGGATGCCTTGATGGACAACGGTGTCTGCGTCGAAACCCTCGAAACCGCCGCGTACTGGACAGAACTGAGCGACCTGCGCGACGCCGTCCGTGCCGCGCTCACCGCGACGCTCGGCAACGCCATCATCATGTGCCACGTTTCGCACGCGTACGAAACGGGCGCGTCGCTGTACTTCACCGTGCTCACCGCCCGCGACGAGGCCGACCCGATCGGCCAGTGGCAACGGGCGAAGGCGGCGGCGTCGGAAGCGATCACCGGGATCGGCACGATCTCGCATCACCACGCCGTCGGCGTCGACCACGCGCGCTACCTGGCGGCGGAGATCGGCGAGCTCGGCGTCGAAGTGTTGCGAGCGGCGAAGAACGCCGTCGACCCGACCGGGATCCTCAATCCAGGGAAGCTTCTCTGAGCCTGTCGGCGGAGCTGAGGACCTTTCGGGAAGTGAACTTGCCCGGCCGAAGGCCCCGCTATCGCGGTGGCAGGGCGCCTTCGGCACCTTCGTGAGCCGGAAGCCCAGGCCCCGCCCTGCCGACGTCGATCGCGGACGCGGGTTCACCGACAGATTTCCTGAGCAGCGTCCCTGGGTTGACCAGCGTGCAGTCCAGACCGTGCGTTTCGGCGGGGACCCCGTCCAGCGCCGCGGCCCGGCGCTGTTCGAGGTCGGCGACGCGGATATGCCTGCCGTCCACCAGGATCGGCAGGCGGATGTCCGCCGCCCCGACGTAGGCCACGACGTCGTCGAGCACCGTGCCGTCGTCGAGGGTGATGGCGGGGGAGGTCAAGCGCACCAGGTTGTAGCGCTGTCCTTTGCCCTCGCAGCGATCGAGGACGGCGAGCTGCTCCGGCGTCGCGAACCAGACGGAGTGCTCCTCGACGACACCCGGCGCGGCGGCGAGCGTCGCGGGCCGTTGCCCGTCCCGGAACCGCAGGCCGGACGCCCAGACCGCGGCGAGGTCGGTGCAGCGCGCGTGACAGACGACGACCGGTCCGGGCAGGTCCATGTTCTCCCGCAGCCAGGTGATCTTGGACGGGCACGCGTTCGAGCCGTAGGCGAGTACGGCCTGGCGTCCGCGCCAGCCCTCCGGCGCGGTGTCGAGGCTGTGCCCGGCGCCGTCGAAGTGGACGAACGAATGCCCCGGCCGTGCTCCCGGATACGGCTCGGCCGGGAAATCGGCGTCGGTGAAGAGTTTCACCACGTCACCACGCTGCGGAGGACGTCGCCGTGGTGCATCCGCTCGAAGGCCTGCTCGACGCCGTCGAGGGCGATCCGCTCGGTGACGAACTTGTCGAGCGGGAGCCTGCCCTGGAGATAGAGGTCGATCAGCATGGGGAAATCGCGTGAGGGCAGGCAATCGCCGTACCACGACGACTTGAGCGAGCCGCCGCGCGAGAAGAAGTCGATCAGCGGCAGATCGAGCCGCATGTCCGGGGTCGGGACACCGACGAGCACGACCGTGCCCGCCAGATCGCGGCCGTAGAACGCCTGCCGCCACGTCTCGGGCCTGCCGACCGCGTCGATCACGACGTCCGCGCCGAACGAATCGGTGAACTCCCGGATCGCCTCGACGACCTGCTCTTCGCTCAAGCCCTTGCTGTTCAGCGTGTGCGTGGCGCCGAATTCCTTGGCCCAGGCGAGTTTCCGGTCGTCGGTGTCGACGGCGACGATGGTCTTGGCGCCGGCCAGGTTCGCCCCGGCGATCGCGGCGTCGCCGACACCGCCGCAGCCGATGACCGCGACGGAATCCCCGCGGCTCACGGCGCCGGTGTTCAGCGCCGCGCCGAGACCCGCCATCACCCCGCAGCCGAGCAGCCCGGCGACGGCCGGTTCGGCGGCGGGGTCGACCTTCGTGCATTGTCCACTGTGGACTAGCGTCTTCTCGAGGAACGCCCCGACACCGAGCGCGGGCGACAGGGCGGTGCCGTCGGCCAGCGTCATCGGCCGCGCGGCGTTGAACGTCGAGAAGCAGTACCAGGGCTTGCCCCGGCGGCACGCCCGGCAGGTGCCGCAGACCGCGCGCCAGTTCAGGATCACGTAGTCGCCCGGTTCGAGGTCGGTGACGCCGTCACCGACGGCCTCCACGAAACCCGCGGCTTCGTGGCCGAGCAGGAACGGGAACGCGTCGTTGATCCCGCCCTCGCGATAGTGCAGGTCGGTATGGCAGACGCCGCACGCCTTGACCGAGACGACGGCCTCGCCGGGCCCGGGGTCGGGCACCGTCACGGACTCCAGCGAGACCGGCTCACCCTTGGCGCGGGAAACGACGCCTTGGACCTCGTACGGCATGCCCACCTCCGAGTAGTCGACTCCGTAGCTTGCCACGAAAACGACCCGGATCGCGACATCCGCTCGGGTGCGGTATCGGTTCAGTGCCCAGGCGTGATGATGTAGGCGACGCCGCCGGGACCGCTGGAAACGCCGCCATTCGTGTTGTACCGCTTGGTGCGTTGCCAGATCGTCTCGAACTGGTGTCGTTTGTAGACGTTTCGGACGCGGTCGTTGCTGTTGGCGGCCGGGTCGTTCGCGATCACGTCACCGTCCTTGGTGAAGCCGACGACGACCATGATGTGCCCCGCGGTGCCGTAGCCCGCGCCGTCGAGTTCCTCGGCCTTGAACGACTGCGACGTGATCACCGGGATGCCGCGCGCGATGTACTTTTCGAGTTCGGTCAAGGAGTGCAAACGGGTGATGTGCCCACGCAGTCCGAGTGAAGCGGCGTACGCGGTGTTGAACGGCCAGTTGCCTGTTCCGTCGTAGGCGTAGTCGAACGTGTAGCGGGCGGCGTACGCGACGGTCGGATCGACGTAACCCTCCGGGATCCACGTCATGTCCTGGCGCTTGGGCCGTTTGCCCCAGTATTCGACGACCATCTCGGTGGACGCGGGGCTGCACCAGTTCTCCCCGCCGCCGCCGTACTCGGGAAACTGTCCTTTGTGGAGGTTCTGCGCGTAGGCGGGCACCCTGAGCTCGATGCCGGTGGCGCGGCCCGGTTTCGTCGCCTTGACCTCGAAGCGGTCCGGAACCAGCGACGTCATCGCGCCGACCGACGTGACCGACGGCGTGGCGCGGGAGCCCGCCTCGCGGTACAGGCTGACCCGCAGCCGGTACGAGCGGAGCGCGACACCTGCCTTCATGACCAGCGTGTCGACGTCGACCGCGGCGTTGGCGTCGCTCTGGCCGTCGACGCTGGTGCGTTTGATGTCGGCGTCCCCGCCGGCCCACCGGCCCATGACGTACCAGGAGGTCTCCGTGCCCGCGGCGGTGCGGCCCTTCGCCTCGACCTTGATCCACGTCTTGGCCGGGGTCTTCGCGTTCCACGAGGCGATCAGCTGGGAGGCGTCGAAGCCCTGCGTGTGGCTCCTCGACGTCCACTGGCCGTATTCATACGTTCGCGTGGTGCCGAGCTCGGGTTCGGTGTGCTCGATGGTGCCGATCGGGCGGTCGATGCGCAGCGCGCCGTGTTCGAGGCCGAGCCCTTCGAACCTGCCGTCACGGAAACCGTGGTGACCGGACCATTCGTGGTAGTCGATCGACTCGTCGTCCGGGCGGCCGGGACCGGCCTCCGCCGTCTGTGCCGTCACCGCGGTCATCGTCGCGATCGTGAGCAGCGTGACCAGCCCTCGTATCCGCATCCCGGCTCCATCCCTCGTGTCCACCCAGTAGGGAAGGGATTTTCGCCGTTCGCGCGAGGTATGTAAACAGTTACCCCCATTCGCACGAGTTGCGCCTCTGATCACGCGAGTCACGCCTTTGATCACGCGAGTTACGCCTCCAAGCACGCGAGTTACGTCGTTCGGCCGTGTGGCGCTGGACGTGCTCGCGTGATCAGACGGACGACTCGCGTGATCAGACGGACGACTCGCGTGATCAGACGGACGACTCGCGTGATTGAAGGCGTAACTCAGGCCAGCGGGTGGGGCAGGAGGAGTTCGGTGTTCTGGTCTTGGGCGGTGCCGACGGCGGACAGTGAGGCGTGGATGTCGTTGTATGAGAACTCCCGGTACAGCGACGCAAGCGCTTGCGTCGAGGTGTCCGAGTACGACGCCTCGTACGGGGCTTCAGCCTCGATCAGGGTTGTGAACAGCGACAACGTGCCGTCGGCGTTGTCGGCGACCTCGATGATCCGTGCGTGCTGCGGGAAGTCGATATGCGAAGCGGTGTTGATCTCCCAGAAGCTCTGCTTCGCGGTCTTCCCGACGTGCGGGGTGATCTTGTTGCGATGCGTGTGCCCGTTCACCCACGCCAGCACGTTCGGGAACCGGTGCAGCAGCGAGACGAACGTGTCGCCGTTGAGCCGGATCTCCAGCGGATGCCGCGCGTCCGGCAGCACGTTGCCCATGGTGTCGCTGGTGTGGTGGCTGAACAGGATGAACAACTCGTCCGTCACGTTCCGCGTGACCTTGCGCCCGAAGAAGTCGTAGTACGTCGAGCTGTTGCGCTTGAGCGTGTTCTCCACCCAGGTGAACTGCCCGAGCCCGATCGATCCGTCGGCCAGCCCGGCCATCGTCGTGGTGTCGAGGCTGATGCCGATGACGCCCGGCGCGATGCGGAAGGTGTAGTACACGTTCCGCCCGTCGGCGTTGTTCTCGCTGAACCCGTGGCCGACCGGGCCGGGTCCGGTGTTGGCGGAGTCGAGGTGGTGCCGCACGAATTCCGCGGTGCTGAACGGCCGCCGTCGCTTGTCCGGGGTGATCTCGCGGATCGTGCCCGAGCCGCCGAACAGCTCCGTGACCGGGACGCCGGAGCCGGACCCGATCGCCTTGGCGAGCTTCCGCGACGTCGTCTCGTCCTTGCCGATCACCTTGAAGCGGCCGGTGTACCAGGCGTCCATTCCCGGAAAGTCCGGCACGGTGCCGACGATGCTGTCGTCGTGGTTGCCGAAGGTGCAGAACCACGGGATGTCGAGGCCGGGCGAGGTGAAGGTGTTCGAGGCCGCGCCCAGCAGGCCGGGCAGCTGCGGGAAACCCTTCTTCGTGTACGCGTCGTCCAGCGTCTTGCCGGGGTTCCAGTAGTGCGAGGATCCGGACGTCTGAACGCCTTCGTGCACGTCCGGGTCGCCCGAAGTCGGGTTCACCGTGCCGCCGTTGAGCACCTTGAGGAACCATTCGAGCTCGATCAGCTCGTGGTTGTCGGTGTTGTCGCCGGTGGTGACCATGAAGTCGATCGGCCGTCCGGTGAACGGGCCCGCCTTCAGGCTGTTCACCCGCTCCACCAGCGCCGTCGTCGCGACGGGGCCGAGGGTCTCCTGCGGCCGGTGCGCCGAGCCGACGAACGGGTGCAGGTACTCGAACCGCGCCGGGCTTTCGGCGTCGGTGAAGTGCAGGTCGGTGAACTGCGCGAAGGACGCCATCGCGCGGCGCCGGTCGTCGCGGCCGGACTTCGGTGCGGCCAGATCGCCTCGGACGACGAGCGGCCAGCCGGGGCCCGCGGTCAGCCGCGTGTAGCCCGGCCCGCTGGTCAGCGGGGCCGCCGCGGCTTCGAGTGTGGTGCCCGCCGTGCGCACCGCGCGGGTCGTGGTCCGCGCCAGCGCCCGGTCGAGCGCGTTGGCGGTCGGCGTGCACAGCAGCAGGCCGGCGCCGGCGGCGCCCGCCGCGGTGAAGGTGCGCCTCGAGATGACGGACATGGCGGTGCCCCCAGTCGTCGCGGATGGATGTCGCGGAAGGACGATGCCGCAAGACGTTAGCCGTGAGGTGAACGCAGGAAAAGGGTAATGCGAAAATTTGTCACGTTCGGTGGAATGTTCGGGGAAGCCAAGCGGGCTGGTTACGCTGGCCGCTTGGCGAAGGTGGGAGGTGGCCAGGTGGGCGCTTCGGCTTGGTCCGTCCGCGGCCGGTTCGACGGTGATCCGGAAGCGGCGCTGGACGCGTTGAAGGCACGCGTCTTCGAGGAGGGTGACTACCTCTGGGAGGAGGACGAACTCGGCCGCCCGGACTCGATCGACGAGCTGTACGAGGTGGAGAGCGTCCAGGAGTCCGGGACCCACTCCGTGCTGGACGTGCACGAGTTCATCAGCGCCACGGGTGAGGACGACTTCGGCACGATCCGCCCGTTGACCGACGCCGAACTCGTCGCCGCCTTCGGTACCGAGGAGCCGTCCGTCGCCGACTTCGACGAACTCGACAAGGCGGGACGCCTGCCGTACGAGCGCCGCCCGCGCTGGAGCGCGAACTGCGCGCTGCTGTACGAGAACGACGTCGCCGTCGAGCTGGCGATCTGGGGTGTCTCCGGAGACTAGAGCCGGGCCGCGTCGCGCAGGCTGCCGGCTTGACGCTCGCGCACATTGTCCACAAGGGACACTTTGCGTCGATTGAACGCCCGTTTTGACTTGAGAGGTAAGGCAAACGTGTCGGGTCTCGAAAGCCTCGGCGCGGCCCGGTTGTCAACTCTGTCCACAAGGGACTGAAGTGGCGGCAGCGGTGTCCGGTTTGACTACTTTGCGTATTCAGGCGCGGGGGTCGTGAGTGATAAAGAGCGTTAGAACGACCATTACCACTCACGACCCCTGCGCAAAGCGCTCAAATCAGGCATCTGGCGAGTCGGGGAGTCCCTTATGGACGGTCCAGGGTCATGATCGGCCTTGCAGGTCGGTCTCCGGCTCGCCATCCGAATCATCGGTCCTGGCCACCGGCAGCCGGGCCGCGAGCCCGTCGAGGATCACCTCGACGCCCAGCTCGAACAGGTCTTCGTCGCTCTGCGTCGCGAAAGCCGGGCCGAGCCTGCTCACGTGGGGATACGCCGCGAGCCGTTCGAGGAACGCCTCATCCGGCTTCCGCGCGGGGAGGGTCTCCGCCGAAGCCAGCACGTGCGCCGTGAGCAGCCGCGAGATCCCCGCGGTGTCCTCTTCCGAAAAGCCCGCCTCCAGCAGGATCCGCGCGGTCGTCTCGATGTGGCCGAGCCGGTGCCGTCCGGTCGGTGGCCGCTCTCGCAGCAGCGCGGCCGCGTCCCGATGACGCGACAGCAGTGCGCGGAACTGGCGAAGCCCGCTCATGAGCTGTTCGCGCCATGGCAGGTCGCCGTCGATCTCGAAGGCGTCGGCGCAGATCGCCTCGGCGACCAGGTCCAGCAGTTCGGCCTTGTCCTTCACATGCCAGTACAGCGTCGGTGAGCTGACACCTAGTTTCGCCGCCAGCCGCCGGGTGCTCAGTTCCGCGAGGCCTGCCTCGTCGAGCAGTCCGACGGCGGCCTGGGTGATCTTGGCGAGGTCGAGCGAGCCTTTGCGTGCCACCCGAGGACTCTATCAGTGATAGATTTGTCTCTATCACTGATAGGGAACGGGGGAAGTGATGCTTTGGACACCGAAGATCCGCCTGGTCACGGTGCTGTGCTCGGTCGTTTTCGTCCTCGGGACGACGCTGCAGAACTACGTGATCATCGATCTGGACCTGATCGAGGCGAGCATGCGGCTCAAGGGGGTGGACACCGACGGCGCGCCCGCCTACCTGAGCGCGTTACGGCTGGTGGGGAACGTCTTCATCGCCGGGAACGCGCTCGGCCTGCTGGTGTGGTTCCGTTGGCGATGGCTGTTCTGGCCGGTGCTCGTGGTCAACATCGGCCAGGCGTTCGGGGTGTACGTCGTGCCGTTCGAAGTACACCGGGCGGCGATCGCCGAACACGGCTGGCCGGGTGTGCTTCCGTCCCTGGTCACCGACGGCGGAGCGGTGATCCTGTCGATCGTGCTGATCATCGCTTGGGTACGTTCGCGGCGGCTCACGCGGAAAGGCGACTCAGTTCGGCTTTGACGGCCTCGACGGCGGCCTTGGTCTCGGCGACGGCGTCGGCGCCGTCACGGGCGATCCGGCCCAGCGCGTCGACGAGCGCGGTGTTCGCCGTCGGTGTCCACAGTGGACCGGCGGCGCGGCCGCTCTCCTTGACCAGCTTCGCGGCGTCGGCCGTCGCGGCGACCTTGTCGAGCACACTCAGCCGGGCGGGGAGATGGAAACCGAACCTGGTGGCGAATTCCTGCTGGAAGTCGACGCGCTCCAGCCACAGCCATTTGACGAAATCCTTGGCGGCGTTGGGGTTCAGGCTCTTGGCATGCACCATCGCGCTCAGTCCGCTGACCGGGACGGACGGCGCGCCCGCCGCGTCGAGCCGGGGGAACGCCAGGACGCCGAAGTCGTCCTTCAGGGTGTCCTGGATCTTCGGCAGATTCCACAGCCAGGTCCACTGCATGGCGGTGAGCCCGTCGATGAACGGGAGCGGATCCGGCCAGTCCGTCGAAGCGCCCAGCAGCAGCGATCCGTTGAGCTCGTGGAGTTTCGCGAACACCGTGGCGGCGCGCGGATCGTCGAAACCGACGGATTTGCCGTCCTTGACGTAGTCGAGCCCGGCCGACCACAGCAGCGGTCCCGCGAGCACCGCCGCGCCCGCGTCGTTGCCCGCGAACAGTCCTTTGACGCCGTCCTTGGACAGTTTCTTCGCCGCGTCGACGAGTTCGTCCAGCGTCCGCGGCGGCTGGACCCCGGCCTCCTGCAGGAAACTCTTGCGGTAGAAGAGGACCTGGGTGTCCAGCGCCTGCGGGATGCCGTAGGTCTTGCCGTCGACCGTCCGCGCCGCGAGGACCGAAGGGGTGAAATCCCCGCGCACGGGCCCGATCACGTCGTCCAGCGGAACGAGGAGGTTCTGCCGGACGCGGTCGACGGTGACCTGGCCTTCGAAGACGTCCGGGACCGGACCGGCCTGCAGCGCGGCGTTCAGTTTCGTCTCGTAGTCGTCGGGATTCCACTGCACCGCGACCTTGGACCTATGGTAGGCGGCCGCGTAGCGCGTGACGGCTTCCTGGACACCGGCTTCGGGATACGGGTGGTACCACTGCGCGAGTTCCACCGGTTTCGGTTTGGGCCTGGTCACCCCGGCGGAGTAGGCCGTCGAGGGTGGCGGATTTCCTCTTTGGACGGTGTTGGACCCGCAGGCAGAGAGCACGGTGGTCCCCGCCAGCGCCAGGAACGCCCGCCTGCTTGTCTTAGGCACCAACAAAACCCTTCGCCGAACGCAGTGAAGGCCATCTTCGGGGAACAGCGTCCCTCAAGATGGCCTTCACGGAAGGGCAGGCGCGCGGGAGATTAACCCGTTAGAGCTGACTGATGTCGAGTTTGCCTTCGGAGTGAAACGCCCGCAGCCGCTTCTTGTCGAACTTGCCGACACTGGTCTTCGGGACTTCGTCCACAAAGGTCCAGTTCTCCGGAAGCTGCCACTTCGCGACCTTGTCGGACAGGAACTCGCGCAGTTCCTCGGCCGTGACGTTCTGGCCCTCCTTGAGCACGACGGCGACCAGCGGGCGCTCGTCCCACTTCTCGTCGGGGATGCCGACCACGGCCGCCTCGGCCACCGCGGGGTGCGCCATCACCTGGTTCTCCAGATCCACCGAGGAGATCCACTCGCCGCCGGACTTGATGACGTCCTTCGCGCGGTCGGTCAGCGTGAGGTAGCCGTCCGGGCTGATCTTGCCGACGTCGCCGGTGCGCAGCCAGCCGTCGTGGAACTTCTCCGGGTCGGGCTCGTCACCGCTCGTGCCGCTGTAGTACGACGCCGCGATCCACGGGCCCTGCACTTCGAGCTCGCCGACGCTTTCGTTGTCCCACGGCAGTTCCTCGCCGTTGTCGCCGATCAGCCTCGCGCTGACGGACGCCGGGAACCGGCCCTGGGTGTAGCGGTACTCCCACGCCTTCTCGCCGGTCGCCGCGGCGGGCGGACGCGCGACGCTGCCCAGCGGCGACGTCTCGGTCATGCCCCAGGCGTGCAGGATCGGCACGCCGTAGCGGTCTTCGAACGCGTGCATCAGCGACGGCGGCGCGGCCGACCCGCCGACGACGACCTCGCGCAGATGCGAGATGTCCTGCGGGTTCGCGTCGAGGTGGGAGAGCAGGCCCTGCCAGATCGTCGGGACGGCGCCGGCGAAGGTCGGCTTCTCGACCTCGAGCATCTGGGCGATGGGCGCGGGCTGGAGAAAGCGGTCCGGCATCAGCAGCGAGGCGCCGACCATCATCGCCGCGTACGGCATCCCCCACGCCATCGCGTGGAACATCGGGACGATCGCGAGGGCCTTGTCGTGCTGGGCCAGCCGCATGCTGTCGGACATCGTGACCTGCATGGAGTGCAGCCAGATCGACCGGTGGGAGTACGCGACCCCCTTCGGGTCACCCGTGGTACCCGAGGTGTAACACATCGCGGCGGCCGAGCGCTCGTCCACCTCGGGCCAGTCGAAGGTGTCCGGCTGGCCCGACAGCAGCTCGGCGTAGGAGTGCACCTGGACGCCGTCCGGTGCGGTCAGGGCGGAGGCGTCGCCGTTGGCCACGATGACGTGACGCACGGTCTTCAGTTCGGGCAGCTGCTTGGCCAGCAGCGGGATCAGCGTGCCGTCGACGATGACGACCTGGTCCTCGGCGTGATTGGCGACGAAGACGAGCTGCTCGGGGAACAGCCGGATGTTCAGCGTGTGCAGCACCGCGCCCATGGCCGGGATGGCCAGGTACGCGGCCATGTGCTCGGCGTTGTTCCACATGAAGGTGCCGACGCGCTGGTCGCCGGTGACACCGAGGCTCCGGAGGGCGTTGGCCAGGCGGGCGGCGTGCTTGCCGAGTTCGCCGAAGGTCTCGCGGCGGGCTTCTGAACCGGTCCAGGTGATGACTTCGCTCTCGGAGTGCACCGTGGTGCCGTGGCGGAGGAGCCTGCCCAGTGACAGCTGCCCGTCCTGCATCGTGCTCAACATCGCGTACTCCCGTGGTGCTCGTTCTCCGGTGAACTGGGGTTGCGCCGACTCTAATCCGGGAGGGGTGAACCGGTCAGTAACATCGCAGGCAACCGTTCGGTCACAGTGTCGCGCTAACGGGTGTTCGCCGGTTCGGGCCAAGATCATCAATAATTCGCATTTTTCCTGCCATGAAACGGAAAATGGCTGACAGTGCGAAGTGTCGACATCGCTCATAAGGGTGATGAACGCGGGCGAATCGCCGCTCGAACGGCGTGTTTCCGCAGGCTGGGGCGGGTTGCCCGTGACGTGGTCGAGGGGTAATAAGTGCGTGTCGGTTTCACGGCCGAGGAACGGGTGGCGTTTACTGGAGCCGTGGTACAGAGACGGCTGGCCAGCGCTTGCTCTTGCAAGCATGGTTTAAAGGCCGTCGGCCGCGAAAGCGGAGACCTGAGATGAAAGGACTACTACGTTGGCTCTGCCCACGTTGACTCCGGAGCAGCGCGCCGATGCCCTCGCCAAGGCGGCTGAGGCTCGCAAAGCGCGCTCCGAGCTGCTTGCGTCGATCAAGTCCGGCAAGGAGAGCATCGACAAGGTGCTCAAGCAGGCCAAGGAGAACAAGACCATCGGCAAGACGAAGGTCACGCAGCTGCTGAAGGCCGTGCCCGGCCTGGGCGCGGTCAAGGTCGCCGCCCTGCTGGAGCAGGCCGGAATCGACCCGGACCGGCGTGCCGCCGGCCTGGGCGAACGGCAGCGCGAGGCCCTTCTCGAGGCGCTGAAGTAACGCTTCCGCGCGTCTCTTCTCGGCCGAAGGCCTCGGATTTGCGGAGGCGGGCCGCTGACATGGCTGGGCGAGCGGCCAGCCGATGCTGCGGCCCGGCTGCGGAAATCCGACAGTGCGCTTTGAGAGACACCGCCCAGGTCACGGGCGGTCCGGGGGAAGGTGTTGCCTGAGAGGCTGTTGCCCGGGCAACACTTTCCCCTGGCCTCAGCCGGAGCCTGGGACGCTGGTGGGGTGACGACCAGTACCGCACCGGCGACCCCGGCAGACCTGGCCGCCCGCTACGAGCGGGGCGACTTCCTCCTGGCCACGGCACGGCACGCGCTCCTCGCGAGCGGCGTCGTGGCCACCGCGACCGAGACCGAGCCGTCGCGGCTGTCCGGGGCGCTTCCCGGGCTGTTCACCGACTCGGGCGCGTCGATCGCGGTCGGCGTGCTGCCCTTCGACACCACCTCGATGCCGGGGCATCTGGTGCTCCCGCGCGCGGTCCATCGCGCGTCTTCCGACCACGCGGCCGTCCCGCCGCGCACCGCGCTTCCGCAGCCGGTCAAGGTCACTCCCGTGCCCGAACCCGAGGCACATCTGGCCGCCGTCCGCGCCGCCGTCTCCGCGCTGAGCGACCGTGACCTGCGCAAAGTCGTCCTGGCCCGCGCGCTCGATCTCGACTTCGACGAGGCCGTTCCGGTCGCCGAGGTGGTCCGGAACCTGGCGAACGGCAACCCCCGGCACACCACCTACGCCGCGCAGCTGCCCGGCGGGCGCACGCTGGTCGGCGCCACTCCCGAACTCCTGCTCTCCCGCACCGGCGGCGCCGTCGTGTCCAGGCCGCACGCCGGGTCGATGCCCCGGTCCGCGGACCCGGCGATCGACAAGGCGAACGGTGAGGCGCTGCTGGCGTCCGAAAAGGACCACGTCGAACACGCCGTCGTGGTGGAGTCCGTCGTCGAGATCCTGCGGCCGTTCTGCCGCACCCTCGACGTCCGCAGCCCGGAGCTCGTCTCGACCCCGGCGATCTGGCATCTCTCGACCACCGTCACCGGTGAGCTGATCGACCAGGACGTCACCGCGCTGGACCTCGCCGCCGCCTTGCATCCCACCCCCGCGGTCTGTGGCACGCCGACCGCGGCCGCGCGCTCGCTGGTCCAGGAGCTGGAGCCGTTCGACCGCGAGTACTACGCGGGCGCCGTCGGCTGGGTCGACGCGGCCGGGGACGGCGAATGGGCCGTCGGGATCCGGTGCGCGGAGATCGCCGGCACCTCCATGCGGCTGTACGCCGGCGGCGGCATCGTCCCCGCCTCCGACCCCCGGACCGAACTCGACGAGACCTCGGCGAAGTTCCGCACCCTGCTCGCCGCCATGGGCCTGGAGATCTGACGCGAAACGCGGGGGGTCAGAGGGGCGTGAAGTCTTCGGTGACCGAGATGTCGTCCGAGGTCAGGAGCGCGACGGCGGCCCGGTAGCCCTCGGCCGCCTTCAGGTCGGCGAGCCGGGTCCGGTCCGGGTCGAGGGCCTGGTGGCTCGACCGCACCAGCCGCGCCTGCTCGTCGTAGCCGGAGAACGTGATGCTCTGCAGCGGGATCTTGAGGCCCTTCCCGGTGGCCTTCATGACGGCTTCCTTGCGCGTCCAGTAGGTGAAGAACGCCGTCGTTCGCTCGTCGTCGGAGAGCCCCGAGATCGCCGCCAGCTCGGCGGGGGTCAGCGCGTACTCCATGAGCGAGTCCTCGGCTCGCCTGGTGGCCGTCTCGACGTCGAGGCCGACCGGCGTCCCCGCGGTGGCCGCGACGCCGATGAGGTCGCCGGAATGCGAGATCGACAGCATCAGCGGCGCGCCGGGGACCCTGGGCCGTCCGTGCGGTTTGCCGCAGTCGTCACAGGTCGCGTCGAAGCTCACGTCCTCGACGGCCATGCCGAGCCGCTCGGCGGCGACCGTCTTGGCGAGGACCCGGCCGGTCAGGAACCGGCGTTGGTCGATTTCCTGGCGGTAGTTTCCGTACCGGCCCTGCTCCAGCTCGTCGAGCAAGGCCAGGAACCGGGGTTCGGCGGGCAGGGGCGGGGACCAGCGGACCGCACATTCGATCACGTCTTCTTTGTACCCGATTCCGCACCGGCCTCACTCGCGTTTTCGTCGAGCAGCGTCGCTTCGTCGAACGGTGACCGGCCGTCCAGCGTCCGGTCGAGCTGCTCGCGGTCGATCTCGTTGGTCCAGGTGCCGATCAGCACGGTCGCGACGGCGTTGCCCGCGAAGTTCGTCAGCGCGCGGGCCTCGGACATGAACCGGTCGATGCCGACGATGAACCCGACGCCGTCCACCAGTTCCGGCCGATGTGACGACAGTCCGCCCGCCAGCGTCGCGAGCCCCGCGCCGGTGACCCCGGCCGCGCCCTTCGACGCGATGATCATGAACACCAGCAAGGAGATCTGCTCGCCGATGGTCAGCGGTTTGTCGAGCGCGTCCGCGATGAAGATGGACGCCATCGTCAGGTAGATGGCGGTGCCGTCGAGGTTGAACGAGTACCCGGTCGGCACGGTGATGCCGACGACCGGTTTGGAGACGCCGGCGTGCTCCATCTTCGCGATCAGCCGCGGCAGCGCCGACTCCGACGACGACGTCGACAGGATCAGCAGGAACTCGCGGCCGAGATACTTCAGCAGCTTGAAGATGTTGACCCTGGCGAGCAGGCCGAGGATCAGCCCGAGCACCACGAACACGAACAACGCGCAGGTGAGGTAGAAGCCGAGCATGATCACCGCGAGACTCTGCAGCGCCTTCCAGCCGGTCTCGCCGACGACGGCGGCGATCGCGCCGAACGCGCCGACCGGCGCCGCCCACATGATCATCGCCAGGATCCGGAACACGAGCCGCTGGATGTGCTCGATGCCGCGGCGGATCGGCTCGCCCTTCGTGCCCAGTTTCTGCAGCGCGAACCCGGCGAGCAGCGCGACCAGCAGCGTCTGCAGCACCTCGCCCTCGGTGAACGCCGAGACCAGCGTCTTCGGGATGATCCCGAGCAGGAAGTCGACGGTGCCTTCGCTCTTGGCGATCTGGTCCTGCCCCTTTTCGGCGATCTCGGGGGTCAGGTGCAACCCGCTGCCGGGCTGGAGGATGTTGCCGACGACCAGGCCAATGACCAGCGCGACCGTCGACATGATCAGGAAATAGCCGAGCGCGAGCCCGCCGACGCGGCCGACCTTCGCGGCCTTCGCCACCGAGCCGACGCCGAGCACGATCGTGCAGAAGATGATCGGCGAGATCATCATCTTGATCAGGTTCACGAACCCGGTCCCGAGCGGCTTCAGTTCCTTGCCGAGGGCGGGGAACAGGATGCCGACCGCGATGCCGAGCGCCACCGCCACGATGACGGCGATGTAGAGGTAATGGGTGCGATCCCGCTTCGCCGCGGGTGCTGCCGTGCTCATGGGTGCCCTTCGACGAGGTGGGGACGGATTGCGAAAACTTATGACAACTCCTCGGCGAACGACAACCGAAGCGGTACCCTGGACTAAGCGAGCGCTTAGTCAGCGCTAGGCCACTGTCGAACGGAGCGGGCTGACCATGGATTTCTCTCTGAGCGTCGAGGAACGCGAGGTGCGCGACTGGGTGCGCACCTTCGTCCAGCGCGACCTGATGCCGCGTGAGCAGGAGGTGCTGCGCCGCGAACGCGCCGGTCAGCCCGGCTTGACCTCCGACGAGCTGCGCGAACTGCAGCTGAAGGCCAAGGAATCCGGCTTCTGGGGGGTGCAGACGCCCGAGGAGTACGGCGGCATGGGCCTGTCCGCGGTGATGACCGCGCTGCTGGAGGCCGAACTCGGCCGCACGTTCGTGCCGTTCCGGTTCGGCGGCGCCGCGGACAACATCCTGTACTACGCCAACGACGAGCAGAAGGAGCGCTACCTGCTCCCGACGATCTCGGGCGAACGCAAGTCGTGCTTCGCGATCACCGAACCCGGTGCGGGCTCGGACGCCAAGGCCATCCGGACCTCCGCCCGCAAGGACGGCACCGACTGGGTCATCAACGGCGAGAAGACCTTCATCACCGGCGGTAACGAGGCCGACTTCGTGATGGTCTTCGCGATCACCGACCCGGAGAAGGGCGCCAACGGCGGCGTCACCTGCTTCCTCGTCGACCGCGACGCCGGCTGGAAGTCCGAGTACATCGACACCATGGGCGAATGGGGACCGGCGGCGCTGGTCTTCGAGGACGTCCGCGTGCCGGAGACACAGATCCTCGGCGAACTCGGCCACGGGTTCGACCTGGCCATGCAGTGGATCGGCGCCGGCCGCTACCTGCTGCCCGCCCGCGCGATCGGCTCCTGCGAGCGGCTGATCTCCATGGCCATCGAGCACGCCAACACGCGGGAGACGTTCGGGCAGAAGATCGCCGAGCGCCAGGCCATCCAGTGGATGATCGCGGACTCCGGCACCGAACTGGAGGCCCTGCGCTGGCTGGTGCTGCACGCCGCCTGGCAGGTCGACCAGAAGCTGGACTCGCGGCACGCGCAGTCGATGGCGAAGCTGTACGGCGGCGTGAAGGCGAACGAGATCGTCGACCGCGTCCTGCAGATCCACGGCGGGATGGGCTACACGCGGGAACTGCCGGTCGAGCGGTGGTACCGCGAACTGCGGCTGCTGCGGATCTACGAGGGCACCGACGAGATCCAGCGCCGGACCATCGCGCGCAACCTGCTGAAGGGGCACGTCAAGGTCGGCGGCACCTTGGGCTGACGCTTGGGTACTTCTGGTCCGTGAAGGCCTCCTTGAGGGACCCAGAGTCCCTCAAGGAGGCCTTCACGGACTCGATGTACTCACACGCAATGAACGGGCCGTTCCTCGCAAATTTCGCAAGGAACGGCCCGTTCATGGCGTCGGTCTCTCTAGTCTTCGTCCTCGTCCTTCTGGTTCCGCATCGCGATCGGGACCCCGGCCAGGTCCTCCTCGTTGCAGAGAAGTTTCACGTCGTAGTACGGCGAACCCTTGCGGTCGTCGTAGTCGAGATGGACGGCCAGCACATCGACCGGTTCCCCGAGCCACTCCTGAGCCTGGCGTAGCCATGTCGCGCACCGTTCGAGCGCCGTGGGCAGGTCGTCATCCCGGAATCCCACCGGGCGGTAGGGGACGTCCTGCACCTGATCACGGGGGTTCGAAGGCACCGGCAACGCCGGCGAGAGACCCGAGTCGTCCAGTTCGAGTTGGATCGTTTGCTCAGTCACCCTTCGAGCGTCCCCCAGAGAAGCCGTCTGAGCAAGGCGTACGGACCTAAAGTCGCCGCTAAACGGGCACTCGCCACACTCCCGAGACCACTTCACGGCAGTTTTGCAACGCATCGACGTCCAGCCGGCCTTCGCAGGCGAGCGCCCGCAGCGCCAGTTCCGCGTAATGCGCGGCCAGCTGATCCAGGGTGAGCGGCCCCGACGGGGAATACCAGCGCGCGACCCCGCTGCACATCTCCACCAGTGCGAGCCGGGTGACCGAAGGCTGGTCGGTGTGGAAGACGCCCGCCGCGACACCGTCCTCGATTGCGTCCGCCCACAGTCTTTCGTAGGCATCGCGCAGCCCCACCACTTCGGCCCTGGCGCCGGGGGTGAGCGCGTGGACCTCGTTGTCCACCACGCGGGTGTCATCCGGCTGGATGGCGTGCGCGAGCACGTGCAGCGCCACCAGGGAGCCGAGCCGTGACACGGGATCGGTGAGTCCGGCGGTCGCCCGCTCGGCCGCGTCGAGCAGGCGCCGCAGCGACTCGTTCATGATGGCGACCAGCAGATCCTCTTTGGTGCCCATGTAGTGGTACAGGCTGGCGGACGACAGCTCCGCCGTCTGCGCCAGATCCCGGATGCCGGTGCCGTGGAACCCCTTAGCGGCGAACAGTTTCACCGCCGCCTGGCGGACGCGTTCGCGGGTGTTCACGACTCGAGGTTCTTTTTCCCGCCGAGAGTCCATGTTCAGAGCCATGTCTCGGTGGTCCTGTCCCACGAACCGGCGCGGAGGTCGCCCACCTTCTTCAGCTCACCCTTCGCGACCCGTTCCGACGGCGTCATCGGCAGTTCCGCCACGATGGCCCAGAACCGGGGGATCTTGAAGTAGGCCAGTTTCGCCGCGCAGAACTCCGCCAGCTCGGCAGGTTCGCACCGGTGCCCCTCGTTCTCGTCGAGGACGATGTACGCCTTGACCTCCTCGCCGCGGATGTCGTCCGGCACCGCCATGACGGCGGCGAGCTTGACCGCCGGATGCAGCTGCAGCGCCCGTTCGACCTCGTCCGCGGAGATGTTCTCGCCGCTCCGGCGGATCATGTCCTTGGTGCGGCCCACGTAGTACACGCGGCCTTCGGCGTCCATTGTGGCCAGGTCGCCGGTGTGGAACCAGCCGCCGTCGAAGGCGCGCCTGGTCGCTTCGGGATCGTCGTGGTAGCCGTGCATCAGGCCGACCCCGCGGATCAGCAGCTCACCGGTTTCCCCACGCGGCAGCGGTTTCCCGTCCTCGCCGGCGATCATCACCTCGCGCGAGGGCGTCGGCCTGCCGAGGCAGCCGGTGCCGACGGTCTCCTCGTGATCCGCCGGGTACATCCGGATGTCGCCGCCGGTCTCGGTCATGCCGAAGGCCTCGTACCACGGCGCGCCCCAGCGTGCTTCGAGCGCGGCGTGCAGGTCGCGCGGGATCGCCGAAGCGCAGATCGCGCGGACCTGGTGCGCCTTGTCCAGCTCGCTTTCCGGCTGGCGCAGCAGAAGCGTGGGCATCAGGCCGAGGCAGTAGAACCAGGTGACGCCGTGTTCGCGGATCTTGGCCCAGAACTTCGACGGGTGGAAACGGTCGAGTACCACCAGGGTCGCGCCGCCCGCGAGCCCCAGCGCGACGTTCCACTGTGGATCGATGTAGTGGAACGGTTGCGCGGTCAGGATGACGTCGTCCGTGCCGACCGACGGGTAGTCCGTGGCCAGGCCGATCGCGAGGGTCGTCCAGTACCGGTTCGGCAGTACGCAACCCTTGGGCGCGCCCGTCGTTCCCGAGGTGTACTGGATGTTGACCGGGCGCTCGGCTTCGCTCGTGAAGGCCGGGGCGGCACCGGAGCCGGTGAGTTCACCGGGTGTGAGCACGCGTTCCAGCGAGGTCTCCGGCGCGATCTTGTTCAGCAGCTCCAGGAATTCCTCGGCGGCCACGGCGAACCTGGCACCCGAGTGGCGGAGCACGTGGGCGCCGTCGAACTCGCGGTACCCGGTGTTGACCGGGACGAGCACCCCGCCGATCTTGGCCAAGGCCAGCCACAGCAAGGGGAACTCGGGTTGGTTGCGCAGCATCACCGCGACCCGGTCACCCGGTTCCACACCGAGTTCCAGCAGTGCGCGCGCGAACTCGGTGCTGCGCGCGTCGACGTCGGCGAAGGTGAAGCTCTCCCCGGTGGAGTCGAAGATCCACGCCGTCTTGTCCGGCCAGAGCGCGGCGGCCCTGGTGGTCAGGCCGAGGAGGGTGTCGATCCCGGCGAGCGAGGTCATGCCCGGCTCCGGAACGCCTCGGCCGAGGCCGCGACCTCGGCGGAGTGCTCGGTGATCAGCGCATGGCTGACTTCGAGTTCGAGGGCGGCGTCGAGGGAGCTGTCGATGCCGGAATCGAGGGCACGCTTGGCCATCGTGGCCGCGGCCGCCGGATGCGCGGCGATCCTGGCCGCCCAGGCGAGCGCGGTGTCCATCAGGTCGTCGGCGGGCAGGGCGGCGTTGACCAGGCCGAGCCCGGCCGCCTCGGTGCCGCTCACGCGTTCGCCCAGCAGCAGGAGTTCCTTGGCCTTCAACGGGCCGACCAGCAGCGGCAGCAACCGCGACGCCGCGCCCGTGACGCTCAGGCCCAACGAGACCTCGGGGAAGGCGAACACCGCGTCCTCGGCGGCGAGGATCAGGTCGCAGCCCATCGCGAACTCGGCGCCCGCGCCGATCGCGTAACCGTGGACCGCGGCGATGACGGGCTGGCGCAGTCCGCGCAGGCGGCGGGTCACGTCCTGTAGCCGGTCGAGCCGCGGGCGTGAATCCCCCGGCGGGGTGGGTTCCTTCAGATCGTGACCGGCACAGAACGCCCGGCCCCGGCCGGCCAGCACGACCGCGCGCGCGTCCGACTTGGCGGCCGCGTCGAGCGCCTCCAACAGGTCGTCGACCAGTTCGGCGACCACCGCGTTGAGCCGCTCCGGGCGGTTCAGCCAGATCACTGCGATTCCGTCGTCGAGTGCGTAGTCCACGGTGCTCATGACGCCGAGCCTAGACGACCGATCGATCGATCGATAGAGTCGAATCATGCGGGTCGACACGGTCTATGAGAACGCCCGATTCCTCACCGGAACGGAGGAATCCGTAGCGCTGGCGGTGCTGAACGGACGGATCGTCGCATTGGGCGAGGATGCCGCCGCACTTTCCGTGCTTACTGCGAAACGTCGCGTAGACCTCGGTGGATCGGTGGTGGTGCCCGGATTCCACGACGCGCACAACCACATGGCCTGGTTCGGCATGGCGCTCGACGACGTCGCCCTCTCGGATTGCCGCAGCGTCGACGAGGTGTACGACGCCGTCGCGCGGCGCGCGGCCGAAACCCCGCCGGGCGGCTGGATCATCGGCAGCGGCTACGACCAGAACAAGCTCGTGGGCGGCCATCCGACGCGGCAGGGGCTCGATCGCGCCGCTCCTGGACACCTCGTGCGGCTCAAGCACACTTCCGGGCATATGACCGTGGTCAACTCCGCGGTACTGGAGCACCTGGACCTGGAGAACGTGCCCGTGGGCGGCGACGTCGTCCGCGACGAGGACGGTTCGCCGACCGGCCTCCTGCGGGAGCAGGCCCAGCTCATGCTGCGGCCGCTGACCTACCCGACGCCGGTCGAGCGGGTCGTCCGCGGGCTGGACAGGGCGAGCGAGCGCTACCTGGCCGAGGGCATCACGAGTGTGCAGGAGGCCGGGATCGGCGGGGGCCTCGTGGGGGAGACCCCCGCCGAACTCGCCGCGTACCAGCTGGCACGCGAGCGCGGCGTGTTGCGTGTGCGGAGCACGGTGATGGTCGCGGCGAGCGTGCTGCACGAGCTGGACGCCGGTGCCCGCTCCGAGGCTCGCTTTCCCGCCGAGGAGCCATCCACGCTGTACGGGCTCGACCTGGGGATGCGCACCGGGTTCGGCGACGAATGGCTGCGGATCGGCGCGATGAAACTGTTCGCCGACGGTTCGCTGATCGGCCGGACCTGCGCGATGCACGAGCCGTTCGCGGGCGAGCCGGACAACGTCGGCTACTTCCAGGTGCCCGAGGACGAGATCGCGCGGACGATCGCCGCCGCGCACAAGGCCGGCTGGCAGATCGCGACGCACGCCATCGGCGACCGCGCGATCACCGTCGTCCTCGACGCCTACGAAGCCGCGCTGAAGGCCGACCCGCGGCCCGATCACCGGCACCGCATCGAGCACTGCGCGGTGCTGCGGCCCGCGGAGCTGAAACGGCTGGCGTCGCTGGGGCTGATCGCCTCGCCGCAGGGCCGGTTCGTCAACGAGATCGGCGACGGCATGCGGGCCGCGCTGGGCCCCGAGCGCGAGCCGTGGTGCTATCGGCTCAAGAGCCTGCTCGACGCCGGATGCGTGCTCCCGGCCAGCTCGGACCGCCCGGTCGTCGAGGGCGCGCCGCTGCTCGCGCTGGCCGACATGGTGCGGCGGAAGACCGCGTCCGGGGTCGTGCTGGGTCCCGATGAGCGGCTCACCCCCGCCGAAGCGCTGCGCGCCTACACGTACGGATCCGCGTACGCCGCTTTCGCCGAGAAGGACCTGGGCACGCTGGAGGTCGGCAAGCTAGCGGACTTCGCCGTCCTCTCGGCCGACCCGACCGACGAGTCCACTTTGGATTCGATCCACGTCGTCGCCACCGCCGTCGGCGGCGACATCGTCTACGAACGGAGCTGAGACCCATGCCGGTACGGGACGCGGTCGCGGGCGACATCGAGGAGATCTGCGCGCTCATCGAGGAGCACGCGGTCTACGAGGACAAGCACGATCTGAAACTCGACAGGCAGGAGATGGCCGGGTTCCTCTTCGGACCCGACCCGAAGGCCTGGGTGCTGCTGGCCACCCCTCCGGGTGAGCCGGGCAAGACCGCGGGCTTCGCCTTCTGCAGCTGGAACTTCTCCACCTGGGAGGCCAGGCCCGGGATCTGGCTCGACGACCTCTTCGTGCGCCCGGAACACCGTCGCCACGGTCTCGGGCGGGAGCTGCTCGACGAGCTGAGCGCGCGGACACCCGGCCGGGTCGAATGGGACATGCAGGAGGGCAACGAGAAGGGTGAGGCGTTCTACGCCCAGCTCGGCGCCGAGCCCGTCCCCGGCTGGATCCGGTACCGCTGGCGACCGCACGCTGGGTGAGTCGCACGTGAGCGGCAAGCCGTAAACTCGCACCCATGGGTGAAGGGGCAAGCCGCAGGTCGTCGTCCGTGGAGGACTACGTCCGGGTGATCTACGGGCTGGTGGAACGCGGCGAGGCCGTCACCAACACGTCGCTGGCCGGGCGGCTGGAGGTCAGCCCGTCGTCGGCGTCCGGCATGGTCACCAAGCTTTCCCAGCTCGGGCTGGTCGCGCACGTCCCGTACCGGGGGATCGAGCTGACCACCGACGGCAGGCTGCTCGCCCGCTCGGTACTCCGCCGCCACCGGCTGATCGAGACCTACCTGGTGTCCGAACTCGGCTACACCTGGGACGAGGTGCACGCCGAGGCCGACGCGCTCGAACACGCGGTGTCGGACAGGCTCGTCGAACGGATCGCCGCGAAGCTCGGCAACCCGGTGCGCGACCCGCACGGCGACCCGATCCCCGCGCCCGACGGCAGCGTCGAGGAGATGCCGATGCGCATCCTCGACGACCTCCCGCCCGGCGCGGTCGGCGAGATCGTCCGCGTCTGGGACACCGACCCGGAACTCCTGCGCTACCTCACCGAGCACGCCATCGGCCTCGGCGAGCGGATCGAGGTCGTCGAGCGGCAGCCGTTCGGCGGCCCGATGGTGGTCAAGGTCGGCTCGCCGCCGGACGCGGCGACCCACGCCATCGGCAAGGAGATCGCGCAGGCGCTGTCGGTCGCGTTGCGCTGAGAACGTGTCCACTGTGGACACGTACCGGCCTGGGGCGGCTGGTGGGAATTTTCCCTACGTCTCTGCATAATTACGTCACCCGCCTGCCACGCCGATAGGTGATCGAAGACCCTTCCGATCATGTGATCCCGCGCCTAGGCTGCGCTATTCCGGGTGGCTAGCGAGCGTGCGAAGGCGATGAAGATGACCGGTCAGCGGACACACACCATCGACCGGGGGGTGGCGGAAGGACGTGAACTCAGGCGGCTGCTGGACACGGGGCCGTTCGCGGACGCCCTCAGGGCGGCGATCAGGGCGAGGGGCCTCGGTCTCGATCGGATCCGGTACCGGCTCAGAGGGCGGGGGTGCTCGGTCAGCCTCGCGACACTGAGCCACTGGCAGTCCGGCCGCTGCCGTCCGGAACGGCCGGAATCCCTGCTGGTGCTGAAGAATCTCGAGGAGGTCCTCGGGGTACCGCCAGGGTCCCTGTCGCGGCTTTTGGGACCGCCGCGAGGGCGGGCGGCCCGGTGTACGGTGCCCGGCGAGGGCATCGTGATGCAGCGAGGCCGGGACACGGGGACTTAGGGAGGGAGCGCGGGTGCGGGCGGTCGTCTTCGAGGAGTTCGGGGTGCTGCCCGAGGTACGCGAGGTGCCGGATCCGGTCGCACCGCCGGGCGGGGTGGTGATCACCGTCGAGGCGACCGGGGTGTGCCGCAGCGATTGGCACTCCTGGCAGGGGCACGACACGTCGGTGAAGCTGCCGCACGTCGCCGGGCACGAACTCGCGGGCCGGATCGCGTCGCTCGGCGAGGGCGTCCGAGGCTGGTCGGCGGGCGACCGGGTGACGGTGCCGTTCGTCTGCGCCTGCGGCACCTGCGCCCAGTGCGCGGCCGGTGACCAGCAGATCTGCGACCGCGAGTTCCAGCCGGGCGCGACCCACTGGGGCTCGTTCGCCGAGTACGTCGCCATCGAAAACGCCGAGGTCAACCTCGTGGCGCTGCCGGACTCGCTGGCGTGCGCCGAAGCGGCGGCGCTGGGCTGCCGGTTCGGGACGGCGTTCCGGGCCGTGCTGCGCCAGGGCGGGGTCCGGCCTGGGCAGCAGGTCGCGGTCTACGGCTGTGGCGGTGTCGGCGTCTCGGCGATCCTGCTGGCCGTCGCGGCCGGTGCGTCGGTCATCGCCGTCGACCCGTCACCGCAGGCCAGGGCGCTGGCTGTGCGCATGGGGGCGTCTTCGGCCGTCGATCCGTCCTCGTTCGAAGGCCACGAAGCCGTAGCTCTTCATGTCCGGGAGTTGACCGGTGGCGGCGCGCACGTGTCACTCGACTGCCTCGGTTCGCCGACTACCTGCGCCGCTTCGATCGGCAGCCTCCGGAAGCGGGGACGGCACGTCCAAGCCGGGCTGATGCCGCCCGCGCAGGGCATCGCGCCGATCCCGATGCACCGGGTGATCGGCGGGGAGCTGGAGATCGTCGGCATCCACGGGCTGCAAGCGCACGAGTACCCCGAGATGCTGCGGGTGGTGGAGACGGCCGGGATCGACCTCGAAGGCATGATCGGCAACCGGGTCGGCCTCGACGACGTCCCCGCGGTGCTCGCGGAGATGAACGACCCGGTGCCCGCGCGGGCCGGGGTGACGGTGGTCGAATTCGGACGGTGACCGGGTGAACGCACTGCGGTCAACCGGCCGATCGGAGTAGTCCGAAAGGTGGCTTCCGCCGGCGCTTTGTGGCACCTTCCTTGCCCGTGACAGTCATGGATGCTCCGTCCCGGCCGCGGTTCGGGCGGTCCGTGCTGCGCTGGTTCGTCGCGGCGGGTGTCCTGGTGCGGGGCCACCGGATCGTCGGCGCGCGCCCTGGCAAACTCGACGCGTGGACGCGCTGATCCCTCGCCCGCGGAACGAAGTCGCACCCGGTGCGGTGCATGTTCCCGACTGGCTCGACCTCGACGAACAACGCCGTCTGGTCGAAGCGTGCCGGGGCTGGCGTGGCTACCGGCAGACGCGGTTGCCGAACGGCGGCGTCATGTCGGTGCGGACGGTCTGCCTCGGCTGGCACTGGCACCCGTATCGGTATTCGAAGGTGACCGCGGACGGCTCTCCGGTACTGCCGTTTCCTTCGTGGCTGGGCGACCTTGGGCGGCGGGCGGTTTCGGCCGCTTACGGCCCGTCGTCGTACGAGCCGGACATCGCGCTGGTGAACTTCTACGACTCCGCGGCGAAGATGGGGCTGCACCAGGACAAGGACGAGGCCTCGCTGGAACCCGTCGTGTCGCTGAGCCTGGGGGACGCGTGCGTCTTCCGGTTCGGGAACACGGTCGATCGCGGGCGGCCGTATACGGACGTGGATCTTCGGTCGGGCGACCTGTTCGTGTTCGGCGGGAAGTCGCGGCTGGCTTTCCACGGGGTGCCTCGGATCTTGCCGGGGACGGCCGATCCGGAGCTGGGGCTGGTGGGGCGGTTGAACATCACTTTGCGGGTTTCGGGTCTTGGTGATTAAGCGGTTCTAGCCACTTTCGCAACCCCTCCGGCCAGGGGTCTTGGATATCAGGGCCCGGTCCGTGAAGGCCTCCTTGAGGGACCCAGAGTCCCTCAAGGAGGCCTTCACGGACTCGGCAATCGCCACGTTCGTCACGCAGGCAGCAGCAGTCACAACGGCTGCGCGTGAAGGGGGCCTTCCCTCGGCTGAGCCGAGGAAACTCGACCTTCACACCTGCCCTTCAAGTAAACACCGGTACCGAGCGGGTCAAGCCTCGTGCGTGGTAAGGCGGCCAGAACCGCCCTGACCATTCAAATCAGCCGGAACCGCACCCGCTGCCCCGGACGCACCTGCGCGGCCATATCCAGATCCGCTTCCTCCACCACCGCGATCACCGGGTAGCCCCCGGTCACCGGATGGTCGGCCAGGAACAGGATCGGCTGCCCCGAAGGAGGAACCTGCAAGGCGCCCGGCACGGCGGCCTCGGGCGGCAGCTCGCCATCCCGCGCCCGCGACAGCACAGGGCCCTCAAGCCGTACGCCCACCCGATCGACGTCGGCCGTGGCGACATAACCGGAAGAGACCAAAGTGGACAGTGCGTCGGACGTGAACCAGGAGACCCGAGGGCCGGCGCCGACCCGCAGAACCGGGACCTCGGGCCAGGGAGCGCGAGGGGCGAGATCCACCCCAGGGTGGGCCAGCACCTCTTGTCCCACCGGCAGGGTCATCCCGGCCGAAAGCACGGGTGGGCCGAGTTTTCCCAGGGTGTCGGTCGCCCGCGCGCCCAGCACCGGAGGGACGTCGATGCCACCGCGCACCGCGACATAGCAACGTAAACCGTGAGAAGCCATCCCGAGAACGAGTTCGTCGCCGGGGCCGACCAGGATCGGCGAGTCCGAACCGAAAGCCCGTCCGCCGACGGTGATCGAGCAGGGCGCGCCGGTGACGGCGACGGTCGCCGGAGCCGAGAACCGCAGGACGAGGCCGCCAAGAACGCACTCCAGGGCCGCGTGGCTCTCGGGGTTCCCGACCAGCCGGTTCGCCAGCCGCAGTGAGCCGCGGTCGGCGGCGCCGGACCGGCCGACGCCGAGCGCGGCCAGCCCGGGCCGCCCGAGATCCTGCACGGTGGCGAAGACCCCGGGGTGGATCACTTCGATCTTCGCGGTCATGAAGTGAACCGGATCCGGGTGCCCGGTGCCAGCAGGTTCGGCGGCTCCCGCTCGACGTCCCACACCGGCAGCGTGGTCCGCCCGATCAGCTGCCAGCCGCCGGGCGAGGCGTTCGGATACACCGCCGTGTACTCGCCCGCGATCGCGACCGATCCGGCGGGGACCCGTGTGCGCGGGCTCGTCCGGCGCGGTAGACGCAGCGCGGGGTCGAGCCCGGTCAGGTAGGCGAACCCGGGAGCGAAGCCGCAGAACGCCGAGACGTACGTCCCGTCCTCGTGCCGCCGGACGACCGCTTCCGCCGACAGGCCGGCGGCGGCCGCGACGTCGGCGAGGTCCGGGCCGTCGTAGCGCACCGGCACGACGATCTCGGCGGCCTCGCGCGGTTCGACGTCCACTGTGGACCGGTCGAGGACGTCGCCGGCGAGCCGGTCGTGATGGGTCCGGCCAGGGTCGAACCGGATGAGCAGGGTCCGCGCGGCTGGGACCAGCTCGACGACACCGTCCGGTGGGTCCTGCTCCAGTGACGCGTGCAGCCCGAGCACCTCCGACGGATCGTCGAAGTCGACCATGGCCGCACGCGCCCCATAGGGCAGCATTCGCATCACGCGGCCTCGATGAAGGGTCCGATGTGGACACCGGAGGCGTCCAGTCCCGCGCGGATCCGACGTGCCAGTTCGACGGCGCCGGGCGTGTCGCCGTGCACGCACAGCGAATGCGGCTGAAGCGCCAGCTCGGTCCCGTCGGCGGTGACGACCTTGCCGGTCGTCGCCATCGCGACCGCGCGTTCGGCCACCTCGTCGGCGTCGTGGAGGACGGCGCCGGGCAGTTTCCGCGAGACCAGAAGGCCTTCGGACGTGTACGCGCGGTCCGCGAACGCCTCGGCGTACGCGGGGAACCCGGCTTTTTCGGCCTGTTCGGCCATTTTCGACCCCGGCGGGCACAGGAGCGCGAGCTCGGGGTGGAACCGCCGGATCCCTTCGACCACCGCGGCCGCCTGCTCCGGATCCACCGCGGCCGTGTTGTACAACGCCCCGTGCGGTTTGACGTACCGCACCCGCGAGCCCGCCGCGCGGGCGAACGCGTCCAGCGCGCCGATCTGGTAAAGCACGTCGTCGGTGAGGTCGGCGGGGGCGACGTCCATCGCCCGCCGCCCGAATCCGGCGAGATCGCGGTAGGCGACGTGGGCGCCGATGACGACGCCTCGCTCCGCCGCGCGCTCGCAGACACGCCGCATCACCGACGGGTCGCCGGCGTGGAAGCCGCAAGCGACGTTCGCGCTGGTGACGATGTCGAGCATGGCGTCGTCGTCGCCCATCTTCCAGGCGCCGAAACCCTCGCCCAAATCGCTGTTGAGATCCATCAGGCCACCCTGAACTCACTGTCGAGTTTGTCGGTCACGAACATGTAGCCCGGCGCGTGCGTGATCGCGAACGGCGGCCGCGAGGCCATCAGTGCCGCCTGCGGGGTCACGCCGCACGCCCAGAACACCGGCACGTCACCGGGTTCCGCGTCGACCGGGTCGCCGAAATCGGGTCTGCCGAGATCGGTGATGCCCAGCGCGGCCGGGTCGCCGATGTGCACCGGCGCACCGTGCACGGCGGGCATCCCGCGGGTGATGCGCACGGCGTCGTCCACGCGGTCTTCGGGGATCTGCCGCATCGAGACGACCATGGGCCCGTGCAGCCGCCCGGCCGGGACGCACTCGCGGTTCGTCACGTACATCGCCACGTTGCGGCCCTGGTCGACGTGCCGCAGCGGGATGCCCTCCGCGGCCAGCGCCGATTCGAAGGTGAAACTGCACCCGATCGAGAACGCGACCATGTCGCTGCGCCACAGCCCGCTCGCGTCCGTGAGCTCGCCGGACAGCGCGCCGTTCTGCCAGACGCGGTACCGCGGCAGGTCGGTGCGCAGATCCGCGCCGGGCGCCAGCCGGGTCGCCGGGTCGCCGGGGTCGCTGACGTCGAGCACCGGACAGGGCTGCGGGTTCCGCTGGCAGAACAGCAGGACGTCGTAGGCCCAGTCCTCGGGGACGGCGATCAGGTTGGTCTGGGTGAACCCGTTGGACCAGCCGGTGGTCGGGCGGGCCGTGCCCGCGCGGAACAGGGCGCGGGCCTCGCCGGGGGACAACGTCGCCGGTTCGTCGAAGGTGGTCATCGCGGTGCCTCCTCTTCCGATTGTGGTCACAGAAGTTCTCGGCCGCGAGTCTCGGGCAGGCCGAGCAGCGCCAGCACGGCGATGCCGTAGCCGACCGCGCCGAACACCATCGCGCCGCCCGCGCCGAGGAAACCGACCACGGCGGGGAACGTGGCGCCGATGGCCCGGCCGAGGTTGTAGGTGAAGCCCTGACCGGTCCCGCGCAGCGCCGACGGGTACAGCTCGGCGAGGAACGCGCCGAACCCGCTGAAGATCGCGGACATCGAGAACCCGAGCGGGAAGCCGAGGAACAGCACGAGCGTGTTCGCGCCCGCCGGGATCTGCGTGTACGCGACGATGAGACCCGCCGACAGCACCGAGAACAGCAGGAACGTCTTCTTCCGGCCCAGGAGATCCGTGAGGTAGCCGCCGGTGACGTACCCGATGAAGGCACCGGAGATCAGGAACGCGAGATAGCCGCCGGTCCCGATGACGGTGAGGCCGCGGGTGGTCTTCAGATAGCTCGGCAGCCAGGTCGCGAGCGTGTAGTAGCCGCCCTGGACACCGGTGGCCAGCAGCGCGGCGAACAACGTCGTGCGCAGCAGGTCCGGCTTGAAGATGCCCGCCAGCGAACCGCGTTCCTTCTTCGTGGCGCGGGCCGCTTCGGCGACAGGCGCGTCCTGGACGTTGCGGCGGACCCACAGCACGAGCAGCGCCGGGATGACGCCGGTCCAGAACATCACGCGCCATGCGATGTCCGGGCTCCAGATGCTGAAGACGACGGTGTAGACGACGACCGAGAGCGCCCAGCCGACCGCCCAAGCACTCTGCACGAAGGCGACCGTGCGGCCGCGGTACTTCGCCTGCGAGTACTCCGCCACCAGCGCCGCGCCGGCGGCCCATTCGCCACCGAAGCCCAGGCCCTGCAGGGCGCGGAAGACCAGGAGTGTCTCGAAGTTCGGCGCGAACCCGCAGAGCACGGTGAAGATCGTGTACATCGCGATGGTGATCTGGAGGGTGCGGACCCGGCCGATGCGGTCGGCCAGGATGCCCGCGCCGATGCCGCCGACCGCCGACACCACCAGCGTGGTGGTGCCGAGCAGGCCCGCCTCGCCGCCGGAGAGGCCGTAGTAGGCGGTGATCGCGGCCAGGCCCAGCGGCAGGGTCTGGTAGTCGAACGAATCGAGCCCGTATCCGCCGAACGCGCCGACGAAGGCCCGGCGGCCTCGCGAACCGAGCGTGCGGAACCAGGCGAAGGGGCGTGTGTCTTCGGTAGTGGCTGTCGCGTTCATCGGCACCTCCAGAGGGTGAAGCTCAGGGTGGCACGGGTCACATGGACAGCTACTTTAGGGATTGTTCAACAATTCCACAAGAGTATCCTTGGCTGAACCTCTTGTGCCTAGGTAGGATCGGTCACGTGACGATCGCGGAGGGTGGTCCTGCCTCGGTAGAAGGACTCGAGGCGGATCGCGGCATGATCAGCCGCACCAGCACGGCCGAAAGGGTCGCGGGTGTCCTCCGCACGCGTATCGCGGAAGGCTTCTTCCTGCCCGGCGTCCGCCTGTCGGAGCAGGACATCGGCTCGGCGCTCGGCGTCTCCCGCAACACGCTGCGCGAGGCGTTCCGGCTGCTCACGCACGAGCGCCTGCTGACCCACGAGCTCAACCGCGGTGTCTTCGTGCGGGTGCTGCCCGTCGAGGACGTCGTCGACCTCTACAAGGTGCGCAAGGTCGTCGAGTGCTCCGCGGTGCGGGCGGTGACGGCGAAGCCGCCGACGTTCGGGAAGCTCGCGCGCCTGGTCGAGGACGGCAGGATCGCCGAGCGGGGCGAGCGCTGGCAGGACCTCGGCACCGCGAACATCCGGTTCCATTCGGCGATCGCGGAGCTGAGTGGCAGCGAACGGATCGACGAGCTGATGCGCGGCATCCTCGCCGAGCTGCGGCTGGTGTTCCACATGATGGCCGACCCGCGGCGCTTCCACGAGCCGTATCTCAAGCGCAACGCGGAGATCCTCGAGCGCATCGAGGCAGGCGACGGCCTCGGCGCCGAAAAGCTCCTCGCGCAGTACCTCACCGACGCCGAAAACCAGCTCGTCGAGGCCTACGCCGAACGCTCCCCCTGACGCGTTTTGTCCTCTGAATGCGGTAGTAGGCGATGCGAACTACCGCATTCAGAGGACGAAATGCGAGATGTGGCTATCGGGTGACTAGGGCGTCGTCCACTTTTGGTTCGCGCCTCCGCCGCAGGTCCAGAGCTGGAGTCTCGTCCCGTTCGCGGAGCTGTTCCCGGTGGCGTCGAGACATTTGTTCGCCTGCGGGTTCACGATGTCGCGAGCGCCGCTGATCGCCCACTTCTGCGCGCCGGATCCGTTGCAGTCCCACAGTTGCACGGCCGTGCCGTCCGCGGTCCCGCCGCCGGAGACGTCCAGGCACTTGCCGAGCGCGCGGATCGTGCCGTCGCCACCGACGGTCCAGTTCTGCGCGGCGTTCCCGTTGCAGCCGGTGATCTGGATCGGCGTCCCGTTGGCGGTGTTGGCGCCCGCGACGTCGACGCATTTGCCGCCGATCCCGGTGATCCGGCCGGTCCGCCCGGCCGTGTCGCTGGAATTGACGTGCACGTAGTCGACGACGAGACGTTGCGGGAAGACCGTGCTGGAGTTCGGGTCACCGGGCCAGTAGCCGCCGACGGCGAGGTTCAGGATCAGGTAGAAGGGGTGGTCGAAGACCCAGCGGTTGCCGTTGAGGTCGGCGGGGGTGCGGGTCTGGTAGAGGTTCCCGTCCACGTACCACCTGATCTGGTTCGGTGCCCAGTCGACGGCGTAGGTGTGGAAGTCGTCGGAGAAGTTCGGACCGTTGTAGGCCGCGCCGATACCGCCCGCGCCGGAGTAACCGGGGCCGTGAAGGGTGCCGTGCACCGTGTTCGGCTCGAAGCCGACGTTCTCCATGATGTCGATCTCGCCGCTGTTGGGCCAGCCGACGTTGCCGATGTCGGCGCCGAGCATCCAGAACGCGGGCCACATCCCCTGTCCACGCGGCAGTTTCATCCGCGCTTCGAACCGGCCGTAGGTCTGGGTGAACTGCCCCTGCGTGGACAGTCGCGCCGAGGTGTACTCGCAGCGCCCGTACCAGCAGTTGTAGTTGCCAGGGTTCTCTTTCTTCGCGGTGATGACCAGGTTGCCCTGGCCGTCGAGCGCCGCGTTGTTCGTCCCGGACGTGTACCACTGCCGCTCGTGGTTGTTGACGTTGTCGCCGGTCTCGAAATGCCACTTCGACGTGTCGATGCCCGCGCCGGCGGGCCCGTTGAAGTCGTCGGTGAAGGTCGCGGCCATGACCGCGGCCTCGGCGGCCGGAGCCTGTGCGGTGGCCGGGAGCGAACCGAGAAGAACGCCGGCGGCGAGGAGTGCCGTCCAGCGGAACCGAGCTGAGATGGACATCGTTGTCGCCTCTCTGACCGTGGGGGACCCGAGGAGAAGGCATGCGGCGGAACCACTTTGTTGCGCCTGACAACAAAGTATGCATGGTCTCTACCACTGCGACAAGACGTATTTTTTGAGCCCGAATTAAGGTCAGGCGGCCGTACCCCGCTTCGACCCGGCCGTACTCGGGTCCGCGCCCTGCTCCAGGAGGGCGGCGACCGGGAGGGTGGCGGCTCCTATGGCGACGGCGTCCGGGCCGAGCCTGCCGAGCTCGATCTCGGTCTGGTCGAACACGTGCGCCAGGGCGTGCTCGCCCGCCACGCGCCGGATCTCGGGCAGGTACCGCTCGCCGAGCGCCAGCCCGGCCCAGCCGCCCAGCACGATCCGCTCCGGGTTGAACAGGTTGATCAGATCGCCGATACCGGCGCCGAGATAGCCCGCGGTCTCTTCCAGCACCTTGGCCGCGGCCTTGGACTTGCCCGCCGATTCCAGCAGCGCGGCGAACTGGGTCTGCTCGTCCTCGTCCGACGCCTTTCCGCCGCGCGCCTTGCGATAGCGGGCCAGGACGCCCTCCGCGCCGACGTAGGACTCCAGGCAGCCGCGCGATCCGCAGCGGCATTCCTGTCCGCCGTAGACGATCGTCGTATGGCCCCATTCGCCCGCGCTGCTGGTGGAGCCGCGGTAGGTGGTGCCGTCGGCGACCACGGCCGCGCCGACGCCGGAACCGATCAGCGCGATCACCGCGTGCCGCGCGCCGCGGCCGGCGCCGAACCACATTTCGCCCTGGCCCTGGGTTTTCGCGCCGTTGTCCACGAACAGTGGCAGCTCGACGCCCTCCGCGCGCAGGAGGTCGGTGAGGGGGACCTCCTTCCAGCCGATGGTGGGCGCGTGTACACGCAGTGACTCGCCCTGCTCGACGGTGCCCGGGACGCCGACGCCGACGCCGAGCACGGTCGCTTCGTCGATGCCCGCTTCCGTGATCACTTCCCGGAGTCCGGACGCCACCTGCGTCACCGCGGCGGCCGCGTCCGGCCGGGGCGAGGCGAGCGGATGCTCGACGGTGGCCAGCCGGTTCATGGTGAGGTCGAACAGTTCGACCTTCACCCCGGTCTCACCGATGTCGACGCCCGCGACATGCCCGTACGCCGGGTCGACGCGGAGCAGGACGCGTGGCCTGCCGCCGTCGGATTCGACCAGCCCGGCCTCGATGATGAGGCGTTCTTCGCCGAGTTCGGCGGTCACGTTGCTGACGGTCGCGGCGCTCAACCCGGTCAGACCGCTCAATTCGTGGCGGCTGAGCGGGCCGTCGAAGTAGAGTTTCGACAGCAGGAGGGAACGGTTGTGCCGCCGCAGGTCACGGACGGTGGTGCGCTTGGCAGGCATGCGGATACCCATCTTATGGCGGCGGACCTTTCCAGGATGCCCCACGACCTTATCCTCCGCCATGTATCAACTGGTGAAATAAGGCGGGAAGAGGGCCATGACGGGGGACGACGAGCTCATCGGCACCTTGCCGCCGGACTTCCGGTGGGGCGTCGGCAGCTCGGCGTACCAGGTCGAAGGCGCGGTCGCCGAAGACGGAAGAACACCGTCCATTTGGGACACCTACGCCCGGTCCCCGTGGTCGGTCGACAACGGGGACACCGGCGAGGTCGCCTGCGATCACTACCACCGCATGCCCGCGGACGTCGCGCTGCTCAAGGAACTCGGCGTCGACACTTACCGCTTCTCCGTTTCCTGGCCCCGCGTGCAGCCGCGCGGACGTGGCGGCGTCAACCCGGCCGGGATCGCCTTCTACGACCGGCTCGTCGACGAACTGCTCAACAACGGCATCGACCCGTGGCTGACGCTGTACCACTGGGATCTGCCGCAGCACCTCGAAGACGCGGGCGGCTGGCCCGCGCGCGACACCGCCGTCCGGTTCGCCGACTACGCGATGCTCGTGTTCGAGCGGCTGAGTGACCGGGTCCGCCACTGGACCACGCTGAGCGAGCCGTGGTGCACGGCCATGCACGGGTACGTCCACGGGGTGATGGCGCCCGGCCGCCGGGACGCGAACGCGGGGATGGCCGCGGCGCATCACCTGCTGCTCGGCCACGGTCTCGCCGTGCGGCGGATGCGGGAACTCGCGCCGCCCGGAACCGAATTCGGCATCACGCTCAACCTGAGCACCGCCGATCCGGCCACCCCGAGCGAGGCCGACCGGGCCGCCGCGCACTTCGAGGACGGGCTCGGAACGAGGTTCTACCTCGACGCGCTCGTGCACGGCCGGTATCCGGAGGACGTCCTCGAAACCCTCGCGCGGCACGGAATCCGCCTGCCGTCGGAGCCGTGGGATCCGTCGATCATCGCGGCCCCGCTCGATTTCCTCGGCGTCGACTACTACTTCGGGACGCGGTACTCCGGAGTGGAGGAGAACGGGGAAGCGGTGGAGCATTTCGGGATGCCCGCGTTCCGCAAGGTCCCGTCCGGGGCGCCGTCGACGGTGCTGGGCTGGGAGATCCTGCCGCACAAGCTCACCGAACTGCTCGTCCGGATCAGCCACGACTATCCGGGTTTACCGCTTTACGTCACCGAGAACGGCGCCGCGTTCGCGGATGTCCCCGACGAGACCGGTTTCGTCCGCGACGACGACCGCGCCGACTACCTGTCCGCGCATATCGCCGCCACGGCCGCCGCGCGGCGGGCGGGCGCCGACGTCCGCGGCTATTTCGCCTGGTCCTTTTTGGACAGTTTCGAATGGGCGTACGGCTACGCGAAGCGGCTCGGCCTGGTGCGGGTCGACCGCGAGACGCAGGCGCGGACGATCAAACAGAGCGGGCTGGTCTACCGGGACGTCGTCCAGCGGGTGCGTGGCGGACGGCGGTAGGGTCTGCTCCACCATCGAACCGGCGGCTTGCTCCATTCTTCCCGCCTCGCCCCGCGTCCTAGATTCGGCAGCGGAAAGTTGTTTGTCGCTACCGGAAAACGTGGGGGACAGTGATGACCGTCAGGCTGGAGCAACGGGGCAACCGGGAGGCAGCGCCGCGGAAATCGTGGTGGCGAAGGCCATGGGTCGGCCCCATGGCCGTCGTCGTCGTGGTCTTCCTGGCCTTCTCGATGCCGCCGTATCTGTCGTTGGACCCGGCTCAGTCACGGGTGCCGCAGCCGCCCGGGTTCACCTCGCACTACTGGTTCCTCGCGGCGCATGTGCTCTTCGGTTCGATCGCGATGGTCGGCGCGCTGCTCCAGATCTGGCCGTGGTTCCGGGCGAAGTATCCGGCGGTGCACCGGAAGGTCGGCCGGGTGTACGTCTTCGCCGGGGTGCTCCCGGCAGGCTTGCTGGCGCTGACCGTCGGCGCGATGAGCCCGTTCGGCCCGGCGACGCGGGTGGCCAACGTCGTGGCGGGGGTGCTGTGGCTGGCGTGCACGTTCGCCGGCTGGCGCGCGGCGAGGCAACGCCGGTTCGGCGACCACCGGCGCTGGATGATCCGCAGTTTCGCGCTGACCATGTCGATCATCGTCAGCCGGGTGGTCGGGCCGATCGCGCTGATCACGCTGCAACCGCAGCTGGAGACCACGTTCGGCGGCAGTGAACTCGCCTTGACCCAGTCGGTCGCCGCGATCACGGCCTGGCTGAGCCCGACGCTGGTCATCCTCGCGACGCAGTGGTACCTGGATCGCCGCCCGGCTAAAAAGAAGTCAGCGATCGCGCGATGATCGTCCGCTGCACTTCGGACGCGCCTTCGTAGATCCGTGGCGCGCGGACCTCGCGGTAGAGGTGTTCGAGCAGATGCCCTCGCCGCAGCGCCCGCGCGCCGTGGATCTGCACGGCCGAGTCGACGACGTACTGCGCGGTCTCGGTGGCGAACAGTTTCGCCATCGCGGCGCGGCCGGCGAGGTTCCGCTCGCCCGCGTCGTAGGCGGCGGCCGCGGCGTAGACGAGCAGACGCGAGGCCTCGGTGCGGGTCGCCATTTCGGCGAGGGTGTGCGCCACGGTCTGCTGCTTCAGCAACGGCCCGCCGAACGCGACCCGGCTCTGGGCGTGGGCGACGGCGGCGTCGAGCGCGGCCTGCGCCATCCCGACGGCGAACGCGCCGACACTCGGCCGGAACAGGTCCAGGGTCCGCATCGCCACGCCGAAGCCGCGATCCTGTTCGCCGAGCAGTTCGTCCCGTTCCACCCGGACGCCGTCGAAGACCAGGGTGCCGATGGGATGCGGGCTGACGAGGTCGAGGTGCTCGCCCGTCAGACCGGCGCGATCGGCCGGGACGACGAACGCGGAGACGCCGCGCGAGCCCGCTTCCGGGGTGGTGCGGGCGAAAACGCTGTAGAAATCGGCCTCGGGGGCGTTGGAGATCCACATCTTCTCGCCGGTGAGCCGCCAGCCGTCGCCGTCGGGTTCGGCGGCGAGCTCCAGCGCAGCCGCGTCCGAGCCCGCGTTCGGCTCGGTGAGCGCGAAAGCGGCGACGGCGTCACCCGCGGCCACCGCGGGCACCCATTTCGAGACTTGCGAGTCCTGCCCGGACTGCAGCACGGGATATGTACCAAGGCCTTGGAGCGCCAACGCGGTCTCGGCTTCGGTGCTCTGGCTGGCCAGGGATTCCCGCAGGATGCAGAGATCCGTCGCGGCGGCCTCTCGGCTCGGGCTGCCGCCCTCGACACCGGGGAAGAGCCGGGAGAGCAGGCCGAGCGCGCCCATTTCCTTGAGCAGTGGCCGGTTCACCGCGCCTTCGGTACCGGATTCGGCCAGCGTACGGAGCTTTTCGGCACCCAGCCGCCGGACTTCTTCGGCGAAGGCCTGCTGTTCGGGGCTCAGTGCGAAGGCGGTCATCGGTCGCTCCCAGGTCGCCAGCGGACGCGCGCGGTGCCGGTTTCGCCGGAACGAAGGAGTTCCAGCCGTGGTTTCGGCCCGTCGGTGCGGCCGCCCTGCGGTTTCCGGCTGCCCGCCGCGAACTGCTTCGGCCACGGCATCGGATAGCCCTGCTCGGCGGCGGCGTGCAGTGTCCACTGTGGATCGTAAAGGTGGGTCCTGCCGAGCGCGCACAGATCCGCGCGGCCCGCCAGGATCAGCGAATTGACGTCGTCGTAGGACGAGATCGCGCCGACGGCGATCACCGCGACTCCGTACTCGCGCCCGATCTCGTTGCGGATCCGGTCCGCGTACGGCGTCTGGTAACTGCGGCCGTACTCGGGTTTCTCCTCGCTGACGACCTGGCCGGTCGACACGTCGATGCCGTCGGCACCGTGCTCGGCGAACGCGCGGGCGATCTCGACGGCGTCGTCGACGTCGATTCCGCCTTCGTGCCAGTCGGTCGCCGAGATGCGGACCGTCATCGGCCGCTCCACCGGCCAGGCCGCGCGGACGGCGTCGAAGACTTCGAGCGGGAAACGCAGCCTGTTCTCCAGCGAACCGCCGTACTCGTCGGTCCGCCGGTTGGTCAACGGCGACAGGAACGAAGACAGGAGGTACCCGTGCGCGCAGTGGAGTTCGAGGAGGTCGAATCCGGCACGCGCGGCGGCGCCGGCGGAGCGCGCGAACTGGTCGCGGATCTCTTGTAGCTCAGTGACGGTGAGTTCGCGCGGGGTCTGATTCGTTTCGCTGTACGGGATCGCGGACGGGGCGCAGATCTCCCAGTTGCCCTCGGGCAGCGGCTGGTCGATGCCGTCCCACATCAGTTTCGTCGAGCCCTTGCGGCCCGAATGTCCCAGCTGGACACCGATGCGCGCGGGGGTGTGGCCGTGGACGAAGTCGGTCACCCTTGCCCAGGCCCGCTCCTGCTCTTCGGTGTACAGGCCGCCGCAGCCCGGGGTGATACGGCCGGTTTCGGAGACGCAGACCATCTCCGTCATCACCAGCCCGGCACCACCGAGTGCCTTGCTTCCCAGATGTACCAGGTGGAAGTCGGTCGGAACGCCGTCTTCGGACGAGTACATGTCCATCGGCGAGACGACGACGCGGTTCGGCAGGTCGAGGTTCCCGATCCGGAACGGCTGGAACATCGGGGGCCGGACGTCCGAGTCCGATGAGTGCACAGTGGACGCGAACCAGGTGTCCAGCTTCGCGGCGAACTCGGGATCGCGCAACCGGAGGTTGTCGTAGGTGACGCGGCGGCTGCGGGTCAGGATGTTGAACGCGAACTGCGCCGGATCCTGGTGGGTGTACTGGCCCATGTTCTCGAACCACTCCAGGCTCGCCTGCGCGGCGCGCTGGGTGGAGGTGACGACCGGCCTTCGTTCCGCCTCGTAGGCTTCCAACGCACTGTCCATATCGGACTGTTCGTGCAGGCAGGCGGCGAGCGCGAGCGCGTCCTCCATGGCGAGCTTCGTGCCGGAGCCGATGGAGAAATGCGCCGTGTGCGCGGCGTCGCCGAGCAGGACGACGTTCTCATGCCGCCAGCTCGCGCAGCGCACGGTGGCGAACGCGGTCCACTTCGAGTTGTTGGCGAACACCTGGTGGCCGCCGAGGACGTCCGCGCACAGTTCGCGGATGACCTCGATGGACTTCTCGTCGCTTTCGCCCGGCGCCAGTGAGGTCGCGGCGATCTCGCCGAACGCGCGCTCCCAGACGTCCTCGTGCAGTTCGAGGATGAACGTGCTCGCGATGTCGCCGTACGGGTAGCCGTGGATCTGCATTATCCCGTGCGGGGTTTCGAGGACGTGGAACTTGAAGGCGTCGAACACGAGATCCGTGCCGAGCCAGATGTACTTGCAGCGCCTGGTCTGCAGGCTCGGGTGGAAGCTCTCGGCGAGCGCGGCGCGGGTCGGGGAGTTGACGCCGTCCGCCGCGACGACGATGTCGTACTCGGCGCTCGCCTCGGCCGCGCTCGGCGCCTCGGTGCGGAAACGGACGTCGACACCGAGTTCCGCGCAGCGTTCCTGAAGGATGCCGAGCAGTCGTTTGCGGCTCATCGCGGCGAACCCGTGCCCGCCCGAGGTGTGCACCGTGCCGCGGAAGTGGACGTCGATGTCGTCCCAGCGCGCGAACTCCCGGCGCATGGCGGAGTGGATCACCGGATCGGCGTGTTCGATCCCGCCGAGCGTCTCGTCGGAGAAGACCACCCCGAACCCGAAGGTGTCGTCGGGCGCGTTGCGCTCCCAGACGGTGATCTCGTGATCGGGATGGAGCTGTTTCGCCAGCGTGGCGAAGTAGAGCCCCGCCGGGCCGCCGCCTAACACCGCGATACGCACGTCGCCCAGGGTATGTCGCAGTATGTACGACCGTCAACGATACGGGATATGCTGACCCGTATGGAGCGCATCAACCCGCCCGGGCTCGGCCGTCCCTCCGGCTTCTCGCACGCCGTCGCCGCGACCGGGAGATTCGTCTTCCTCGCCGGTCAGACGGCGTTGGACGAGGAGAACCGCATCGTCGGCGACGGCGTGGTCGAGCAGTTCGAACGCGCGCTGTCCAACCTGCTCACCGCGTTGCGCGCGGCGGGCGGGACGCCGTCGGACCTGTGCAGCGTGACCATCTACATCGTCGACATGGACGACTACCGCGCCCACGCGCGCGAGATCGGCGCGGTGTGGAAGCGGCTGGCCGGGAGCGAATATCCCGCGATGGCGGGCATCGGCGTCAGCCGGCTCTGGGACGTCGAGGCGCTGGTGGAGGTGCAGGGCTTCGCGGTCGTTTAAGGCAGGGTGCGTGAGACGTGCGCGGCCGCGGCTTCGCCCAGCCGCGCGTGCAGCGTGAAGAACAGGTCCGACGCTCGGATGCCCGCCCAGCCCGGCGGCAGCAGTTCGGCGGGCAGGCCGGGGTCGAGGTAGGGCAGGCGCCGCCAGTCGGTCAGCACACGGACGTAGTCGGCGAAGGCTTCGGCCTCGCCCGTGGTCTTACGCCGCTGCCAGCGCCGCAGCGCGGCCGCGTGCTCGTCGAGGAAGGCGGTGTACAGCGACTCGAGCTGATCGAGGTCCCACCAGTCGCGGATCTTCTCCCGCACGTCGCCGAACGCGAGGTGCTCGGCGTGGAAGAGATCGGCGTACCCCTCGAGTTCGAGCCGCCGCAGCATGTCGGAGGTCGCGTCGCGCAGATGCGCGGGCGCGATCCAGACCCCGGACGACGCCGTCCCGAAGCCGAGCCGGGCGAGCTGAGTGCGAAGAACGTGCCTTTTGTGCCGTTCGGCTTCCGGGACGGAGAACACCGCGAGCAGCCAGCCGTCGCCGGGGGTGGCGCGTTCGCGGCGGAAGATCCGCTCGTCGCCTTCGCGCAGGATCGCCAGCGCGGTTTCGGAAAGCTCATAACCCGCGGCCCCGTTCCGGCGTACCGCGGAAAGAATCCCGCGCCGTTTCAGCCGGGAGATCGATGACCGGACGGCCGGTTCTTCGACGTCCACGCCCGCCAGCAGATCGATCAGGGAACGGACGGAGAGCCAGCCGCCCTCACCGCGGGAATAGAGCCCGTACACGGTCACGATCAGCTGACGCGGTTGCGCCGTTCGCCCCGCGCCGTCGACTTCGGTTGCCTCCGACACGGCCGTCACCCGGTCACCATAACAACGACGATGTGCTCATGTTTCGGCCGTGACCGAAGCGTTCCGCACTTAGTGTCACGGTATGGAGAATCCGCTGATCGAAGCCCCCGTCCCGCCGGTGCCCCAGGACGCCGAGCCGGGCGGCGTCCGGTGGTTGCGGGCGAACGTCGCCCGATTCAGCCGCCCGGAGGACCACGCGCGGCGGCGGGCGCTGGTGCTCGCCGAGCTCGCACCGATGAAGTCCTTGCGGGACAAGGCTTTCGCGCTCGCCAGGGAAATGCGGGACGCGCCGGTGGAACGGACCGTGTGGACGGTCCCGGTGGCCGTACTGGCCGCGGAGCTCGGCCTGCCGGACGTTTCGCGCGACATCGCGGAGGTTTCCGGCGCTTACCATCCGCACACGGAAATCGGGGCCGGCGCCGAAGCGGCCATGCGACGGCTGGTCGAAACCTGTGGTGACGCCGACGAGCGGACGGCCGCGCGGATCGGGCTCCTGGTGCAGGCCTGTGACGCGACGGCCAAGCTGCTCGGCAAAGCGCTGGCCGCCCACCGGCCCGGCGAGGACGTCGACGAACTGCTCGACCGGATCCTGCGTGAGGATCCGCCGGTCCGCGTCACCCGGCGGTGGGTCGGCGGCGAGGTGGTCGAGGTGGACCTGACGAAACGTCCGTTCGGCGCAGGGCCCAAGCGGTGCCCCGGGGAAACGCAGGCGCGGCGGGTGGCCGCGGGAATTCTCGACGCGCTCCTGTGCTAAGACTTACCCCGGTCATCTGGAACTGGGGAGTCTTTCGATGCTGTATTTCAATGGTTTCTTCGGCGTTCTCACGCTCGGTCTGTGGATCTTCTGCATCGTCGACGTGATCACCACGGACGAGGGATCCTGCCGCAACATGCCCAAGGGGATGTGGCTGCTGCTGGTGCTGCTCGTCCCGTTGATCGGTTCGATCGTCTGGCTGGTCGCCGGTCGTCCGCAGCACGCCGCCCGAGCCCCGCGCGGCCGCTTCGAGCGTGAGACGCCGGCGTTCCCGGAGTACGACCGGCCGGGCCGCTTCGCCGCGACGAGCGCCGAGGGCGACGAAGAATTCCTTCGCAAGTGCCGGGAACGCGCCGAAGAACAGCGCCGCAAGGCCCGTGAAGGCTGAGTAGCCTCGGTGTCGAGAAGATCGACACTGGAGGAAAGTTGTCCGAAGCGCTCGACTGGAACAAGAACATCATCAAGGAGTTCCGCGAGAACGAGGGGAAGGTGGGCGGCCCGTTCGAGGGCGGCTCGCTGCTGCTCCTCACCACCACCGGGGCGAAGAGCGGCGAGCCTCGCACGTCGCCGCTCGCGTACGCGGAGGAGGACGGCAAGTACGTCGTCGCCGCGTCGTACGCCGGGGCGGACAAGAACCCGGCCTGGTACCACAACATCCTGGCGAACCCGAAGGTCACCATCGAGGTCGGCACGGAGAAGTTCGAGGCGACCGCGACCGTCGTGGACCGCGCCGAGCGTGACCGTCTCTTCGCGAAGATGGTCAGCCTGATGCCGGGCTTCGCCGACTACGAGAAGAAGACCGATCGGGTGATCCCGATCGTCACGATCTCGCGTTGACTCGTCCCGCATTCAGTCCTCTGGATGCGGTAGTTGCACGCGCAAGTACCGCATCCAGAGGACGAAACGCGGGGGAGGATCACCTCGCGGCACGCGCCGGTTCGACGTTGTGTGTCAGCCGGAACCGGTTCGCCGGATCGACGGCCGCCTTGACCTCGGCGAGCCGCCGCAGATCGGCCGGGGAGTACACCTTGGCCGCTTCCTCGCCCGCCGCGCTCTCGCCGTAGACGAAGGTCAGCAGTTTGCCGGTCGACCAGGGCTTCAGCGCGTCGAACAGCTTCGCGTGCGCGCTGCGGATCTCGGCGATCGAAGCGTCGTCCACCACGGACAGGGCTCGGACGGTGAAGCTCGCTTCACGGTCCCATCCGACGCCGGGATGCTCGGGTACGTCGGACAGCGCGCCGCCGAGCAGGTCCAGCAGGACGACGGTCGGCACCGGGGCGCCCGGGCCGGCGTGTTCGAGGATCGCGTCGAGCATCGCGTCGTTGAGTTCGGACACGGTGGCGTTGTCGGCGCGGTAGCCGTGCGGGAAGGGCGGCTCGTTCGCGATCTTGCCCGATTGGGTGAACGGGAGTTCGGCGAGCGTGTCACCCAGAACGGGGGCGGCGGCGCGAAGCGGGGCGACGAGGCGCTCACCTTCGGCGGCGTCACCCAGGTAGGCGATCCGGATCTGCGCGACGTGCTGCCCGCGCAGCGGCTCGGGCACCATCGGCAGGTCCGGCATCGGGACCATGCCCAGCGACGACGTCATCTCGCGCGGCATGTCCGCCGCCCAGTCGCGCCAGGCGTGGAGCACCGCGGACAGCGATTCGGTGCCGAATTGCAGGCTGCCGCCGTACAGCCGGGTGACCGGGACGAGCCGGAACTCCAGCGCGGTGACGATCCCGAAGTTGTCGCGGCCGCCGCGCAGCGCCCAGAACAGGTCGCTTTCGGTGTCCGGGGTGGCGCGGCGGAGTTCCCCGTCGGCGGTCACCACCTCGATCGCGGTCACCTGGTCGGCCGCCAGGCCGTACTTGCGGCCGAGCAGGCTGAACCCGCCGCCGAGCGTGTAGCCGACGACGCCGACGCCGGGGAAGGAGCCGCTCAGCGGCGCGAGCCCGTGCTCCGAGGCCGCCTCGATGACCGCACCCCAGCGCACGCCCGCTTCAACCCGCGCGATCCCGTCGTCGATCCGGATCCCGGTCATCCGATGGGTGGTGACGAGGACGCCGCCTACGAAGGGGACGCCGACGCCGTGTCCCGTCGAGTGGACGGCGATCGGGAGGTCGTGCTCGACGGCGTGACGGACGGCCTCGACGACGTCGGCGGCCGACGCGGCGGGCACGATGACGTCGGGACGGCGGGGCACTGCGGTCTGGAAACCGGCGAGTTCGTTGTCGTAATCCGGGTCGCCGGAACGGAGCATCGTGGTCATTCCACCAGCGTGGTCTCGATTCGGCCAGAAGTCCAAGATCTGGTTTGTCTGGCAACTAGAATCATCGGTTATGGAACTCCGCCAGCTCGAATACTTCGTCGCGGTGGCCGAGGAAGCGAACTTCACCCGAGCCGCCGAGCGGTTGCACGTCGCGCAGCCCGGCGTCAGCGCCCAGATCCGCCGCCTCGAACGGGAACTCGGGCAGCCGTTGCTCGACCGGTCGGCCAGGGCGGTGCGGCTGACGGAGGTCGGCGCCGCCGCGCTCCCGCACGCGCGGGCCGCGCTCGCCGCCGTCGCCGGGGTGCGGCAGGCGGTCGACGATCTCACCGGGCTGGTCCGCGGCCAGGTCGCGATGGGCATGGTGTCCTCGCGTGGCCCGGTCAACCTGCCGGATCTGCTCGCGCGTTTCCACGAGCGGCACCCGGCGGTCGACATCACGCTCGCCGAGGCGACCTCCGACGTCCTGCTCGCGGGTGTCGCCGACGGCCGGTTCGACGTCGCACTGATCGGGGTCTCCGGCGAACCCCCGCCGGGGATCGGGCTGGAGGTCGTCCTCGACGAGCCGCTCGTCGCGATCTCCGGGCCGGAGGATCCGCTGACCGAGCAGGCCACGATCACTCTGTCGGAGCTGGAAAACCGTTCCCTGGTGAGCCTCCCGAAGGGCACCGGCATGCGCGCGATCGTCGACGCGGCGTTCCTCGCCGACAGCGCCCAGCCGAGGGTGACCCTGGAGGCGGGCGACCCGAACGTCGTCGCCGAACTGGTCGGGCGCGGGCTCGGCGTCGCCGTGGTGCCGATGTCGCTGGCGACGCACTACACGGAACTGCACGCCATGGAGATCACGCGACCCGCCGGCCTGCGGGCGAAACTGGCGCTGGCCTGGCGGACGGAGGGGCCGGTCAGCCCCGCCGCCCGCGTGTTCATCAGTCAGGCACGGGCGCTGCTCGGGTTGTGAGCCGCCCCGTTTTGAGTCGCCACAACGAGGTGACCTCCTTCGTGTTGGCGCGCGGATGCCGCGGCCGGATGTCCTCCCGGCCCCGGACTTCGAGGCCGGACCGTTCGAACGCGTCGAGGAGCTGTTCGCGCGTGCGCAGGCCCAGCAGTTCGGCGAGGTCGGACAGGATCAGCCACGCCTCCCCGCCGGGTTCGAGGTGCCGGGGCAGCCGGTCGAGGAACGCCTTGAGCATCCGGCTTCCCGGGTCGTAGACGGCCCGTTCGAGCGGGGTGTGCGCACGGGCGGGCAGCCACGGCGGATTGCAGACGACCAGCGGCGCGCGACCCGGCGGGAACACGTCCGCGTGGCGGGTTTCGATCCCGCCGAAACCGAGACGGGCGAAGTTCTCCCGCGCGCAGGCGAGCGCGTGGGGCTCGTTGTCCGTCGCCACCACGCGTTCGACTCCTCGACGCGCGAGGACCGCGGCGAGCACACCGGTACCGGTGCCGATGTCGAACGCCAGTTCCTTGGCGGGCAACGGAGTTCTCGCCACCAGATCGACGTACTCGCCGCGGACGGGGGAGAAGACCCCGTGGTGTGGATGGATTTTCCCGTCGAGCGCCGGGATTTCGACACCCTTCACCCGCCACTCGTGCGCGCCGACGACGCCCAGCAGCTCACGCAAGGAGACCAGCGACGCGGTTTCGGACGGACCGTAGACCTCGGTGCAGGCCTCGCGCACGTCCGGCCCGCGGCGTAACGGCAGGACGTGGCCGGGATCCAGCGGGACCAGCAGCCTGCCGAGGATCCGCGCCCGGCGTGTTCGATGGTTCCGCTGGTCCTGGAAGGGTTTCCCGGCCGCGATACCGCAACGCCGAGACATCGCGGCGAGAAGGTTCCGCGCGCCGGGGAAGTCGCCGTGCCAGGCGAGACCGGTGCCGGACGCGGCGAGCCGGAACGCCTCGTCGGCGGTGACGCGATCATCGACGGCGACGACGGGCCGGGGCATTTTCGTGCCGACGGTGGTCAGCCAGCGCCGACCACCGTCCTTTGTGGACAGGGGGTTCATGGGTTTCCGTTCCTGGATTTGCCTGCGGCGAAGAGACCCCGCGGGCGTGGCTCGTCGGGGGACAAGGTCAGGAACGGTGGCTAGCGGACCACCGCGGCATGAACCGGCGTCGACACGAACCCGAGCTTACCGGAAAGCGGCGGCGTGGTCGGCCGCCCAGACCTCGAAGTCCAGCCCCGGCCTGCCGGTGACGTCCTGGACGGTCGATGTGACCTCGCCTGGTTCCGTCACCAGCCCTTGGAACCCGGCCAGCATCGTGTCGACGATGAAGTCCGGCATCTTCGTGAGCAGGGCGGCACGTGCTTCTTCGAGCGGGATCTCCTCCCAGCGCGCCGGGCGGCCCGCGGCCTCGCCGATGATCCGGACCTGCTCGGCCTGCGTCATCGGCCGGGTGCCGGTGAGCGCGTACTTCGCCCCCGCGTGCCCATCGCCGGTCAGTGCTTCGACGGCCACCGCGGCGATGTCCTTCTCGTGGATCAGCGGCATCGACGCCTCGCCGTACGCGCCGCGGACGACGCCGTCCGCGCGGATCGACGGCGCCCAGTCGAGGGTGTTGGTCGCGAATCCGTGCGGTCGCAGGAAAGTCCATTCCAGGCCGGCGGCTTCGATCGCCTCCTCGACGGTGCGATGCCAGGCGCCGATGGCGTTGTCCTGCTCCGCCAGGGAATCGTCGACGGCGCCCGAGGAAAGGAACACAACGCGCTTCACCCGTTCCCCGAGCAGCGACACCGTGGGCACCAACGCCTCGGCTGAACCGGCGAGCATCAGGAACACCGTGTCGACGCCGTCGAGCGCCGGCGCGATGGTTTCCGGTTTCGCCAGGTCACCGCGGACGCCGTCCGACGGCGGATTGCGGCTCAGGGCCCGGACCGGAACGTCTCGCGCCCGCAACTGGGTGACTACTCGCGAGCCGACGTTGCCCGTGGCGCCCGCGACCAGGATCGGCTTGATGCCGCCACCGCCGAGAAGATCGGGCGGTACCGCTTGACCGACCCGCCCGACATCCCCGGGTAGGTCTGCACCTTCTTCCACACGTCCGTCGTCCCGATGCCGTCGGCGCCGGGAGCCGCGAGCGCGGCGCGGTGGGCGTCGGCGCTGGCCCATTCGGCGTAGTTCAGCACCTTGGTCCCGTCGGTGCTCACGTGAAAGAACCCCGAGATCCCGCCTTCGGGGCGCGCGGGTTCCGACGCGAGCGCTTCGAAGACGAGGTCGATCCAGTCGCGCTGCCGTCGCTCGTCGGGGCCCTCGAACTCGACCGAGACGATCACGAGGCAGCCGGGCGCCCCTTCGCCGCGCTGCCCGCGGTAGAGGCGGAACACGGGCGCGCCGTTCAGGTCTTCGATGGCGTCTTCGCTGGTCCACTGCTCGTAGGTGAAGGCGCCGTCGTGATCGATGCCTTCGTACGCGGTGAAGGAAACGAGTCCTTCGAGGCTTTTGAACGCCGCGCGCGCCGCGTCTGCGTCCGGCCATTCCCGCGCCACCACGACCGTCGACTCGTCCGGTGTCGGCCAATGTCCGTTGTGGATGGTCATTTCGGAGGTCCCCTGTGCTGTCATGCCTCCAGCATGAAACTTAAACAAGGGTTCAAGTCAAGGTAGGATCGTCACCATGTCCGAGCTGCCGTCCGAACTCACCATCGGAGAGCTGTCCCGGCGCAGCGGCGTCGCCACCTCCGCTCTGCGGTTCTACGAACGCCAGGGCCTCATCAGCAGCAGGCGGACCAGCGGGAACCAGCGCCGCTATCCCCGCAGCGCGCTCCGCCTGGTCGCGTTCATCCGCGCGTCGCACCACCTCGGCATCCCGCTGGAGGTGATCGGCGGAGTGCTCGATTTCCTGCCGGAGGGCGCCGCGCCGGACCAGGCGTTCTGGCAGCGGGCTTCCCAGTGCTGGAGCGCCGAACTGAACAAGCGCATCGAGCAGCTGGAGTGCATGCGGGACCGGTTCACCGAATGCATCGGCTGCGGCTGCCTGTCCTTCGAACAGTGCGTGCTGGTGAACCCCGGCGACGTCCTCGCCGCCAAGGGGCCCGGCCCTGCGCGGCTGATCACGGACTGACCGCGGCCAGTTTCCGTTCCAGCAGCCGTCGTTCGGCGCTGTTCCCGGCCCGCTGGATCGCCGTTTCGTAGGCCCGCGCCGATTCCTCCCGGCGGCCGAGACGAGACAGCAGATCCGCGCGGATGGCGTGGTACAGGTGGTATTCCTCCAGACCGAGGCCGTCGATCACGGTGAGCGCCGCTTCGGGGCCGTCCACTTCGGCGACCGCGACGGCGCGGTTGAGCGCGACGATCGGCGTCGGATTCGCCGCCAGCAGCAGGTCGTACAGCTGGACGATCTGCGACCAGTCCGTGCTCGCCGCGTCGGCGGCGTCGCTGTGGACGGCGTTGATCGCCGCCTGGATCTGGTAGGGCCCCGGCTGGTTCCGCCGCAGGCAGGCACGGACCAGGGCCTGCCCTTCGGTGATCAGCTCGCGGCCCCACCTCGACCGGTCCTGCTCCGCCAGCAGCACGACCTCGCCGTCCGCGCCGGTGCGGGCCGCGCGGCGGGACTCGGTGAGCAGCATCAGCGCCAGCAGCCCGGTGGCCTCCGGTTCGTCGGGCATGAGGGCGGTCAGCAGCCTGCCGAGCCGGATCGCCTCCGCGCACAGGTCTTCCCGCACCAGCCGGTCACCCGAAGTGGCCGTGTAGCCCTCGTTGAACACGAGGTAGATCACGGCGAGCACCGAACGCAGCCGATCCGGCAGATCGGCGTCGTCCGGGACGCGGTACGGGATCTTCGCGTCGCGGATCTTGCCCTTCGCCCGGACCAGGCGCTGCGCCATCGTCGTCTCGGGAACGAAGAACGCGTGCGCGATCTCGCCGGTGGTCAGCCCGCCCAGCAGCTTCAGCGTCAGCGCGACCTGCGCGGTGATGGCCAGCGCGGGGTGGCAGCAGGTGAAGATCAGCCGTAACCGGTCGTCACGCACGGGACCCTCCTCCGCTGGTTCACCGCCGGCGCTGATCAGCGCGGCCTGGGCGTGTTTGTCGTCGCGCGCGGCTTCCCTGCGCAATCGGTCGATGGCCTTATTGCGGGCGGTCGTGATGATCCAGCCCGCGGGGCTGGGCGGTGGACCGCTGGACGGCCAGCGGTCCACCGCCTCGGCGAAGGCGTCCTGGACGGCTTCCTCGGCGATGTCGATGCTGCCGAAGACCCGGACCAGTACGGCCACCGCGCGGCCGTACTCCTCGGTGAAGACGCGTCCGATGTCTTCGGTGGTCACACGCACGAAGGTCCTTCGTCGCCCTGAAACGGCCGGACCTCGACCGGAAGGTAGGTGATCTCGGTGACCCGGCGCCCCCATTCGAGCGCGGCGTCCAGATCCAGTGCCTCGATGATGGTGAAACCACCGAGATGTTCCTTGCCCTCGACGTACGGACCGTCGGTCATCGCGATCTCGCCGTTCTCCTTGGCGCGCAGCACGGTCGCCGTGGTCGGCGGGTGCAGCCCGCCGGCGAAGACCCAGACTCCTGCGGCCTTCATCTCGTCGTCGAGTGCCTGGATCTTGCGCGCGATCGGCTCCAGGAACTCCGGCGGCGGGACAGGACCGTCGGGCTGGTACAGGCTGATCAGGTACTGGGTCATGGCGTCCTCCTGAAGTCGGAGCGGCTTGTCATCACCTACACGAAGAGCGTCCCGCCGATTCGACATCCGGCGGGAATTGTTTTTCGTGGGCACATCGTCGCAGGTCGATCCGGGTCCCTTGGTCGGACAGGCCGCGATCCGGGGTGACTGGTACTGCCGGACCCGGGCTGAACAGACCGTGCCATCTCCGGGCGGTGCCCGGTTTCCTGGACTCATCACCGAGAACGAGTCCACCTAGGAGAAACAGAGATGACGAACTCCCCGGCACCGCACGCGAACAGGGTCGCCGTCGTCACCGGAGCGTCCAGCGGAATCGGCGAGGCGGCCGCTCGGCGGCTCGCCGCCTCCGGCGCGGCGGTCGCGCTGATCGCCCGCCGGGCGGACCGGCTCGAAACGCTGGCCAAGGAGATCGAGCGGGACGGCGGTACCGCGCTCGTGCTCGCCGCCGATGTCGCCGACGCCGAGGCGATGCGGGCCGCGGCGGCCGAGGTCGAAGCGGAACTGGGCCGCGTGGACCTCCTGTTCAACAACGCCGGCGTGATGCTGGCCGCGCCGATCGACGAACTCGCCACCGGCGACTGGCAGCGCATGATCGACGTCAACCTGACGGGCCTGATGAACGCGATCGGCGCGTTCGTCCCGCATCTCGTCGCTTCGGCGGCCGAAAAAGGTGTCGCGGACCTGGTGAACACCTCGTCCATCGGCGCGCAGGCCGTCTTCCCGTCCTTCGCCGTGTACGTCGCTTCGAAGGCGTACGTGACGCACTTGTCGAAGAACCTCCGCGCAGACCTCGGTCCGAAGGGCGTGCGGGTCGCGGCGATCGAGCCCGGGCTGGTCGAAACCGAACTGCAGGGCCACGTCACCGACGCCGGTGCTTTGCGGTGGCTGGACGGCGTGCGCGAGTCGCTGACCTGGCTGAAGCCCGAGGACATCGCCGAGACCGTGGCGTTCCTGACGTCGCTCCCGGCTCGGGTGAACCTTCAGCAGGTCACCGTGATGCCCACGGCGCAGGTCTGATCACGGGAACAGGAGCCGGGCGATCGCGCGGGCGGCGGTGTCCGGATCCTCCTGGAGTTCGGCGCGCAGTGCGCCGGTGAGCCACAGGTTCGCGAAGCCGTGCATCAACGACCACGCGGCGACTCCCGCCATGGTGTCGTCGCTGACCGATGCCGCGCCGCTGGTCAGCAGGGCTCCCGCGCGGTCACGGGCGGCGGCCAGCGCAGCGTCGTCTTCGCGGTGGAGTTCGGGGCGGAACATCACCTCGAAATGCGCGCGATGCTCGATCGCGAAGCGCACGTAAGCCACCCCGACCTCGACGAAAGCCCGCTCGCTCTCGGCCGCGAGCGCGTCCGCAAGCAGGTCGAATCCCTCGGCCGCCAGCGCGGTCAGCACCCCGGCCTTATCGCCGAAATGGTGGACCGGCCCGGCGTGCGAGACCCCCGCGCGCCGGGCGAGATCGCGGAGGCTGATCCCGGCCGGACCGTGTTCGGTGATGGCCGCGACGGCGGCGTCGAGCACGGCCCGGCGGAGGTCGCCGTGGTGGTACGGACTCATGCCGCTGAATCTAGTCATTGACAAGATGGTCCGCAATCGCGCATCTTGTCAGTGGAAAGATTCACTGCTCGGAAGGCATGGTCATGGATCCCGGTCTCGCGCCCGTACTGATGCTGATCGCCGTCACAGCGACGTTGTTCCTGCTGGGAGTCTTCGGCGTCCAGCGCCTGAAGCCCTGGCCCGTCGCGGTGCGCGGCGGCGTCGCGGCGCTGTTCGTCACGACCGGTCTCGCCCACTTCGTCGGCATGCGCGAGGAGCTCATCGCGATGGTGCCGCCCGCCCTGCCCGCGCCGGGACTGCTGGTGACCATCACCGGCGTCCTCGAACTCGCGGGTGCCGCGGGCGTGCTGTGGTCGCGCACGGCGCCGTGGGCGTCCGCCGGGCTGACGCTGTTGTTGCTGGGAATGTTCCCGGCGAACGTGTACAAGGCACTGCACGGGCCAGTGACTTCGACGATGGACGAACTGGTGCCGCGGAGCCTGATGCAGGTGGTTTTCCTCGCCGCGACGGCGTCACTGGTGGTGTATTACGCGCGTACTCCGGACAGACCCTTTGCCCAAAGGAGACCTTAAGTCTTTCCCAAGTTCGGGCTCCGCTCTCGGGAACGGCACTACTCTCCGAGAATGAAGATCTCATTGTGGATCGGATTCTGTGGGCTGTGCATCCTCGCCGGGCACATGCTTCTCGGTGCGGTCGGTCTCGTACTGCTGATGAGCTGTCTCCCGGCGGGGCGCGAACACGAATCCGTTGACAGAAAAGGGAAAACGTCCGCGCGGCTGGTCTGACCTCAGCCCAGTGTGCTCGCGAAGGCGAGCGCGCCAAGAACCGGAACGGCGATCGCGGTGAGCAGCATCGTCCGGCGGCTCGGTTTGGGACTTTCCAGCAATGCCCGGATACCGGCCGGAACCAACGCGACACAAAGTCCGGCGGTGCCGATGATCGACACGAATTCGGTACCTTTCAGAACGCCGAGCGGCAGAAGTCCCATCGTCGCCAGCCCGATCGACCCGACGACGCCGAGCACTTTCGCCCGATAGGCGGCGAAGGCGAGCACGTACCAGCCGAACATGATCGTGAACGACAGAAAACTGAACAGATGCAGGTCCTGATACGACTCGCTGACCACGCTCTCGGCGAATCCGGCGCCGCGGCGTTCAGCGAGTCCCAGTGCCGCCTGATCGATCCCGGCGTGAAAGGTCCGCCCAAAGAGTCCAAAAAGGACGAACAAGCTACCCCAGGCGGCCAACGCCGGCCTGGTACGGCCGATCTTCGTGGCGAGCGCGACGATCGCGGGCCACAGCACGACATTGCCCGCCAGGAAACACGTGTACGCGGCGGTCATCAGCGCGGGGTGATCGCTCATCGCCCTGAGCTGGCTCGGGAAGAAGAAGTCGAAGGGCGCCCGCAGCAGCGTCCCGGTGAGCAACAAGACCGGTCCGAGGACCATCGAGGCCGCGGCGACGCGGCGGCCGGGGAAGACGTAATCGGTTTCCATAGCCGATGAGCCTGCCGCTCGAGGTGGTGGCGCGGATCGGATCACGGTCCGGCCTTCTGGCTCAGCCCGTGGGTGGAGTCGGGCTCTCTCATAAGGGGTCGTTTGGCTTCGGGGTTGGATACTGGCTACTCACGGCGGTGGGTTTTGCCGGGCTTCGGCTATGTGGCAGGTCGAGAGGCTGCAGGGGTGTCCGGCCGCAACTCGGTACCTGGCGACGACTGGCGCCTGGAGAACGTGTCCGCTGCATGGGCAGGGCTGTTGCCGGTTTCCGGCAACGCGGCTGAGGCAGCAGGCCGCGCTTCGGTACCTGCAAGACCATCAGGACGTGAACGGGCTTGATTTGTGGCGGGTGCGCGGAGGCACTCTGGCAGCTGCAGTAGGGCTGTTGCCGTTCTACGGCAACGCTGGCACTGGTGAGCGTTCGAGCGGGCCGTCACCGTTTTTCGACTAGCCGTGTCCGGTAAGTCTGTTTGATGGGCTTCGTGAAGGTGGTTCCTGACGGGGCGGGAGGATCGGCCTCGTACCGGGTCGTACTCGGCCGCATCCGTCCGTGCCGCCAGGGGCCGGGGCAATACAGCGGCGGCGCCGATCCGTCGCCCCACGGGCGGTAGGCGGTCATCGCTTGCTCCGATGGCTCGCGGGATCAGACGCGGTCGGCGGCGATCAGCAGGTAGTGGAAGCTGCCCTCGCGATAGGCGTCCAGGAACGGTCCTTCGATCCCGGTCGCCACCGACGATTTCGCCCGCAGCTCCCAGTACGGGATCGTGTCCGCCGTCAGATCCACCACCGAGATCGGCATCAGACCGTTCGCCGCCAGGGACCGCCCGGGCGCGAAGGCCGCGAACAAGACTTGCAGGACTCGGCCTAGGCACGGGGCGCGGCGCCTGGAGAACTCGTCCACCGGGTAGGGCCGTCGCCGTTTTCCGGCGACCGGCTCAGAATGGTGGTGGTTCGTCGGCTGGCCGGGGTCGGTGGAGCGGCGGTGGTGTGCTGTCGTAGCTCTGGCCGGTGGGGGTGGTGACGGTGAGGGTGCCGTCCGAGGCGAGCCGGTAGGTCCAGCCGGGTTCGTCTTTCAAGCGGTGGTCGCGGCGGCAGAGATCGACCAGTTCGTCGGCGTTGGTGTGACCGCCGTGCTGCCACGGCAACGAATGATCGATATCGCAGGCCTGGGCGGGACGGTGGCAGCCGGGTCTTCGGCATTCCCGGTCCCGCACCCGCACGAACTCGCCCAACCCCGCGGACGGCCGATACCGGCCCCGGCCGAGATCCAAAACCTGCCCGGAGAGCGGGTCGGTGATGATCCGCCGCAACACCGTGTTGGGTCCGGTGGCGATGTGGCGGGCCAGACTCGCGGGAACGGATCCGTGCCCGGCCATCTCCGCCGGATCATTGTTCAGACCGAGATAGGTGAACAGATCCATATAGAGGAACACTTCGCTGCGTTCGCTTGTGCCGCTTTGGCCGCCGAGGAGGAGATCGAGCGCGACGTCGGCGCGCAACTGGTCCAAGGTGCGGGTCTCGCCACCGGTCTTCAGGGCTCGCGCCGCACGGTCGATCCGCTGATACGCCGCGGCCGCCTTCTCCACCGGGGCGTCTTCGACCTCGACCGACGCGACCCCGGTCTCGCCGTGACGCAGGGTAAGACGTCGGCCGTCACGATGCCCCTCGGCCCGCCTGTCGGCACCGTCGGGGTCGATGGTGGTGGCCGCGTGGTTCGCGGCTTTGCGGATCTGATCGGGGTTCTTGCCCGCGATCCGGTCCTCCAGCACCGCGTCCACGGCACGCGCGTCGGTGTCCGAGAGCCAGGAGGTGGCCGTGGCGACCTTCATCGCACCGAACCCGCCGAGTTTCCCTTGGTCCATCAAACCCAGGGTGCGGGGTAGGCGGGTGGTCAACGCTTCAGCCGCGGCGACCACAGCACCCGCGTGACTGTCCACAACAGACAACGCGAACGCCACCTCCTGCGCCACGCTGCGGGCGCCGTCGCGGTGCCGGTTCAGTTGCGCCACAGCCCGGAAGCGGATCGCTTCCAGCCGCGCGATGCCGGCCGACGCCGCCTGAGCGACAGCGACAGAATCCTTGTCGTCCAAGGAATCGACGGCAGCGTTGACCGATGCCAGCACCTCGGGATCGGTGAGGTTTTCCAGGAGCGCCACAGGCGCGGAGTAGGTGTCCACCCCACGAACATACGACCCGCCACCGACAAAACCGGCCCTGCCGACACCGCAATGCATTACCGATTTTCGGCGACGAAGGGCCGCCGCCAAGTGGCGTCGTCGTTCTCCGGTAAGCAGGCCACAGGCGGGCAGCCACGAAGCGGTAGAAGGGTTGCTTCAGTCAGCAGGGCACCCGAAATGCCTACGGCGTCGCCGTTTTCCGGCAACCACCCAACCGGACAACGAACAGCGTCGTTCCCCGTTCAGTTTGTATCGAGCGCGACAGCGATATCCCCGACCGGCAAAGGGAATTCGCCGACCTTGGTGGCCCGGCGGCCGCGTTGAGCACGGCCGAGGTCTGCTCGGACATCGCCTCGCCGCCGGCGAGCACCAGCAATCCCAGGACGGCACGGCGGCAAGGGCGAACGGCGGAAAGAACCCCGCTGCGCCGGGGTTTGGGGCGCTCAGGCTAATGGCCCGCCGGCGCGAGGTCGTGACCGTTCCAGGTGAACCGAGCCGTGGTGACCGCGTCGTCGCCGTCGCCGCCGGTGATGAGCTGGTGGATCCCGACGCCGCCGAGTTCGGCGTAGGTGCACCATTCGTGGTCCGACGTCAGCATCAGGTCGAGGTCGAGTTCGGACAGCAGGCCGAACACCTGCCCCCGGTTGGTGGTGTCGACGCCGACGAACACCTCGTCGAGCAGGATGACCCTCGGCGCCTCGGGCGCGGCCTGGTAGTGCGCGGCGACGGCGGCGAACAGCGGCAGATGCAGCGCGATCGCCTTCTCCCCACCGGAAAGCGCGCCGTGCAGCTTCTTGGTCAGCAGCTGCCAGCCGGCGCCGTTCGCGCGGTCAACCTTGACCACGAACCGATGCCAGGACGTGTAGTCGAAGACCTGCGCGAGCTGCTGTTCCCAGCTGGTCGCCGTGTCGTCCGCCTTCGCCTGCTCGACGCGCTCGCGGAAGAACTTGTGCAGGGACACACGATCTTCGCCGGTCAGCTGATCCGGATCCTTCAGCAGCAGATCCCGCGCGGTCTTGGTACCCGGCGGCAGATCGGGGGAGACCTGCCAGACCAGCCGGACGGCGACCCTGGACGCGGTCCGCACGCGTTCCAGCCGCGCGTTCATGCCGTCGACGAGGTCGTTGGCCTGCCGGATGCGGGCCGCGAGATGGCGGCGGGTGTCGCCGGTCAGCGTCTTGTCGAACAGATCGCTTTCCCGGTCGGTGATCTCGTGCCTGCTCTGTTCCGCCTCCGCGTAAAGGATCTTCAGCAGTTCGGCCGCGCCGACCCGCAGCCCGTCGACGACGGCGGTGAAGAGCTGGACGTCCTCGTCGGTCTCCAGATCGAGTTCCGCCCGCGCGCTGAGGGTGTTCCGGCAGGTGTGCACGGCTTCGGAGAGCCGGTGCAGCGCCTCGCCGAGGTTGCTCGGCGCGTGCGGCACGGACGGCCACGCCGCGGCCACCAGCCGCGCCGTTTCGAGCGCCGACCGCACCCCGTCGGAGGCGGAAAGGGTGGCCTGGAACTTCGGCAGGTCCTCGATTCCGCCGTCGGCGGGGAAGACGCCGGTCGCGAGTTTCCGGAACCGGTGCGCGGCGGCGTCCTGCTTCTTGGCGGCGTCCTCGCGGGCCCGCGCGTCGGTCGTGCGGCGGACGCCGAGCGCGCCCAGCGACACCGCGAGCTCTTTGGCGTCGGCGTTCGCGGCGCGGAGTTCGCCCGACAGGTCACGTAGTTTCGTGCGCAACCCGTCGATTTCGGCGAGCACTTCGCGCTGATCGCTGCCCGCGCTCCCTTCGATCGCTTCGAGCATCGCCGTGAGCTTGACGCGTTCGGCCTCCGCCTCGGAAGCCTCGTCCTCACGGCGGGCCGCGTTCGCCTCGGACCGGTCCGCCTGTTCGGCGCACAGCTCGGCCCGCTGGGTCGCGGTGAGCAGGTTCGCGTGCTCGTACAACCAGTTCTCGCCCTGGTCGGAGTAGGTGCGCAGGGCCTTGGCGAGCGCGGCCAGCGGCGCGCGTTCGGTCGGCAACCCGCTCTCGGAGGCCTGGGCGGTCAGCTCGTGCAGCGCGGTCTTGGCCTCGATCTCCAGCGCGGAGACGGCGGTCTCCAGATGCCGGACGGCGGCGTCGGCGGCGGTCAGCTCGGCCTCGGTCGCGGTCAGTTCTCCTGTCGCGGCAAGGAGATCTTCGTGGCTGGGCCGGGCGGCGCGTTCGATCTTGATCAGCTCGCGCCTGCCGCGCAGCGCGGCCAGCTCGCCTTCCAGTTCGGCGATGGTCTTCTCCCGGACGGAAATCTTGTCCCGCAGTCCGGCGATCCGGCGCTCCCGCGCGCGGAGACGGGCGGACGAACCGATGTACGCCGGGGCGTCCTTCGCCCAGCTGCCCGACAGGCCGCCCATCCGCCAGCCGCCGTCCGCGCCGATCGCGGCGGGTCCGGCGGGGAGCGTGTCGTCGAAGGCGATCACTTCCAGGATCCGGCGGATCTTCGCCGGGGAGAGCTCCGCGTCGGGTTCGGGGAAGAGGACGTCGGCGAGTGAACGGCCGGTGGCCGCCGGCAGCGTCCCGGTCTCCGCGAGCACGTCGTGTCCGTCGACGACGCCGTGGGAGTTCACCCAGGCGTCCAGCAGGCCGGCGCCTTCGAGCGCGGCCTCGATCCCCGCCTGGGCGCTTTCCGGTACCGAGCCGGCGAAATCGACCAGTCGCCACAGCGGCGCGCCGCTCATCTCGGCGCGGTCCGTCGTGCGGGTGCGCGGCGGCTCGGGTGCGAGGACGTCCTCCGTTTCGAGCACGCCCGCCTCGACGAGCAGTTCGTCGTGCTCGGTGCGCGCGGCGGCCAGCGCGGCACCGGTCGCCGCCTCCCGCCGGATGATGTCTTCGAGCACGGTCTCGGCGACGACGCCGAGCCTGCCCAGCAAGGCGACCTCCGCCTCGGCGTCCCGGACGACCGCTTCCACGTCGGGGAACCGCAGCTCGCGGCAGCCGATCGCCCATTCGGCGAGCCGGGTGCGCAGATCGCTCAGCGCGAGTTCCCGCGTCGCCGTCGTGAGGTCCAGCCGCTCCTGCGTGGCCGAGAAGTCCGATCGCGCGCGGTCGAGATCCGCCTCGGCCCGGTGCCGCCGTCCGACCGCGAGTTCGTGCTGGTCCAGCGCGCGGCCGAGGGTTTCGACCTGGTCCCGCTTGCCGCGGACGGCGGCCTGGAGCAACGGACGGAGGCGGGCCGGTTCGCCGAGTCCGGCGACGAGTTCGTCGTGCACCCCGGCCAGGTTCGCGCGGGTCGCGGCGGCACGGACCTCGGTCTCCAGGGAGCGCACGAGGTCGGCCTGCCGTTTCGCGACCTGCTTCGCCGCCCGCGAACGCTCCTCGTCGGCGTCCGCCTCGGCGCGGAGCCGATCCGCGTCCGCGCGCAATGCTTCCGCCTTTTCCCGCGTGGACAACGCCCGTTGCCGCAGCTTGTCCAGCTCTTGGCCCTTGCGGTACGACTCGGATTCGGTCAGCCCGGCGAGGCGTGCTTCGGTCTCTTCGACGTCCTTTTCGAGCCTCACCGCCCGTTTCTCGGCGGCTTCCTTCTTCGCGGCGACCTCGTCGTGCTCCTCGGCCGAACGGCGGGCCGCCGCGGCGAGTTCGTCGAGTTCCGTGGTCGCGTCGATGAGGTTCGCGGCGCCCGCGCGCAGCACTCGCTGGGCGTAGGTCTTCTGCCGCGCGGCGAGCGCGCGGGTCGCGTCGACCTCGGTCTCCAGCGAGCCCAGCCGTTCGCGCTGCGCGTCGAGCCGCTCGAAGCCTTCGGCGAGATCCGCGATCTCCTGCTGCCCCAACGGCGGAAGCGCGCGGGAGAGCAGGTTGGACAGCAGGCTCGGGTCGAGCCGCTGCGAAAGCTTGGGCATCCGCAGCTGGAGCAGCGCGGTGATCAGCGCGTCGTACCGCTGTTCGCTCAAGGTGGGGAACAGTTTCGCGCGGATCGCCGCGCGGTACTCGGCCGCGCCGTCGTGCACGGTCCCGTGTTCGCCGAGGGCTTCCTCCAGCGCGTTCTTGGTCAGCGGCTGGCCCGCCTCGTTGACCAGCTGCAAGCCGTCGCCCACCCGCAGATCGGTGGTGAAGAAGTCGGCGTGCACCGTACTGGTGTGCGTGCTGGCCTGAAGCCGCGCGCCGCAGGTGAACCACTTCTCGCCGGCCATGCCGAATTCGAGCCACACGTACCCGACGCGGGTGGCGCCGGAAGCGCCTTCGCCCATCAGGTTCCAGTGCATGCTGCGTTCGCTGGTGCCGAAGGTCGACAGCCGGTTGGCGCGCAGGCTCGCGTCGAACAGGAACGGCAGCAGCAACTCCAGCGCCTTGGACTTCCCGCTCCCGTTGGGGCCGCGCAACAACAGGCGCCCGTCGTGGAACTCGAAGATTTCGTCGTAGTAGCGCCAGATGTTGAGAATGCCCGCACGGGAGGGAATCCACCTCGTCACGGTCACGGCGCCTCCTCGGTGCGGTCGGTGTACCTCGCGGCGGCCGGGAGCGGCCGGACGAGTTCGGCTTCGGTGCGGATCAGGCCGAAACCGGTCAGCACGGCGAGCGCGTCGACGGTCAGCCGCCGCACCCCGTCCTTGCCCCGGTACGTCTTGGCCCAGCGCGGGAAGCGTTTCAGCAGCTTGGCGGTGGCGTTGCGCAGGTAATCGGTGGTCCGCGGCTCGTCCAGCGCGTCGAGCAGCAGGAGCGCGGCGACCTTGGCGTTGCTGCCGTCGTCCGGGAACCGCTCGTCGGTGGCCAGCCCGTCGACGTCGACGAGCAGCACGCCCTCCGCGCGTTCTTCGAGGACGAAACCGCCCTGCTCCGCGGCCCGCCGCAGCAACTGGCGCCCGGTCGGCGTGCCGAGGTACGCGCGCTCTTCCGCGGTCAGTTCGGCGAAGTACAGCACCGGGTCGTCGACCAGACGGCGGAAGACCGTGTGCCGGAGCCACAGATTCCGCTGGACGTCCGACGCGCTCGGCGTGTCCTCGTGGCGTCCCGACGAGAGGCCGTAGCGTTGCTCGTGCGACACCGCCTCAAGCAGTTCCTCGAACCGCAGCGCGACGTCGTCGGCGGGCACGGCCAGCTGGGAAGGACCGACCGGCGCGGCGAGCATCCGCAGCAACAGGGTCGCGTCCACCCGGAACAGCACCTTCGCCGCCAGATCGTCCACAAAGGACTCCGCGTCGCCGTCCGCGGTTTCGACGACGCCGTAGGACTCCAGGAGCTCGAGGACGTCCACGAACGCGAGACGCTCCGCCCTGGTGGCGACGTCGAAGGTGGTGACGAGATCGTCGGCGGCGCTCGCCTGCGCGACGCGGCCGGCGAGCAGGCCGATGGTGGTCACCGGCACGGTCAGCAGTTCGGCGGCCACCACGCACAGCAGGACGTAGCGGCGGCGGTCGAACGCGGCGCGCCCGGACCGCAGCCGCCGCGCCGGACGCGTGGGATCGGTGGCCGCGCGGACCTTGACCAGCCGCGCGTAGCCCAGCCGCGGTTCGACGGTGAGCGTCCAACCGCAGTAGTAGTCGAACCACTGCCGGATGGGCTCGCGGCGGCGCCGGATCAGGTCGAAGGTGTCGGGGGAGCCGCGTTCGCCGATCAGCGGGGTGGCCAGCAGGGCCCGGATCCCGCGCGCGACCTCTTCGCGTTCCGCGATGACCAGTTGGTTGGTGAGGCTCACGCACCGCCTCCGGCCGTACTGATCTCGATTTCGTAGTCGGGGCCCCGGAAGACGCCGCTCGTGGTGGTCAGGCGCGCGACCGCGCCGTTTCGCGGCGGCCGCAGGACGATCTCGATCTGGCCGTCGGACGTCGTGCTCCGCCGGGCGCCGCCCGTGCCGGGGCTGCTGCCCAGCGCCTGGCCCAGCAGGTCGAGCAGCCGCTCGAAAACGCTGTGGTCCAGCTTCTCGAACGCCGAAAGCCGCACGACGCCGCCGGTGTCGAGCATGTTCCACGCCGCTTCGAGTTCGGCGCGTTCCGCGATCGCCTGCTGGACCCGTGCCGCCCTGATCGCGCTGACGTCGCGAACCCGCCCGGTCCTGGTGAACCGCTCGGTGCGGCCCGCGGAGCGAAGCAGTTCCGACACCTCGACCGGCGGCGCGTCGAGCCACGACGCCGTCGTGCTGACCACTTCCGGATCCGCGTGGGCGAGGTGCGCGTGCCGCGCGGAACTCAGCCCGAACATCGTGGACCACAGTCGATGCAGGTCCTCCTGCGCCGGGACGACGGTGAACCACCGCGCCAGCTCGCGGAAATCGGCGACCGCGCTGCTCGCGCGCCGCCGCGATTCGGTGATCCGATCCAGGACCTGGAGCAGCGTGATGATCGCCCGCCGCGCGAGGCGATGGAGGTCCTCGACCCGTGGCGTCGCCCCGTCTTCGGGCAGGAACCACGCGCGAAGGCCGTCCCAGCGCGCCTTGCGGGCGTCGAGCCAGCGCGGGTCGGGGTTCGGCAGCGCCGCTCCGTTGAGCGCCCGCCGGTGGACCCGCTCGACACCGTGGTCGTCGATCTCCTTGATCCGCGTGGCGATCGTGTGCGTGTGATGTTCCAGGTCGTTCAGGAACTCCTGCAGATACGTGACCGTGGCCGCCTTGACCTCGTGGAACGTCGCGAGGTCGGCTTCGGCGTGCAGGAGGCGCTGGAGGTCGCCGTTGAAGCGCTTGGTGTTGTCGCGGAACGCTTCGAGGTGGCTCTCGACTTCGATGAGCGTGCTGAACACGCGCCGGTCCGTGCCGTCTTCGAGCTGCTTCGCGAGCTCGCCGAGCCGCTCACCCAGCGCCTCGAGCGTCGCCGTCTGGAGCGCCCCGGACGCGTTGAGCACCTCGTTCGCGCGGACCACCCCCGCGTACGCCGCTTCGCCCTGCCGGGTGAGCGAGTACTGGAGGTTGTGGCGCTCGTACTCCGACGCCGTCCGGTAGTCGCCCGCGTGGCTCTGGACGACGTCGAGGTGGCCATGGCTCCTCAGCTGGTCCAGCGCCTTGACGAGGTCTTCGTCGTCCAGCGTCTCCAGCCAGCCGACCTCCCGCAGCCTCGTGCGGATGTCGTCGATCCCGAGCGCCGTTTCGAGCCGCTCGTTGGCCTCGCCGAAGGCGTGCAGGATCGCCAGGGGGAGCCCGGATCTGCTGCCGTCGGTGAAACGGAACATCTCGGGCGGAACACGGATCGGATCCATGCGTCCTCCGGCGGCTGGTGCGTGGAACTACACGTTAGGGGGTCACCCAGACGAGTCCGAACGGCCCATCTTTTTCACGCAGAGTGCTTACGTCGTGAACAGTTCAAGGCGCACGGTGGTCCCGTCGACGGACACCTTGCGGACCACGCGGCGGCCGTCCACGACCAGGTCGTCCTCCATGACGCCGGGCGCGAAGTTCGACGCTTCGAGCAGCTTGGGCACGTCCTCCGCCGGCAGGGTCAGGACGACCACATAGCGCGAGTCGATGCCCCGGTCGTGCTGCGTCTCCAGCACCTTGCCGCCGGCGGGCATCGAAATCCCGCCGAACCGGAACGCGTCTTCGGGTGTCGGGCTCGGTGGGGCCGTCGCGCAGCCGGCCAGGAGGAGGGCGAGGACCGCGAGCAGGGTTTTCACCTAACGTGAGACGCACGGTGGACGTAAGCGTTCCGTCACACTTGGACGGGGATGACAGGGACGGCGCGACACGTTGTACTGGGTGTCAACGACCGAAGGAGATCAACAGTGACGGAAAAGGCTGTTCTCGCGGGCGGCTGCTTCTGGGGTATGCAGGACCTGTTCCGCCGGCACCCCGGGGTCGTCTCCACCAGGGTCGGCTACACCGGCGGCGACGTGCCGAACGCGACCTACCGCAACCACGGCTCGCACGCCGAAGGCATCGAGATCGTCTTCGACCCGGCGCGGCTCTCGTATCGGCAGATCCTGGAGTTCTTCTTCCAGATCCACGACCCGACGACCCGCGACCGCCAGGGCAACGACATCGGCGCGAGCTACCGCTCGGCGATCTTCTACACCGACGACAAGCAGAAGCAGGTCGCCGAACAGACGATCGCGGACGTCGACGCCTCCGGCAAGTGGCCGGGCAAGGTCGTCACCGAGGTGACCCAGGCCGGTGACTTCTGGGAGGCCGAACCGGAGCACCAGGACTACCTGGAGCGCATCCCGAACGGCTACACCTGCCACTACGTGCGGCCGGAATGGCAGCTCGGCGAGCGCTGATCGTGTCCCGGCCTGCTCCCTCAGGGCAGGTCGGGATCCGGATGCTCCGCGGCGAACCGGTCAGCGGTCCCTTCGTCGACAAGGCCGTTGTCGGTGAGCCAGTCCACCGCGCGACGACGTGCGCGGTTGTCGCTGAAGGTGGTCCAGACGGAAACGAGTTCAGGGAATCCGTCGTGTAACTCGTTTTTGAAACGGCGGAAGGCTCCCTTGCCGCGGAGGGCATTCGCCAGCCGTCGGCCGGTCCGTTCGTCGCTGATACCCGCCGCGAAGTCGGCCATGTCCTCGTACCAGACACCGGACGGCAAGGGGTCGATCACCACCAGGTCCACGTCATCGAGGTCGATCGGATTCCGGCCGTCGATCCCGCCGTCCTGTGTCCACAGGCCCATCTCGCCGGTCCGTGGGTCGACCAGGTGAAAGTATTCGTAGTCGGTCTGGTCCTGCAGGGCCATCGCGATGTCGCCGATGTGGAACTTCTCCAAGTCGAGCATGCCTATGCCCTTGCGGTGAGGCGCTGGTTGGTCTCGTCGAGGTCAAAGCGCGCGGCGTCGAACTGGCCAGGGTCGTCGATGCCGAGCCAGCCGACTATGTCCTGGTGTTCCTCGTGGCCGGGATCGCCGAGGATCTGGATCAACCTCGCGTAACCCCCGGTGCCGCCGACATCCTCCGGCGGGCACGCCGCTTGGCCCGCGACACACCGCGGATAACGCCCATCGGCCGTGGCGACCGTGGCTTCCTCGATGAGAATCTCGTGGTCCCAGCTGTCGCCGAAGTCGTAGTTGTACAAGAGGCGGCCGCCGGGCTTCACCAAGTCGTCCAGCCGCACTTTCCGTTCGTCGCGGTACTGCAGTTCAGGTTCGGCCTCGCCGTAGTAGGTCTCCCCATCGAGGAAGTAGTGCAGGTGATAGTTATCCCAGCCCATTACGGCCTGGATGACCTCGTGGAGCCGGTCGAGCGGGATGGCCGCCGGAACCAGCACCCGCCGCCACACCGGAAGACCTTCGATTTCCAGCAGAGTGATTTTCACCTGGTAGATCGGATCACCGGCTTCCGGCATCCCCAGGAGCCGCCGCATGCCGAACCGGCCGAGTTCGGTCAGCTCAGCCGATTCACCCCGGAGGGTCACCGCTCCCAATCGCTGTAGGACCTCGAGCGTCTCCTTGGTGTCGCGGTCATTCGAGCGTCGCAACATCTCGAACTGCAGTTCGGTGAGATCGTCCAAGACCCAAGGCGCGCTGACGACATCCCACACGATCGCGCGCAAGCTCTCGATGCCGACGGCACCGTCGGTGTTGTACAACGCCGCCAACGCGGCGCGGCTGCCGTGCGCGAACTCCGGGCGCAGCAGTGACTCGCCGAATCCCGAGTGCAGGAACGCCTCGCCCAGCTGGTCGAATCCGGTGAACAACGCGAGCCACAACTTCTGTGGGTCATCGAGAAGCGCCTGATTCTTCTTCACCGGCACCAGCCGTTGGCCTGTCTTGCGGACCAGTCGCGCCACCTTGGCGCACTCCACGACGAGCATCAGGTTGGGCAGCTCCTCGCTCGACCTGGTTTTGTACACGCGGTCGCCGATGGCCCGGTCGAGCACGTCTGCGGTGCCCAGCAGCGGCACCAGTGCCCTGGCGTCAGCCATGGTAAGCCGCCCGGTTTGGGTGAGTTTGCGCCCCGCGCCCACCCATTCTGTGAACGCGCGCACCTGCTCGACCAGTTCGGACTTCACCGCGAGATCCATGCAGCCCCTTTCAGACTTCCAGGACACTAGTCATCGAGCCGGCACAGGTCACTCAACCCCGCTTTGATCTGCTCCGGTGTCATGCTTTGTCGCTGGTAGACGTACTGCGCGGCCGCCAGTGGCGCGAGCAGCGCGTCGGCCCGGAAATGCGCATCCGCATTCGGCTCGATCTCGCTGATCAACGCGACCAGATGACTGTGGTGCAGCCGGTAGGCGCCGGTCACGAAGCGCGCCATCGGCGTCGCCGTCTCCGCGACCATCAACAGTTCGCCATGTGTCTCGAGCCTGTCGACGTAATTTTCGAGGAACGCCCTGAGTCTTTGAGCTGCTGGCGCCCCCGGCCCGAGTGGCGGCGGCCCGCTGATGAACGCCTCCTGGAACTCGCGCTCGTTCTCGTCGAGCAACGCCTGCGCCAACGCGCCCTTGTCCGGGAACCGTCGATACACGGTCCCGATCCCGACGCCCGCCTCCGCCGCGACCTCGTCCAACGCGAGCCCGTCGATCCCTTTGGCCGCAACGAGCTCGGCCGCCGCGCGGACGATCTTCTGCCGGTTGCGAGCCGCGTCCGCCCGCTCTGGAGTCCCGGCCCCTGCGATGGGAAGCACTCGCCCAGCGTAACCGGTGGACAAGTGGAACTTTCTCCAGTTAACTAAGTGGAGAAAGTTCCACTTAAGGAGACTTGGATGTCCGTCGAACACTTCACGAGCGACGATGCTTCAACCTGGTTCCAACGGCTCGACCAGCAAATCTTCCTGGCCGACGTTCTCGCGCAAGACAGCGGCGCGGCGATGTCCGTCGGCTTCGCTCGCTACGGAAAGGGTGAGAAGAACCCGTGGAAGATGACCTACGACGAGGCTCTGGTCATCACTTCCGGCACCTTCACCGTCGAGGGACCTTCGGGCTCAGTGACTGCTCGGGCCGGCGAGGTGATCTACCTGCGTTCTGGCGCCGAGGTGGTCTACGTGGCCGATGAAGACACGGAACTGGTCTATGTCACCTACCCGCATTGGCTTGCCGCTACGGAGTCTTCAGCCGAAGCGCATCGCCTCGACGACTTCCACGAGGCCTAGCGGAGGTCGTCCAGCAAGGCGGGGAGGACGAGTTCCTCCTCTATGCGTACTCCGCGTCGCTCGAGGGCCGGCCGTAGTTCCGAATCCCAGGTCGCGTCGGCCGGCTTTCCTGTCAGCGAACCGCCTGCCACAGTCGTCGAGGAGTACGCCTCAGCGTCGAAACGCCAGGGCTCCCAGGCAATCCGGTCCCGCAGGGTGTTCCCGATCCGGATACCGCCCCAGTCGAAGTCACCGTGATACCTGAAACCGGCGCCGTCCATCGAGAGAAGATCGAGTAGACGTAGCACCGCAGCCGAGGGCTGGCCGTTCACGCAGACAAGAGGAGGGCAGACGGGTCCCAGCTCGTCGGCCGCCGAGGCGAGGACGATCGGGTTCTCGCAGACCGACACCATCCCGGCTCCGACGCCGAGCCGCGCTGCGCTCAACTGACGCAGTGTCAGGACACACGGTTCGCCGGATTCCTTCGCCAGCGCCAGCATGCGACCGGTCACCGTGTCCGCGCCACCTGGCAAACCGAGGCACAACACGGATGAGGAGAGTTCGTCACGGTGTACGCCGACCGCCGCCCAGGAGGTCCGGCGTTCGCCCGCTGTACCGTCTCCGGCCGGCGGGCTGCCGCGAAGGACCCTGGCCGCCGAGAGGACGATGGTCGCCAAAGGGCACCCATCATCCAAGCCGTGCGCGTCGCCCGTGGTTTCCGCCGCGAGCCGGCCCAGCGCGATGCCCTCCGAGGGCAACTCGGCGAGAACGCGGACAGCCGCGGTGATCAACGTCGACGCGATCTCCGGATCGGAAGCCAGCCTCCGGACCATGCCGGTGGAGTCCAACCACGCCCGCCACGTCGCCAGCAAGGGACGTCGTGCGATCAGTTCGTCCAGGGGGCTGAAGGCCGCCGACCAGGCTGCGGCCTCGGTTGATCGGGACGGCACGGTTCCGATCAACAGCCTCGTCACGTCGGCCAGCCCATCCGGGGCCGAACCGCTGCGACGAAGCACCGCGTCGACTTCGTCGAGAGAAACGCTCAGAGAGGCACCGGCCCCGGCCCGCCGCCCAAGCAGTCGTTCGATGGCCCTGCGCTGGTCATGTGTCGCCGAGCCGAGAGTGACGACTCCGCTCAACGGCCTGCCGGCGACCATCCGACGGCGCAAACGGTCAAGCAGCCAAGAGGTCTCTTCACCACCCAGAAGCCTGCGGAGGCGAACAAGATCGGCCATCAAGCGCTCGGCACGTAGGGGAGCGGCCGTTCTTCCTGAACACGTTCGCGGCCGTCCCAACGCCACGGGGTCACCAATACCGCGTCGATACCGTCGCGCCGGGCGAGCTGGGCGATGGCCAGCCCCGGCACCTGCGGATAACAACCCCACTCGCGCTCGCTGGTCATCACGACGTCGAGGTCGAACGCGGCGAGCAGGCCGAGGCACTTGGCCCGTGAGTCGTCGTCGACCCCGGCGAACGCTTCATCGAGCGCGACCAGACGCGGGGTATGAGGATTGGCCGAAGACGAGTAGAACGAGGAGGCCGCGGCGAAGAGCGGAACCGACGCGGCGAGCACCCGTTCACCGCCGGACGCCGGCCCGGTCGCCGACCGCCATTGGCCGTCCTGGTAGCGCTGGATCGCGAAGTCGTGCCAGGACCGGTAGTCCAGCGCACGGGTCAACTGTTCGACCCAGCCGCCGGCCGCGTCTTCGGCGTGCTCGCGGTTGATCTGCTCCTGCAGGAACCCGCCGACGGCGGTCCGGTCTTCCGCACTCCAGGCGTCGGCGGTCTGCCGTAACAACCGGTCCCGCACCCGGTCGAGCCCGGCTGGCGCCGTTCGCGAAGTACGCCACTGCAACCGCAGGCGCATTCCGGTCGAGGTTGGCCGGGCCTCCAGATCGGTGTTGATGGACCGAACCTGATCCTCGGCGTTGCCGATCAACTCTTGCAGCGTGCCCGCCACTTCGTTGATGAGGTGGTTCTCGAGAATTTCACGTTCCTTGGCCGAAAGCAGGTTCGCTCGCTGCTCGTTCTCCACTTCCAAAGCGGCCACCAGCGTCGGAATGTCCTGGGTTCGGCCTTGGAACAGCACATCGACGACGATGATCCCGTCCCGAACGGTCATGCCGACCGAATGGCCGTGCCTGGACAGCGCGTCGGTCAGCAGTTTGTGCTCAGCCGACACCTTCTGCTGCACCAGTTCCCAAGGCCGGTCCGCGTCGTCCACGCCGTCCAGCGAAGCGTTGATGGCCCGCGCGAGGGCGACAGCCGGGTTGGGCGCCCACTCCTTGCCGGGATCGGGGAACTCCACTTCAGGAACTGCCGTTGTCAACAGTCGCGTCGCTGCGAAGGCCCGCAGCTCATTGATGGCCTGGTCACGTTCGGCCACGGCGATCGAGATCGAACCTCGAAGTGTCTCGCGCCGCCCGTTGGCGTTACCCCGCTCTTCGCGCACCTCCTGCTCGTCTTTTCGCACCTGGTTCTCGCGGGCCTCCCGCTCGTCCAGTTCCATACCGACCACGGCGAGCTTCCGATAGAGCTCATCGACTCCCGCGCCCGCGGTCTCGACCAGTACCCGATGACGTTCCACCACGACCTCGGCGTCGGCGCGGGCCTCCGCGGCCGATTCCTGTGCTTCGCCATGGTGTTCGGCGGCGGCTCGAAGTTCGTCTTCGGCCTTGGCTGATCCGGCCCGTGCCCGAGCCAGCGCCCGCGCCGCGGGCCAAAGCCCGGCCAGGGCGACCCGGTAGTCACCAACGGCCTTGCGAACTCGGGCCACTTCGTCGGGATCCGTTGGCAGACCGACATCTCCGGCGAACTCGATGACCGTTCCGCGAGCTCGCTCGGCCGCGTCGACGCACTCGCCGGAAACGGTGACCGCTTCGCCGAGGCGGGCGTCGATCCGGCGTTTCGACTTATGTTCCTCGGCGAGCATGACATGAGCTTCGCGGAGATCGTTGTCCTTCGGTTGAGCCCGATGTTCCGCGGTGAGGGCGGCACGCTGGGCCACCAGGCTTTCGGCGGCGTCCGCCAACTCGGCGAGGCGCCGGTCCAGCTGGGCGCTCTCATCTCGCAGCCGACGGACGCGTTCCCTGCGCGCGGCTTCGCGCGCGCCCTCGCCCAGGTAACCGGCGGTGTCCTTGTGCCACACCCCGCTCAACACGCCGACGGCGAACTTGCCGTCCACCGCGACCCAAGTGCCCGCACCGGGACCGAGACCGATCGCGAGCAAGACCGATGCGACCACGTCGTCATCCAGGGCCGCCGCCTGCGGATCGGCCCGGTCCACCGCCGGCGCGAGCAAGGCGGTGAGGCCGCCCGACGGCGCGGCGTCGCCCGGCTTGACGACCACGTCGCCGGTCAGCGTGCTGTGCAGTTCACCGTCTGGGGTCACCCAAGCGTCGAGGATGCCAGCGGCCTCCAAAGCCGCTTCGAGTCCGGCCCGATGCTCCGCGCTGACACCGGGCACGAAGTCCACGACCTTCCACAGCGGAGCGCCGGGGAGCGTCGCACGTGCCTCTTCGTCACGGGTGTACGGCCTCGGCGGAGCGTCGTGACCACCCGCCTCGAGCCGGGCGATCTCGGCGACGATCGCTCGCCGCTCGTTTCCCGCCGCCGCTCGCTCGGCGTCGAGGGTGGCTTGCCTGCGACCGAGTTCGGAGGTCGCCCGCAGCACGGCTTCTTCCACGGCCGACGCCGCGGGGTTGGTACCGGACAGTGTTTCGGTCCACGAGTCCAGCGAGTCGAGCAGGCCGTCCATATCGGACAGGATGAATTGGTCGGTCGCGGCCAGGTATGAGCGGTAGGAGGCAACGAGCGCCGCACCATGCCCGGCGACACTCTCCTCGGCCGCTGTGATCCGCTCGGCGGCGTCCTGCTGCTCGGCGGTGATCCGATCCACGATCGCGCGTGCGGAACGCAACGCGGCCTCGGCCTGTGTCGCGGCGTCGAGCAACCGTTGCAGCTGCTCGACAGCCTTGCTCTGCCGTTCGATGAGAGCCTGCCCGGCTCGCTCGTCTTCGTCAGCGACGACAGCGGCATGTCCCTCGGCCACATACGCGGCCTCGGCGGCCTCGCGCGCGATGTCCTTGACTCGCGCCAGAATTTCCGAGTCGGCTTCGGTCGTTCGCCGTGCGGTTTCGGCTTGCTCTTCACGGCGTCGCAGGTTGTCGACGGCCGAGGTCAGGTCGCGTTCCCGCTCCGTGGCGAATCTCGAGAGCTTCTCGGCCTCTTCCCCCACCCTTTTCAGGTTTTCGGCGTCCCGCATTTCCGGACTGCTCTGCAACGCGGTGCGGCGTGCCTCCAGCCGGATTTTCGCGGTCGCCAACTCGGCGAGCGACCGTTGTGTTCCTTCGAGTGCCAGCGTCGCCTTTTCGTAAGCGGTCTCGGCTTCACCCAGCTCACGGCCGAGCTGTTCGTACCTGCTGTGGCTGTGCCGGACCGGTGCCGCACGACGTTTGGCCGCGATCCTGGAATAACGCCGGTAATGGGTGAGGAACTGTTCCGCCGCCGTCTTGGCTTCGGCGAGTGCGCGTAACGTCTCCCGTTCCTCGTCCAGTCCACGAAATGCTTCCGCGACCGTGGCCACCAAGGCAGGGTCGAGCGGCGGGAGCGCTTCGGTGAGCGCTCGGGACAGCAGTTTCTCGTCCGGCTTCTTCGACAGCTGCGGTTGCCGTAGCTGGATCAGAAGATTGACCAAGGCTTCGTAGCGGTGTGTCCCCAGCCCGAACAGTGCCTCGTCCACCGCCCGCCGGTATTCCGACGCGGTGTCGTACACCAGGCCGTGCCCGTCGACCGCGTCCTTGAGTTTCTCCCTGGTCAACGCCACCCTGGTCGGGCTCACCAGGGAGAGGTCCCGGCCGACGCGCTGGTCGGTGACGAAGAACCAGTGCCTGGCGATACCGCGTCCGGCGACGGCTTTGAGGCCGCAGCCGATCGTGCGGTACTCGGTGCTCCCGTCGGGAAGGGTGCGGCCGAATTCCAGCCAGGTGTAGCCGAGGCGTTCCTTGTGCGGATGTTTCCCGCCGAGCAGCAGATTCCATTCCATGCGTTTGTTGCGGTCGCCGTCCGGCTCCACTCGGTGCGCCGACAATTCGCCGTCGAGCAGGAACGGCAGAGTGAGCGCAAGCACCTTGGACTTGCCGGTTCCGTTGTTGCCGCGCAGCAACAAGCGGCCGTCGTGAAAATGGAACTCTTCGAGGTCGTAGTAGAACAGGTCGACCAGGCCGGCGCGAAGTGGTTGCCAGCGGGCCCGGTTCGGGACGGGCAAAGTCATTTCCCGGTCCTCCTCTCCCGAATGGTGGGCGCGTCGAGCCGGTAACGGCCGATCGCGGGCAGCGCACGCACCATCGGCGGATTCCCTTCGAAATCCTCGACGAGCCGCAGCGCGCGCAGCTTGTGCAGCGCGATGGCGAGGAGTTCCTCGTCAGCGCCTTCTTCGGTGACTCCGCGGCGCCAGTAGGTGGCGTGCTCACGGGCGATTTTCCGAACATACGCCAGCATCCGCTCGATCGGCACCGGTCCGGTCCGTGCCGCGAGATACTCGGCGACGAGCAAGGTGGCGTGGCCATCGGTGCGCTGCTCCGGCATGCGCACGTCGGTCAGTTCGTCGTCGGGGTCGACCATGGCGATGCCCTCCGCGCGGACTTCGGCGACCAGTCCCGTGGCCTCCTCGATCCGGTGCGTGATCGCGTGCCGCTGCCCGGTCAGGTACGCGCGTTCGTCATCGGGCAGCTCGTCGTAGTAGACCACCGGATCGTCGAGCAGGCGGCGAGTGAGCCGGTGGCGTAAGGCTCGATTGCGCAGGTCGTCGGTGTCGGCGACGGGCTCGTGGGCGAGCTCTTCCAGCCTGGTTTCGAAATCGATGGCGCTGATCGTCGAAGGGCCGCGGCCACTGGTCAGGAGGGCAGCCAGCACTCGGCGCTGTACGTCGTAGAGGACGTCCCCGTTGTCGCTCAGGTAGGCGTCTTCCTCGCCGGCGACACGCTCGAGCACACCCCAGGTGAGCAGCAATCGGACCGCGGCGACGAGATCCGAACGTTCATCGCGCCTGCTCAGCGTGAACGACACGCCCGCGTCGACGAGCTCGGGTTCACCCGCGGCGGCGAGCACGCCTTCGGCGAGGCGGCCGAGGGTGATCTGCGCGTCGGCGCGCTCCAAGACGACCAGTGCCAAGCAGAGCAGGACGTACCTGCGGCGGCCGAACGGCGGTTTGCCTTTACCGTCCCGCGCCGGATGGGTCTGGTCGGTCAACGTCGGCGCGGTTTTGAACAGCCGCGCGGATTCGGCGCCGACCGTCAGCCGCCATCCCGTCTCAAGGGAGAACCAATCACGCAGCTCCGCCGCGTGGCGCCTGACCAAGCGCAGAATCTCGTCGTCCGCGCTCGCTGTCAGCAACGGTTTGGTGAGCAGTGCCCGCAGGGCTTTCCGTTTCTGGGCAACGCTTTCATCGACGGGCGTGATCACGCGATCGCTTCCACTCGGCCACGGCCGACCAGGTCGATGATCTCGATCAGGTGCTCAGGCCCGCTCAGCACACCGTCCTCAGTGTCGATTCGCACCGTTCCGCCGCCACGCACGAGAGTGAGCCGGATCTCCATCGTGCCGTCACTGGTGGTGGTGCGGACTTCGTGGTCACCAGGGGCACGGGCCGAGAGCGCGTCGCCGAGAAGGCCGAGGAAGAGCCGGAACGCCCGAGCGTCGAGTTCGCCGAGCGCCGACAGCCGGGTCGGCCCTGGCGTCGCCAACCGCTCTCGCGCCTCGGCGACCTGCTCGGATTCGAAAGCCGCCTGCTCGGCGAGAATCCGTCGCTGCTCCGCACGGTCCGCGACTCGGTTGGGCTGGCCGCGTCGCTCGTAGGATCCCGTTTTGCGCAGTTGCGGGCTGATGTGCACCCCGGGCGCGTCCCGCCACGCAGTATTCGGGGCGGGCTGCGCTTCTTCCCACGCGGCAACGGTTTCGTGGTCGACAGTGAGGTGCCTCGCGGAACTGAGCCCGAAAGCCGTCCGCCACAGCCGGTGCGCCGCGCCATCGTCCGGGGCCTCGGCGAACCACCGTGCCAAGGTACGGAAATCAGCCGACCGATCGGAACGTCCGGAGCGACGCTCGTTGAGCGCGGCCACCGTGTCGATGAGCTGGGTGATCGCCGTGACAGCGGCGCCACGGAGCAGCCGAGCCTGCGACTGATGACGAGAATCGGCCGAGACGAACCAGTCGTGCAGCCCCCGCCAGCGATTTCGCCAACTGTCATGGCAATTCTCGATGGCGGCCGCGTTCTCGTGATCGTCCGGCGCGACATCCGCCGCCTCGCGCTTCGCGGCTACCATGAGCAGTTCTTCCACACCGGCTTCCTCGATCCGGCCGAGCAACGTGGCGATCTCCGCGCCCCGGTTCGCGAGATCCGCGATGAACCGGTTGACGTAGTCGATCAACCGTTGCTTGTACGCGACGAACGCCTCCACGTCCCCATCGGCGAAATCGATGACCCGGCGCAGTGACGCCATGAACGCCTGCGCGTTGTCGGCCAAACCGGTGAATCGCTCGGCGAGCGCGAGCAGCAGCAGATGCACCTTCGCCGGATCGAACTCCCGGGCCCCGGCCAGCTCCACGAGCGCCCGCAGTTGCGCCGCGATGTCCTCCAGCGCCACCGACTGCAGCGACCCACGGCGGCCCAGCGCCTGGTCATAAACCGCGAGTGCCTCTTCGGCGGCCTGGCCGGCCGCAGTGAGCTGGTAGAGATAGCGAGCGCGATGGAAGTCGGCGACACTGGTCACCCGGCTCGTGTCCGGATCGGCACGCAAGTTGCCCCAGTCGACCAGCTTGTCCAGCGCGTCCGCGACCTGATCGATGTCGCCCGGCCGGTTCAAGTCCGTCGTGACGTCCTCGGGGCGCATGTGCACGATGAACCGGTCCCTCGCCCGCGCGAACGTCAACAGGACGTCGCGATAAAGCGCGGCGTTCGGCGCGCTGAGGTGCGCGAACGGCTGGGGCTCCTGGTAGGCGGTCACGATCCTATTATGGGGAGGGCACCGACAGTTCCGATTGAGCCCCTCAGGTCGCCTGGTCAGCACGCTTTTGCGGCCGCCTGCGGTGCAGCTTGCCGCTCCGCCATGTCGGCGGCGGTCAGCGTCGCGGCCAGCTCCAGAGCCTCGGCGGGTGTCGTGTGTCAACCTTGATCGTCACAACGACAGCGAGTACATCATTGGCTTGTACACCATGCTGAAGAACGATCGCACCACGCCGTTCCGTACCGAGGTGATCGGGGGTCGAGGTTACGGTTAACCGGAGCGATCTGCCCGACGATTAGATCGTCGCGGTGTGCGCCCGCAGCCGGTCGCGCCAGCGCATTCTGATCCTGGAACTGTCCTTTCCGCCGGCCGAGTGTGTCGAGTGGATCGAGGCATACGGAGTCTGGCGACCTAGGCAGCGTCAAACCCGGCGTGGTCGGACGGTGTCGTTGAGTACAAGCCGCCCCAAGGTTGGGATCGCTCATGCTGGAGAACTACCTAACGCGCCAGCGTGCAAACTTGAACCTCCTGCTCGGCGGCCGGTCGGTGGAACTGGCGCACGGGGTATCGAGGATCCCGTCCACCCGCTTCACGTTGTACGTAGCAGTGCTCGCGCATCAAGGAACACCACTTGCCGGTGGTCATCGACCTGGCTAGCCGGGGCGTTTTCGGGATCGCTGTGGTTGGCGGCAAGGCCATGAACGATTTGGTAAAGCCCGCTCACGTCGGGCATCAGGGTTACGAACTCGTCGTAATGACCGCGCTCAGCCTGCATCATGTCTCGCGCCACGCTGAGTAACTCAATGATTCGCGGACGCGGGATCGTCTCAAGATTTTGGGTTAAGTAAGCGGGGAGCACGATCATTTGTGGCCATTCGGGTCGGCCGCACAGCTCGAGCCTCGACCAGAAGTCACGCCACCGGGTGACATCGGGTGGTGTCGCTCCTCCTGCGCCCCAAGTGAGCGTTGTCGGAGAATGGTTCAGGTTGAATTGGACGAGCCGCTTCCGCTTACCCCGAGTGCTTGAGCTGTGGGCAGTCAGCTCAGGCCTAAGTGTGTCAGCGACCTGCGCTGTTGTCAGGACAACCATCCAGTCTGCGAACCACCAGCCTGATCCGCTGCGGGCGAATGCTAGTTCGGTGACCGGGTGGCCGTTCGCTTTCGCTGCGGCATTTAGCTCTCCGTCCCAGTGAGGCGATGGGAATACGTAGAAGGGCTGAAGTCCGAGCGGACGTTGACAATATTCCCAGAGTTGCCCGAGATCAATGAGGACGTCGTGGAGACCTGCCCCAACGATGGTCGTTGTCTTCAGTTCTAGCTGCACGACCTTCCCGGGTTTCGTTGGTAACCAGCGGACATCGAGGTCTTCTCCACGGGCAGGCCACCAAAGAGCGGCCTTCGAGCGGTAGCGGTACGTCACGTACTGGCTCGCCCAGTGCTCCAGCGTCTTCTCCGGGATCGATACGGATGGCGCCATGAGCCGGAGTTTACGCGTTGTTGACGTGATCAAGAGATTGCTTCAACGGTCGACCCCGTATGGTCTAGGAGCTTGACCCGTAGCTTGGCCACTTGACGTGATGCCAACGGTTGCCGACGGGCCGCTGAGCGGCATAGATACGCGAAGTGGCTGACAGGTCGTGCGGCCGCGACGTGATCGACTCGCTTGCGCTGCTTCACGGTCGCATCCTGAGGCGCGGCCAGTGAAAAGGCGATTCCATGACCAAGAAGTATCGCCGTCTGTCTGGCGTTCCTGCCGCAAATGATGGCTACGGTCCCTGAACCGAAGATTGTGCCCAAGTCCGAACGGGGCCAAGCCTAAGCTGTCGCAGTCTTGGCGCGCTGCTGAAACGGAACGTGCAGCTCGAACATAGGGTCGCTGGAGAGTGTGCCCCCGGCAGGATTCGAACCTGCGACACCCGCTTTAGGAGAGCGGTGCTCTATCCCCTGAGCTACGAGGGCATGTACTGCCAGGCGCAGCCTACCGGGTGACGCGAGCCGCCCGAGCGCGAGGTCGCAAGTCGCACCCGGGCGGAGCAAGCGGCCGGCCCGGTGAAAGCCCCGAATGCCCCGAACGGCGGTTGCGCGGCAGGCCAACACGGCGTGCGGCCGGACAGCGACAGTGGCCGTCTAGTGACACTCGACCTGCGGATCCACCCAGGAGCAGCGACACTCAGGCCCGGCAAACCAGGGTCTGAATCGACGCCTAGATCGACACAGATGACCCATGCGGGTCACTCGTACGTGTCTGGTTTCGAAACCCTGAACAACAGTAGGTAATCTTCGTTAACGGGACGCGAGACGCCGCTCCCCCGGCTGCCGGAGGGCTTCGTTGATCAAGCTCATGTTCGCCGACGACGAGGAACTGGTCCGTTCGGGCCTGCGGGCCATGATGTCGGGCGCTGCCGATATCGAGATCGTGGGCGAGGCGAGCGACGGGAGATCAGCGGTCGAGGTCGCCCGGCGGTACCACCCTGACGTCGCGTTGCTCGACATCAAGATGCGGGCGCCCGACGACGGCATTCGCGCGCTGAGGGCCATCCTCGCCCTGCCGGATCCGCCGACCGTGGCGATGTTGACCACGTTCGACATCGACGACTACGTCAGTCTCGCGCTCAGGCTCGGGGCGAACGGCTTCTTGCTGAAGGACATCGACCCGGCGGCGCTCCTCCGGGCGGTGAGGGATCTCGCCAGGGGTGGCGCGGTGCTCGACCCGGGGGTCGCGGCGCGCATGGTCCAGTCGCACCGGGACGAGCAGCGGGCCGCGCAGCCGGCGCGCAAGCTGCTCGCGTCGCTGTCCGAGCGGGAGCGTGAGGTCGTCGGGCTGATCGGGCAGGGGCTGTCCAACGCGGAGATCGGCGGACGCCTTCACCTGTCCGAGGCCACGGTCAAGGGCTACGTCTCGGCCGTCCTGTCCAAGATCGGCGCGGCGAACCGGGTGCAGGCCGCGCTGCTGGCCTACCGCGGTGGCCTGCTCGACCAGTAATGATCCTCACCGCGCTCGAGTTCCTCGGTTTGATCGCGTTCGCGGCTTCGGGGGCGCTCGCGGCGGTGCGGGCCAGGTTGGACGTCTTCGGGGTGGTCGTCGTCGGGTTGACGACCGCGCTCGGCGGCGGGGTCATCCGTGACGTCCTGCTCGGGATCACGCCGCCCACCACCCTGCGGACGTGGCCGTATCTCGCGGTCTGTGGCGGGACGGCGCTGGTCGTGTTCGTCTTCCATCCGCAGATCGCGAAGCTGCGGCGCGCCGTGCTGCTGGCCGACGCGCTCGGGCTCGGGGTGTTCGCGACGGCGGGGACCACCATCGCGTTGAACGCGGGCGCCACTCCCTACGCGGCGTGCCTGATCGGCATGACGACGGGTATCGGCGGCGGCGCTGTGCGTGACCTTCTCCTGCGGGAAATCCCGCTCGTGCTGCGGAAGGAGATCTACGCGGTCGCGGCGCTCGCGGGGGCCGTGCTCGTCGTGATCGGTCACGCTCTGCGACTGCCACCGGGTGTGGTGACGCTGGCAGCAGCCGCCGCCGTGGTGGGGGTCCGGATGCTCGCTTTGTGGCGGAGATGGAACGCACCCGTTGCAAAAGGGCCCGAGACCGGCTGAAACGTCTTCCGGATCGCCGGATTTCCTTTGTTGGTTCTGTGTGTGTTCTTAGGCGAGTCTCAGCACTCTGCGTAAGACTGTCGCCATGCGCATCCTCGTGGTGGACGACGACAGGGCCGTCCGTGAATCACTCAGGCGATCCCTTGAGTTCAATGGGTACCAGGTGGAGCTGGCCGGGGACGGCGCACAGGCCTTGGAAGCGATCATCGCCAACAGACCCGACGCGATGGTCCTCGACGTGATGATGCCGCGGCTCGACGGCCTCGAGGTCGCCCGCAGGCTGCGAAGCACGGGGGACGACCTGCCGATTCTCGTGCTCACCGCGCGGGACACCGTCTCCGACCGGGTGTCCGGTCTCGACGCCGGCGCCGACGACTACCTGCCGAAGCCCTTCGCGCTCGAAGAGCTTCTCGCGCGCCTTCGCGCGCTTCTGCGCCGGGCGATCCCGGATCCGCAGGCCGGACAGAACGCCGAGGTCCTCTCGTTCGCGGACCTCACCTTGGACCCGGGGACGCGCGAGGTGCGCCGGGCGGGGCGGGAGATCAGTCTCACGAGGACCGAATTCGCCCTGCTGGAGCTGTTCCTCTCCTACCCGAAGCACGTTCTGACCCGCAGCCGGATCCTGGAGGAAGTGTGGGGATACGACTTCCCGACGTCGGGCAACGCGCTGGAGGTCTACGTCGGCTATTTGCGCCGAAAGACCGAGGCTGGGAACGAACCGAGGCTGATCCACACGGTGCGGGGAGTGGGCTACGTGCTGAGGGAAACCCCGCCGTGACCGAACCGGTCCCGGTCGTCGACGTGTCCGAAAAGGATCCGCGCGGCGACCGCTGGAGCACGCGGCGCTTCTCGCTCCGCGGCCGGGTGACGCTGCTCGCGGCCGCTTCGGTGGCGGGCGCGGTGGCGCTGGTGTCGCTCGGCGCGTATCTCGTCGTGAAGGACAACCTCTACCAGCAGGTGGACGACAACCTGCTCGCCCGCGCGCAGGCCGCGGTCGATTCGCCCCAGGTCCAGACCGAGCTGCAGCAGGTGCCGGGCGCCTTCCTGGCCAGCGCGGACCTGCAGATCGGGCAGCTGACGGTCGGGGAAAAGATCCGGCTGACCTTCCCGCAGTCCGGCAGCCGTCCGCCGTACGGCGCGGACGAGATCGCGGTCGCCACCGGGGAGTCGCCGTTCTCCTTGCGCACCGACCCGAAGACCGACAGCCGCGTCGTCGCCCTTCCGCAGGGGGACGGCCAGGCGATGGTGCTCGCCCAGTCGCTCGGGCCGACGAAGCGCACCCTGAACGAGCTTTCCGTGGTCCTGTTCCTGATCGGCGGCGCCGGGATCCTGGTCGCCGCGGCCGCGGGAACGGCCGTCGCGAGAGCGGGCCTGCGGCCGGTCGACAGACTCACGTCGGCGGCGGAACGCGTCGCCACCACGGGTGATCTGCGGCCGATCCCGGTCAGCGGCGACGACGAACTCGCCCGCCTCACCCAGAGTTTCAACACGATGCTGGGCACGGTCGCCGAATCGCAGGAACGGCAACGGCAACTCGTCGCCGACGCGGGCCACGAACTCCGCACCCCGCTGACGTCGCTTCGCACCAACCTGGAACTTCTCCTTTCCGCGAGCAGGCCGGGCGCGCGGACGCTGTCCGACGAGGACCGCAGCGACATCGAGGCCGACATCCGCGGCCAGCTCGACGAGCTGACCCAGCTGATCGGCGACCTCGTCGAGCTGGCACGCCAGGACGAGCCGCGGATCGAGCACGAACGGGTCGAGATGGTCGACGTCGTCGAGCGCGCGCTGGACAGGGCGCGCCGCCGCGCGGGCGAGATCGAGTTCGACGTCTCGCTACAGCCGTGGGTGCTGACCGGTGACACGAGTGCGCTGGAGCGCGCGGTGCTGAACCTGCTGGACAACGCGGTGAAGTTCTCGCCGGAAGGAACGACGGTCGGGGTCCGGCTGTACCCGGTCGGCGACGGCACCGCGGTGCTCGAAGTCGAAGACTCCGGGCCGGGGATCGCCGACGAGGACCTGCCGAAGGTGTTCGACCGCTTCTACCGCTCATCGGAGGCGCGGACGTTGCCTGGTTCCGGGCTCGGCCTCGCCATCGTCCAGCACGCGGCGCAGCGGCACGGCGGCGACGTCTACGCGGGCCGCGCGTCCACCGGTGGCGCGCTGATGACCTTGCGGCTCCCGGGAGCTCCCGCCTGACGGGTGATTACGCTGACGGGTGATGAGCACCGAGAACGCGCCTGAGCCGCCGCCCCGCCGTCTGCTGTGGACACTGCTGGTGGCCGCGGTGCTGCTGGCCGCCGACCAGCTGACCAAATGGTGGGCCGTCGACGCCCTCACCGGACAGGCGCCGATCCCGGTGATCGGCGACTTCATCCGGTTCCGGCTGCTCTACAACCCGGGCGCGGCGTTCTCGCTGGGCGCGAACTCCACCTGGGTCTTCGCGATCCTGGCGGCGGCCGCGGTGGTCGCGCTGCTGTGGATCTCCCGCAAGGTCCGTTCGGCGGGCTGGGCGATCTCGCTCGGGCTGCTGCTCGGCGGCGCCACGACGCATCTGGGCGACCGACTGTTCCGCGAGCCCGGCTTCGCGCGCGGCCATGTCGTCGACTTCATCGACTACAACGGCTGGTTCGTCGGGAACGTCGCCGACATCGCGTTGTTCTTCGGCGCCGTCTCGCTTTTCGTGCTGAGCTTCCGCGGCGTTCCGATCGAGGGCGTCAAGGAGTAACGAGACAGAACTCGTTCCCTTCCGGATCCGCGAGCATGACCAATCCGTCTTCGGGACGCGCCAGTACCCGTGCGCCCAGGGCGACGAGCCGTTCGACGCTGTCTCCCCTCAGGTCCAGATGCACCCGGTTCTTGGTGATCTTGGGTTCCGGAACCAGATTGAAGAAGAGCCGCGGTCCCGACGCCGCCTCGACCAGCACCGAAGGATCTTCCTCCGGGCCCGAAAATCCCAGTGAACGAAGGCGATCAAGCTCTTCTTCGTCATAGGGTGCGACTTCGTAGCCGTCGAGCACGGATGCCCAGAAGCGCGCCAGCGAAGCGGGATGACGGCAGTCGAAGACGACGTCGCGAAGCCTGGCCATGGCCTCATGGTGGCAGGCGGCTCAGCTCGTCGCGCCATGTTTGATCGCGTAGGATTTTGTGTAGTTGGCCCAGTGCAGTCATCGGAGGCATCGTGCTCGCGCGGCAACGACAGGCGGTGATCCTCGAGGAGGCGCGCCGGACCGGCGCGGTCCGGGTCAGCGATCTCGTCGCGAGGCTCGGCGTCTCCGATATGACGGTGCGCCGCGACCTCGACGTGCTCGCCGGCCGCGGACTGGTCGAGAAGGTCTACGGCGGCGCCACCTCCGTCGTCGGCAAGAGCACCGACGAGCCCGGATTCGAGGCCAAATCCGTGCGCCAGCGCGCGCAGAAGGAGGCCATCGCCGCCCTCGCCGCCGGGCTGGTCCGGCCGGGCACCGCGATCGGCGTCTCCGCGGGCACCACCACGTGGACGCTGGCGAGGGCGCTCGACGACGTCCCCGGCCTGACGATCGTCACGAACTCCATCCAGGTCGCCGACGTGCTGCGCGGCGTGAATCAGCCGGATCGCACGGTGGTCCTCACCGGCGGCGTCCGCACCCCGTCGGACGCGCTGGTCGGGCCGGTCGCCGTGCAGACCCTGCGATCGCTGCACCTGGACGTCGTCTTCCTCGGCGTGCACGGGATGGCCGAGGGGCCCGGGTTCACCACGCCGAACCTCACCGAATCCGAGACCGACCGCGCGCTGGTCGAAGCGGGCCGCAAGCTGGTCGTGCTGGCCGACCACACCAAATGGGGCATCGTCGGCATTTCCACGATCGCCGGGCTCGAAGAGGCCGACGTCGTCGTCTCGGACGACGGTTTGTCCGACAAGGCGAGGGAAACCCTCACCGAGCAGGCGGGTGAGCTGATGATCGCCGAAACGGCGGAAACGGCAGAAGCCGAAGAAGCGTGAAGTCGACGGCCGGGGGCGCCATACTCATGTGCGATGCACAGCTTTGGCTCAGGAACTTCTCAGGACCATCCCGCAAGGTGAAGACATGACCGAGAACGACCCCAGCGGCCAGGACGCCGAGAAGGCGCGGCCCGCCGGCGCTCAGCCGGACGCGGAGCAGAGCGCGAGCTGGGCGGCCCAGCCCGCGCCGCAGCAGCCTGACGCGACCGGCCTCGGCGGCCATGCCACTCCGCACACCGGAGCGCAGCAGGCTTACAACCCGTGGGCTCCCCAGTCGCAGACGCAGACCCAGCAGGCGCCCGCTCAGGAGCACCACGCCCAGGGCCAGTACACCCAGGGACACCAGATCCCCGGCCAGCAGACGCCGTTCACCCAGCCGGGGCCGTCGATGTACGCGGTCCCGCAGCAGCGGCAGGCGCAGAAGTCCACGCCGGGCAAGCTGCTCGCCGGTGTCGCGGCGATCGCGCTGGTCGTCGGCGGCGTCGCGGGCGGCACGGTCGGCTACCTGACCGGTGACGCGTCCGGCGGCTCCTCCGTGAACGCGCTCGACGCGCCGAAGCCGGCCCAGCAGACGGGCAATCTGCCCGCCGGTTCCGTCGAATCGGTGGCGCAGAAGCTGTCGCCGAGCGTCGTCGAGCTCCAGGTGTCCGGGCGATCGGGTGCGGGTGAGGGCTCCGGCTTCGTGCTCAGCACCGACGGCTACGTGCTGACCAACAACCACGTCGTCGAGGTCGCCGCCGGTGGCGGGCAGATCCAGGCGGTGTTCCAGGACGGCAAGAAGGGCACGGCGACCGTCGTCGGCCGTGACCCGACGACCGATATCGCCGTGGTGAAGGTCAGCGGCGTCAGCGGTCTGACCCCGGTGGAACTCGGCCGCTCCGACGACCTGCGCGTCGGGCAGCCGGTGGTCGCCATCGGCTCGCCGTTCGAACTGACGGGCACGGTCACCTCGGGCATCGTCAGCGCGCTGAACCGGCCGGTGAGCGCCGGTGGCAACGGCGACCAGACCACGGTGATGTCGGCGGTGCAGACCGACGCGGCGATCAACCCCGGCAACTCCGGCGGCCCGCTCGCGAACATGGCCGGCCAGGTCATCGGCATCAACTCGGCGATCTACAGCCCGAAGTCCGCGCAGGGCCAGGGCGGCGAGAGCGGCGGCAACGTCGGCATCGGTTTCGCGATCCCGATCGACCAGGCGCGCCGCACGGCCGACGACATCATCAACACCGGACAGGCGACGCAGACCTTCATCGGCGCACGCGTGCAGACGGCGCCGGCGGGCGGGGCGCAGCTCGGTGAGATCTCGCCGGGCAGCCCGGCGGAGAAGGCGGGCCTCAAATCCGGTGACGTCGTGACGAAGCTGGACGACCGCTCGATCCCCAACGCGGACGCCCTCGTCGCCGAGATCCGCACCCGGGCGCCGAACGACAAGGTGAAGTTCACGCTCAGCGGGGACAAGGTCATCGAGGTGACCCTCGGCGGGCAGCCCGTCACCCCGAACTAGCCCTTCCAGAGACGCTCGGCCGCAGTGCGCGGCCGAGACCAGCTCCGGCTCGAACCCCCAGCGGGCCGGACCCAAAGAAGCCACGCGCGGCCGGCTGCCAATCCCGGTCGCGCGTGGCTCTTTTCGTAAGGGGCCAAGCTCGCGCCGCCCGAACCGGGAGGGGTTGCGAAAGCCACTTTCGCAACCTTCAACGTTGCGAAAGTGGCTTTCGCAACACGGTCGCGGCGCTTGATCGGCTAGTTCGCCTTCCGCCGGATCAGCGCGGCCACGAGCACGCCGAGCCAGACGACCGCCAAGGTGACGAGCAGGCCGGTGACGGTGTCGGCGTCGTGCAGGCCCGGGTTCCGGGCGCCGCCGAAAGGCCGCCACAGCAACGGGAACGCGAGCAGCGTCAGCACTCCGGTGAGCACCGCGCCCGTCTTGACCGGCGTCTTCCAGCGTTCCCGGAGGAACCTGCTCAGCGTGAAGCCCACGGCACCGACCAGCGGCGCGATCAGCAGGTCGTGCGCGAGCGGGCCGCCGACGAGCCACCCGAGCGTCCCGAAGACGTCCGGGCGCAGCGGGAACGCGTACTCGGAGAACAGCACCGCGCCCCACGCGAGCGCGGCGAGGCCGGGCAGGAACAGCAACAGCCGCAACGTCTTCACAGCGTCACCAACCGGGTGACCCATTTCGTCTGCAGGACGCCCGGCCGGTTCGGGGCGATGATCCGGCATGGGAAGCCGTGGTCGGCGTCGAGCACTTCACCGTTGAGTTCCAGCGCCAGCAGGGTGAGGTCGTCCGCGGTGTGCTCGCCGGGGAGGTCGCTGATCCCGTAGAGCCCGGCCTTCTCCAACGAGAACACGCGGACCGGAGTGCCCGGTGCGCTTCCGGCGTGCCGCAACAACTCCGGCAGGGAGACGCCGCTCCAGCGCGCGGACTCGCTCCATCCTTCGACGCACGCGATCGGCAGCTCGGCCGAAGTTCTCGGGAGGGCACGGAGTTCTTCCAGCGAATAGGTCTTCGTACCGTTAGGCGTCACCACGGAAAGCCGCCAGCCGGGGTCGTTCGCCGCGTCCAGGACGCCCGCCGCCGCGGCGGTCCGGTTCACCGGCAGGCCTTGCGGGCCCTTGTCGCTGCGCCACGACAGGCCGGAAACACCGCGCAGCAACGGAACCGTGGCGCCGGCCGTCGCGACGACGCCGACTCCCGCGGCCAGCCAGGTCGTGCGGAGGAAGGCGCGCCGCGAGGGTTCGGGCTTTGTCGTGAGTGAGCGCCGGACGATGGGGAGTTTCACCGCGATGTGCACCAGGATCGAGCCGATCGCCACCCAAGCGACCGCGTAGTGCAACTGCGGGAAGTAGAACGTCCACGGATAGTTCTGCGCGACGTTGAACAGGCCGGTGGCGAGTTCGAAGAACGCGGCCGCGGAAAGCACGAGGATCGACAGGCGTTCTAGCGCGTGCGGCAGCGAACGGATCACCGGCTGCTCGAACAGCTTCGGGTAGACGCTCCAGAGTTTGGCCAGCAGCAAGGGAATCGACGCGATACCCGAGATCACGTGCGTGCCCTGCGTGACCCGGTACAGCCAGACCGGGCGGCTCGGCCAGCCGGACCACGACGGCGGATGCTGGATGAGATGGCTGATCAGGCCGGTGACGAAGCACAGCGTGAACGTGACGGCGAGCGCGAGCCCGATCCGGGACGTCACCCGCTCCGAAGGGGTGTTCATGCTTTCTCCAGGCAGGCGAACCAGCGGTGACCGTGGCTGGTGGACCACGCGACGCGGAACGCGGTGCGCGCGGCGAGGTCCGCGATCGCCTCGACGCCGACCCACGCCCAGGTGAACCAGGCGCCGTTGTCGGGGCGGAGGCGGACGCGGTCTTGGCGAAGGCCGCGACCAGGTGGGTCGAGTTCGACGAGCACCGTCCCGCAGTCGGTGATCAGTTCCGCCATCCGCGCGAGGAGGCGATGCGGATCGCCGCCGATGCCGATGTTCCCGTCGGCGAGCAGGACGTGCCGCCAGCGCCCTTCGCCGGGGAGCCGGTCGAACACGTCCCGGTGGAGCGCGGCGGCGCCACGGGCGTGGGTGAGCCGCACGGCGGTGGCCGAGATGTCGACGCCGAGCGAGGCGACGCCGCGTTCGGTCAGCGCGGCGGTGAGCCTGCCGGGCCCGCAGCCGACGTCCAGCGTCGGGCCGTCACACGCGCCGAGGAGGACGTCGTCGCCGTCGCAGGGGATGGCCGTCCAGCGGTCCACCGGCAGGTCGACGCGTTCGCCGGTCGCCAGTTCCAGCCAGCAGCGGTGGCCGAGCAGGCCGCGGTCGAAGGCGGTCACCGGACTTCCGCCACCGCTCGGGCGAACCGGCCGTGCGGAGTCGTGGCGGCGACCCGGCGCGCGTCCAGGAAAGTGTCCACATCGGACAGTGTGGGCAGGACGCCGGGGGACAGCCCGATGTCGGCCAGAGCACGCAGGGTCTGCCTTCCGGTGTCGTCACGCGACATCGGGACGCCCGCGAGAGCCTTGGCGTGCAAGGGATCCTTGAGCCCTAGCGCCCACCAGCCGCCGTCTTCGGCGAGCCCGAGGACGGAATCTTCGGGCCGGTCGGCGGCGTCGGCCAGGAGCGCCGGGGTGACCTGCGGGGTGTCCATGCCGATTTGCAGCACCGGTTCCCCGTGCCGGGGCGCGTCGGCGTGGGCGTTGACGAGCCGCAGGTCGAAACCTTCCCCGCGTTGGGGGATCATCTCCGTTTTCCGGAGTATCGCGGCAATCTCCGTGCCGCGGGCGGCCCTGCCGAGGTCACCGGTCATGGCGACGACCACGCGTGCGTTCGGGGTCAGGAGTGCGGCTTCGAGGGTGTCGAGCAGTGAGGCGGCCGCGATCTCGGCGGCCTGCTCCGGCGTCGCGGGTGGGCACAGCCGCGTCTTCGCGAAACCGGGCACGGGCGCCTTGGCGACGATCAACAGGCAGAAGGTCATCGGCTCAGCACCCGCCCGAAATCCCGCGCGGCGCGGAGCGTTCCTCGCAGCGAGCCGGAGACCTTCGATTTGGTGCCCTTGGCGCGTTCGCCGTAGGACACGTCGAACTCGGTGACCCGCCAGCCCGCGCGATTCGCCTTGATCAGCAGTTCGAGCGGGTAACCGAAGGCGCGATCGGTGACGTCGAGATCGAGCAGCGCCTGCCGCCGGACGGCTCGTAGCGGCGCGATGTCGCGGACCGTCAATCCCTTGTACCGCAAGAGCGACGAGATCACCGCGTTCCCGGCTCTCGCGTGCCACGGCCAGACACCGGGGCCGGTCGGCACCCGCCGTCCGACCGTCAGTTCGGCGTCGGTGAGGCCGCCGACCAGCATCGGCAGTTCGGCGAGGTCGAGGGAACCGTCGGCGTCGGCGAAACAGACGACGTCCGCCGTGGCCGCCTCCAGCCCCGTGTGCACCGCGGCGCCGTAGCCGCGCCGGGGTTCGTGGACGACCTTCGCCCCGAGCCCGGCCGCGATTTCGGCGGAGCCGTCCGTGGAGCCGTTGTCGACCACGATCGCCCGATACCGCTCGGGCAGAGCCGCCAGCACGCCGGGGAGGGCACCGGCCTCGTCGAGACAGGGGAGCACGACGTCAACCTGGTCATCGTTCACACAACGCACGTTAAGTCCGGGATGGACGGACCAAAACCCTTGCCCTGCTTACCGAATTCTGACGCCGGGGAAGTCCTTACCGAGTTCTGACAGACCACCGTTCCGGACCGCCGGACCGGGGGAACGCGGTTATGGTGCCGGTGATGCCCACTGTCACCGCCCCTTCCCGCACCGGCCGCCGGGCCGATCTGATCGCCGTGGGGCTGGCGATGCTCGTGGTCGCCGCCGCGATCGCGGTCGGCCTCCACTACAACCGTCCCGGTTCCGGCGTGGTGATCTACGCCTTCGCGCCGCCGCTGTTCGGGTTGTGGCTGCCGCATGTGGGTCCGGGTTCGGTGGCCGCGGTCGTGCTCGCGCTCGTGGTCGTCACCAAAGGTCCCTTGCTCGCCGCTCGGCTGCGGTGGCGTCCGCTGCTCGCGCTCGGCTACGTGACCGCGCTGGCGTGGACGTTCTCGCTGGCGATGATCGACGGGTGGGCGCGCGGTTTCACCGGCAGGCTCGCCACCGAACACGAGTACCTGCACGAGGTCCCGGGGATCACCGACATCCCGAAGATGCTGAACGAGTTCTCCTCGCGCATCCTGGATTTCCAGCCGGATTCGTGGACGACGCACGTCTCCGGTCATCCGCCGGGCGCGACGCTGGTCTTCGTCTGGCTCGACCGGCTCGGTCTGCAGGGCGGCGCGTGGGCTTCGACGGTCGTCGTGCTGGTCGGCTGTCTCGCGGTGGTCGCGGTGCCGGTGACGCTCTCCGCGCTGGGCAGGCAGGACGCCGCGAGAACGGTCCTGCCCTTCGCCGTCCTGACCCCGGGCGCGATCTGGATCGGCGTGTCCGCCGACGGTCTCTTCGCGGGGGTCACGGCGACCGGGATCGCGCTGCTGGCGCTCGCCACACGACGGCGGATCCTCGCGCTCCCCGGCGGTCTGCTGCTCGGGTTCGGACTCTTCCTCTCCTACGGTCTCGTGCTGCTCGGCGTGATCGTGCTCGCCGTCGTTGTGCTGACCCGCGAGTGGCGGATCCTGCTCCTCGCCACGGCGGGGGTGGCCGTGGTCGTCTTGGCGTTCGCGCTGGCCGGGTTCTGGTGGCTCGACGGCTATCACCTGGTGGTCGAGCGCTACTACCAGGGGATCGCGACGCTGCGCCCGTACTCCTACTGGGTGTGGGCGGATATCGCGGCGGTGCTGATCGCGCTCGGCCCGGCCGTGATCGCCGGGACACGACGGGCCGGCGCGGAGTTCCTCGCCGAGCCGAAACGGTCGTTCCGCGAGCCGGTCACCTTGATCGTGCTGGCCGCGGTGCTGACGATCGCCTTCGCCGACCTGTCCGGCCTGTCGAAGGCGGAGGTCGAACGCATCTGGTTACCGTTCGAGGTGTGGCTGCTGCCCGCGGTGGCGCTGCTGCCGTCGAAGGGGCGGCGGTGGTGGCTCGCCGCGTCGGCGGCCACGGCGCTGGTGGTGAACCATCTGGTGCTGACGAGCTGGTGAGTTTCTGTTGGCGGAGCGCGAAGATTCCGCTATCGCGGTGGCAGGGCGCCCTCGCGGCCGCGGGTTCACTGACAGACGATGAGGTGGATGGCATGACGGAACAGGGCAGGGTGCTCGTAGTCGACGACGACGAGACCGTGCGGGACGTCGTCCGGCGGTACCTGGAGGTCGCGGGCTTCGAAGTCGACGTCGCCGGGGACGGCACCGAGGGGCTTCGGCTCTTCTCGGCGACCGGGCCGGATCTCGTGGTCCTCGACGTCATGATGCCCGGGCTCAACGGGCTGGAGGTGTGCCGTCGCCTGCGGCAGGTGAGCCAGGTGCCGGTCGTGATGCTGACCGCGCTCGGCGAGGAGGAGAACCGGATCGCCGGGCTCCAGCTCGGCGCCGACGACTACGTCACGAAACCGTTCAGCCCCAAGGAACTCGCGTTGCGCGTGGCGTCGGTCCTGCGGCGCGCGCGGATGCCGCGGCCCGAACCGGCGGCGCGGGTGATCACCGACGGCGACCTCGCGTTGCAGATGAGCGCCCGGCAGGCGGCCCTCGGTGGCGTCGAACTTCCCCTGACCAGCCGGGAATTCGATCTGCTCGCGTTCTTCCTCACCCATCCCGGCGTGGCGTTTTCCCGTGCCGATCTGCTGGAGAAGGTCTGGGGCTGGGACTTCGGCGACCAGTCCACCGTGACCGTCCACGTGAGACGGTTGCGGGAGAAGATCGAGAAGAACCCGGCGAAACCCGTCCGCGTCGCCACCGTGTGGGGCGTCGGCTACCGGTACGACCCGGTGCGGCGATGATCGGCTCCGGTGAGTCGTTCGGCGAGATGCTGGCGCACGCCTGGCACATCCTGCCGTTCGCGCTGCTGTTCGCGTTGCCGGTGATGCTGCTCGGCGGGCTGGCGCTGTATCTGCTCCGGCGCGGTTCGCTGGCCAGCACGATGACGATCCTCGTGCTGATCCCGGTGCTCGCGACGCTGATCGCGGTGCTCGGGATCAGCGGGTTCATGTTCACCCCGGCGCTGACCACGATGACGCTGGTCTGCCTGCTGGTCGCGCTGGTGACCGTGCCGGCGGCGCTCGTGCTCGGCCGCGCGATCGCGCGCCGCAGCGTGTGGGAACGGGAGGCGCGGGAACGGGAGCGCGCGGCCGAGGCGTCGCGGCGCGAACTGGTCGCTTGGATCAGCCACGACCTGCGCAGCCCGCTGGCGGGGATCCAGGCGATGGCCGAGGCCGTCGCGGACGGCGTCGTCGCCGACCCGATCGAGGTCACCGGCTACGCGCGCCGGATCAGCGGCGAGACCACGCGGCTGTCCGGCATGGTCGGAGACCTGTTCGAACTGTCGCGGATCACCGCCGGCGCGCTGCGGCTGACCATGGCGGCGGTACCGCTGCGTGACGTCGTGAGCGACGCCGTCGCCGCGCAAGCGCCGCTCGCCGAGCAGAAACGCGTGCGGATGATCGAGTACGCGAACGTGTGGCCGGTGGTCTCGGGGAGCGACCCGGAACTGGCGCGGATCGTGCGCAACCTGGTGTCCAACGCCGTGCGACACACACCGCCTGACGGGACGGTCGCGGTCCAGATCGGCATCGACGGCGGCGAGGCGCTGCTCGCGGTCTCCGACGGCTGCGGCGGGATCCCCGACGACGAGATCGGGCGGGTCTTCGACGTCGCGTTCCGCGGTACGACGGCGCGCACTCCCGAGCGCGGTGGGCTGGCGAGCGGCGGCGGGCTCGGGCTCGCGATCGCGAAAGGCCTCGTCGAGGCCCATCGAGGCCGCATCGGCGTGCGGAACGACGGCCCCGGCTGCCGGTTCGAGGTCCGGCTTCCGCTCGCCATGCCCTGACCGGATCAGCTCGGCTTCACGGATACGGCACTCCCGACGGCAACAGGACCTGCGAGGCGGATCAGCTGCTCACCGACAAGGTGCTCTGCGGCAAATAGTTCAGAGCCGCAGGAATCCCATGTCCGGGAAGTGGGCCGGCGCGATGATCGCGCCGGCCTCTTCCGCTTCCGCGAGGAACCGCTGCCGGGTGCGGAACGCGAGTTCCGGGTCGACGTCGCCGAGGAAGCCCACTCGCGTGTCCGTCAGCTGGGCGGGTGTGTGCAGGACGTCGCCGAGCAGCAGCAGGCGCTCGTCGTCCGCGGTGATGTCGAGGACGTAATGGCCGGGCGTGTGACCGGGGGCGTGCCGCGCCACGATCCCTGGCGCGATCTCGACGACGTCGCCGCTGATCGCCTCGGTCAGCCCCGCGCCGCGGGCGATCTCCATGCCGACACGGCTCCATTCGCCCGTCCCGGCGGGCGCGATCAAGGCGTCCCAGTCGAGTTGGCCGAAGACGACCTGAGCGCAGGGGAAGGTCAGGTCGCCTTCGGGGGCGATCCAGCCGATGTGGTCGTTGTGCAGGTGGGTGAGGAAGACGGTGTCTATCTCGTCGACCGGGCAGCCTGCCTTGTCCAGCGCGGCCGCGAGGTCGCCGCCCGTACCCATCGGCGGGGTGGGATCGCCCTTGGCGGGCGTCATCCCCGGCGGGAAGGCGAATTCGCGCGGGCCGAGGCCGGTGTCGACCAGGATCGTGCGGCCGTTGCCGCGGATCAGGAACGCGCCGGTCGGGACGTGCACGGTGCCGTCCTCGTCGAAGACGTCCGGGTGGGCTTCGGGGTCGAGACCCGGGAAGAACGCGAGCGGCAGCCTGATCAGACCGTCCCCGAGCGCTTCGATCTCGATGTCTCCGATGGTGATGCCCACCAAAACCCCCAAAAAGTCGATTCCGTTGCCGGGAACGACAACCCAGCGGGGGCCGCGTCTGTTCCCGGGTTCAGAGACCGACCGGTTCTCGCAGCTCAGCGGTGGCGAACCCGGCGATGCCTTCGGCGAAACCGGTTCGCGCGGTGAAACCGAGCAGCTGCCGGGCGCGGGCCGGGTCGGCGACGACGTGCCGGACGTCGGCGGGCCGGGCGCCCCCGGCGATCCTCGGAGACGGGCCGCCACAGGCCTTCGCGAGTTCCTCGGCGAGTTCACCGACCGAGTGCGGTTGCCCGGAACAGATGTTCAGCGGGGTCAGGTCACCTTCGGGCCCGTCAGTGCGCAGCGCCAGGACGTTCGCCCTCGCCACGTCATGGACGTGCACGAAGTCGCGCCGCTGTTTCCCGTCCTCCAGCACGATCGGCGCCTCACCGCGCAGGAGCGAGGACCGGAACAGCGACGCGACGCCCGCGTACGGGGTGTTCTGCGGCATCCGCGGACCGTAGACGTTGTGGTAGCGCAAAGCCCAGACCGTTCCGCCGGTTTGCCGGGCCCACGCCGCCGCCAGATGTTCCTGCGCGAGCTTCGTGGCCGCGTAGGTGCTCCGCGGCCGCAGCGGCGCGTCCTCGGGGACCAGCCGCCAATCGAGATCGGCGCCGCAGACCACGCACGCGGGTTCGAAGCGACCGGTGTCCACATCGGACTGTTTCCGGGCCGACGGCGGCACGATCCCGTGGACGGGACATTCGTAGCGGCCTTCGCCGTAGACGACCATCGACGAGGCGAGCACCAGCTTCCGGATTCCGGCGCGGTGCATCGCGGCGAGCAGGACCGCGGTCCCGTAGTCGTTGTTCAACGCGTACGACGGCGCGTCGGACGGGTCGACGCCGTGTCCGACGACGGCCGCCTGGTGACAGACCGCGTCGACGCCGTCCAGCAGCTCGGCGACCAGCTCCGCGTCGGTGACGTCGCCACGCAGGAACCGGTGGCGGCCGGTGTAGCCGGGCGGACGGGACGAACCGTGCGCGGTGCTCAGGAGGTTGTCGAGAACGACAACCTCATGGCTCTCGTCTTCATCGGCCAGCAGATCGGCGATGTGGGAGCCGATGAACCCGGCCCCGCCGGTTACCAGTGTTCGCACCGTTCCGACGCTAAGGGCGATCGAGGGCGGCGGCGCCGGATCGCGGGCTCACGTCAGGGAATCGTCACAACTACGCGGCACCGCTGAAGCGAAGATCAGCCGAAACCGGATACGGTGTGACCATGGAACGGAGCGCACAACGGCTGGGCCGCGCACTGGTGGTCATCGTGGACGATCGGGTCGCCCACGGCGAACACGAGGACAACACGGGACCGCTGGTCACGGAGCTGCTCGAAGAGGCCGGATTCATCGTCGACGGCGTCGTGGTGGTCGAGGCCGAGACGGCCGCGATCCGCAACGCGCTCAACACCGCGGTGATCGGCGGTGCCGACCTGGTGATCACCGTCGGCGGCACCGGGGTCTCCCCGCGCGACCGCACCCCCGACGCGACGGCCGGTGTGCTCGATCGCCCGATCCCTGGCATCGGTGAAGCGCTGCGCGCGTCGGGCCTCGCCGCCGGCGCGGTGGACGCGGGCATCTCCCGCGGGCTCGTCGGCGTCTCCGGCAGCACACTGGTGGTCAACCTCGCGGGTTCCCGCGCGGCCGTGCGTGACGGCATGGCGACGCTCTCGTCGCTGGTGCCGTACGTGATCGACGAACTGTCCGGGCTCGAAGAGGCCTAGTTCTTCAGTTCTTCGGGGCGGGTCCGGGTTCGGTCCCGGGCTCGCCCTTTTTGTCCTGGTGCAGCACCCCCTCCACCTTCTCGGTGACCTGGCCGATCTTGTCCTCGAACCGGCCGCCGGTGACCTTGTTCGCCCCGGCGGACGCCGCCGAGACACCCTTGGCCGCGAAGTCGCCCGCCTTCTCGGCCAGCGGCCCGGCCTTCTCGCGGACGTCGCCCGCGACCTCTTCCGCTTTGTGGATGGCCTGCGCGGCCAGCCCCTTCGCTTTGTCGACGATGCTCATGCGCCGATGGTCCCACCGGCGGACGGCCCCCGCGACCGGTGCGAAAATAGACGTCATGCCAGGTGAAGACGAAGACAAGCGCCGCGGGGCGACGGAGAAACGGCGGGTCGACGAGATCTTCGGCGACGTCCTGCCGGACACGACCTCCGACGAGCGAGAGCCGGGGCAGCGCCCCCCGGACTCCGACTCGTGGTTCCTGGAGAACCGGCCGCCTCATCACGACCGGTGATCCGGCTCAGCCCTGGCGGTTCTGCTGGGCGCGCAGCAGGTCACGGATCTCGGTGAGCAGTTCGACGTCGGTCGGCTCCGCGGGGCCCGCCTCTTCACCGCGTTTGCGCCGCTCCTGGACGTGCTTGACCGGCAGCACGATCACGAAGTAGACGACGGCCGCGACCAGCACGAAGTTGATCGCCGCGTTGATCACGCCGCCGAAGTCGAGGAACGTGGCATCGTTCGCGGCGAGGATGTTGAACCCCAGCCCCTTGGCGGCGTCCGACCCGCCGATGGTGTTGATCAACGGTTTGACCAGGCCGTTCGTGAAGGCCGTGACGATCGCTGTGAACGCGGCGCCGATGACCACCGCGACCGCGAGGTCGACGACGTTCCCGCGCATCAGGAAGTCCTTGAAGCCCTTGATCAAGACGCTCTCCTCTTTCACCTGGGGACGGTTCGCCGACCGTCCCTTTTTTCCATACCGGGGGGACGCAGGCGCCCGCCGCCGCAGGGCAGGCGCGAGCTAGCGGAGAGTAACCGTTATGGACCGTTCCAGCGAGGTGGCCGCGACCCGTGTCGCGATCGCGGAAGGCAGGGAAAGCAGCACCAAAGGTCCCTTGCTCCCGGCGCCGGAGGCCTTCGGATCGCGGGTGCCCTGTTCGCCCACCGCCGCCACGACGGCCGCGCTGGCCAGCACGGACGCCTCGCGTCCGGCTTCGGCGGCCGCGACTACGTCGACCCGGCGGCCCGGCCTGAGCAGCTCCGCGACACCGGCGTCGGCGAGCCGCACCGGGACGGTCGAACTCTCGGGATCACCCGATCCGGGGATGCCCGCCTCCAGCAGGCGGACGTCCGTCAGCGGTTCACCCGCCCGTGCCGCCCCGACGAGCATCCGTCCTTCCACTGAGGACGCCACGCCGGTGGCGCCCTGTGGACGGACGTCGTCCGGGAGGTCGACGAGTGTGACGTCCCCGGCGCGCAGCAGCGAACCCGCCGGGAGGTCGCGGGCGGAGACGACGGTCGCGGTGCCGGGCGTGCCGCGCGCCGACGCGGGCAGGAACAGGACGATCAGGCCGCCGAGCAGCAGGGACAGGGCGAGCCAGCGGCGAAACAGCCGGGCCGGCCTGCCGCGGAGTCTTCGCAGGACGGGCAGATGGTGGAGCACGGGATTCCCCCTCGTCGATCGGTGATGATCTCGACGCTAGGGGCAGGTGCGCTGCCCTGGAAAGTACGAAAACCCCCGGCTGTGGATAACCGGGGGCCTGTGGACAACTCGGGACGTCAGGAAGCGGCGGTGGCCGTTTTCGTCGTACCCGTGGAGGAGGATGCGGCGCTCTTGGTCTCCGACTTCGACTCGGTCTTCGACTCCGACTTGGTCTCGGTCTTGGCCGGGGCGGAGGTCGTGCTGGCCTTCGAGTCGCGCGAATCGTTGCGGTAGAAACCGCTGCCCTTGAAGACCACGCCGACCGAGCTGAAGACCTTGCGAAGCGGGCCCGAGCATTGTGGGCACACGGTCAAGCTCGCGTCGGAGAACGACTGCACGGCCTCGAAAGCGTGGTCGCATTCCTTGCAGGCGTACTGGTAGGTGGGCACTGCTGCTCCTTCGTGCATTGGCGCTCAGCCGACAAGAGTGCTAACACAACACGGTACCGGGGCATTCCGGCGCAGGTCAAACAAGGTTTCCCAAGGTCACATGATGCCCTGGTCACGCCCGGCGGTGGCTACGATCATGGCCGTGACGTGGACCGACCGCGTGGACCGGTGGACGCGGACACACCCGCTCGTTCTGGACGTCCTCTTCGCCCTGGCCGTCGCGGCACTGCTGGGGCCGCCTTCGCTCGACATCCTCCTGGTGGCGGACTCCCCGGCCTGGGCGCTGTGGGTCGCGGGTGTCTGCGGGATCGTGGTGCACTCCACCGTCGCGTTGCGGCGGCTCGCCACCGCACCCGCGTTCCTCGCCGCCGGGCTCGCGATGGCGGTGCTCATCGCGCTGCCGAACACGGTGGTCCAGCCCGCCCCGCTGGGGTTGGCGAGCGACAGCGACCGCATGGAGATCCCGCTGTTCTTTCTCCCGACGTCGGCGGCCTTCCTGGTGCTTCTCTACACCGTCGCCGCGCGCCGTCCGCGGAGCGAGAGCCTGCTCGCCCTCGGGATCGGCGTGCTCGGAGCGTTGCTGTGCACCGCTCGGACGGCGACGGCTTACGGCGCGCTCCCCACTGGGTGGCTCACGCTGCTGCTGGCCGTTCTCGCTCTGGTCGCGGCGGTGGCTGGCACCTGGGCCGTGGGTCGGTTCCGATTCGACCGGGGGCGCCGCCTCGCCGACGAGGCCGCGGAAGCCGCCGAGCGCGCCGCGGCCGAGGAACGACAGCGCATCGCTCGCGACATGCACGACATCGTCGCCCATTCACTGGCGGTCATCGTGCGTCAGGCCGAAGGCGGCTCCGCCATCGTCTCCAGATCGCCGGACCGCGCGGCGCAGGCGCTTTCCGTCATCGCCGGGACCGCCCGTGAGGCGCTGGCCGACATGCGGGACACGCTGCGGGTGCTGCGGGAGACCGAGGCGCGGCCCACGCTTGCCGGGATTCCGGCCCTGGTGGACCGTGTCCGCGCGACGGGTGCCGATGTCCGCCTGACGGAGCACGGGAGGCCCGACGCGCTGACGGCGAGCGCGGCCATGGCGGCGTACCGGCTCGTCCAGGAGGGTTTGACCAACAGCGTCAAGCACGCGGGCCCGCGCACGGTCGTCACCGTCACGATCACGCACACTCCGCAGGTGTCGGTGTTCGTCGTCGAGGACGACGGAGCCGGGGCAGGCGCGCGGCCGTCGCTCCCCGGCACGGGCGCCGGCCTGAGCGGCGTCCGGGAACGCGTGCGTGCCGCGGGCGGTACGTTCGAGGCCGGTCCGGCCGACGGCGGTTTCAGGGTGCGCGCGGAGTTCCGCGTCGGCGAACAGGGAGCTTCGAGATGACGATCGACGTCGCGCTGGTCGACGACCAGGAACTGGTCCGGACCGGGCTGGCCATGGTCGTCGACGCGACCGACGACATCCGGATCGTCGTCCAGGCCGCCGACGGCGTGGAAGCGGTCGCGAAGCTCGCCGAGACCCGGGTCGACGTTGTGCTGATGGACGTCCAGATGCCGCGGATGGACGGGGTCGAGGCCACCGGGCTGGTCGCCGCCCGCGAGAACGCGCCCAAGGTGATCCTGCTGACGACGTTCGACCTGGACGAGTACGCCATCGCCGGTCTGCGCGCCGGCGCGAGCGGTTTCCTGCTCAAGGACGCGTCGGCCGGCGAAGTGCTGCACGCCATCCGCGCGGTCCACGCCGGCGATGCCGTGATCGCGCGTTCCACGACCCGCCGCATGCTGGACCAGCTCACGGTCGCACGCGGCACTTCTCCGTTGCTGAAGCGGCTCACCGGACGTGAACGCGACGTGTTGCTGGAGATCGCGCAGGGATACTCCAACGCCGAGACCGCGCAGCGGCTCTTCCTCTCCGAAACCACGGTCAAAACGCACGTCGGTCATCTCCTCGCCAAGCTCGAGGTCCGTGACCGCGTGCAGGCGGTGATCTTCGCGTACGAGAACGGACTCGTGCGTCCGAGCTGAGCCGATCTCATCATTTCGGAGGAGGGGCCGACTACCTCAGGCCGAGGATTCCCGTCGCGCCGTCGAGCAGCCTGATGCGCATGCGGACAATCGAAACGACTTCCGAAGCGACCACGGCCACCCGCTTCCGGTGGCGCGACCCAGCCACCTGGGGCGGGATCCTCGCGCTGGGCGGTGGCCTCTTCCACACCGTCGTCGCCGGCTTCATGCGCCAGGACGTCTGGGCGCGGATCTTCGACGAAGGATTCTTTAATACGGTCACGCTGGACCCCACGCCCGACCGGCTTCCCATGGCCGAGGCGTTCTGGCTCAGCCCGGGCAGTTTCGGAGTGCCGTTGCTCCTGCTCGGCGGGCTGGTGGTCCGGCACACCCGGCGTGGCGAACGCGTGCCCGCTTGGCTGGGCTCGGGCGTCGTCGCGTGGGCGGTCCTGCTCGGACTGCTGGGCGGTTTCGACGCGGGGACGATGATCCTGCTGCTCATCGGCGCGCTCTTCCTGACAGGTGCCTGGTTCGGGAAGAACCTTCACGGCCGAGGTCGTGGAATCATGAGTGAATGACCGAGTTGCGGGATCTGCTGGCCGACGTCGCCGCCCGGGTCACCCGTTACCGCGAAAGCGTCGCCGACGTCCCGGTCTTCCCCGACGACACGACGGGCGTCCGGGAGAAGCTCGGTGACCTGCCCGAAAGACCCGCCGCGCCCGCCGACGTGATCCGGCGGCTGGCCGACGCCGTCGAGTCGGCGCTGGTGGCGAACACCGGCCCGCGGTACTTCGGTTTCGTCACCGGTGGCGCGTTGGACGCCGCGACGGCGGCCGACATGCTGGCGACCGGCTGGGACCAGCCCGCGTTCAACAAGATCACCTCGCCCGCCGCCGCGATCGTCGAGGAGGTGGCGGGCGAATGGCTCAAGGACGTCCTCGGCCTGCCGTCCGGCGCCTCGTACGGTTTCGTGACCGGCGGGCAGGGCGCGAACACGGTCGGCCTCGCCGCCGCCCGGCATCACGTCCTGGCGCGGGCCGGGTGGGACGTCGAACGCCGCGGGTTGTCCGGGGCGCCGCCGCTGCCGGTCGTCGCCAGTGAAGAGCGGCACGCGACGATCGACCGGTCCCTCCGCTTGCTCGGCCTGGGCACCGACGCGGTCCGGCCGGTCCGCGCGGACGGCCAAGGCGCCATCGACATCGCCGATCTCGAGCGGAAGCTCGACGGGCCCGCAATCGTTTGCCTCCAGGCCGGCAACGTGAACACGGGCGCGTTCGACGATTTCGCCGCCGCGACCGAAATCGCCCACCGCCATGGAGCGTGGGTGCACGTCGACGGCGCGTTCGGGCTCTGGGCGGCCGCCGCCCCCACGCTGAAGCGGCTGACCGCGGGGCTGGAGAAAGCCGACTCCTGGGCGGTCGACGGACACAAGTGGCTCAACGTCCCCTACGACTGCGGGTACGCCTTCTGCGCCCATCCCGAGTCGCACCGGGCCGCGATGGCGCTCACCGCCGCGTACCTGACCGGCCAGGGAGAAGGCGGGGTGAGGGCGCCGAGCGACTTCGTGCCGGAATCCTCCCGCCGCGCACGGGGGTTCGCGACGTGGGCGGCGCTCAGCGAACTCGGCCGGGGCGGGATCGCCGAAATGATCGACCGATGCTGCGCGCTGGCCAGGAGGTTCGCCGAGAAACTCGACGCGTGCGAAGGCGTCACCGTCGTGAACGACGTGGCGCTGAACCAGGTCCTCGTCAGCTTCGGCGACGATACGGACCGGGTCGTCGAGGCCCTTCAGCGTTCCGGCGAGTGCTGGATGGGCGCGACCACCTGGCACGGCATGCGCCTGATGCGCGTCTCCGTGTCCAACTGGAGCACGACCGAAGCGGACGTCGACCGCAGTGTCGCCGCGATAGAGGCGATCAGGAATCGAGAAGCGTAGGGAACCGGCCTCACCTAGCGTGACCGTCATGGACATCGCCATTCACGGGAGCTTCCTCCCGCAGACCGACCCCGACGCCGCTCTGGCCTTCTATCGCGACATCCTCGGCTTCGAGGTGCGCAACGACGTCGGCTATGACGGCATGCGCTGGATCACCGTCGGCCCGCCGGGGCAGCCGGTGTCGATCGTGCTGCACCCGCCCGCCGTCGACCCGGGCATCACCGAGGACGAACGCCGCGTCATCGGCGAGATGATGGCCAAGGGCACCTACGCGGGCATGCTGTTCTCCTCCGACGATCTCGACGGCCTCTTCAAGCACCTGCACGAGTCGGGCGCCGAGGTCATCCAGGAGCCGACCGACCAGCCGTACGGCCTGCGTGACGGCGCCGTCCGCGACCCGTCGGGGAACCTGATCCGTATCCAGCAGCGCGTCTGATCCCGGGATAAGTCGTCCATGGCGTGACCGGCCCCGGTGCCGATGCGGAGGTTTCGCGTGATCGACCGGACGACACGCGTGATCCGGCGGACGACACGCGTGACTGGATGGACGACACGCGTGTCGTGGATCCCGCACCTGCTCACCGGGTGCGGGCGCGGACGTGGACCCGTTCGCCCTGTTCGCCGAACAGGCTGAGCACCTCGACCCGCCCGCGGCCGGTGGCGCCGAACCAGTGCGGCGTCCGGCAGTCGAACTCGGCGGCCTCGCCCGCGCCGAGCACGACGTCCTGGTCGCCGAGCACGAGCCGGAGCCTGCCCCGCAGCACATAGAGCCACTCGCGTCCGCCGTGCGTTCGCGGGTGGGGTTCGTCGTCGCTCGCCGGGATCGTCATCTTGTAGGCGCGGGGCCCGTCCTCGTGCCGGGTGAGCGGGATAAGGACACGCCCGTCCCGGCCATCTGCGGGCGCTTCGAGCACTCTCGGTGAGGCGACGATCTCGTCGACGCGCAGGCCCAGCGCGGCGATGACCGGCAGCAGCAGTTCGAGGCTCGGTTTGCGCTGCCCGGATTCGAGGCGGGACAGGGTGCTGGTGGAGATGCCGGTGGCGCGGCCGAGTTCCACCAGCGTGGTGCCCTTCTTCTCCCGGGCGCGGCGCAGCCGGGGCGCGATCTGTTCGATCGCCGCGGTGACGGTGGGTTGGCTCTCCATGCCGCCAGCACAGCAGTTCGTCCCGATTCCGGCAAAGTTCTTTGCCGAAACAGCCAGAAGCTTCCGATGCTGGCGGCATGATCGAGACGAAACGCCTTCCCGCCGGGGTCTATCTCCTGTCCTTCAGCCTGTTCGCGATGGGGAGCGCCGAGTTCCTGATGGCCGGGGTCCTGCCCGCGGCCGCCGCCGATCTCGGCGTCTCCTTGTCGTCCGCGGGTGCGCTCATCACCGCGTTCGCCCTCGGTGTCGTCCTCGGTGGCCCACCGTTCGCCGTACTGAGCCTGAAGTGGCCGCGGCGTACGGCTTTGATGACCACGCAGGCGGTCTTCGCCGTCGCCATCGCGGCCGGCCTGCTCGCCGACGACTACTGGATCCTCCTGATCACCAGGTTCATCGCCGGTCTCGCCTACGCCGGTTTCTTCGCCGTCGCCGCCGTGACCGCGATCAGCCTGGTCACCCCCGACCGCAACGCCCGCGCTTCGGGTGTCGTCGTCGCCGGGCTCAGCGTCGCCATGGTGGCCGGGGGACCGGCGGGCACCCTGCTGAGCAACCTCACCGACTGGACCGGCGGCTTTTGGGGCGTCGTCGCGCTCACCGCCGTGGGTATGGTCGCCTGTGCCGTGGGTCTGCCCGCCACGACGTCCGCCGCCCCGAGCCTTTCGGGTGAACTGGGCGCCATGCGGACGCCGCGCCTCTGGGGCGTCTACGCGATCACCATCCTGAGCACGGCCGCGTACATGGTGTCGTTCAACTACCTGGCCGCGATGCTCGCGGACGTCCTGCCCGCGATCTGGATCCCCGTGGTCCTCGCGCTGTTCGGGATCGGCGCCTTCGCCGGACTGTCGCTCGGCGGCCGGATCTCGGATCGACGGCCGCACCACGCGCTGCTGGGCGGCGGCGTCGGCATCGCGGTCTTTTCGGTGCTGCTCGCACTTTTCGCGACTTCGGCCTTGGTGGTCGTGCCGACGGTGTTCCTGCTGGGTGTCGCGGCCTTCGTGCTCAATCCGGCGCTCTACGGGCGGGTCTTCACGATCGCCGCTTCCGCCCCGACCCTCGCCGGGGCGACCACGGTCTCGGCCTTCCAACTGGGCATCAGCCTCACCCCGGCCTTCGCCGCCGGGGCGCTGAATCTGGGCGCTTCGCTGACCGCGATCCCGTGGATCGGCGCGGCACTGGCGCTGGCCACGATCCCGCTGGTGCTCTTCGACCGCTCGCGTGATCGCATGCTCACTTGCTAGCATGCGAGCATGTCCCAGGTCGCCAAACGGCAATTCAACGTCTACCTGCCGAACGACCTCATCAAGCGGGTGAAGCACGCGTCCGTCGACGCCGACGAGTCGCTCTCGTCGTTCGTCGAACGGGTGCTGGAGGAGTACCTGCTGCGGACCAGTGAGGAACGTGAGCGATGAAGGTCATGCCGATCCGCTACAGCGCGGACGTCGAGGCGATGACGCGGTTCTACGAGACGCTCGGCCTCCGCGTCGGGCCGGTGTCCCGCCCCGGCGGCTGGGTCGAGATGCCCGCCGCGGGCGGGGTGCTGGCCATCCACCGGTCCTCCGGCGACGACGTGGGCCGCTGCGAGTTGGCCTTCGCGGTCGAAGAACCGTTGGAGGACGTCGCGGAACGCCTGCGAGCGGCCGGCTTCGAGCCGGGGCCGCCGATGGACGAAGGTTTCGGTCACTCGTTGCGCGTCCAGGATCCGGACGGCGTATGGGTGCAGCTCAACCTGTACGACCGCGACCTCTACACGTGACCGAGACCCGGCGCGCGGGCCCGCTGTTCCTCGCGGTGGGCATCGTCGCGCTCGAGTTCGCGGCGGCCGTCACCGGTTTCGTCGCTTCCAGCCTGCTGCCGATCGTCGCCGCGGACCTTGACGCGAGGAACGATCTCGGGCTCCTGATCGCCGGCTCGACACTGGGGTTGTTCGTCGCGCTTCCCCTGGCGAGCCGGGTTCTCGGCAGGCTGGGCCCGCGCGGCACGCTCGCCGTCGGGATGGCCGCGTACCTCGGCGGGCTGCTCCTGGCCGCGACGTCCCGGACGGCGTGGATGTTCGCCCTCGGCCAGTTCTCCGCCGGGCTCGCCAGTGGCCTGCTGGCGATCTTCGGGATCAGCTCGGCGATCCGGCACCTCGACGACCGGTTGCGGATCCGCGTGGTCGCGGCGTCTTCGGCGATGTGGATCGTGCCCGCCCTCGTCGGCCCGGCCGCGACCCTCGGCCTGGAACATCTCGTCGGCTGGCGGTGGACCCTGCTGATCCCGGTGCCGTTCGTCCTTTTCGGACGGCTGCTGGTCGTGCGCGCCGCCAGTGGTGAACCGTCCACAGAGGACGCACAGCGACCGATCGCGAAGACGCTGACGGTACCGCTGGGAGCGGCACTCGTCGTGTTCAGCGGGGGTTCCTGGCCGCTCGCGCTCGCCGGGGCGGCGATCACCGTCGTCGGGATGGTCGCGATCCTGCCGCCGGGCACCGCACGGCTCCGGCCGGGAACCCCCGCCGCGCTCGGCGCGATGGTCCTGTTCGCCATCGGCTATTTCGGCGCGGACAGTCTCATCACCGTGCTCCTGACGAGCGGGTTCCAGGTGAGCCTCGGGCAGGCGGCGATCGTGTTGAGCGCCGCCCCGCTCGGCTGGGCGGTGACGAGCCTGGTGGCCGCCAAGTTCACTTCGGCTCGCTTTCCCTTCGTGGGCTTGGGCATGACCGCACTCGGCACCGCCGTCCTCGCCTTCGGTGGTTCGTTCGCCACGGCTCTCACCGCCTGGGCCGTCGCCGGGATCGGCGTCGGACTCGCTTATCCGGGCCTGTACATCAGAGCCACCACCGCGGGTTCGAGCGGTTTCACCGCCGCGGAACTGGCGACCGCCGTCATCACCGCGGAATGCGTCGGGCAGCTGCTGGGCCGGGCCGTCGGTGGCGCTTTGAGCTCCTCCGGCACCGGTTTGTTCGCCTCGTACGCGCTTTTCGCGGCCTCACTGGCGGCCGCCGCCTACGCCGCAACACGCCGGGAATGAATCAGCTGGCCCGAAGATGGCGCCACGGCTCGACCATCGGCCGCCTGCCCATCAGCGTGCCCAGCGCGTCCAGCGCCTGCGACAGTTCCTGAAGATCTTCGGTCACCAGCGCCTGCGGCCCGTCGCAGAGCGCCTCCTCCGGATGCGGGTGCACGTCCACGAGCACGCCGTCGGCGCCCACCGCGATCGCGGCCCGGCTCAGCGGCAGCACGAGATCGCGTCGGCCACCGGAATGCGACGGGTCGATCATCACCGGCAGATGCGAAAGATGCTGGACCACCGGCACCGCCGAGACGTCGAGCGTGTTGCGGGTCGAGGTCTCGAAGGTCCGGATCCCGCGCTCGCACAACACGATGTCGAGACAGCCGCGCTGCGCGATGTACTCGGCCGCCATCAGCCATTCCTCGATGGTGGAGTTCATCCCGCGTTTGAGCAGCACCGGCTTCCCGGCCCGCCCCGCCGCCTGCAGCAGCCCGAAGTTCTGCATGTTCCGGGTGCCGATCTGCAGCATGTCGGCGTACTCGGCGACCATGTCGACGTCGTGCGGCGCCACCACCTCGGTGACCACCGGGAGCCCGGTCTCGGCCCGGACGTCGGCCAGGATCCCGAGCCCGCGTTCCCCGAGCCCCTGGAAGGCGTACGGCGACGTCCTCGGTTTGAAGGCGCCGCCGCGCAGGAGGGTGGCGCCCGCTCTTTTGGCCATCAGCGCGGCTTCGAGGGTCTGCTCCGGCGTCTCCACCGCGCACGGCCCGGCGACCAGCGTCGTGGTGTCCGGCCCGATCGACACGCCGCCGACCACGACCGTCGACCGGCCTTCCGGCCGGTGTTCGCGGCTGACCAGCTTGTACTTCGCGGAAATCCGGGTCACCCGTGCGACGCCGGGGCGCCCGCTGAGATTCAGGGTTTCGAACAGGTCGACATCGCCGATCAGCCCGATGATCGTCCTGCTCACCCCACGGCTGACGAAGGCGCTTCCACCGACGGATTCCACCTGGTCGACGATCGCCCACACCTGTTCGTCCGTGGCGTTCGGCGTCATCACGATGACCATATCCACGATCTCCTCTTGGTCGGCGGGCGAGCCTGAAGTCCCTCCCGGCCGACCCATCGTCTCCGCGCCGCCCGGCCCCTCACGTCCTTAAACCTGCCGCAATCGGAGAGACGTCACGGCCGCGCCCGGCTGGGATCGTCGGAACAGGTTCACGCGAGGACCGGTGTCCTCCCGCTACCAGCCCACCCGGTTCCACGGCTAGGAGGAAATGGTGTCGATCACCGAGAACCCGACTCGCGAAGAGCTCGTCCAGCGGGCCACCGATCTGGTTCCGACGTTGCGGAAGCACGCGGCCTGGACGGAGGAGAACCGGCGGCTGCACGACGAGTCGATCGAGGCGATCACCGAGGCCGGTCTCTTCCGGCTGCGGGTCCCCAAGCGGTACGGCGGATACGAGGCGGACACCCGCACCATCGTCGAGGTCGCCGCGGAACTCGGCCGCGCCGACGCGTCCCCGGCCTGGACGACCGCGGTCAGCTGGATCACCAGCTGGATGACCGGTCTCTTCCCGGACGCGGTGCAGGACGAGGTCTTCTCCCGTCCTGACATCCGGGTGTGCGGGACGCTCAGCCCGACGGCGATCGCCGGGCCCGCCGAGGGCGGCATCGTCGTCAACGGCAAGTGGGGCTTCATCAGCGGCGCGCGGCACGCCCACTGGCAGGTCGTCATCGCGGTCCTCGTCGAGGAAGGCGCGGAGCCGTACCCGGTCATGGGCGTCGTCCCGCTGACGGATCTGCTGATCGTCGACGACTGGAACACCACCGGCTTGCGCGGTACCGGCAGCGTCAGCACGGTCGCCAAGGATCTGTTCATCCCGAGCGAGCGGATCATCAGCCTGCCGGCCGTCCTGCAGGGGCAGTACTCCTCGACGGCCAACGCCGGGCTGGAGATCTTCCGGGCTCCCCTGCTCCCGGTCGCCGCGGCGTCGTCGGTCGGCAGCGTCCTCGGCCTCGGCCGGGCCGCGAAGGAGCTGTTCCTCAAGCGCCTGCCGAACCGCAAGATCACTTACACCGCCTACGAAAGCCAGCGTGAGGCGCCGCTGACGCACCACCAGGTCGCCGACGCGACGCTGAAGCTGGACGAGGCCGAGTTCCACGCGACCCGGCTGACCTCGCTCGTCGACGGCAAGGCGGCCGACGGCACGCCGTGGAAGCTCGACGAGCGCGCCCAGGCGCGCGCGGACATGGGCGCGACGGTGAAGCTGAGCAAAGAGGCCATCGACATCTTCGCCAACGCCAGCGGCGGGTCGTCGATCTTCGCCGACGTCCCGATCCAGCGGATCGTCCGCGACATCCAGGCGGTCAACCTGCACGCGCTCATGCACCCCGACACCAACAACGAGCTGTACGGGCGCGTGCTGTGCGGGCTCGAGCCGAACACCCTCTACATCTGACGACCCGAGACCTCCAGGAAGGAAAGTCATGACGACCACCGAAACCGCCAAGGTCACCGACGCGGACAAGGCGGCCATCGCGGCCCTCACCCAGAAGGTCATCGCCGCCTGGGCCTATCACGACGCGGACGCGTTCGCCGACGTCTTCACCGAGGACGGCACGATGATCCTCGCCGGCAGCTTCGCCAACGGGCGCGAAGAGATCCGGGCGTTCCTCAAGGACGCCTACGCCACCAACTACAAGGGCACGCAGGTGACCGGGAAGCCCGTCGGCCTGCGCTTCCTCTCCGCGGACTCCGCGGTGCTGCTCACCCAGGGAGGTGTGCTGTACAAGGGCGAGTCCGAGGTCGCCGACCACAACGCGATCCGCGCCTCGTGGACCGTCGCCCGCCAGGACGGCGAGTGGCGGCTCGCCGCGTACCAGAACACCCCGCGCGACAAGTGAGTTCCGCCGCCTGCGGGCGGTGATGTCCGAACGAGGCCTGCCTCCCGCCGGAGGCAGGCCTCGTCGGCGTCTGTCCTCTGTGGAACGTCGTGCACCGGCCCGACGGGGGAGGACACTGAAAGGGCCGGTCACGTCACCCGGGAAGGGTGAGCGTGACCGGCCCGACAGGCGGATCTCGTGCGACGGCGTCAGGCCGTGCGGCTGTCCGGGGTCGTCGAGGCCGCCAGCTTCGCCACCACGTCCCGGGTGAAGGTGGCGAGGTCGGGATCCTCGAACAAGCCGCCCATGTCGATCTGGACGCCGAGCTCGTCCTCGATCCGCGCCGCGATCCGGACCGCCGAAATCGACTGCCCCCGCAGCTCGAAGAAGGTGGCGCCGGCGGGGATCTCGCGGACGTTGAGGACGTCCTTCCAGATCTCCTTGATGTGCTCGGCCGCGGTGGACAGGTCGGCACGCCGCTCGTCGTTGGTCATGGTGGAATCCTCCTGCTCGCCGGTTCTCCGATCCATGATCCCGGCGAACCGCCGATCGTCACGTCTCCACGTTTGCGGTCAGGCCGCGAGGTCTCCACCGAGCAGGTCGTTCCGGAGCGTCGTCAAGTCCGGGTACGAGGCGAGGTCCGGCACGGTCCAGCCGTCGAGGTCGTATTCGGCGAGGCATTCGTCCGCGAACCTCTTGTACCCGTCGAGTTCGCCGCCCGCCATCTGGGAGAACAGCAGTTCCACCCGGGTGTTCTCGTGGTTGCCGGAGTAGTTCCGCTCGTAGAGTTCGTGCCGCCCGCCGAATTCGGTGCCGATGGAGTCCCACAGCAGCTTCATCAGTTTCACCCGCTCGACCGCGGTGGCGCCACCCGAACCGCGGACGTATTTGTCGAGATACGGCCGGATCGCCGGGTTCTTGAAGTCTTCCGCGCTGGAGTTGACGTAGATCAGCCCGCTGGCCACGTCCTGTTCGATGATCTCCTTGATCCGGGGATAGCCGATCTGCATGAACCACCGGTAGGCGAGCCCGTACTGCGGATTGGGCAGCAGGGCGCCGTTGTTCCATTCGATCGGATTCCGCGCGGACGCGTCGGAAAGCGCCCAGAAGAGGTTGCGCCAGGCCAGCACCTCGCCGAGCCTGCTCTGCACACCCCGGAAGTCCTGGGTGCCGGTCATCTCCAGTGCCTTGGCCAGTAGCCCGGCGATGAACTCGATTTTCACGGCGAGGCGGGTGCAGCCGTGAAAGGTGAACCGCTCGACGAAACCCGAACGGCCGGTGAACATCTGCACCTTGCCGAGATCACCGTAGATGAACACGTTCTCCCACGGGATGAGGACCTTGTCCAGCACGAGAATGGTGTCGTTCTCGTCCAACCGGGAGGAAAGCGGGTAGTCGAACGGGCTGCCCATGACCGCGGCGGTCGCCGAATAGGAGGGGCGGCAGATCAGTTTGACCCCGGGCGCGCCCATCGGCACCGTGGCGACCAGCGCGAATTCCCGTTTCTTGATCGGCAGCCCGTAGTGCGCGATGAAGTTGTAATGGGTGAGGGCGGAGCCGGTCGCGACGACCTTCGCCCCACTGACCAGCAGACCGGAGTCGGTCTCCTTCTCCACCTTGATGAACACGTCCGCGACCTCGTCCGGCGGCCGGTCGCGGTCGACCGGGGGATGGACGATCGCGTGGTTCCAGTACAGGACCTTTTCCTGGGATTCCCGGTACCAGCGCCGGGCGTTGTCCTCGAACGGCGCGTAGAACTCGGCGTTGGCCCCCAGCGTGCCGAGGAAGGCGGCCTTGTAGTCGGGACTGCGGCCCATCCAGCCGTAACTCATCCGTGCCCACTGCGCGATGGCCTTCTGGTCCGCGACGAGATCCTCGACACTGCGCGACGTGGTGAAGAACCGGTGGGTGTAGCCGCCACCGCCGGTGTCGGTCGACGTGGTGAGCACGTCCTTGGTCTTGGGGTCGTGGAGGGCGTCGTAGAGCCGCGCCGTCATCCGGATGGGGTTGTGGAACGCCGGATGGGTGGTCACGTCCTTGACGCGGTCACCGTAAAGGTAGATTTCGCGATCGTCACGCAGGCTTTCGATGTATTCGCCGCCGGTCAGCGGCCGCGTTCCTGCGGGGGTGTCCTGGTCGCCCGTCACGAGTTCTTCCTCATTCCTGCCCGACAGCACGCACGTGGATTCCTCTCCGATCAGCATTTCACCGTGTCGTCGCGGCGGCACCTTCTCCGATGCGGCTTCGCTCGCGAAGCCGTGATCGCGCGGGCAATCGAGGAGTACGGGAATACGTCCCCGGACATAGACTCGAATTGCTCAATCAATTCTTTCGAGCCTGCTCAATGCGGCTGCACTGATTCCGAAGCCGCCCCTCAGATCAGAAGGAGATCGCTGTGAGCGGTGCAATCGACGATCGCCGTGCCCCTGACCGGCTGGAGCGGAGCTGATGCGGGTCCTGTTCTCGACCATTCCGTTGTCGGGGCACTTCTTCCCGATGGTTCCGCTGGCCTGGGCGTGCCGGCTCGCCGGTCACGAAGTGCTCGTCACCACCGCGGAGAACTTCGTCCCGACGGTGTCGCGGTCGGGCCTGCCGGTCGTGCCGTGCGGTCCCGCGGCCGACGGGCTGGACGAGGCCTTCGTCTTGGCCAAGGGGCACGAACTCGCGGAGCGGCGGTACGCGCACGGGCAAGGGTTCGCCCGCGTCGCCGCGCGAGCCCTGCCGGGTATGGCGGCGGTGATGGACTCGTGGCGGCCGGACGTCGTCGTGAGCGAGCGGGCGGAGCACGCCGGCCCGGTGACCGCCGCCGCACGCGGCATCCCGGTCGTGGAGTTGCACTGGGCCGTCGCCGAACTCGGCGAGTACCGCGCGTCGGCGGCGGCCGAACTGGGTGAGCTGCCGTCCGCCTCGGCGGTGCTCAACCCGTGGCCGCCGAGCCTGCGCCTGCCCTACTCCGACGGCCATCGGAGCATGTGCAACGTCGACTACAACGGCGACGGGCGGGTGCCGATCTGGGCGCTGCGCCCGGCGGACCGGCCGAGGGTTTGCGTCACCTTCGGGACCGTGCTGCCCCAGTTGTACCTGGACGACGCCTATGAGCTGGTGGTGCCGGTACTGGAGACACTGGCCAGGATGAACATGGAGATCGTGGTCGCCGTGGACGAGAAGGTCGCGGCGGGCTGGCCTCCGTTGCCCAAGGCCGTCCGTCATGTGGGCAGGCTTCCCCTGTCCGAGGTCCTGCGGACGTGTGATCTGGTGGTCCACCACGGCGGCCAGGGCACGACGCTGACCGCGCTGGCGGCCAGCCTGCCCCAGCTCGTGTTGCCCACGTTCGACGACCAGTTCGACAACGCGGCGGCGGTGGTCCGGGCGGGTGCCGGGATCTGCCTGCCCCTGGCCGACTTCACCCCGGCCGCGATCGGTGACCACAGCGGCGAACTGCTGGCGGTGCCCCGGTACACCGAGGCCGCCACCGAGGTCGCCGGGGAGATGTTCGGCCAGCTCCGCCCGGCGGACGTCGTGCCCTTGCTGGCCCGCCTCGCGTCCTGAGCGGAGAAGAGCCCTGGCCGTGGTGGAAACCCGGCCAGGGCTCTCGCGTTCGGACGGCTCGGTCAGATGTAGAGCGTGTCCGGTTCGAGGCCGCACAGCACCCGGCCGTACAGCTCGTTGTTGGTGTTCGGGTTCATCAACGCGTGCAGGCTGATCGCCTGGATGTCCCGCGCGATCCGCTGGATGGGCACGTCGAGGTAGATGGACGAACCGCCGCTCGCCGACTGGAAGATGTCGATGGATTCCTTGGCGAGCCGGACGATCGCGCCGACGTCGGCGCGCACCTGTGCGCGTTCTCCCAGCTTCCACGGCGTGCTCTCCGCCGACTTGGTGTCGACGAGGTTCGTCAGCCGCCACGCGTGGAACTCCGCGGCATCGAGTTTCAGTGCAGCTTCGGCGACCTGGTGGTGCGTGAGCGGGGCTTCTCGCTGGCTTTCGTAACCCGTGTAGGTGATCTTCCGGTCGGGCAGCCGGCTCAGGAAACTGTCCTTCGCGCCCTTCGCGAGGCCGATCGCCGTGCCGACCGCGGACGCGGACGCCACCGGGAGCAGCGGCGCCCGGTAGATCGGGCTCCCCGCGTTCAGCTTCGACGCGCTCTGCCCTTCGAGTACCGCGGGCAGCGGCAGGATCCGGTCCTGCGGGACGAACAGGTCCTGCGCGACCGTGGTGACACTTCCGGTCGCCTTCAACCCCGCGGTGTGCCAGTCGTCGACGACCAGCAGGTCGGAAATCGGGACCAACGCCATGATCGGGTACGGCTCACCGTCGTCGGGGACCAGGATCGCGATGATCTCCTGCCAGTGGCTGTGCAGCGCCCCGCTGATGAACCCCCACTTGCCGTTGACGAGGACGCCGCCGTCGACCGGCTTGGCCATCCCGCCCGGGCTCAGCGTGCCGCACACCCGGACGTCCGGTGTCGAGAACACCTCGTCCTGGACGTGGTCCGGGAACAGACCGGTCATCCAGGTGGGGATCCAGTAGACGGAGGCGACCCACGAGGTCGAACCATCCGCGCTACCGAGTTCTCCTGCCACGTCCGCCAGTGTCTTCGTGTCCACTTCGTAGCCGCCGTAACGGACCGGCGTACGCAGCTTGAAGACCCCCGCGTCGGCGAGGGCCTCGATGGACTCTTCCGGTATCCGGCGGGTTTCCTCGGCTTGGGCGGCGTTCGCGCGCAATACCGGCGCCACCTCGGCGGCCTGGCGAACCAGCTGCTCACGCGTCGGTATGTCGGTGGTCGGCATCATGTCCTCCTGACACGAGTAAGGAACGTCGCGACCATCCCACGGCCCGGTACCGGACCGCGTCCTCTCGAATGCCCAATGTGGGCACCGTCTTCTCCGGGCGATTCCTTTGTGGACAGTCTAGTCGTGCGGTCGGAGCGTCGCGAGAGCCACCTTCGCGACCCACTCGAGAGCGCCGGCGCCTCCCGCCGCGATCGACCCCATCCGGCCGACCGTCCATCCCCGCCGACGTTGCGAAAGCCACTTTCGCAACGCTAGAGGTTGCGAAAGTGGCTTTCGCAACACGCCACCTTCGACTTGCCTCTCGATAGAACCTCTCTATTACTCGCGACCCCTTCGTGGCGCCAATCGAATCGGCCCAGTGTGGGCCCCGCACTGTCGGAGAGTGTCCCTTGTGGACAGCCGAGTGGGCGGTGGCGTCCGGCGAGGGGGCGTGCGGCTGGGGGCGTGTCGCGAAGGCCACTTTCGCGGCACCTGGGTGCGGAGACCGCGAACATGACTCGAATGCCTAGCCGGTCAGGAACTCGTCGAGCGTGACCGGTTCGCCCGCGGTCAGCGCCGCGAGCAGGGCGGCGAACCGCTCGGCGGGCATGGTGCGCACGCCCAGCGCGATCGCCTTGTCCACTTTGGACCCCGCGCCCGCGCCGACCACGACCAGATCCGTGCGGCCGGAGACCGAACCGGACGCGGTGCCGCCGAGCCGTTCGACGGCTTCGTTGCCCTCGTCCCTGGTCAATCCCGGCACCGCGCCGGTGACCACGACCTTCATCGGGGTCCCGTCCGGTTTCCGCAGTGGCGCCGAGGCGGGCTCCTCGCCGTCCGGTCCTGGCCGGTCGTGGCCGGGCTCGGTCATGGTGACGCCGCGGTCGGCCAGCCGGTCGATCAACGGGGTCAGTTCGGCGAGATCGGCCGCGATGGTCACCGCGCGTTCGGGGCCGACACCGTCGACCGCCTGTAGATCGTCGATCGTCGCCGCCAGCAGCGCTCGCATGGTGCCGAAATGGGCGGCGAGCCGGCGCGACATCGCGCGGCCGGCCATCCGGATGCCGAGCGCGGTGAGCAACCGGGACAGCGGCCGTCCCTTCGACGCGGCGATACCGGCCACCAGCTTGCCCGAGGAGAGTTCCGCGAACCGTTCGAGGGTCGCCAGTGTCCCGGCGTCGAGATCGTAGAGATCGGCGGGGTCGGTGACCATGCCTTCGCCGACGAGCTGGTCGAGGATCTTCTCGCCGAGCCCTTCGATGTCCATCGCGTTGCGCGTCGCGTAGTAGGCGAGCGCTTGGCGCGCGCCGCAGATCCGCCCTCCGGTGCAGCGCCACCGCTTCTGGCTCCGGTCGATCTCGCCTCCGCACCGGGGGCAGTGCGCCGGTGGCAGGAACGGGACCGAACCCGCCGGCCGTTCGTCCAGTTTGGCCCCGACGACCTCCGGGATCACGTCACCCGCCCGCCGGACGAACACCGTGTCACCGACCCGGACGTTGCGCCGCACGAGGTCGTCGAAATTGTGCAGGGTGGCCGAAGTGACCTTGACGCCGCCGAACAGCACCGGGGCGAGCGTGGCCACCGGGGTGAGGACACCGGTACGGCCGACCTGGACATCGATCCCGAGCAGGGTGGTGGTGCGCGTGTCGGCGGGGAACTTGTAGGCGATCGCCCAGCGCGGGGCCTTGCTCGACGAACCGGCCAGCTCCCGGTCCGCCGGGGTGTCCGCCTTGATCACCGCGCCGTCCACCCCGAAGCCGAGCGTCGCCCTGGCTTCCCGGAGTGCCTCGACCGCCGCGAGCACCTCGTCGATGCCGTCGCAGATCGTCATACCCGGTCCGGAACTCGCCGTGGTCTTCACGCCGAGGGTTTCGAGCGCGGCGACCGCGGCCGAACGCGGCATCGCCGCGTCCAGACCGTGTACGGCATAGGCGAAGAACGACAATGGCGCGTGGTAACCGCGTTTGTCGGCGCGCAGCGTTCCCGCGGCCGCGCTGCGCGGATGGGCGAACACGGGTTCGTCGTGCTCGGCGCGCATCGCGTTGGCCACCTCGAAATCGGCGTCGGTCATGAAGACCTCGCCGCGGATCTCGATGGTCGCTTCGGTGCTCAGCCGTCCGGGAAGACCGGCTGCCCGGCGGGCCGTCCCGGTCACGTCCTCGCCGGTGCGCCCGTCACCCCTGGTCGCGATCCGGACCAGCCTGCCGTCGGCGTACCACGCGGCGACGGCGAGGCCGTCGATCTTCGGCTCGACGGTGTACCCGGCGGCCGGCCGGCCGAGCAGCTTTTCCAGCCGGGCCGCCCACTTCCGCAGCTGGTCCTCGGCGAACACGTTGTCGAGGCCCAGCATCGGGGAACTGTGCTCGATGTCGCCGCCCGCCGCCGCGCCACCGGCGACCGCGCCGGTCGGCGACCCCGCCGCCCGCCAGTGCGGGTGAGCGGCTTCGGTCGCGGCGATCCGTGCCAGCACAGCGTCATACGTCGCGTCGTCGACGAGGATTTCGTCGCCGTCGTAGTACGCGGACGCCGCGGCCTTGGCCTGTTCGATCGCTTCGGCGTACCGCTGCCGGGTGGCGAAGGGCAGCGCCTGTCCCGGATCGACGACCGCTTCGGCTGCGTTGTCCACCATCGGACCGTACCTCCACGGGTGCGGCTGACACCGTCTCCGAGCTTGCTCTCTTCACGCCCGCGTGAAGGTCAGGAAACCCTTGTGGTGGCCGCGATCGGGGCGGCCCCGCCACAAACGAACCGGAAGATCCCGTCGATCGAAACGAGCAGGCCGGTCGGCTTGAAGGTGACGTCGCCGGCCGTCGGCAAGGTCACCCGCGCCGTCCCGCCGTCCAGCCGCAACGGTGTCCCCTCGGCTGTCGCCGGATTCGACAGCCCCTCGGCGTGGATCGTTTCCGCGGCCGGGCCGCCGACGGCGATCGCCAGCCGCGCGGTGTAGCGCCCCGCCGGTTCGGCCCAGGGATAGTTCGAGGTTTCCACCGTGTTTGCCTGGATCGTCACGGTTTCGCCCGCCGTCGCCGTGGCGGGGGCGGTGACCGTGACGTGCAGTCCCTTCTGGCCGCCCGGACCCATCGGTGAGCCGCAACCCCAGGTGACCGTGACCGTGCCCGCCTGCGCGGTCGCCGGGGCGATCAGGGTCAGGCCTCCCGCGACCGCGACGGCGGCGGCGATTCCCATGACTCTTCGCGCTGTGCGCATCTGCTTCTCCTCGAATGGCTCGTCGATGGGTCGGCTCAACCGTCGTACGGGGCGAGAGTGACGGGAACGCCGTTGAAGACCGCGTTCCCGGATAGAGCGTCCACTTTGGACTCGTCGGTCAACGTGTTCGCGTTGACCCCCGGATGGTTCGCCGCGACCCGCTGGGCACTGCCCTGATGACCCCAGCCGTGCGGAAGGCTCACCACCCCGGGCATGATCCGGTCGGTCGGCTCGACCGGGACGACGAGTTCGCCCGTCGCCGATCGGATGATCGCCTCGTCGCCGAGCCCGAGCCGGGCCACGTCGGCCGGGTTGACGTGCAGCGTGCACCGGTTGCTCCCGCCGACCAGTGGCGCGGTGTTGTGCAACCAGCTGTTGTTGGACCGGAGCTGGCGCCGTCCGATCAGCAGGAACTCGCCGGGAGGCCCGGCCAGCGCGCGACGCAGCCGGTCGACGTCGGCGACCAGTTCCGGCGGGGCCAGCTCGACCAGCCCGGACGGCGTCGTGATCAATTCCTTCAGCCTGGGCTCCAGCGGGCCGAGGTCGATGCCGTGCGGACGGGCGCGCAGCTCGGCCAGGGAGAGGTCGTAGGGCCCGAGCTTGAGCATCGCGTCGAGCATCCGCTCCGGACCGCTGTCCCCGGTCAGCCCTTCGTACAGGGCGGCCACGTCGACGTCCGCGAACGGGGAGCCCGGGGCCGAGGTGACACCTTGGAGCAGCCCCTCGATGATCATGGCGTCCGCCGCGGCCGGGTCGGCCTCCGCGCCGTGGCCACCGGCGATGAGCAGCAGGCGGGCCAGGATCTCGGCCTCGGACCGCTGATCGTCGTCCAGCGGCGTGATCTGCGGCGAGAACCGGGTGTAGTTGCGGACCGCGACGATGAGCAGCAGGAAATCGTAATGCGGGGTCTGCGTCATGCGTGGTGGCGGCAGGATCACGTCCGCGTGCTTCGTCGTCTCGTTCAGGTACGGGTCCACGCACACCATGAAGTCGAGCCCGGGAAGCGCGCGATCCAGCCTCGGCCCGTTCGGTGCCGAAAGCACGAGGTTGCCCGCGATCGAGATCAGCGCCCGCACCTGGCCGTCATCCTCGGTCTCGATCTCGTCGGCGAGGGTCGCGACCGGGAGCTCGCCGAGTGTCTCGGGAAGGCCGCGGACCCTGCTGTGCCACCGGCCGGTACCGAACGGCTGACCGGTGCGGAAGATCTCCAGTGCCGCCGTCCTGGTGAACATCACCCCGCCCGGCCGGTCGAAATTGCCGGTCAGGATGTTCACGGTGTCCACGAGCCACTGCGTGACGGTCCCGAACTCGGCCGTCGACGTGCCGATCCGGGTGTACACCGCCGCCGTCGGCGCGGCGGCCAATTCCCTGGCCAGCTTGACGATCTCGTCGGCGGGGATCCCGCTCACCACCTCGACGGCCTCCGGCGTGAACTCTTCGGCGAGCTCCCGGAGTTCCGGGAGCCCCCGCACGTCGAGGTCGACCGAGGTGAGGTTTTCGGCGAACAGGGTGTGGATGATGCCGAACAGCAGTGCGGCGTCCGTGCCGGGCCGGATGGGCAGGTGCCGGTCGGCGAATTCGGCGGTGCGGGTGCGGCGCGGGTCGACGGCGACCACCGTGCCGCCGCGCCGCCGCAACGCCTTCAGCCTGCGCGGGAAATCCGGGGCCGCGCAGAGCGACCCGTGCGACTCGAGCGGATTCGCCCCGATGATCAGCAGATAATCGGTCCGGTCGAGGTCGGGGACCGCGATGGCGTACGGATCACCGAACATGAACCCGGTCGAGACGTGCTTGGGTTGCTGGTCGATGGTGCTCGCCGAGTAGACGTTCCGGGTGTTCAGCACCTGCGCCAGCGGTTGCCGGTACATGAAACCCGCCATCGTGTGATAGGTCGGATTGCCGAAGTAGACACCGACCGCGTCGCGGCCGTGCGTCTCGATCACCTTCGTCAATCCCGTTTCGACCCGTTGGAACGCCTCGTCCCAGGTCGCTTCCCGCCACCGGTCGCCTTCGCGGATCATCGGCACCCGCAGACGATCAGGATCCCCTTCGATCTTCCCGAGACTCGCTCCCTTCGGGCAGATGTACCCCTTGGAGAACGGATCGTCCTGATCGCCGGTCACCGAGAGGACGCGGCCCTCGTCGAGTACCAGTCGAAGGCCGCAGACGGCGTCACAGATCGGGCAGGTCCGGTGCGCGGTGGTGGTCGGCATCGCTCACGCAGCCCGGCGTTCTTCGATCACCGGCGTGACGTCCGCGGCCGGTGCCCAGTTCGCGTGGACGCCGCTTTCGGCCGACGGGCCGAACAGCGACTTCGCCAGCACCCGGAGGACCATGCCGGGACGCATCAGCGACTCGGGACGATCGACGAGACCCGCGGCCCGCATGTAGGCGGCGGTGACCTTGCCGTCGCGGGTCGCGGCGACCTGCACACGCTTCAGGTACTTCTGCGCCATCCGGACCTGGAACGTGCGGTTTCCCTTCACCCCAGGGAAAGTGAGGTCCACCGTGTTCGTCATCTCCCACGGCGGGTCGATGACGTCGTGGGCGAGATCGCGGAAGTAGTCGGTCGGCTCGGGCGCCGCACCGCTGTGCAGATGCTGGCGCATGGTCATCGCGGACATCGCCGCGACACTCATGCCCTGCGCGTACACCGGGTTGAAACAGGTGATCGCGTCGCCGGTGACCAGGAGGCCGGCGGGGAACCGGGTCAGCTTCTCGTACTGGCGGCGTACCGTCGTCGGGAAGCGGAACGCCGTCGGCTCGTCGACCGGGTCGGCGTACCGGATGGCGTCGTAGACGTCCCTGGAGGGCAGCGTCTTCAGCCATTCGTAAAGACCGGCCTGGTCGGTGGGCGGGTGGTCGCCGAGCAGGCCGTACGTGGTCAGTTCGAGCTCGCCGTTGTCCGTGCGGATGAAGACCGCGCCGCGCGGACTGCCGGGGTAGGCGACGGGGTTGATCGCCACGTCGTCGCCGAACGGGTCGGCCCCTTCGCGCAGGCGGAAATGCTGCGTGACGTAGACGAGGTCGATCTTCTTCCGTTCCTCCGGCACGGCTCCGTAGCCGAGTTCTTCCAGCCAGACGGGGGTCCGCGACCCTCGGCCGGTGGCGTCGACGACCAGGTCGGCCTCGATCACCTTCTCGGTCTTCGTACCGCGCCGCTGCACCCGGACCCCGGTCACCGTGCCGCGATCGGCCGTGGTGACCAGGCCGAGGATGTCGTGCTGCTCGGTGAAGACCACGTTGGGGATCTTCTCGACGCGTTCACGGATGTGGAACTCGAGCACCGGCCGCCGCGCGCCCAGCGTGACGAGACCGGCGCGTTGCTGCTTCAGCCGCCTGCCGCCGAAGAACCAGCGGCAGCTGCCGGAAAGGTCGCCGCCGGGCACCCCGTAGTCCAGGATCTGCTTGGTGAGCCCGGGAAACAGCTCTTCCATGATCTGCTGGCCCCTGGCGAGCAGACCGTTGATGTGCCGCCCCTGGGGCGCGTGACGGCGAGGGCCCTTCGTCCCGACGAGGGTGTCGCGATCCACGATGCGCACCTCGTCGTAGGCGTCCGCGAGGACCCTGGCCGCGAACAATCCGGCAATGCTGCCGCCGAGTACCACCGCGCGGGTTGGCGCATCCTGGCCCATCGCGGTCACCTCCTTCACTTTCAAAGGGACAAAGGGTGGCCGTCAGGCCTGGACGGAGCTCATCGGGATGGAGGTGGTCAGGCCGCCGTCGACCGCGAGCTCCTGGCCCGTGATGTACGAAGCCTTGGGGGAGAGCAGGAAGAGCGCGGCACTCGCGACGTCCTCGGGAAGGCCGAGCCTGCCAAGCGAAACCTGGACCCGGCACGCTTCGCGGGCCTCTTCGGTGGGCGAAATGCCGTCGAACATGTCGGTCCGGATATAGCCGGGGCTGATCGCGTTGACCCGGATCCCGGCGTCACCGAGATCGGACGCGAGCGAGCGGGCCAGGTTGATGACGGCGGCCTTGGTCGCCGCGTACACCGCGGCGAAGCCCAGCCCGCGATGCGCGAGCCACGATCCGTTGATGACCACGGATCCGCCGTTTTCCAACAGCGGCACCGCCTTCTGGATGGTGAAGAAGACGCCCTTCAGGTTGGCGCCGACGAGCTTGTCGAAGGCGTCCTCGCCGACGTACGCGCTCGGCGCGAAATCGGCCGTGCCCGCGTTGGCGAACACGCCGTCCAGACGGCCGAACCGGTCGCGGATCGCGGTGACGAGCGCGTCGAGGTCGTCGGTGCTCGCGACGTCGGTCGGCACGGCGAGGACCCGGTCTCCCGCGTTGAGCTCCTTCGCCGCCGTGGTGAGCCGCTCGCGGTCCCGGCCGGCGAGCACGACGTTCGCGCCCGCGGCGACCAATTGTCCTGCGGTGGCAAGGCCCATTCCGCTGCCGCCACCGGTGATGAGTACGGTCTTGCCGTCGAATTCAGCCATGCAGTCATGGTCACACGCGTGCGCCTGGGCGGTCCTCTTCACGTTTGCGCATCCTGTCGAGGGGTCAGGCAGGGTTTCGTGACGCGAGCCGATCAGGCTGATCATCCATAAAGGACACTGTCGATGCGCGTGATTGGACGGACGACACGCGTGACTGGATGGACGACACGCGGCGATGTCCGCCTGATCACGCGTGTCGTCCGCCTGATCACGCGTGTCGTCCAGTCCATCACGGGAAACGCCGTCCGGTCTCGTGAGTGGTGAGGACGACTGGAACCCCGAACACTGACGAACCCACTCGGACACGCGGGGCCATCGTCCGCTCGGGTCAGCCGGTCTGGCCCGTGTTGGATCACGCCACGCTCGGCCTAGCCTTCAGTAGCCCTCTTTACCGCTCGCGACCCCGGCGCGAGAATGCGCGAAGTGCTCTAATCGGGCGCCGAAGACCGATCTCGAGTCTTTTTTGGACAGTCCTGGCGGCGCCGGGCCGCTCGACGCTTTCGGGGCCTGTCGCGCTTGCGCATCGAGAAGTGCTTGTGTGCCACGACATCAGGCGGCCGCCGGCCGTTCGTAGTCGGATTCGGGGTCTTCGGCGCGCGCGCCCTGCCACCGTTCGTGATCGATCCGCCGAAGGTGTTCTTCTTCGCTGTATTCGACCCCGTTCATGGCGAGGCGCAGCAGCGGGGGCGCCATCAGCGAGGTCACGATGGCGACCAGGACGATGATCGTGTACGTGGCCGTGTTCAGCACGCCCAGCCGTAATCCGGTCAACGCGATGATCACCTCGACGACGCCTCGCGCGTTCATCCCCGCGCCGAGCGCGAACCCTTCCCGCCTGCTGAGCTTGCCGAGCCGGGCGCCGAGGTAGGCCCCGCCGAACTTGCCGAGGATCGCCACGGCGAGCACGGCCGCCGCGGTGATCGCCACGGAAGGATCGCCGAGCGCGGTCAGATCCATCCGCAACCCCGCCGAGGCGAGGAAGATCGGCGCGAGGACGGAGAGCACGATGGTCCGCAGTGGCGCCAGTTTGACCTGCGCCTCCGGCGAGCCGGCGACCAGCAGGCCGGCGACGAAGGCCCCGAAGATCGCCTCCATGCCGAGCGCGTGGGTGATCACCGCACCCGTCAGCACGACGATCACCGCGGTGGCGACCGCGGGCCCCGGCGCGGCGGATCGCGCGGCGACGTTCATGATCTTGCGGACCAGCGGACGCCCGATCGTCGCGGCGAACACGACGAAACCGATCAGATAGAGCACCGAGAGGGTGATACCGCCGGCGCTGATCCCGATGGTCGCGGCGGCCGCGACGACGGACAGGAGCAGCCAGCCGACCGCGTCGTCGATCATCCCCGCGGCCAGGGTGAGCTGGCCGATGTCACGGTGCAGCAACCGCATGTCGCTCAGGGTCTTGGCGATGACCGGGATCGCGGTGACGCACATGGCGACACCGAGGAACAACGCGAAGACCAGCGGGCTCGCCTTCTCGCCCGCGGTCACCGAACTCGGCAGCAGCAGGCCGAGTGCGATGCCGAGGCCGAGCGGAACGATCAGCCCGCACAGGCTCACCAAAGCCGCGGCCTTGCCCTGTCGGCGCAGGATCCGGGGATCGAGATAGGTGCCGGTGACCCCGACGAGCAGCAGCACGCCGAGCTGGCCGACGGCGTCGAGCAGGTGCATCTGCGCCGGTTCGGACGGCAGCAGCCAGGCCGTGAAACCCGGCGCGAGATGGCCGAGCAGCGACGGCCCGAGCAGGACACCGGTGAGCAGTTCGCCGGTGATCGACGGCAGCCCGAATCTTTCGGCCAGCCTGCCGAGCAACCGGGCCAGCACCAGCAGGACGACCAGCGCCAGGAGAAAGATCAGCAGCGGATGCGCGGCCAACGGGGCGACTGGGGCAGCAAGGCTCACGACCGACCTCCAAGGAGTTTGCCGATCAGTTTTCAGTCCGTGCCCTCACCCGTGCCTCCTCCGCTTTGCGGGGATACGGAGGCGGCCGAGCGCAATCGACAGGACGCCCCGCGGCCGGGATCGGCCGACGATGTCCCTGTATCCGGGTGCCGAGTTCCAGGAGGACCGATGGGCAGCGCGGGTTTCGCCGAAACCAAGCATTTACTGGTCGATCAGGCCACGGGCGACTATCTCGCCGCCGCCACCACGGCACCCGACCCCGTGGTGCGGTCGCTGATCGACCGCACCGCTTCACTCGGCGAGGCGGCGGGCATGATGGCGACCGCCGCGCAGGCGACCCTCCTGACGATGCTGGCGAGGCTGGTGTCCGCGAAGACGGTCGTCGACATCGGCACGTTCACCGGGTTGTCGGCCCTCGCGCTCGCCCGCGGGCTCGCCGACGGCGGGCGGGTCATCACCTGTGACGTCACCGACGACTCGCTGGCTCTCGCGCGGGAGCATTGGGAGCGTGCGGGGGTGGCCGATCGCATCGAGTTCCGGCTCGGCGCCGCCGGGCGGACGCTGACCGGACTGGCCGAGGGGACGAGCGCCGATCTCGTTTTCATCGACGCGGACAAGATGAACTATCCGAAGTACTACCGGCTCGCCGCGCCCTTGGTGCGTTCCGGCGGTCTGCTTATCGCGGACAACGTGCTGCTCGACGGCCACGTCGTCGATCCGGCGCTCGCCGGGCCGGGGCTGCCGCGACTGTGCGCCGAAACCCTGCGGTCGTTCAACGCGGCCCTCGCCGCCGACGACCGGTTCGATGTCGTCATGCTTCCTTTCGCGGACGGGTTGACCATCGCGCGGAAGAAGTAACTTCGATCATCGCGGCCGAGGCGCCTTTCCGGTAACGGGAAGGCGCCTTTTCTTTTTTCGGCGTAAATCGAGGTGTTTCACATATTTTCGACGTGAAGAACGCATGGGCCGAAATGTCCGTCTCGCCCTTGTGTCGCTCGGGTGGGAGCGGGACGCTGCACGATGACTTTGTTGATATCACAGGAAAACTGATGGTAGCCGGGCTGTGATGGCGTCCTGTCTCCTGTCGGGCCGACGCGTTCGGGAAATACGCGCTTTCCGGCGGGAATTCACCGCGCGGGAACGGCAATTCGTGAGATGCCGCGCCCGGTTTCGCCGTGTGACGATGCAAATATGCCAGAGGAACGCGGAACCACCGCTTCTGAAGCGCCGGGGCCGCGCGCTTTCCCGGTCGTGACGTCATCCGTGCAGGACGCGGTGTGGCTGCTCGACCGGGTCGCGTCGTGGCGGCCGGCGCATCAGGTGTGCCGCGCGTTCGAAATCTCCGGCCCCCTCCGGGTGGAAGCGTTGCGCGCGGCCTGGTACTCGGTCGTCGGACGGCACGAAATCCTGAGGACCACGCTCGCCGACGTCGCGGGCCGTCCGGCGCCGAGCGTCTCCGCCGGCACGGATTCGTTCCGCTACCTCGATCAGAGCGATCTGTCCCCTTCGGACCACGACGCGGGCACCGAGCGGCTGGCCGCCGAGCCGCTGGACCTCGCGGCTGGACCGGTCACCAGGCTGACCGTGCTCCGGCTGAGCGCCGACGTGCATCGCGTCGTCCTCGTGCTGCACCGGGCCGCCGCCGACGACCGTTCGCTGTCACTCGTCCTGGACGAGCTGTCCGCGTGCTATCCGGGACCGGCCTCGCCCGGCCCCGCCGCAGCCCCGTACGCCGTTCACGCGGCCCGGGAGCGCGCCCGGCAGGAGACCGCCGAGTTCCGGGAACTCCTGCGGTGGTGGAAGGCGGAACTGACGCCGGTACCCGGTCCGCCCGTCCTGCCGGTGGAGCGGCCCCGGTTCACCCGGCCGCCCGCTGCCGACGGCGCCGTCCCGTTCTCGTGGGAGGCACTCGGCTCCGCGCTCGCCGGGCTGTGCCGGGCGGAGCGCACCACGCCGCTCGCGGTGCTGCTCGCCGCGTTCCAGACGGTGCTGTACCGGTACGGCGGTGGCGACCGGGTGCCCGTCGGTGTCCCGGTCGGCACCCGCACCGAGGGCTGGGAAAAGACGATCGGCCCGTTCGGCAACACTCTGGTGCTCTGCGGCGATTTCGACGGCGGACCGACCTTCCGCGAGCTCGTCGCTAGGAGCACCGCGACGGTGCGTTCGGCCTTCGAGCGCCGGGCCGTTCCGTTCGGCAGGCTGCTGCGGGAGCTCGACGTCGACCACGATCCGCGCCGGGCACCGCTGTGCGACGCGATGCTCGTCGTCCACGACGAACCGGAGGCCGTGCCGCGGCTCGCCGGAACGACGGTCCGGCGGTACGACCTCGGCCGGATCGGGCACCCTCGCCCGTGGCAGCCCGCCGAGCTCACCTTGATCGTCTCCGGGATCGGGGAGTCGATCGACGGGGTGCTCGAATTCCACGGCGACCTGCTCCGGCCGGAGCAGGCGGCGGTCCTGCTCGAGCAGACCCGCACGCTGCTGGCCGGCGCCCTGGCGAAGCCGGACACGGTGGTGGACGAGCTTCCCCTCGACGACGCCGAACGGTCCGCCGAGATCGCCCGTGCGGCGGACCGGAGCGACGAGCCGCCCGCCGCGGTCCCCGTGCACGAGCTGGTCCGCGGGCACGCCGAGCGCATCCCCTCGGCCGACGCGGTCGTCTGGAGCGGCGGCAGGGTGACCTACGCGGAACTCGACCGCCAGGCGCTGGCGGTCGCCACCCGGCTGCGCGCGCTCGGCGTCGCGGGAAGGGCCGCCGCGGTCCGGATGACCCCGGGGCCGCACCAGCTCGCGGCGTCCCTGGGCGCGCTGCGGGCGGGCGCGCACCTGATCTGGTTCGGCACCGGCGACGCGGGTGACCGGGCCAAATCGATTCTCGCCGAGCTGCGGCCCGCCTGCCTGCTGCTGGCCGGCGCCGCGGACGCCGACGAGCTGGCGCGCTACTACCGGGACGAACTCGGCGGCCGGATCGTGGACGTCACGGCGCCCGGCCGCGCGGACGCCGCCGGGGCGGCCGGAGAACGCGTCACGCCGGACGACCCGGTCTACGTGGCCTACACGTCGGGCTCGACCGGGAAGCCGAAGGGCGTCGCCCAGTCCCATGGTTCGTTCGCCCAGTTCGTCACCTGGTTCGCGGGCGAATTCGGCTTCGGGCCGGGAGCACGCGTCGCGGCCTGGGTCGCGCCGGAACACGATCCCAGCATCTGCGAAGTGTTCGCGGCCCTCTCCGGTGGCGCGACTTTGCTCCCGGTGCCGGAGAACGTCCGGGTGCATCCGGAGAAACTGGCGGACTGGCTCGCCGGGGAGCGGATCACGTTCCTGCAGACCGTACCCAGTTTCGCGCGGGAACTGCTCGTCGCGATCACCGGTGGGCGGGCCGCCCGCCCGGTTTCGCTGCGGCACCTGGTGCTGATGGGGGAGGCGTTGCCCGCCGACCTGGTCGACGGCCTGCGTGCGGCGCTGCCGGAGACCCGCGTCGCGAACATGTACGGACCGACCGAGACGATCGCGGCCACCTGGTGCGTGCTCGACCCGCCCGTCGCCGGGAGCGTGCCGATCGGCAGGCCGATCCCCGGCAGGCAGGTGCTCGTGCTGGACGGCGCGGACCGGCCGTGCCCCACCGGGGTCACCGGCGAGATCGTGATCCGCGGCCCGCACGTCGCGCGGGGCTACCTCGGTGGTGACGAACGGGGCGGCGCGTTCCGCCCGGTGCGCCAGGACTCGGACGGTGACCGGGAGATCCGCTGCTACCGCACCGGCGATCTCGCCCGGGTCCGGTGGGACGGCCAGCTGGAGTTCCGGGGCCGCAAGGACTTCCAGGTCAAACTGCAGGGCAATCGGATCGAACTCGCCGAGGTCGAGGCCGCCCTCGCCGGGCACGAGTCGGTCGCGGAATGCGTGGTGGTCCCGCTGACCGGCCACGACGGCCTGGTCGCGCAGCTGATCGCCTACGTCGTACCGCGGGACTCGGCGCCGGTCAGGGAGTGGCGGACGCGTCTGCGCCGCCGGTTCGGCGCGTCGATGGTGCTGGTGTCGTTCGAGATCGTGGCGGGCGCGTTGCCGCGCAACCTGGCGGGAAAGGTGGACCGTCGGCGGCTGCCCCCGCCGCGCGCGCTGCGGGCCGGTGCCGGGAGGGCACCGGGGACCTGGGTGGAACGAGAGGTCGCCGCCATCTGGTCGGACCTTCTCGGTCTCGTCGAAGTCGGCGCCGACGACGGTTTTTTCGCCTCCGGCGGGCATTCCCTGCTGATCCCCGAACTCGCCGATCGCCTACGGGAGCGGTTCGGCGTGGCGATCCCGAGCTGGGATTGCTTCGAAAACTGCACGGTCTCCGGTCTGTCCGCGTTGCTCGGATCGGCGGGCGTGCGGGAAGACCCGGACGGTGTGCGGGACATGGCGGTATGAGCGGTTCGGGCAGCGACGAATGCTGCCGTCCAAGTGATGGAGGAGAGCGATGACCCTGGTCGAGGAAGCCGTTGTTTTCAACGGCGAGACGCTGGACATTGCCGATGTCCGGCGGGTTGCCGAAGACCGAGTGCCGTGCCGAGTGTCGCCGTCCGCGCTGGAGAAAGCGGCCAAATGCCGGACGATGTTCGAGGACATCGTCCGCCAGGAGATCCCGATCTACGGGGTCACCACCGGCTACGGCGAAATGATCTACATGCTGGTCGCCACCTCGGAGGAGGTGGCGCTGCAGACCAACCTCGTCCGCAGCCACAGCGCCGGTGTCGGACCGCTGTTCTCCGAGACCGAGGCGCGGGCCATCGTCGCCGCGCGGCTGAACGCGCTCGCCAAGGGCCACTCCGCGGTGCGGCCCGTGGTGCTGGAGCGTCTCGCGTTGTACCTCAACCTGGGGATCACGCCCGCGATCCCGGAAATCGGTTCCCTCGGCGCGAGCGGTGACCTCGCGACCCTGTCGCATATCGCCTCGACGCTCATCGGCGAGGGCTACGTCCTCCGTGACGGCGAGAAGGTCCCGACCCGCGAGGTCCTCGACGAGTTCGGCATCGAGCCGCTCGAACTGCGGTTCAAGGAAGGCCTCGCGCTGATCAACGGCACCTCCGGGATGACCGGGGTCGGCTCGCTCGTCGTGCACAAGGCGCTCGAGCAGGTGCGGCAGGCCGAGATCGTCACCGCGCTCCTCATCGAGGTCCTGCAGGGTTCGAACAGCCCGTTCCTCCGTGAAGGCCACGACATCGCGCGGCCGCACGCCGGCCAGATCGACACCGCGGCGAACATGCGGGCGCTGATGAGCGGGAGCAAGCTCACCGTCGACCACGCCGATCTGCGGCGCCAGGTCGCCGATCAGGGCGAGCGCGGCGGTGACGACGGGAAGCTGCACGACGGCGGCGTCCAGCGCACCGAGATCTACCTGCAGAAGGCGTACTCGCTGCGCGCCATCCCCCAGGTGCTCGGCGCGGTGCGGGACACCCTCTATCACGCGACGACGAAGCTCGACATCGAGCTCAACTCGTCCAACGACAACCCGTTGTTCTTCGAGGGCCAGGAGATCTTCCACGGCGCGAACTTCCACGGCCAGCCGATCGCGTTCGCGATGGACTTCGTGACGATCGCGCTGACCCAGCTCGGCGTGCTCTCCGAGCGGCAGACCAACCGGGTGCTGAACCGGCACCTGTCCTACGGTCTTCCGGAGTTCCTCGTCAAGGGCGACCCCGGCCTCAACAGCGGTTTCGCCGGCGCCCAGTACCCGGCGACCGCGCTGATCGCGGAGAACCGGACCATCGGCCCGGCGAGCACGCAGAGTGTCCCCTCCAACGGCGACAACCAGGACGTCGTCAGCATGGGCCTGATCGCCGCCCGCAACGCCCGCCGGGTGCTGCAGAACAACGAAAAGATCCTCGCGGTCGAGTTGCTCGCCGCGGCGCAGGCGGTCGACATCTCCGGCCGGGTCGCCGGGCTCAGCCCCGTCGCGAAGGCCACCTACGACGCGGTGCGCGCGCTCGTCCCGACCCTCGACGAAGACCGCTACATGTCCGACGACATCGAGACGATCGCCGAGGCGGTCTCCCGTGGTGACTTCCTCGCGGCCGCCACGGGGGCCGGCGCCGAACTTCGGTGAAAGCCCGCTCGCCGGCATTGGATCAGGAGGACTGACACGTGAGCACTGAGAACGATTACGACGTCGTCGTGGTCGGCGGCGGCCCCTGCGGTTCGACCGTCTCGACCCTGGTGGCGATGCAGGGGCATCGGGTGCTGCTGCTCGAAAAGGAGCAATTCCCCCGCTATCAGATCGGGGAGTCGCTGCTCCCGGCGACGGTGCACGGGATCTGCAGCCTGCTCGGGGTGACCGAAGAGCTCGAGCAGGCGGGGTTCGTCGTCAAACGCGGCGGGGCGTTCCGCTGGGGACGCAACCCGGAGCCGTGGACGTTCTCGTTCTCGGTCTCTTCGAAGTTCGCCACCGAAGGGTCGACCGCGTACCAGGTCGAGCGGTCGAAATTCGACCAGATCCTGCTCGAGAACGCCCGCCGCAAGGGAGTCGACGTCCGCGAGCAGGCGTCGGTGGTGGACGTTCTCGAGGACGGCGACCGGGTGAACGGGGTGCTGTACGCCGACGAGGACGGGGTCCGGCGTGAGATCCGCGCCCGCTACGTCGTCGACGCGTCCGGCAACAAGAGCCGGATCCACGGCCGGGTCGGCGGGAAACGGCACTACTCCGAGTTCTTCCGCAACATCGCGCTGTTCGGCTACTTCACCGGCGGCAAGCGGCTGCCCGCCCCCAACGCGGGCAACATCCTCGCCGCCGCGTTCGAATCCGGGTGGTTCTGGTACATCCCGCTTTCGGACGAGCTGACCAGCGTCGGTGCCGTGCTGATGCCGGAGGCGCTCGAACGGGCGAAGGGGGACCGCGAGAAGGCGCTGCTCGACCTGATCGAGGAATGCCCGCTGATCGCGTCGTTCCTCGCCGACGCGAAACGGGTCACCGAGGGCCAGTACGGCGAGATCCGCGTCCGCAAGGACTACTCCTACATCCAGGAGAAGTTCTGGCGGCCGGGTCTGGTCCTCGCCGGCGACGCCGCCTGTTTCATCGACCCGGTGTTCTCCTCCGGAGTGCACCTGGCGACCTACAGCGGCTTGCTGGCGGCCCGTTCCCTCAACACGGCGCTGCGCGGTGAGGTCGGCGAGACGATCTGCTTCGAAGAGTTCGAGTCGCGGTACCGCGGTGAATACGCGCGCTTCCACGACTTCCTCGTCGGGTTCTACGACATGCACCAGGACGAGGACTCGTACTTCTGGAAGGCGAAGAAGGTCACCAACAACGTCGCCTCGGATCTGGAAGCGTTCGTCGAACTGGTGGCGGGCGGGGCCTCGCACGAGCACGCCCTCGTCGATCCCAAGTCCTATGTGGACTCCCGGGCGGCCGCGTTCCGCGAGCTGACCGAGGCCGTCGAACAACCGGTCAAGGTGGCCGGGGAGGACCGCGACCTCCTGCAGACCTCGCTGGCGAAGGCGGTGTCGAAGGAAGGGGCCAGGATCCAGGTCCAGGCCGTCGTCGGCGCGAACGCCGACGAGACGGTCCCGGTGCGGGACGGGGGGCTCGTCCCCTCTCCCGACGGTCTGCACTGGTCGTTGCCCGCGCAGCGGCTCGCGAGCTGAAAGGAACTTTCCTCATGAGCGAGACGTCCGGTGTGCCGGAGCGGTTTCCGCTTTCGTTCCAGCACGATTTCCTGCGGATGATGGACCGGGGAGACGGCACCGGCCCGTTCGGGCCCCGGTACGTCATCGTCGGCGGCTGGCGGGTCCACGGCGAGATCGACCTGGCCGCGCTGCGCGGCGCCGCGGCCGATGTCGTCGAGCGGCACGAGGCACTCCGTACCCGGGTCGTCCTCGACGAGAACGATCCGCACCAGGTGATCCTGCCGCCTGTCGAGCCCGAGTTGCGTGAATGCGCGCTCGACGGGGACGCGGACCGGGACGAGGTGGCCGACCTCTTCCTCAACGAGATCGAGGCGGGCGAGTTCGGCGCCGGCGAACAGCCGCTGGTCCGGTTCCTGCTCGGCCGGTTCGACGAACGGGACGCGGTACTCGCGTTCGTCGCGCATCACACCGCCGTCGACGGCTGGTCGGCGCAGGTGCTCGTCCGCGATCTCGTCGCCCGCTACGCGGCGCGGCGGGACGGGGCGGCGGACGGGCTCCCCGCGGTGCGGCAGATGCGGGATTACGTGACGTGGCAACACGAGAACGCGGACTCCCCGGCGGTGCGCCGGGCGCGTGAGTTCTGGCGGGAGAACCTGCGGGGCGGGCGCGTGGTGGCGATGCGGACGGATCTGCCCCGTTCGCCCGATGCCACGTTCCTGACCTCGTGGCACCGCTACACCCTCGAGCCGGAGTTCAGTGCGGCGACCGTGGAGATGGCGGCGGAGACCCGCAGTTCCGTCTTCATGGTCCTGCTGGCCGCGTATCTCACCTACCTGCGGGACGAGACCGGCGAATCCGATCTGGTCGTGCCGACGTTCACGCCGGGGCGGCATCCCACGTGGACTCAGGAAAGCGTCGGGTACTTCTTCAATTTCCTGCCGCTGCGCGTCGATCTCACCGGATGCGCCGACTTCCGGGAGGTCGTCGCCAAGACGCGCGCGGCCTGTGTTTCGGCGTACACACACGAAATCCCGTTCTCCCAGATCATCGCCGAGGCGCCGGAACTGATGAACGCCGTCATGGAGCCCTACGGCGCGGCCTGTGTGTTCCAGGCGGTCCAGTCGCCGTTCACCATGACCGACGAGGAACACGGCGGCGTGCGCTGGACCGCCATCCGCCGCCGGCTGCGGTCCGCGCCCGTGGGAACCCAGATTCCCAACGGCGCCCTGTGGTCGCTCGAACTGGACCCGGCCGGGGACATCCTCGGCAAGTTCGGGTTCAACACCAATCTCTTCCACGAGCCCACGATCACCGGAACGGCGGACGGCTTGCGGCGAACCCTGCGCGAAACCCTCGTCGAGCCCTACGAAATCCGGCGCCGGGCCGCCTGACCGCGTGGCTTCGCCTCGCGCAACGTACGAGATGACAACCGGAAACCGCCGCGGATACCTTGATGGACAAGTGAATCCGCCGATGTCGAGCGCGCGTTTCCATCAGCACAAGAGGTGAGGGAAGCCATGACCGAACTGGGGACGATCTCGGATGAGCTCGGCAAGATGTACGACCAGACCACGCCCCTGTCCATCGCGCTGAACGACGGGCAGGAGCATCTGGCGTACTGGTACGGAAAGGAAGACGACACAACGGTTTTCGAAGCGGCGCAGCGGATCACCCGCAAGGTGGCGGACACCTTGTACCTGCGTCCCGGGGAGCGCCTGCTGGACGCCGGCTGTGGTGTCGGCGCCCCCGCGGTCCTCGTCGCGAAGGAAACCGGCGCGCTGGTGACGGGCATCACCGTCAGCGCGGCGCAGGTCGCCGAGGGGGAGCGGCGCGCCTTCGAGAGCGGGCTTTCGCGGAGCGTGCGGTTCGAACGCGGCGACTACCAGTCGATCGCGTATCCGGACGGCAGTTTCGACGCGATCATGGCGATCGAGTCGCTGATGCACGCGCCCGATCTCGACGCCGTGCTCGCCGAGTTCCATCGCGTGCTCCGCCCCGGCGGACGGCTCGCTCTTTCCGACTGCACCCGGGAACCGGGGATGAGCGACGACGAGTTCGTCCAGCTGTCGGAAGCGTTCAAGATGCACTGCCTGCTGACGATCCCGCAGTGGGTCGAGACGTTGAAGCGGGCGGGTTTCGTCGTCGAGGAGTACATCCAGTGCGGTCCTCGGGTCTACGGCATGGGTTTGCGCTATCTCGACCGGGCGAACGAGCTGCAGGACGAGCTGGTCTCGGACTTCGGTGAAGAAGCCATCGAGAATTTGAAACAGGGCTACCGGAACTATTTCGGGGCAGGCGGGGAACGCATGGGCTACGGAATCATCGCGGCCCGCAAACCCGCCGAAGGGCGCTGCTGCGCCAAATGCGGGACCACCTACTGATCCCGCCGAACGCCTGTGACGGAAACCCTTCACAGGCAAGACTTTCCGCTCGCCGGGGCCTGGGGAGATGGCACCAGAGTCCCTCATATCCGAGAGAAGGGCGCCATGACCACCACGCCGTTGCACGCCGAAAACCCGCCGGAGTACCCGATCCCGCGGAAGTGCCCGTACCGGCCGGCGAGTGAGCTCGTCGACCTCAGGAAGCACAGCCCGATGACCAAGGTACGGCTCTACAACGGCCGCACCGCGTGGCTGGTGACCGACACCGAGGCCGCCCGCACCGTCCTCGCGGACCACCGGAAGGTGTCCATCAGCGCCAAGGTCGGGAACTTCCCGATGCTGAACGAGGAGTTCGAGGCGATCGTCGACAGCGGTTTCGCCGAGGTGCTCTTCGGCGCGGATCCGCCCGTGCACACCCAGCAGCGGCAGATGATCATGCCGAGCTTCACGATGCGGCGCGTCGACCGGCTGCACTCGGACATCCAGCGCATCGTCGAAGAGAAGTTCGACGAGATGATGAGCAAGGGGAACACCGGCGACATCGTCGCCCAGTTCGCCCACCCGGTCCCCTCGCTGGTGATCAGCCTGCTGCTCGGTGTCCCCGCAGAGGAACGCGAAGAGTTCGACGAGCCCGCCAGAAGGCTGTTCTCGGCGGAACCGGGCCAGGCCGAGCAGGCGATGACCGACCTGAACGCCTACCTGGAGAAGCTGATTTCGCACAAGGAGGCCAATCCGGGCGCCGGTCCGGTCGGTCTCGTCGACGACCTCGTCGAGAACCAGCTGAAGGGCGGCAAGGTCGATCGGGCCACCCTCATCCAGCTCGCGCTGGCGATGCTGGTCGCCGGCACGGACACCACGACGAACGTGATCTCACTCGGCACGCTGGCGCTGCTGGACAACCGGGAGCAGTGGGACGCGCTGGTCGCCGACCCGGGGCTCGTGCCGAACGCGGTCGCCGAGATGCTGCGGTACGTCTCCCTGATCGAGCAGTACGGCCGGGTCGCGACCGAGGACATCGACCTCGGCGGTCACGTGATCAAGGCCGGCGAAGGAATCCTGATCAGCTCGGTCGGTGTCGCGTTCGACCCGGCGACGACACCCGATCCCTTCCGGTTCGACATCACCAGGGAGCCAGGGGCGAACATCGCGTTCGGCCACGGCGTGCACCGGTGCCCCGGTGCCGAGCTGGCGCGGCTCGAACTCGAGATCACCTTCCGGGCGATGATCGCGCGCATGCCGAACCTGCGGATCACCATTCCGCACGACCAGGTCCCCGGTAACAACGACGGGACCCTGCAGCGGCTCTTCGAGCTGCCGGTCGCCTGGTGAGGGGGAGGACACGATGACGAATTACCGTGGTGTCGCCTACGACACGGGCACCAACTTCGCCACCGGCCAGGGCGAGCTCTCCAGGAACGTCTGGAGCGACGCGCTGATGCAGAGCGAGATCGACGTCATCAGCTCGGACCTGAACTGCAACTCGGTCACGGTCTTCGGCACGGATCTCGATCGGCTGACCGCCACCGCGACCGCCGCGGTGGACCGCGGCCTGCACGTGTACCTCCAGCCGCGGCTGGTGGAAGGTACGCAGCAGGAGATCCTCGACCATCTCGCCGAGGGCGCCCGGCTCGCCGAGTCGCTGCGCGGCGACGGCGCTCTGATCAGCTTCGGCGTGGGCGCCGTGCAGCTGATCTTCACCCCCGGGCTCATCGAGGGCGGCTTCTATCACGAGCGGATGGCGAACGTCTTCGCCGACGCGAACCACTTCCTGCTCCACCCGACCGCGCAGGTCGATCCGGCGGCCGCCGCGCCCCTGCTCAACGAGTTCCTCGGCAAGGCCGCGGCGGTGGCGAGGGCGAACTTCGAGGGCGAGGTCGGCTACTCCGCCGCGCCGTTCGAGGACGTGGACTGGGATCCGTTCGACTTCGTCGGCATCCAGTACCACTGGACGCCGAAACCCCGGACGCGCGAGGGGCATCTGGCGTTCATCGACGGCTACCGCAAGTGGAACAAGCCGATCCGGATCACCGAATACGGGACGGCGACCTACACCGGCGCCGAGCAGAAGGCGTTCTTCGTCTGGGACATCGCCGACCGCAGCGGCGAGGTGCCGACGATCGTCGACGGCTACGTCCGCGACGAGGCGGCGCAGGCGGGCTACCACCGGAAGATGCTGGAGCTGTTCGAGACGGCGGGCGTCGACGGCGTCACGGTCTCGGAACTGATCCACCCGACCCATCCGCATTCGCCCGATCCGCGATACGACCTGGACATGGCGAGCATGGCCGTCCTGAAGACCATCAGGGACGACTTCTCGGATGTGAATTCCACGTATCGCTGGGAGAAGAAGGAATCGTTCCACGCGATCGCCGACCACTACGCGCGAGCCGTTTCCGGTAACGGGACCAGTTCCGCGCGAGTCGCCTGAGAGGGGTGAGTCCCGATGCGAGTGTTGTTCACCGTCTATCCGTCGTTCGCCCACCTGTGGCCGATCGTGCCCTGTGCCTGGGCGCTGCAGAGCGCCGGGCACGAGGTCCGGGTGGCCACGCACGCCAGCTTCGCCGACGCCGTCGCCGGCGTCGGTCTCTCGCCGGTGGGGCTGGGCGACCCGAACGCCAACGAGGCGCGGATGCGTCCCGACGCGAAGGCCCCGCCCGGGCCTGAGGACGTCCTGCACTACGCCGAGGTCCTCGGCCTCGACGAAGAGGGTCGCGAGCACTGGATCGCCTTCTACCAGTATCTGCTGAACGCGGTGTCCGACTACGTCCGGACCGACCTTCCGGACGCCTCGGACCTGGTGAGTTTCGCCAAGGTGTGGAAGCCGGATCTGGTCATCTGGGATCCGACGTTCGCGTCCGGTCCGGTCGCCGCCCGCGCCTGCGGTGCCGCGCACGCCCGTTTCCTCATGGGCCCGGACTGCTTCGCGTGGAGCATGGACAAACTCGCCGAGCGCCGTGCCGAGCTCCAGGCGGCGGGTCTGTCGGAAAACCCACAGGCGGATCTCCTCCGGCCGCTCGCCGAGAAATACGGGATCGAAGTCGACGACGAACTGATGTACGGGCAATGGTCCATCGACCCGCTGCCGCCGGGCCTCGGCCTGCCGAACAGCTCGACCCGTATTTCGATGCGTTACGTGCCCTATTCGGGCACCGAAACGCTGCCGGAATGGCTGTACGAGCAGCCGGAGCGGCCGCGGATCGCGCTGACGCTCGGCGAATCCACCCGCCGGTTCATCAAGGGGGACTGGGGCCGCACCCCGGCGATCATCGAGGCGGTGGCCGATCTCGACGTCGACGTGATCGCGACACTGAACGAACTGCAGATGTACGGGGTCGGCACCCTGCCTGCCAACGTGCGGCGGATCGAGTGGGTCCCGCTGACCTATCTGCTGCCCACGTGCTCGGCGATCATCCACCACGGCGGGATGGGCACCTTCGCCGCGTCGATCGCGTTCAAGGTGCCGCAGATCGTCTGCGACACCGACGAATCGCTGCTGATCCGGGCCGTCGAGGAGGAGCCGTCGGCCGGGCTGTGCCCGCGGTGCGCCGGCGCCGGGGAACCGGGTGCGCTGGACTCGGGCACGTACCGGGTCGGCTGGGAGTTCGGGGTGCGCGAGGAGGCCCGCGAGAAGGTCACCCAGTGGGAAATGCCGGCGAAGAAGCTGGAATCGACTCCCACCGCGAACTACGTGCTCGGCCGCGGCAACGGTGTGCGGCTCGATCACCGGACCCAGTCGGTCGACGAGATTCGCAAGTCGATCCTCCAGGTGGTGACCGAACCCGCGTTCGGAGAGGGTACGGAGGCCGCGTACCAGGAGTGGCTTTCCCGGCCGAGCCCGCACGAAATCGTTCCGATGCTCGAAAAACTGACCGAGGCGAATCGTAGGCGCTGAAGGCCTTGCCGGCGACAGAAGTTCCCATTTGCCCTCGATGTCGCATTTTGAAAGATGCCGCCGACGCTGAGTCTTGACACGCTTACACATAGTGGGACCCGTGATGGTGCCCCTTTGAAACATTCCGAGAGAGGTGAGGTTTGTGTCTGTTGACGAGGCGGTCCCTCGAGCAGGTCGGCGTGAATGGTTGGGGTTGGCGGTATTGGCCCTGCCGACAATGCTGACGATGCTGGACATTTCGGTGTTGTTCCTTGCGTTGCCGAGCTTGTCAGCGGATTTGGGAGCTTCCGCGTCGGAGCAATTGTGGATCAGTGATATCTACGGATTCCTGATCGCCGGTTTCCTGGTCACCATGGGCACGCTCGGCGACCGGATCGGCCGGCGCCGGGTGCTGCTCTTCGGTGCCGCGGCGTTCGGACTTGCCTCGATTCTCGCGGCGTATTCGACCTCGCCGGAGATGCTGATCGCGGCGCGGGCGTTGCTCGGTATCGCCGGTGCGACGATCATGCCGTCGACCTTGGCGCTGATCTTCACCATGTTCCCGAATCCGAAGCAAATGGGTGTCGCGTTCTCGGTCTGGGCCGGGGCGATGACGGCGGGGGTCGCGTTGGGCCCGGTCGTCGGTGGTGTGCTGCTGGAGAGCTTCTGGTGGGGATCGGTCTTCCTGATCGGTGTCCCGGTGATGCTTCTGCTGCTGGTGACCGGACCGTTCCTGCTGCCGAACACGAAGGAAGCGAGCCCGGGACGCCTCGACCCGGTCAGCGTCATCCTCGTGCTGGCCGCGATCCTGCCCTTCATCTACGGCTTCAAGGAGCTGGCGCGGATCGGCTGGGACACGCTTTCGTTCGTGGCGATCATCGTCGGTGTGGTGTTCGGCATCGTGTTCGTCCTCCGTCAGCGGCGGCTGGAGAACCCTCTGCTGGACGTGCGGCTGTTCGCGATCAAGGCGGTGAGCGGCGCGCTGCTGCTGTCGTTCCTGATCGCCGCGGTCCAGGGCGGCGCGGGGCTGTTCATCGCGCTGCAGCTGCAGCTCGTCGAAGGCTTCAGCCCGATGAACGCCGGGCTGTGGCTGCTGGTGCCGACCGTGGTGCTGCTGGCCGGGATCTTCATCAGTTCGGCCGTCGCCAAGAAGATCCGGCCGGCCTACGTGCTGGCGGCGGGCACCCTGATCTCGGCGATCGGCATGTTCGTCCTGACGCAGGTGACCGCGACCACGGGGGTGGCGCTGCTGATCGTCGGCTTCACCATCGTGTACCTGGGCGTCAGCCCGGTCGGCCCGCTGGTCAGCCAGATGGTCGTCCCGGCCGCTCCCGAGGACAAGGCCGGTTCGGCGTCGTCGCTGTCGTCGACCGGTGGTGAGCTGGGCGTCGCGCTCGGTGTCGCCGCCATCGGCAGCATCGGCACGGCCGTCTACCGCAGTGAGGTGACCGTTCCCGCCGAGATCGCGGGGACGGCGGACGGCGCGACCGCCGGCGAATCGCTCGCCGGGGCGCTCGAGGTCGCGAAGAACCTGTCCACGTCGGTGGCCGATTCGCTCATCACCTCCGGCAAGGAAGCGTTCACCTCCGGGCTGAACATCGTCGCGGTGGTGTGCACGGTCGCGTTCGTCGGGCTCGCCGGTGTCGCGATCGCGACACTGCGGCACGTTCCGCCGATGAGCGGCGACCACGGTCACGGGGACGAGGAAGCTCCGGAGGCCGTCGCCGAAGAAGAGCGCGCTCCGCTGGCCAGCGCGTAGACGCAACCAAGAGACCGCCCGGCTGGAGACAGCCGGGCGGCTCGCGTGACCGGTCGGTGCTCGCCGTCGGGCGGTGGGGCGGACCAGCAGTGGAAAACCCGTGCGGAGAGGAGTCATAGTGCCCGGGATGATCAATGTGGTTCAGCCGTCGTTGGGCGAACGTGAGCTGTCGGCCATCCGAGAGGTGTTCGAGAGCAACTGGGTCGGCCGCGGTACGAAGGTGGAGGAGTTCCAGGAAGGCTTCGCCCGGCACATCGGCGTCGGCAAGGACCACGTGCTGTCGGTGAACTCGTGCACGGAAGCGACTTTCCTCGCGATGGAACTGGCCGATATCGGGCCGGGTGACGAGGTCGTGCTGCCGACGATCTGTTTCGTCGGCGTCGCCAACGCCATCGCCTCGCGCGGTGCGCGGCCGGTGTTCTGCGACGTCGATCGGCGCACCCTCAATCCGACCGTCGCCGACATCGAGGCCGTCCTGACGCCGAGGACCAAGGCGGTGGCGATCCTGCATTACGGCGGGTATCCGGGCGACGTCGTCCAGATCGCGGCGCTCTGCAAGGAGCGGGGGATTCAGCTGATCGAGGACGCCGCGGTCTCGGTCGCGTCCACTGTGGACGGAAAGCCCTGTGGCACGTTCGGCGATTTCGGCGTGTGGAGTTTCGACTACGGCAAGATCGTGGTGACCGTGGACGGCGGGATGTTGTACGTCCGCGACCCCGAACTCGCCGCTCGCGCGCCCAAGCTGGCGTACTTCGGGCTGGAACAGACCAGCGGCTACAACGAAGCGCTGCGCTCCAGCACCCGCTGGTGGGAGTTCCAGGTTTCCTCGTTTTCGAGGCGGTCGATCAGCAACGACGTGCTCGCCGCGGTCGGAAGCGTGCAGCTGGACCGCCTGCCGGGATTCATCGAACGCCGGGCCGAGATCGCGGCCCACTACGATCGGGAACTCGCCGGCGTCGACGCCCTGCACCAGCCGCCGCCGCTGCCCGAAGGGCACACGACCTCGCACTACATGTACTGGATCCAGCTCGACGACGGTATCCGGGACGACGTCGCGCGCGACCTGTACGCGCGAGGTATCTACACCACCTTCCGCTACGCGCAGCTGCACAAGGTCAAGGCCTACGGTGCGGACGTGCGGCTGCCTCAGTCCGATGCCGCGTCGGCGAGCACCCTGCTCCTGCCGATTCACCAGGGCCTCTCGGACGCCGACGTGGAGCGCATCGTCGGCGCCGTTCGTGACAGTGTCAGTGAGCGCCGTGAGCAGGGGCGCCTTTCGGCTTCTCCAGTAAGGAAAGCGGCATGACCCTCCAGGCTGAGACCTCCGACAACAACGTCTACGACGACGACCTGAGCGAGATCTACGACCAGATCTACACCAACCGCGCCCGCGACTACCAGGCCGAAGCGGCGCTGCTGGCCGCGATCGTCCGCGCGCGGCGGCCGGAAGCGGCCTCCTTGCTGGACGTGGCGTGCGGGACGGCCGAGCACCTCGCGGCGCTGAAGTCGACCTTCACCCGCCTTGAGGGCCTGGAACTCTCCGCGCAGATGAGGGACCGAGCCCGCGCCAAGGTCCCCGGTGTGCAGATCCACGAAGGCGACATGCGGCGGTTCGACCTCGGCCGCACCTACGACGCGGTCTGCATTCTGTTCAATTCGATCAGCTTCATGGCCACGACCGAGGAGCTGGACAGTGCCGTCGCCAGCATGGCGAGACACCTTTCGCCGGGCGGTGTCCTCGTCATCGATCCGTGGTATTCACCGGAGCAGTACATCGAGGGTTATGTCTCCGATTCCGTCACCCGGAACGACGGCCGGACGATCGCCAGGGTTTCGCATTCGGCGCGAGAGGGCCGCCGGGTTCGGCAGGAGGCGCACTTCGTCACCGCTGATTCCGCTGGTATCAACCATTTCGTCAATGTGCAGCGATTGACCTTGTTCACCCGCGACGAGTACGCCGCCGCGCTGGAAAAGGCGGGCTGCGCCGCCGAATTGGTCGAGGGGGCGGACGCGCTTTCGCCGGATACCGGAACCTTCGTCGGTGTTCGCCGATAGTATCGGACATGATTTCCTACCGGTCGTTTCATGAATAATTCACGTTTGTGATGATCGGCTGGCGGCCCTTGGCATTACGTGGCTTAATGCGTAATGTCAAGGGCCGGTCTAGTATTGGTGGTGCGTCATGTCCGACGAGGGTTGCCGAACCTGCGGCAAGCCGCTGCCGCGGCGGCCGGGCAAAAGGGGCAGGACATCGGCCTACTGTTCGGCGGCGTGCCGTCAGAAGTCGTATCGGAACCGGCACACCTCGGCGGAGCGGGATCGGGTGACCGATTTGATCGCCGACATCGAGCAGCGGATCACCAGTCTCGCGCCGCAGCGCCCCGACACCTTCTACGCCGACGTCGTCGATCTGTCTTCCTCGGTGAGCAGGCTGCGCCGCGTCGCCCGTGTCGCGCTGGACGCGGCGGAGGCGGGCACCGGTTCGCCCGAGAAGGCGGAACCGCCGAAAAACGTAACACCGGACCGCGTGACGGAAACGTCGCCGCCGGCCGAGTGCCCGGGCGAGCCCGGCGACGAGGTGTCACTGGACGCGGTGCGGACCGGCGACGAGGGCGCGTTCGCGGCGCTGGTCGAACGGCATCGGCGGGAACTGCAACTGCATTGCTACCGGATGGTCGGTTCTTACGACGAGTCCGAAGACCTGGTGCAGGAGACCTTCCTGCGAGCGTGGCTCAAACGCGACGGCTTCGAGGGGCGGTCCAGTTTTCGCGCCTGGCTGTACCGCATCGCCACCAACGCGTGCCTCGACTTCCTTCGGCGGCACTCGCGCCGGCCTCAGCACTACGAGGCCTCGGCGGGGGTGACCCAAGGCAGTCCCGAACCGCCTTCCCGTATCACCTGGCTGCAACCCTATCCGGACGAGCTGCTGAACGAGGTCGTCTCGACCGAGCAGGAGCCGGACGCGGCGGTGGTGTCGAGGGAGACCGTGGAGCTGGTGTTCCTCGCCGGTATCCAGCACCTGCCGCCACGGCAGCGGGCGGTGATGATCGTGCGCGATGTGCTCTCCTGGCCCGCCGCGGAGGCCGCGGAGCTCCTGGAGATGAGCACGGCGTCGGTCAACAGCGCGCTGCAGCGTGCCCGCTCGACCCTGCGCAAGCATCTTCCCGAGCGGCGGTCCGAATGGCCGCGGCAGGCCGGGCCGACCGAGGACGAACAGGCCGTCCTGCGCCGCTACATCGCCGCCACCGAGGAGGACGACGTCGAGGCGATGGCCGAACTCCTTCGTGAGGACGCCCTGCTGACGATGCCTCCCGAAGATCTGTGGGTGTCCGGCAGGGACTCGATCACGAAATTCCTCGGGCCGGTCATCGATCCCGGTTCGCCGCGCTATTTCGGACGCTGGCGGCATCTGCCGACCGTCGCGAACCGGCAGCCCGCCGCCGCGGGTTACGTACAACGGCCCGGTACGCAGGTGTTCCGTGCCCAGGTTCTCGACGTGCTGCGGATCGAAGACGGCGAGATCGCGGAGGTCATGTCGTTCGAACCGCATCTGTTTCCGGCGTTCGGCCTGCCCCTGACCTTGTGACCTGCACTAACGGGTGAATCCCGGCGCGGACCGATTAGTCGTCCAGACTCCGTACGTCTCAATAAGCGAACTTCGTGGCTGAACGACCACGGACCGCAACCGATGAACGGAGAAGACAATGGGCAAGGTTGTCGCGGACATGTCGATGTCGCTTGACGGGTTCGTCGCCGACCCTTCCGATGGGGTCGACAAGGTTTTCGGTTGGTACGGCACCGGTGATGTCGCCGTCGAGTCCGCTCATCCCGACATCACCTTCCAGGTGAGCGAGAACAGCGCCGCGTATCTGCGTGAGGCCATCGCCGACACCGGTGCGCTGGTCTCGGGTCGCCGCACCTTCGATCTCGCCGAAGGATGGGACGGCAAGCACCCGACGGGCGTGCCGGTCTTCATCGCCACCCACAGCGTCCCGGACGGCTGGCCGCGCGCGGACGTGCCCTTCACTTTCGTAACGGATGGGATCGAGAGCGCCATCGCGCAGGCGAAGGCCGCCGCGGGCGACAAGTCGGTCTGCGTCGCGAGTCCCAGCATCGCCCAGCAGTGCCTGGAGGCCGGCCTCCTCGACGAGATCCAGGTCGCGGTGGTGCCCGTGCTTCTCGGCGACGGCATCCGCCTCTTCGAGCGGTTCAAGGACCTCGAGGTCGACCTGACCGGTCCCCGGGTCATCGAAGGAAAAGGCGTGACGCACCTCGTCTATGGCGTGAAATCCGCCTGAGTGACCACAAAGCCGATGGCCCTTGCCCGCGGCGGGCAAGGGCCATCGCCTTTGTGTATTTCGCATCCGCACGGATAGCGAAAAGGCCCTTCCCGATTCCCTGGGAAGGGCCTTTGACCTGCTGTGGGCCTAACGTGGCACTACCCGAACTCTTTGCTCCTGGTCGACGGACCAGAGCTCGGGATCTCATCGCGACGTTCACCCACGTCGACGGAGCGCTCCGGGAGGGCGCCTCGTTGGAGCCGTCGGTGCTGGACACCGACCGTCGAGTGGAGAACCTGCTCCGCACCCACGCAGGAACCCTGCATGTCGGCCCGGCCAACTAATGCTGGTTCCGCGACCCAACGAAAGCGCTCTGCCTGCGGCTGGCCGGGACCACCGAGGCGACTCGGCCGCTGATCGGACTCTACGACTCGGCCCGCTGTCCGCAGGCCACCCATCATGCCGGTCACCGCCCGATCTGGGCCGAGCAGGCGGCCACCTTTCAAGCGTTCCTCGGCGACCCCAGAGTCCCCACAGGGGAGAAGACCCGGCTACGACGCGAGCACGACCGCGTCCAACGAGTGCTCGACAGCATCGACCAGGCCACCAGCACCGCTATGAGTACACCCGCATGTCCTTCGGTTCCGAGTGGCGAGCCCGACAGATGCAGAAGTTAGGACTTACTGCGTGCGAAAAGAATCGCTTGCTGAGCTTTCGCATCCGGGTCGAGCAGCATCTCGGCCTCGACCACGAATCCGGCGTCGCGCAGCCAGGATGCCACCTGGTCCGGCTGACGGCGATACACATGGACCTTCATCGGGTGACCGCCATAGCCCTCCGTCTTCAACTGCGACTCGTCACCGACGTGAAACAGGAGCTGCAGCGGTCCGCCTGGACGCAATGCTCGGTGGAAGTGCCCGAACACAGTCGGCACCTCGTCGTCGGGGATGTGTATCAACGACTGCCAGGCGAGCAGGCCGGCCACCGAAGCGACGGGGAGGTCCAGTTCCGTCATCGAGCCCACCTCGAACCGCAGGCCGGGGTGGTCGCGCCGGGCCACGTCGATCATCCCCGGGGAGAGGTCGACACCGAAGGCGTCGACACCGAGCTCATGCAGGTGGGCGGTGACTTCACCGGGGCCGCAGCCGACGTCCGCGACCGGCCCGCCGCCAGCGACCCGCACGCTGTCGGCGAACAACGCCAGCGCCGCGCGAAGGTACTGGTGTCCGGCGAGGGCACCTCGCACTTGGTCGGCATAGCTGACCGCGACCGTGTCATAAGAGGTGCGGGTGTCGGCCAACCAGTCATCCGTGGTCATGACCGGCACGATATTCCATGATCACGACCTCGTGAACGGCCGACGCAGAGGGACCGATCATCGGCCCGCCAACTGGCCCAGACCTCCGCCACGTTTCCGCAGACCGCAATGCAGGAGTGCACATCATGCCGCTGACCACCGAACAGCGCCGTCGCAACGAGGCCAGCATCCGTGCTGCGATGGACCGCCTACTGCTGGGGCAGCTTCCAGCCCGCGGCGGTTGCAACCTCAAGACTCTCGCACGAGAAGCCGGCGTCGCCAGAACGGGCTTCTACGCACGCACCGACCCACAGGGCACCAGTGGCCAGGGCCCTATCAGCACCTGGCCGAGGAGTTTCAGCGTCGGCTGGCCGATCTCCGCGAGGCGGGCACCGTCTCAGACCCGCGCGAACTCCAGATCACCCGGCTGAAAGACGAGAACGCCAAGCTCCGTGAACGCGTCCAGGAACGCGATGCGCGGATCACCGAACTCACCGAGTTCAAGGAGCGCGCGTTGTCACAACTCGCCGCGCAGCACGAAGAGATCCTCCGGCTTCGACAGCGCACCGACTCGCCGAACAACGTCCGCACCCTCCCCACCGCCAGGAAGTCGAGGATCACTGGACCATGCGGCTGAACGAAGATCTGTTCCAAAGGCGTACCGCGACACGACATCACCATCCACCGATCGCAAGTCCGATCGTCTAATGTGGACGCACATGGCTCCGATGGGCTTCATTGGCTGTGTCGCAACGCGACACGCTCACAACGGGACACGGCCACTGCCGCGACAACCGCCGCCAGAGCAGCGCCGACGTCAAGCGCATCATGCGCGCCTTCGCCACGCGCAACCTGAACGTGCACGGCTTCGGCATCAAGATCACCGGCCTCAATCGGTACGCCGAAGCTCTCTGTAGTTCGGACTCGATGTCATGGAGCAGGCGTGGCCGCTACGTCCCCGGATGCGGTCCGAGCCACCGCACCGAGTCGAACTGCTTGTCCTTCGCGCTGAGCTGGTATCGACAGATCCAAACCACGCTCGGTTCGGCAGGACTGACAGGGGAAGGCGTTCACCCCGCCCCGTTGGCGAGGGCCGTCGCCGCCGCTTGCGCTGCGAGCTCACTGCTCGCCGCGTACCTCAATGCTGTCCGGTTCGACGAGCGAGACGTCACGCGACGCGTCGATCCCGACCAGCTCGTTCGGCGTGCACCGCAACGTCGTGCACAGGGCCTGCAAGGTCGCCACCTTGACTGGACCGGCGGCTTCTTGATCAGCACGTCAACCGACTGGAGAGACAGTTCGAACCCGGCACGCTGGACGAGGAGCTCGCGCAGTTCGGTCGCGTTCCAGACGTTGCGGGAGGCCATGACCTTCCGCAGCCGCCACTCGATCTGCACCGCTGCCCGCCCATGCTCGTCGCTCCGCGGCGCTTCGCGCCGTCGCCAACCGACGCTCAGTCGGCGAAGGCGGAGAACGACCCGCTGTACGCGGCGTATGCGCTCGTCCTGATCATGGGCATGCGTGAGGGTGAAGTGCTGGGTCTCCCTGACGAGGCGATCAACTTCGAGACGTCGGAGCTGGATATCTCCTGGCAGTTGCAAAGGGTTCAGAAGAAGCTTCTCCATCGCCAGACGAAGACACCGACGTCTGACGACACCATGCCCCTGATCGACATCGTCACAACAGCGTTGAAGCTGCGGCTGGAGCGTCGGGGGCGAGACAAGGAGAAGGCAGACGCCTGGCTGGACAGCGGGCTCGTGTTCACGACCGAGCACGGCACGCCGATCGAGCCGCGTAACTTCCTACGGTCGTGGGCGAGGCGATGCAGGAAGGCGGGTGTTCGGTACATCACCGTGCACGATGGCCGTCGCTCCTGCGGGTCGCTGCTGGCGGATCTCGACGTTCACCCTCGGGTCGCGATGCGGATTCTCCGGCACGCTCAGTTCGCGGTCACGATGGAGATCTACACCGAGATCTCGTCGGAGCAGACGCGGGCGGCGCTCAAGAAACTCGGAGACAGCTTGCAATGACCTGCTGCTGTACTTCGCTGCTGTACGGGTAGCGAAAAGGCCCTTCCCGATTCCCTGGGAAGGGCCTTTGACCTGCTGTGGAGCTGAGGGGAATCGAACCCCTGACCTTCTCGATGCGAACGAGACGCGCTACCAACTGCGCTACAGCCCCTGGTAAAACTTGAGCCCCTGGTGAAACTTGCCCCTCAGTTGAGGCTCCATGAGCTTAGCAGCGGCTCACGGAGCCTCGAACGAGGGGGGTCACTCTCCGGAGGCCCGCCGGAAAGGCCTGGTCCCGGGCTCGTCGAGCTCGTGGAAGGCCGGATCCTCGTCGTCGAGGTCGACGACGACGGCTTGGCGCCGGAGACGGGACATCGGGGACGGTTTGCGCTCCACGACTGCCGGACGTTCGGTGGCGACGACCTCGATGTCCTCACGGGATTCGTGGGTTTCGCCGTCATCGCCGATCGCCGGGCGGCGCGGGACGTGGGTGCTGTTGAAACGGGCGAGGCGGCGCTGCCGGATCTCGTTCTCGATGCGGACCTGGCGGCGCAGGTACACGAGGTAGCCGATGAGGACGGCGTCGATGACACCGTTGGCCCACCAGACCGTCGGCGTCAGGAAGCCGGCGACGGCCGCGGTGGTGACCACCAGCACCAGCAGCGCGATGACGATCCGCTGCCGGAACGCGTACTTGGCGCGCGCGGCGATGTCCGCCGCTTCCGGGTCGAATCCGCCCCGGCCGGGCCGGTAACCGGCGCTTTGGCGTTCTCTTTCGGGCCGGGTCGTGCGCGAGGGCTGGGGAAGCGGCTCGGCCTCCGGTGCCTCGTCTTCGAGGTCGGCGTCGAGCTCCGCCTCGAGTTCGGCCAGGTCGTCTTCTACCGATGGTTCCGTGTTCTCCGCCATGGCGAACTCCTCCGGTCCCTCGTGGCGTGTGCTCCCGCTCCGCACGACTCGCGCCGCCAAGGCCGAGTCCGTCGTCCGTGCGACCTGCTGGCGCTTGCGGGCGACCATGGGCACGAGAACGACGAGCCATGCCGCTGCGAGCGCGACGATGATCACCGAACTGGGCATCTCCCGTCACCTCCCCCGATCCACTGCTGTAGTCACGCTAGCCACAACAGTCACACACGCCGCGCAGACTCGCCGGTTTCGATCACGGAAAATGCATCACCAAATTAGGTGAATCTCACAGCTTGTGGTAACGCGGTCACCGGAACGACCCGGTGACGGGGTCAAACGCGCTCCGCGAGGCCCTTCGCGACGAGCCGCGAGACCAGTCCGTCACCGGTCTCCTCCTTGGTGACGGCGTAGCAGAAATGGTCCCGCCAGCGGCCCGCGACATCGAGATAGCGCTCGAAAAGTCCCTCTTGGCGATAGCCCGCTTTGGCGAGAACCCGCAGGCTGGGGGTGTTTTCGGGACGGACGGTCGCCTCCAGCCGGTGCAACCCGCCGAAGTCGAAGACATGGTCGGTGACGAGGGCGACGGCGCCGGTCGCGACGCCGCCGCGGACGATGTCCGACGACACCCAGTAGCCGATCCAAGCGGAGCGGAGCGACGCCCGGATGACGTTACCCACAGTGATCTGCCCGGCGAAGCGTCCATCCACCGTGATGGTGAACGGGAGACATTGCCCGCGTCTGGCGAGGCCACGCAAGGCCAGCCATTGGGACGGCCACGACCAATACGCGTTGCGATCCGGCCACGGTCCGACGCCGGTCGGTTCCCACATTTCGAGGTGTTCGCGATCCCGCAGCCGGACGCGGCTCCAGTCGCCGGCGTCCCGCAGCCGGACCGGCCGGACGGCGAGGACCCCGGCGGGCACCCGGAGCGGGCCCAGCCTCGCGGGCCAGCCCGGATGCCTGCTCTCGATCGGATACGCGACGCCGGAAATCGGTGCGCCCATTACGCCCGCTGGGCCAGGAAGGTCACCTTGACCTGCTCGCCCGCGGCGACCTCGGTGAGGTCTTCGTCGATGTTGATCAGGCAGTTCGCCTCGGCGAGTGACGCCAGCAGATGCGCGCCGGAGGTGCCGAGCGGCTGCACCAGGTATTCGCCGTTGCCCTCGTCGCGCAGCAGCTGGCCGCGCAGGAAACCCTTGCGTCCCTTGGTCGAGGTGATCGGGGAGAGCAGCCGCGCGCCGACGATCCGGCGGTGCGGGTTGCGGGTGCCGCGCGCGGCGCGGATCAGCGGGCGGACCAGGACCTCGAACACGACCAGCGCGCTCATCGGGTTGCCGGGGATGAGGAACGTCGGCACCGAATCGGGGCCGAGCCTGCCGAAGCCCTGTACGGAACCGGGGTGCATGGCGACGCGGGTCATGTCGATGTGGCCCAGGTCCGACAGCGCCGCGTGCACCTCGTCGCCCGCGCTTCCGCCGGCGCCGCCCGCGACGACGACGATCTCCGACATCAGCAGGCGGCCTTCGACGACCTCCCGCAGGCGTTTCGGGTCGCCGGGGACGATGCCGACGCGGCTCACCTCGGCGCCCGCGTCCCGCGCGGCCGCGGACAGGGCGTAGGAGTTGACGTCGTAGACCTGTCCGACCGACGGGGTGCGGTCGATGTCGACCAGTTCGTCGCCGACGGAAACGATCGAAACCCGGGGCCGCGGGTAGACCAGGACCTTCGCCCTGCCGACCGCGGCGAGCAGGCCGACCTGGGCCGAGCCGATGGTATCGCCCTTGCGCACGGCGACGTCGCCGATCTGCACGTCCTCGCCGGTCCGGCGCACGTAGGCCGCCGACGGCACGGATTTGTGCACGGTGACCTTGGCCTGGTGGCCGTCGGTGTAGGCGGTCGGGACGACGGCGTCGGCGAGCGTGGGCAGCGGCGCGCCGGTGTCGACTCGCACGGCCTGGCCGGGCTGCAACCGCCGCGGCTGGCGGGAACCGGCGGCGATCTCGCCGACCACCGGCAACTGCACGGGCTCCTGGCCCGCGGTGCGGACGTCGACGCTTCGTACCGCGTAACCGTCGACGGCGGCCTGGTCGAAACCGGGGAGCGCGTGTTCGGCGACGACCTCTTCGGCGCACAGGAGGCCTTGGGCCTCGGAGATGGCGACCCGGACCGGGCGCGGGCGCACCGCGGCGTCCAGGGTCAGCGCGATCTGATCCTCGACGGAACGGAACTGTCCCGCGTCTTCGGTCTCGGCCGCTTCGGCGATGGGCTCCGTCATGACTGGGGGATCTCGATCCATTCGTTCGACCAGGCACGCGAGGAAGGCCCGTCGGTGAACTGAAGTTCACCACCGTTACCAGGAGTGATGCGGTCCGAAGCCGCGGAAATCGCCCGATCGGGCAAGCTCCTCGTGGTCCGTGCCGCCGGGGTGGTCGCTGCGCCTGTCATAGGCGTGAAGCCTAACCTGACCACGTGGTCGAGCCCGGCAATGAACACCTGAGCAAAGCGGAGTGGCGCTCCCGGATAACCGCCGAACGACGTTCGCAGGTGTCGGAAGTGCGGGCGCGGGAGGCGGTGGCGCTCGCCGCCGCGGCCGCCCGGTTGCCGGGTGAGGTCGTGTGCGCGTACGTGCCGTTCGGCACCGAACCGGGTTCGACGGCGCTGCTTGATCAACTTCTCGACCAGGGGAAACGCGTGCTGCTGCCGATCGTCCCCGATACGCCGGGGCCCCTGGAGTGGGCCGCGTTCGAGGGCTCGTCGAGTCTCGGGCCCGGCAGGTTGCGGGGACTGCTCGAACCGACCGGGCGCCGCCTCGGTCCCGACACGCTGGGGACCGCCGATCTGGTGCTGATCCCCGCGCTCGCGGTCGACGACGAAGGGGTCCGGCTCGGCCGGGGCGCAGGCTACTACGACCGGTCGCTCTCCTTCGCCGCGCCGGACGCCGCGCTAGTCGCCGTCGTCCGGGACGCCGAACTCGTGCGTGAGTTGCCCGCGGAACCGCATGACGTCCGCATGACCGGGGTACTGACCCCGGAGCACGGCCTGGCGCCGCGCCCGGTAATAGACTGACGCCTGTTCGCGGAGCTGAGACGTAGCCGGGGAAGTGACCCTGAGCGTGAACCCGCCCCGGCCGCGGGCCCCGCTATCGCGGTGGCAGGGCGCCCTGCTCGTCACCAGGAGAGGAATGACGAGGCCGCGTCCTGCCGACGTCGATCGCGGTCGCGGGTTCACCAACGACACTGACGCCCCGACGCAGTGGTTCAGAAAGGGCACAATGAGCTCTGACGCGCACCTGTCCGATCAGTTCGCCGAAACGCTGTCGAAAATGCGTTCCGCGGGGGCCCACGCCATGGAGCTGGCGGCCCTGCGGCGGCGTCTCGAGCAGCTGTCCGAACCCGGCGCCGGCCAATTGCCGGGAAGCGAACTCGAACCGCTCGAGGACATCAGCAGGCTCGTCGACCTGCCCGAGCCGGACGCCGAAGAAGCGCGCCGGGTGCTGGACCGCACCGCCGTCCTGAAGCTCAACGGCGGGCTGGGCACGAGCATGGGGCTCACCGGGCCGAAGTCGCTGCTGGAGATCAAACCGGGAAAGACGTTCCTCGACGTCATCGCCCTGCAGGTGCTTTCGGTCCGCGAGAAGTACCACGCGCGGCTTCCGCTGATCCTGATGAATTCGGCGGGCACCCGCGAACCTTCGCTGGAGTCGCTGAAGAAGTATCCCGATCTCGCCGACGACGTCATCCCAGCCGACTTCCTGCAGGGGCGCGAACCGAAGATCACCGCCGATGGGCGGCCCGCCGAATGGCCCGCGAACCCGGAACTCGAATGGTGCCCGCCGGGACACGGCGACATCTACATCGCGCTCGCGGTGAGCGGGATGCTCGAAACGCTGCTGGCGGAGGGTATCCGCTGGTGCTTCGTGTCCAACGCCGACAACCTCGGCGCGCTGCCGGACGCGCGGATCGCCGCGTGGCTGGCGAAGGAGAACATCCCGTTCGCGATGGAGACGGTGCTCGGCACGGCGGCCGACCGGAAGGGCGGGCACCTCGCGCGGCGCGCGGGCCGGATCGTCCTGCGTGAATCCGCGCAGGTCCCCGACGGCGACGACTCGTTCGGCGACGTCGGCAAGTGGCGGTTCTACAACACCAACAACATCTGGGTCGACCTCGAACGGCTGAAGGCGCTCCAGGACGCCGACCCGGCCGCGCCGCAGCTGCCGCTGATCGTGAACCGCAAGACCGTCGATCCGGCCGACGCGGCCAGCACGCCGGTGATCCAGCTCGAAACGGCGATGGGCGCGGCGATCGGCTCCGTCGAGGGCGCGCGGGCCATCGAAATCCCGCGGACCCGGTTCGCGCCGGTCAAGACCACCGACGACCTGCTCGTCGTCCGGTCCGACGCGTACGTGCTCGACGAGAGCGGGGAGATGATCCCGGAGTTCACCACGACCCCGCCGGTCGTGTCGCTGAGCAAGGAGTTCTACAAGCTCCTGCCGGACTTCGACGCGCGGATCCCTTCCGCGCCTTCGCTCAAGGAGTGCACGAGCCTCGCCGTGGACGGCGACGTCACCTTCGGGAAGAACGTCGTCGTCCGCGGCGACGTGAAGATCACCGGGCCGAAAACCGTCCCGGACGGCGAAGTCCTCTAACCCCGTTGGGTGATGAACACGTATTCGCGTCCTGGACGATCGGGGGCGTCCCGGACGTCCAGGACGCGAAAACCGTGCTCGGCCAGCAAGGCTTCCAGCTCTTCGCGTTCGCGGAACCACAGCGTCGAGTCCGAGGTGACGACCTCGCCGTCGGGGAACCGGTAGCTGTACCGGAACGACACGAACGGGAGGTTCACCTCGGTGACCTCACGCCACTGCTCGACCTCGCCGACGCCGGGGACGTCGATGACGTCATGCGCGGTGTCGGCGGCCCAGTCCTCCCACACACGGCGACCGGGGCGCCGGATCTCGAAGACCAGGTGACCGCCCGGCACCAGCGCGGTGCGAATGCCTTCGAGTGTCCGGCGCCATTCGACGTCGGTCAGGAAGACCTGGGCCACGTTCCCGGTCATCACCGCGAGATCGGCGCCGGCGTCACCCGCCGCCTTCGCGTCACCGTGGACCCAGGTGATCTTGCCTTCCGGGTCCTTGGCCTTCGCGATCTCCAGCGAGGCCTCGGCCGGATCCACCCCCACGACCTCGATCCCGCGCGCGGCGAGGAGAACGGCCAGGCAGCCGGTGCCGCAGCCGACGTCGAGCACTCTCTTCGCCCCGAGTTCGCCGATGATGCCGAGGTAGTGCTCCAGATCGTCGCGGGCGCCGTCGAAGGCGTCGTAGATCGGTGCGAGCCGGGCGTGGGCGAAGAGCGCGTCAGGCATTCGGCGACGATAGCTCCGGTACGCGTTCTCCGGCCACGGATTTACGGTCGCGCCGCCAGGCCCGTTCTCCCAGCGACGCCAGGAAAGCGGGCAGCAACACCCCGCGGACCAGGGTGGCGTCGATCAGCACGGCGATCGCCATCCCGACGCCCATCATCTTGTACTCGATCGCGCTCAGCGTGATGAAGACACTGAACACGCCGACCATGATCACCGCCGCGCCGCTGATCACTCCCGCGCTGGTGCCGGTGCCGCGGACGATCGCGGCGACGGCGCCTTCGGCCCGGCGTTCACGGATCCGGCTGAGGATGAAGATGTGGTAGTCCATGCTCAGCCCGAGCAGCAGGACGAACATGAACATCGGCAGCCAGCCGACGACTCCGCCGTACGGGGTGAAGCCCAGCAGGGAAGCGAAATGGCCGTCCTGGAAGATCCAGGTGAGCACGCCATAGGCCGCGCCGATCGACAGCAGGTTCAGCACGATCGACCCCAGCGCCACCGCCACGGAGCGGAAAGCCAGCAGCAGCAACACGAACGCCGCCAGCAGGACGAACCCCAGCACCAGCGGCATCCGCTCGACCACCCGGTCCGCGAAGTCGCGCGCGTTCGCCGTGCGGCCCGACACCGCGAACTCGACGCCGTCCACCTTGCCGATCGTCGCGGGGAGTACTTCGGTGCGCAATTTCGCCAGCGCGGCATCGGCTTCCGCGTCGCGGCCGGCGCCGGACAGCGGGACCCGGACGACCACGGCGTCGTCGACGTTCGACACCGCGATGGGTTTGTTCAGCACGCCGGAGGTTTCCCCGATCCGCCGGTCGAGATCCGTGATCGCCGACCGCAGCGCCGGGCTGTCGACCGGGCCGCCGTTCGCGGCCGTCAGCACCACTGTCGCGGGGTACACCACGCCCGGGAAGGCTTCCTGAGTGCGGACCGCGACGTCGATCGTCGTGACCGACCGCGGCAGGCTCTCCGCCGGTGTCGGATCCTGCAGCCGCATGCCGAGCGCCGGCAGGGTGAGCAGGATCAGCAGCGCCACCGCGAGCCCGCCCCACAGCGACGGCCGCCGGGTGACCACGCGGGCCGTCGCGGACCAGAACCGTGACTTCTCCGCGGCGGTGCGCCGCTTGCCCAGCCAGGGAATCCGGCCGCGATCGACCTTGTCGCCCAGCAGCGAGAGCAGCGCCGGCAGAACGGTGACCGCGCCGAGCACGGCCAGTCCGACCACGAACGCCGTGCTGATCGCGAGACCGGTGAAGTTGTCGAGTCCGGTGAACACCAGCCCGCCAACGCACAGGACGACCGTGACACCGGAGACGACCACGACGTGCCCGGACGTCCGCGCCGCGATGCGGATCGCGTCGTCGACGGAGTGGCCGCGCGCGCGTTCTTCCCTTTGCCGCCTGAGGAAGAACAGCGAATAGTCGACGCCCACCGCCATCCCGATGAGCAGGGTGATCACCGTCGTCGCGCTGTTGATCGGGGTCAGGTCGTCGACGACGGAGAGGAAGCCGAACGTCGCCGCGACGGTCGTGCCCGCGAGCAGCAACGGGACCGACGCCCCGACCAGCGTCCCGAAGACGATCAGCAGGATCACCAGCGTCAGTGGCAGTGAGAGGAGTTCCGACCGCTTGACGTCCTCCCGGATGCCCTTGTCGACCACGGTCGACAGGCTGAGATCACCGGACAGGCCCAGCCGGACCGACGGATGCCGGGAAGCGACCTCGTCGACCAGCGCGGTCGCGGTTTCGAAGTTCGGGCGGATGTCCTTCTCCCCGCCCGCGATCGAAAAGCCGACGAGGCCGGACGCGCCGTCGGCCGAGATCCGCTCGGCACCGCCGGTGGCCAGCGGTGAGCGGACGTCGGTGACGGAACCGGAACGGGTGAGCGTGGTGACCAGGTCTCCGGTCGCCAGCCGGAGTTCCTCGTTGGCGGCGAACGGTGGTGAGCCGGGCTCCTTCGCCTGGACGAGGACGTTCTCGCGTAAGGGATCGAAGGTGTCCTGGGCGTTCAAAGCGGTCTGTGCGCGACCGGACTCGCCAGGATCGGTGCTTCGACGGCTTTCGCCGTCCAGCAGCGTTCCCGACAGCAGGGCGAGGACCACGAGGGCGACCCAGCCGACGAGGGTGACCGCTCGGTGCCGCATGGACCAGGCGGCGATCTTTTCGGGCAGCATGAACTACAGTCCTTTGCGTGAAGGAGTGAGATGCCTCGGGCGAGGTTTTTGCTTCTTCTTTCCTGGGCCGTCGAGTTGCCGCTCGGCGGCCCAGGGTCTTTCACCGGTGGTCAGTCGACCTCCTTGAGGATCCGCTCGACGGTGGCCACGCTCTTCTGGAGATCCGCGAGGCGCCCGTCGAGTTCGGTGAGTTTGCGTTCGGTCTCTTCCTGCGCCTGGACGGCCTTTTCGGCGAGCCTGCGGTATTCCTGTTCGCGGGCGAGGGCACCCCTGGCCCGGATGGTCGCGCCGAACTGCCATACGACCACGGTGATCACCACGGTGAGGAACACGAAGATGCCGATCAGCCCGGCGACCTCCTGCCATTGATGCCACTTCACGATCGTTCCCCCTCGTCGCCGGGTTTCGGCGTGCTCAGCGTCGGCGCCGCGGCGGCGATGGTGTCCGGGCTCAGCTCGACCACGAACGGTTTCACCTCGTAGAACTTCATCGCTTTCCCGTCCTCCGACAGCTCCAATGCGGCCGACACGAGCCCGGCCGCCTCCAGTTTGCGCAGGTGGAGCTGCAGCAGCGCCCGGCTGATGCCGAGCTCTCGCGCCAGCTGACTCACATACGCGCGCTCCGCGCGCAGTGCCGCGACGATCCGCAGGCGGTGCGGATTCGCCAGCGCCCCCAGCAGTCGCAGCAGCTCGTCGCCGGACGGTCCGGTGGCGCTCACGCCGCACTCCTGCACATGCCAAGGAAATCTAGCAGGTGCTGGCTCGATCTACCAGGTGCTCGAGCCAGACGTTCGGTTCGGTGTAGACGCCGAGGTCCAGTGCCGAGGAGGCGAGCACCGGCGCGATCCCGCCCGGCACGGCCGTCAAGCCGTCCCGGAGTTCGACGCCGGTCCACGCCTTCCACTGGGCGAACGTTCCGGTGACCGTCATCGCAAACGGCGCCACTTTCACGAACCGGGCGCCGAGCCGTTCATGCGTGCGCAGCCACGGATCCTCCGGCAGCCCGTCCGCGCGACGGCGGGCGATGTAGTCCTCAAAGGACAGTCGTGGTTCGTTCTCCTTCCCGGCCGGGCGGACCGGCACGACGAGGTTGTGCATTCCTGTTTCAGCGGCGCGCTTCTTCAATGCCTGCAACGCTTTCGCGGCCAGACCGCCGCCACGGCGGCCTGGCGCGACCAGCACTTCGAGTGCGATCAGCGTCTTCGTCTCACGGTTGCTCATCAGGTCTTCCGCGGCCCAGATCAGGGCGGCGTCCCAGCCGTGGTCCGGCAGTTCCGGGCGTTCGGTCGTCGGGAAGCCGACCGGGACGGCGGCGGTTCTCGCCACCGGTACGCCGTCTTCCAGCAGTACGAGGAAGTACTCCGGCCAGCGGGCGGCCAGGTGGGACGACTTCGCCAGCAGGCCCGCCAGGCCGTGCTGGAGGAATTCGCCGCCGACACCGCCGAGGGCGAGCGCGGGCTCACGCAGGTCGGGCCGGGTGGCCAGGTCTTCGATCACGATCATGTCCTCAGTAGACCCGAGGACACGCGATTCTCACGAGGTGGTTTCAGGGCACGGCTCCGCCGTGCGAGGTGGTGCGACCGGACTAGCGCACGGGCAGCGCGCGGCGCCGTCCGGTGATGCCGGTGGTGTTCAGGTTGGCGCGCTCGCCGGCGGAGTGCCCGTCGAGGTAGCCGCTGCCGGACAACCGCCTCGGCGGCGCCGAGCGCAGGTCTCCGTATTGCTCGTCATACGCCTGCTTGACCATCGCCGTCCGGTCCTGGATCACGAGCTCGGCCGAGCGATGACCGGCGGCGGCCGTATGCGTGCGGGCGGCGGTGTCCTCGCTGTTGCGGAGCCGTTCGTAGACCGCGCCGGAGAACCCGTGCAGCCAGGTTCGCCGGTACGCCGCCAGCGACTCGCCCGCGAACACCCGGTTCTCCGGGCGGACCCTGGTCAGCTGGGTGGTCGCCTGCAGCAGCAGGCTCGTGTACAGCAGCTCCGTGCGTTCCAGATCGGAGCGGAACCCGAACACCGTCACCGCGGTGACCGACTGGCCGAGCCGGTGCAGCAGGGCCCGGCAGCGCAGCGGATGCGCGATGTTCGTGAGCAGCCCCGCCTTGTCCCGGCTGTACGGGTTGTCGAGCGGGATCATGATCTGGGTGATCTCGTCCACGGTCGCCCCGGAGGCGGCCAGCAGCGCCTGATCGATGCCGTACCGGGCGATCAGTTCGGCGGCCTTGGTGTTGTACGACTCGGCTTCGGCCTCGGTGACCGCCGGGTCCTCCGCCTTCGCGAGGAGTTTCCGGACGCGCGCGAGCAGCGTGTCATGGTCGGGCATGGCCCTCCTTCCTGATTGGGTTGGAGCGGATCAATCTAGGAGAGAGGTCCGACAATATTCGGGTGAGCTGTCGCCGATCCCGGCAAGGGGGCACTATGACGGTCGACGTGTCGGTGGTCGGTTCCGGCCCGAACGGGCTCGCGGCGGCGGTGCTGCTGGTCAGAGCGGGCCTGACGGTCGAAGTGCACGAGGCGGCGGAGGAGATCGGCGGCGGGACGCGCACGGCTTCGCTGTTCGAAGACGAAGTCCGCCACGACATCTGCGCCACCGGGCATCCGCTGGCCGCGGCGTCGCCGTTCTTCCGCTGGTTCGATCTCGCCGCGCACGGCGTCGATCTCCTGCGGCCGGAGATCGCGTACGCGCATCCTTTGGACGGTGGCCGCGCCGGGCTCGCCTATGAAGATCTCGACCGGACCTGTGATGCCCTCGGCACGGACGGACCCCGGTGGCGCCGTCTGCTCGGCCCGCTGGCCGAACACAGCCGTGAACTGGCCGATCTCCTGCTCGGAGACCTTCGTCATCCGCCCCGCGACCCTCGGGTCGCCGCCCTTCTCCCGGCCAGGATCGCGATGCTCGCCGCCGGTCTGGAGCGCCGCCTGTTCACCGGCCCGGAAGCGCCCGCGCTCCTTGCCGGAGTCTCCGCGCACGTGATGGGCCGCCAGCCCTCGCTCGCCGCGGCAGGCGCGACACTCCTGCTCGGCCACCTGGCGCACTCGACCGGCTGGCCGATCGCCCGCGGCGGCAGCCAGGCCATCACCGAGGCGCTCGCCGCCGACGTCCGCGCGCGCGGCGGGCGGATCCACACCGGCAGCCGGATCACCGATCTGCGGCAACTCGCGAAGTCGCGCACGGTGATCCTCGACGTCGCCCCGCGCGGTTTCCTCGAAATCGCCCGCGATCTGCTGCCGCCGCGATACCGGAAGGCGCTGGAGTCCTACCGATACGGACCCGGTGTGGCGAAGGTCGATTTCCTGGTGTCCGAACCGGTCCCGTGGGCGGTACCGGAGGTCGGCAAGGCCGGCACGGTCCATCTGGGAGGCACGCGGGACGAGGTGTACGCCGCCGAAAACGCCATCGCGCGCGGGGAGGACGTGGACGACCGGTTCGTGCTCGTGTCGGATCCGATGGCGCTCGACCCGTCCCGCGGGCTGCCGGGCAAACGGCCGGTGTGGGCCTATTGCCATGTGCTGCAAGGGGATCCGCGAGACGTCACGGAGCTGATCCGTCGGCGGATCGAACACTTCGCGCCCGGGTTCTCCGACACGGTCCTGGCGAGCCGCTGTCTCACCGCGCCGGAACTCGAGGCCTACAACGCGAACTACCCCGGCGGTGACGTCGCCGCCGGCGCGGTGGATCTGCGGCAGGTGCTCGGACGGCCGGTCGCCCGGTGGAACACGCATCGAACCCCGCTCAACGGCGTCCACCTGTGTTCGGCGGCGACGGCGCCGGGGCCAGGCGTGCATGGGATGGGTGGCTGGCATGCCGCGAAAACCGTACTGGGCAAGGACTTCCCGGTTCAGCCCAGATAGGCGTCCAGTGTGACGGCCAGTGCCCTTTCCGGCGACGGCGCGAAGCTCGCACCGGCCAGCCCGCCCCACAGCCACAGCTGGGCGAGACCGTGCAGCGACGCCCACAGCGAAGACGCGAGCAGCCGCGGATCGGTCGCACGATGCCAGCCGCCTTCCTGGAGTTCGGCGACCATCGCGGCGAAGAAGTCGAACACCGCGCTGCTGACCCGCGTGAGATCGGGATCGTCCGCGTCGATGAGATCGCGGCGGAACATCAGCTCGAACATCGCCGGATTGGCCAGCGCGAAATCGAGATAGCCGTGGCAGGCCGCGATGAGCCGTTCGCGCGGTGTCCCGTCCGGCAGGCCAATGCCGCGATCGAGCAGTTCGGTGTAACCGCGAGTGGCGACCGCCGAAAGCAGGGCCGCGCGGCCGGGGAAATGCCGCAGCGGCGCGCCGTGCGAAACGCCGGCGGCCTTGGCGATCCCGCGCAGCGTCACGGCGGCGACGCCCTCTTCGGCCAGGAGGTTCGCCGCGGTGTCGATCAGGCGGGTTCGGGCGCCCACGACCGGGTCTCCTCGTGCACGGGCAGGAGTTCGGGACGCTTCGGCAGGAAACCATCGCCCGGCTGGCGGCCGATGAGCCGGTTGCGGAAGCGGGTGCCCGCGACCGGAAGGACTTCCCGCGTCAGCCAGCGTAAATCCGCGCGCAGACCGGGGCGTCCCGCCGATCCGGGCAGCGGGGCGAGCCAGGCCGGGTCGTGGGAGACGCCGAGCCCGCCGAGGACGTGCCCGGCCAGGCGTCGATGGCCCTCCTCGGACAGGTGCAGCCGATCCGGGCCGAAGTAGCGGGAATCGTGCGCGGCGTCGTCCGGCCAGAGGTCGACCAGCGTCGCGCCGTAGCTGACGGACGCCTCGCGGACGGCGTCGTTCAGCGCGGTGAGGCGCGGGCGCATGCGGTGGCCCATCGGCATGCGGTGGGAGATGTCGCTGAGGGTGAAGGTGACGACCACCGGCGCGATCTCGGTGCAGGCGCGGACGGCCCTGTCGACCCGGCGGGCGACCGTGCGCGCGTCCCAGCCGCGGCTCATCACGTCGTTGCCTCCGCCGAACAAGGCGATCAGGTCCGGCTGGAGCCTGCTCGCCGCCGGGGTCTGTTCGGCGTGGATCTGGTCGAGCCTGCGGCCGCGGACCGCGAGGTTGGCGTAGCGGAAACCGGGCTCTTCCTCGGCGAGGCGTGCGGCGACGAAGTCGGCCCAGCCCCGGTAGAAGCCACCCGACGGATGCGGATCGGCCAGCCCTTCGGCGCAGCTGTCGCCGAGCGCGACGAAACGTTGGTAGCCCATCCAGATCTCCGTAACCACGAGTTCACCTTGTGGACACTGTCTATCAAACTGATGTAGACGCTGTCTACTCAGCCCCGGCCTGGCAGGCTCGGGTCATGATCGATGACGTCGCGAAAGAGCACTTGCACGGCGATCTGCGAGAGATCCGCGGGGTGCTGCTCCAGAAGATCGAAGGGCTGGGTGAGTACGAGATCCGCCGTCCGCTGACCCGGACCGGAACCAACCTTCTCGGCTTGGTCAAGCACCTGGCGCTCTGGGAATCCCGGTACTTCGGCGAGGTCTTCGACCGGCCGTTCCCCGAACCCCTGATCCGGTGGGACGACCTCGGGCATCGCGGCACCGACCTGTGGGTCACCGAGCACGAGCCCCGCGACGAGGTCGTCGCTCGCTACCGTCGCGCGTGGGCGCACTCCGACGCGACGATCGCGGCTCTGACCCTCGATTCGCCTGGTCACGTGCCGTGGTGGCCGCGACCGAGGGTGACCCTGTTCGCCGTCCTGGTCCACATGCTCACCGAGACCAGCCGCCACGCCGGGCACGCCGACATCCTGCGCGAACAACTGGACGGCTCGACCGAGGCGGCAACCGGGGAGCGCGACGAGGCTTTCTGGGAAGCCAGACGCGACCGGATCGAGCGAGCGGCCGTCAAGGCCGCCCGGACAGGACGCGGGCCCGATGCGTGAAGGCGACGGCGCGTCGCGGATCGCCCTCGGGGAGGACGCGGCACAGCGCGTCGACGACCTCCAGATCGTCGGCTCCGCCGGGGGTCTCCCAGTACGACCACAGCGCCGCCACGTCCCCGCTCCCGAGCACGACCCGGCGGACCGACGCGGTGACCGACTCGCGCTCTTCGCGCACGGCCGGCGACTCCGATTCGGGCAGTAGCGGACCGTGGAACGCGTTCGCGGCCCCGGCGACGTCGCCTCGTCTGAGCGCCGCGCGGACACGCAGGAAGTCGGCGTCGACCTCGGCGGCGAACTCTCCGGCGGCTACTACGTGCAGCCGACCGTCTTCGAGGGCGACAACAAGATGCGGATCTTCCAGGAGGAGATCTTCGGCTCGGTCGTCTCGGTGGCGAAGTTCGACGACTACGCAGACGCGTTGAAGATCGCCAACGACACGCTGTACGGTCTCGGCGCCGGTGTCTGGTCGCGCGACGGCAACACCGCTTACCGCGCGGGCCGCGACATCCAGGCTGGCCGGGTGTGGGTCAACAACTACCACGCTTACCCGGCGCACGCGGCCTTCGGCGGCTACAAGGCGTCCGGGATCGGGCGCGAGAACCACAAGATGATGCTGGACCACTACCAGCAGACCAAGAACATGCTGGTGTCCTATTCGGACAGTGCGCTCGGGTTCTTCTGATGGCCGAGCGGGTCGGCTTGACACCGGCTGCCGCGGAGCTGCTGCGGCGGCTGGTGTCGCTCCACGGGCCGGTCATGTTCCACCAGTCCGGCGGATGCTGCGACGGGAGCGCCTCGATGTGCTACCCGGCGGGCGAATTCCGCACCGGGGCGTCCGACGTCCACCTTGGTGACCTGAGCGTCGAGGGCATCGACGACGTTCCGGTGTGGATGTCGGGCCCCCAGTTCGACTACTGGAAGCACACGCATCTGACCATCGACGTCGTCCCCGGCAGGGAAGCGGATTCTCCTTGGAGGCGCCGGAAGGGGTCCGCTTCCTGGTCCGGTCCCGGCTGTTCAGCGATGCGGAGTCGGCTGAGCTGAACGGCCCAGCAACGCGATGAGCCGTGCGCCCGGCGTGGCGCCCGGCGGTGCCTCGACAGGGGGGTCGAAGGCACCGCCGGGCCCGCGTACCGGCATCGCGTCGGGGTAGCGGCTCGCCACCGTCAGCGCGGCGGTCGCGAGTTCGTCGTCCCACCGGTGTTCACGGCCGAGGGCGGTATCGAGGTCCCAGTCGTGGGTGAGGGTGTCGACGAACAGCACGGCCAAGGCGTTCTTGCCCGGAAGCGGGCCGAAGTTCCCGAAGTCGAAGGTCTTCTCCAGCGCTTCGGCGTCGAAGGCCGCGAGGAACTCGGCGGAACTCTCTTCGTATGACCTGGCGAGGTCGCCGTCCGTCGTCGGCCGGGTCCACCTGGGGTGGCCGGTCGCCTGCGCGGCGCGGTGCTCGTTGTTGTCGATCAGGTGTTTCACGATGGCGCGGACGGTCCACTCGGCGCAGGGGGTCGAGCGGTTCCAGTCGTCCGTGCCGATTCCGGCGATCGTGGCGCCGGCGGCGCGATGGGCTCTTGTCGTGAGCGCGATGAGATCCATGGCGGCAATGTATACGAACGATCGTGCTATCTTCTAGGGTGTGAGCACACTCGAAGTGAACGAGGTCTTCGTCGGACGGCCGTCGGTGCTGGGGATCAAGCGCGACGTCCCGGTGTACAGCGCCATCGCGAAGACGCGGGTGAAAGTGCCGTCGTTGAAGCTGGACAAGATCAACCTGGCCGGTGACGACCAGGCGGACCGGAGTGTCCACGGCGGTGTCGACAAAGCGGTTTACGTCTACCCGGCAGCGCACTACGCGGCCTGGGCCGAGCAGGGCTTCCCGGTGGTCGCGGGCGACTTCGGGGAGAACGCGTCGGTGACGGGCGCCGATGAGTACGACGTGCGCGTCGGTGACGTCTGGGCCTGGGGAGACGCGCTGGTCCAGGTCTCGCAGCCGCGCACGCCGTGCTTCAAGCTCGCGATGAAGACCGGGCGCAAGGACGTCATCCCCGCCATGATCGATTCCGGGCGCAGCGGCTGGTACCTGCGGGTACTCCGGCGCGGCGAGGTCCCCACGTCGGGGCGGATGACGCTCGAGGAACGCGATCCGGCGAGTCCGACGATCGCCGAGGTCTACGTCGCCTCGTTCACCAACGTCGCCCAGCTGGATGACGATCGCCGCGACGCGTACTGGTCGCTGCTGGACCGGGTGCTCGCGGCGCCGTCGCTTTCCCGGCAGTACCGTGACGGCCTGGAATCGGCGAAGAGGCGGCGAGAGGAACGGAATGCCGGTTGACGGCCGGGTGGCCCGAGGCGACGCGACGAGGCGGATCGTGCTTCGGCGCGCCGTCGACATCGCGTCCGTCGAAGGGCTCGACGGGTTGTCCCTCGGCAGGCTCGCCGCCGAACTGGAACTGAGCAAATCCGGGGTGTTCGCGTTGTTCGGTTCCAAGGAGGAACTGCAGCTCGCGGCGGTCGAGACGGCGAGCGCGATCTTCGCGGAGAACGTCGTCGAGCCGACACTGCGGGTCGAGCAGGGGATCGCGCGGCTGCGCGCGCTGTGCGCGAACTGGCTCGACTACTCGGAACGCCGGGTCTTCCCCGGCGGCTGCTTCTTCTTCAACACCGGCGCCGAGTTCGACGCGCGGACCGGCCGGGTCCACGACGCGGTCGCGAACGCGAGCCGCGCCTTCGCCCAGTTCATCCGGTCCACCGTCCTCGAAGCGCGAAAAGCGGGGCACCTGCGGGAGTCCGTCGACGTGAACCGGCTGGCCTTCGAACTGAACGCGCTCGGGCGGGCCGCGAACGCCGACTCGGTGATGTTCGGCGGTGCGGAGCCCTACGCGCTGGCCCGGGCCGCCATCACCGCCCGCCTCGACGCCGCGGCCGTGACATGAAAGGCCCCTTCATTGCAAATTTCGCAATGAAGGGGCCTTTCATGGCGCGCTACTTCCAGTCGACCTGCGTGGACCGATAGAAGTCGATGCCCTGCTGAACCCAGCGCGGGCTCTGCTTCGCCAGCCGGAGCCGGTAGGCGTCCCAGGTCCGGGAGTCCTTCGGCGACCAGCCGATCTCGGCGTGGCCGGGCAGCCTGGGAAACGCCATGAACTCGATGTTGTCGCTGGTGATCAGCGTTTCCGACCACAGCGGCGCCTCGACGCCGATGACGTTCTTCTCCGACACGCCCTGCAGGTACGTGGCCGGATCCCAGTCGTAACCGGTCTTGACCTCGATCAGCCCGGCCCAGCTCAGTCCGAGCGGGGTCTGCGGGTGGTACTTCATGTCCAGGTACGACTTGTTCGCGGGCGACATGAGGATCTTGTTGCCCCGCGCCGCCGCGGCGGCGACGTGGGCATCGGTCCCGGTCGTGCCCCAGAACTGCGGGACGGCCGAAACCGGCGGTTTCGTCTTGGCGATTTCGTGCCAGCCGGTGATCGTCTTGCCGTACTTCGCGACGATCGGATGCACCTTCGTGGCGAAGGTCTGGTAGTCCTCCGGCGTGGTCGAGTGGGCTTCGTCGCCACCGATGTTGATGTACTTCCCGGGGGTGATCGCCGAGAGTTCGCGGATGACGTCGTCGACGAACTTGTAGGTGATGTCCTTGCCGATGCACAGCGAGCTGTAGCCGACCTCGATGTCCGTGCGCGGCGGCACCGCCTTGCCGTCACAGTTCAGCTCGGCGTAGGAGTGCTGCGCCGCGTTGGTGTGCCCCGGCATGTCGATTTCGGGAACGATCGTGATGTGCCGCGAAGCCGCGTAGCGCACCAGGTCCTTGTACTGCTCCTGCGTGTAGTAGCCGCCCGGAGCGCCGCCGACGGCCGTCTGGCCGCCCACGGTCGCCAGCTTCGGCCAGCTCTTGATCTCGATTCGCCAGCCCTGGTCGTCGCTCAGGTGCAGGTGCAGATTGTTGATCTTGTACTGCGCGATCTGGTCGATGTAGAGCTTGACCTGCGCCGGCGTGAAGAAATGCCGGGCGACGTCGAGCATCGCGCTGCGGTAGCCGAAGCGCGGATAGTCGAACACCGTGCCGCCCGAAACCACCCACGAGCGCTTCTGGACGGTCTTCGCCTCGATCGCCGACGGGAGCAGCTGGCGCAATGTCTGCACGCCGAGGAACAGGCCGTCGTCGGTGTTCGCCTTCAACATCACGCCGGACCGCGACACCTTGAGCTGGTAGCCCTCGGTGCCCACGCGGCCGCTCGCACGGCCGGTCTCGAGCGAGATGGCGGGGCCGCCGCCACGGTGACCGCTGACGACGGGCAGCCGGTAGCCGGTGGCGGGCCGGAGCAGGCCTGCCAGGTACTCGGCGACCTGCCTGCCTTCGCGGTCGGTGCGGATGACGGTCGCGGGACCGAGCCGGAAGTCGGAGCGGGGATCGGGTTTCGCGTCGACCGGCGCCGGGACGACGTCGGCGACGGTCCGTTCGGCCTTCGCGTGCCACCCGGCCGCGGAATCCGCGTTCGCCGTCGCGGGCAGGCCGAGCGTCACAAGACTCAGGACCGCCACGCCGAGCACGGTTCTGGACAGGCGTTTACTCATGGAGCACCTCCGGTCGGATAACTGGAGACTCTCTTCCCTGAGAAGGTATAGACCAATAGGGCAAACACGACAACACCCGATCGGACCAGTACGCCGTACCGATCACCGGTCACTCGCCGCGCAGAACCGCTTTCAGGGCATCGAGAACACTCGCGTCCTCGATCGTCGAAGGCACCTGCTCGTCGCGGCCGTCGGCGATCCCGCGCATGGTCTTGCGCAGGATCTTCCCGGACCGCGTCTTCGGTAGCGCGTCCACAATGGACACGTCGCGGAACGCCGCGACCGGCCCGATGTCGCGCCGCACCAGCGCGACCAGCTCGGCCTTGAGCGTTTCCGCGTCGACGTCGGTGCCCGACTTCAGCACCACGAAACCACGCGGAAGCTGCCCCTTCAGCTGGTCTCGGACCCCGATCACCGCGCATTCGGCCACGGCGGGGTGCGACGCCAGTACGGCTTCCATCGAACCGGTCGAAAGCCGGTGGCCCGCGACGTTGATGACGTCGTCGGTGCGGCCCATGACGAACAGGTAGCCGTCTTCGTCGACGTATCCGGAGTCACCCGTCAGGTAGTGGCCTTCGTACCGCGAAAGGTACGCCTCGCGATACCGCTCGTCGTCCTGCCACAACGTCGGCAGCGATCCCGGCGGAAGCGGCAGTCTGATGGCGATGGCACCCTCCCGGCCGGCGGGGAGCGGGTCGCCGACCTGGTCCAGGATCCGCACGTCCCAGCCCGGCACCGGTTTCGTCGCGGAGCCGGGTTTGACCGGCATCGGTTCCAACCCGCGCGGATTCGCCGCGATCGGCCACCCGGTCTCGGTCTGCCACCAGTGGTCGATCACCGGCACGCCGAGTTTCCCGTGCGCCCAGTGGTAGGTCTCCGGATCGAGCCGTTCACCGGCCATGAACAACGTCTTGAATCCGCTGAGCTGGTATTTTTCGATTTCGGCCGCGTCCGGATCGACCTTCTTGATCGCCCGCAACGCCGTCGGCGCGGTGAACAACGCCTTCACCCCGTGGTCGGCGATGACCCGCCAGAACGCGCCCGCGTCCGGGGTCCCCACCGGCTTGCCCTCATACATGACCGTCGTCGCCCCGATCAGGAGCGGCGCGTACACGATGTAGGAATGGCCGACGACCCAGCCGACGTCGGACGCCGTCCACCAGACGTCACCCGGCTGGATGTCGTAGATCGCGCCCATCGACCAGGCCAGCGCGACCGCGTGCCCGCCCGTGTCGCGCACGACGCCTTTCGGCTTCCCCGTCGTGCCGGAGGTGTACAGGATGTACAGCGGATCGGTGGCCGCGACCGGCACCGGGTCGGCGGGGGAGGCCTTCGCGACGAGTTCGGTCCAGTCGGCGTCACGTTCGCCCAGTTCGGCGCGGGCACGTTCCCGCTGCAGCACCACGACCTTGTCCGGCTGATGGACGGTGCCCGCGAGCGCCTCGTCGATGATCGGCTTGTACTCGACGACGCGCGTCGGCTCGATCCCGCACGAGGCGGCCACGATGACCTTGGGTTTCGCGTCCTCGATCCGCGACGCGAGCTCCTTGGGCGCGAAGCCGCCGAACACCACCGAGTGCACCGCGCCGAGCCGGGCACACGCCAGCATCGCGACCGCGGCCTCGGGGACCATCGGCATGTACACGATGACGCGGTCGCCCTTCCCGACACCGAGTGAGGCGAGCGCGCCGGCGAAACGCGCGACTTCGTCCAGCAGATCCGCGTAGGTGTACCGGCGTACCGAATCGGTGACGGGGGAATCCCAGATCATCGCGGTCTGCTCGCCGCGGCCGTCCCGCACGTGCCGGTCGAGCGCGTTGAACGCGGTGTTCAGCTCCCCGTCCGGGAACCAGCGGTAGAACGGCGCTTTCGACGCGTCGAGGGCGCGCGTCGGCTGACTGGTCCAGTCGATCGCCTGCGCGGCTTCGAGCCAGAAACCCTCCGGGTCTTCGAGGCTCCGCTGGTACGACTCGGCGTGCATCGAATGCTCCTTCGCGTTCGGGTACCGGACCTCATCATGGACTTCCGGCTGGGCCGATGCCCGGTGGTAACGGCGAAGAGACGCCAGCGACAACCCGGCAACCCTGCGCGGGCATGGAGCGTCCTAAGCTGGACTAGGGGAAAAACCGCCGGAAACGGCCTCGACGAGCGAGGGGAGCAGGGTCCATGGGACTAGCGAGCGCGCTGCTTTCGTTCGCGCACAGCCTGTTCGGACCAGGGATCTGGCCTGGGGACTGGGTGTGGGCGACGAGCACCGCGGGAGCGCTGGTCGCGCTGCTGCCCGCACTGGGAGCGATGGTCGTCGCGATCATCCGCAAAGGCACCGGCAACCGCTACGACGTGGTGACCCTGTCCATCTTCGGCGGGATCGGCGTCGTCGCCGTCTTCCTGCTGCCTTGGCTGCTGGCCACCGGGGTTTCGCAGACGTACCAGGAGGCCGCGTCCAAATCGGGCGGTAAATCCGGCTTTTCCAGCAGTGACCTGGCGACCTTCAACGCCGACTACAGCCCGCTGATCGGGAAGCAGAGCGAGTACCTCGGCCGCGGCCAGAACGTGTACGAGGTGCTGTTCTACCCGAACGGGATGCAGCTCAGTTATATCTTCTACCTCATTCTGCTGGTCGGGCTGCCGGCGCTGTCGCTGCTGTTCGTGATGCTGCAGGCGCGCACCGCGTTCCGTCGCGGCCCGAAGTGGCCTTCGCGGTTCTTCTGGATCCCGTTCGTGCTGATGGTGCTGGCGAGCGTCGGCATGGGCGCGAACACGGCCGTGCACTTCTGGCTCGGTTTCCTGCCGTTCAGCGTGCTGGGCCTGATCCCGGTCGCGCTCGTCGGCCCGCCGCCGTGGTCGGTGATCAACCGGCCCGACCCGCAGCCCCGGCAGAAGGTCGAGCCGTACCGCCCGGAGCCGCCCGCCCCGAAACCGCAGCCGCAACTGCCGCCTCCGCCCGCCAAGCAGTATCCGGCGACCGCGCTGGCGCAGGCGCCCGAACCGCCCGCGCTGGCCGCCGTCCCGGGTCCGGTCCCGGCGCCGCCGGGTTCCCGCAACTCCGGCGGCAGCCGCTACAAGCGCGTCCGCCGGCTCGGCCACGGTGGCTTCGGCACCGTGTGGGAAGCGATCGACACCCAGCTCAACCGCACGGTCGCGCTGAAGATCGCGCACGCGCCGGACCGGGACACCGAAGAGCGCATGCAGCGTGAGGCCAGGGCGCTGGCCGTGGTGAACCACCCCAACTGCGTCAAGGTGTACGACCTCGTCGAGGAACCCGATGGGCTCGCCCTGGTCATGGAGTACCTCGAAGGGCGCTCGCTGGCCGAGATCGTCGACTCGCAGGGCCCGCTCGACGACATCGCCGCCGGACGGCTCTGGTCGACCATGGCCGGCGCGCTCGCCGCGGCGCACGAGAAGGGGGTGCTGCACCGGGACCTCAAGCCGTCGAACATCATCCTCGACCGCAACGGGCTCGCCCACCTCATCGACTTCGGCATCGCCCGCAGCCAGGGCGACTCGAAGATGACCGCGACCGGGATGATGATCGGCACGCCGGACTTCGTCGCCCCCGAGCAGGCGATGGGCTCACCGGCCAGCCCGGCTTCGGACGCCTGGCAGCTCGCCGCGACGGTCAGCTACGCGCTCTCGGGCCAGCCTCCGCGCGGCACCCGGGAGACCCCGATGGCCGCGCTGATGGCCGCCGCCCGCGCCGAACCGGTGTCGAAGCTGCCGAACCGCAGCGCGCACGCCCGGATCCTCATCGCGTCGCTCGACCAGGAGCCCCGCCGCCGTCCGACGCTCACCGCCGTGCGGCGCGACGTCGAAGGCTGGCTCGCTCGCGCGGGCAAGTCGCCGGACGGCCCGGTGACGCAGATCGTGCCGCGCCGTCCTCCGCAGCAGCAGCAGCAGCAACCGCAGTCCCACCAGCAGCCCCAGAAGCAGGCGCAGCCTCAGCGTCACCCGCGCTGACCTGCGAAAAGAGAGCAAAGGTCCCTTGCTCTCTCACTCGACGATGACCCAGGTCCCGCCCCGCCAGCCCATGGTGAAGATCTTGGGGTCCCCGTCCATGATCGTCGCCTTCGGCGCGATGGCGTTGGGCGGGATGGTCACCTGATCGGGCCCCTTGCTCTTCACCTTCGCGCGGTCGACCCGGGTGGCTTTCAGGTTCTTCAGATCCCCGGGCGTGAACATCTCGAACAGCATCGGCGTGAGGCTGCGGCACTCCTTCATGCCACCGTCGTAGGCGGGCGCCGAAATCCGGCACACGGTATCCAGGTCCTTGGCGCCCAGCGCGTGATGGAACTCCTCCATCACGCTCGCGGCGCCGTCCGGAGTGTGTGCCACCGCTCCGCCGGTGGCGGGCTTGGTGACCGTCGCGGCCGTCGCCGAAGGGGCTGTAGCGCTGGCGCGCGTAGTCGACGTAGGCGCGCTCGAGCTGCTGCTCGGCGCTTCGGAAGTGCTCGGAACGGCCGAAGTCTGCGGTGCCGCGGTCCCCGGCGTCTGCTCCTCACATCCCGCGATCAAGAACAACGCCACGGCCGCGCAGGCCGCTCCGAGCGGTCGGATCGTCATGATGCCCCCTGTAGGACTGCTGCTGACCAGGGGAGAGTAACAACTATCGACCAAGTGTCACACTTGAATCGGGAAATCAGGAGTCGCCCGTGATCAGGGCCAGCATCGACACGGACAAGATGAGCCGAGCGGAGACACAGGTCCGCGGCATCGCTTCCTTCTTCTTGCCCACGAAGTCGACCTGCACGACCTGGCCGTTGCTCAACTGGACGCTCAGGGCGCAGGCCTCCGCGGTCTGCTCGAACCTGGCCTTCAAGGTGCCGAACTGTCCGTTCCGCACGTCCGCGCCCGCTTTCGGAGGCACGGCTTCGAGGCCGCCCGTGCCGTTCGTGTACATCCCGACGGCCTTCGCGTACGGGACTTCGTGGGTGCAGGTCGGTCCCAGCGGCCCTTCGCCCTTCTGAGCGCCTTCGCGACCGGCGTTGACTCCGGCGTAATTCGCATGAGTGAACTTGACGACTTCGCAGATGTCGGCGTTCTTCAGCGCTTCGGCTGGAGGCTCCTGAACGGTGCTCGGCGCCGGTTTGCCACCGGCGAGCGGGACGAACTTCTTCAGCACCACTTCGGCGACCTTCTTCGCCAACTCGCAGTGCTCGGGACGAGAGCCCGCTTCGTCGCTGTCGACGTCATACGCGTCGACAGCGATCGAGGCATAGGCGCGGACGTCCATGTTGACCGAACAGAACGTCGCAGGTTCCGGGTCGAAGGCGTAAGTCCGGCCCTTGATCCCGGCGATCTCCACCGGCTCCATCACCGGCGAGTCCTGGGTGATCCAGCTATACGGACTGTAGGCGTGCACCTGCGCGCCCTTGTTGTCCGGGAACACGAACTGGCAGCCGCTGAGCGAGCCCTTGGTGCTGACCAGGCCGAGCGGTTGCAGATCGGGTTTGATCGAATCCAGCCAATCACAGCCTTCCTCACCCTGTTTCACAGGCAGGGCCAGCGGCTGGTCGAGCACCTGATCGCTGAACCCCGACCCGTCGGCGGGCGGGGTGTAGCGCGGAAACTTCGTATCGCTGGCACCGGGCGCCGAGCCCTCGCGGAAAGCCTTTCCGTCGAGGGCGCTGGAGCACCCGGTGAGCAGCAGTGCGACGGCCACGAAAACCGGCCAACGAGACATGACGACCCCCAGAAATCCTCAATTCGGACGGGAGTCTAAAACGCTTCCGGACGCCTCGCTGGCTCTTCGCTCAACCGGTCGTGGTCACTTCCAGGACGGTAGCCACAACTCGGCGTTCCAGTGGTCGTTGGTGATCGCGTTGCCGTTGAGGATCGGCCACAACCAGGCGAAGTTGGCCACGACGAGACCAACGTAGAGGGCGACGACGAGCATGCCGGTGCCCCGCCGTTCGAAACCGCGTTTCGCGCTGCCGAGGATCTGCCCGAGGATCAGCGTCAACCCGAGTATCAGGAACGGCGCCAGCGGCGTCGCGTAGAAGTAGTACATCTGGCGGTCGAGGTTGGTGAACCACGGCAGGAACCCGGCCAGGTAGCCGACGAGCACGGCGGCGTAGCGCCAGTCCGCGCGGAAGAACGACCGCCACACGCTCCAGCCGAGCATCGGCAGGGCCAGCCACCACATGGCGGGCGTGCCGATCAGCATCGTCGCCCGCACGCAGGTCGACTCGCCGCAGCCGGTCGCGTCGGTGCCGCCCGCGTACGCGTAGAGCATCGGCCGCAGGCCCATTGGCCAGGTCCACGGCTTCGACTCCCACGGATGCGGTTTGTCCTTGGGCGTCACCAGGTTCGCGTGGAAGTCGAGGACGTTCATCGTGTAGTCGCCGAGCGACCGCAACGCGGGCGGCATCCAGGCCCAGAAACCGGGATCGATGTCCTTGATCGCCACGTAGTTGCGGTCGGTCGCGGTCTCGCTCGCGAACCAGGCCCAGTAGCAGGCGAGGTACACCAGGATCGGGATGACGACGATCGCCCACAGCGCCGGCAGCACGTCGCGGCGCAGCGTGCCGACCCAAGGCCGCTGCACCCCGGCGGCCCGGCGCGCGGCGACGTCGAAGAAAACGGTGAGCAGGCCGAACGCGGCGATGTAGTAGAGCGCCGACCACTTGACGCCGAAGGTCAGCCCGATCATCAGGCCGCCGGCGAACCGCCACCACCGGAAGCCCAGCTTCGGTCCGAACCGGGACTCGTCGATCCAGCCTTCGCGGACGGCCACGGCCAGCCGCCGCCGCACCTGGTCGCGGTCGCAGAGCACGCAGGCGAACGCGGCGAGAACGAAGAGCGCGATGAAGATGTCGAGCATCCCCATGCGGGACTGCAGGTGCAGAACGCCGTCGCTGATCACCAGGATCCCCGCGACCGCGCCGAGCAGGGTCGAGCGGGTGAGGCGCCGGGCGATCCTGATCGTGAGGAACACGATCAGCGTGCCCGCCAGCGCGGGCATGATCCGCCAGCCCCAGGCGTTGTAGCCGAACAGCCATTCGCCGATCGCGATGAGATGCTTCGCCAGCGGCGGGTGGACGATCAGCTCGTAGCCGTAGTTGTCCTCGTAACCGCCGTTGCGCAGCATCTGCCACGCCTGGGGGACGTAGTGCTTCTCGTCGAAGACGGGCGTGCCCTTGTCCGTGGGCGTTCCCAGGTTCTGGATTCGGACGATGCCGCCGATGAGCGTCAGCACCAGCGTGACGATCCAGCCGCGCAGGCGATCGGTCGGCATGCCGCGACCGAGGAGGGTGGCCTCCCGGTCACTCGGTGGCCTGAGCGCGTCGACCGGGTCCGGCCGCACGCTCTCATTGTCCCGGGTCAGCAGTGCGGTCACGGGGCATGATCCTACGGGCGGAAGAGTGAACTCGGTGTCCGGATCTGCGAACCGGTTAACCTTCGGGAATGACCGAAGGACGCCTCGTGCTGGCAGCCACCCCGCTCGGAGACGTCCGTGACGCTTCGCCGCGCCTGTCCGAAGCCCTCGCGACGGCCGACGTGATCGCCGCCGAAGACACCCGCCGCCTGCGCTCTCTCACCGCGGCTCTCGACGTCTCGCCGGTCGGGCGCGTCGTCAGCTTCTACGAGGACGTCGAAACGGCTCGTCTGCCGAAACTGCTCGAATCGCTCCAATCGGGCGAAACGGTGGTTCTGGTGACCGACGCCGGAATGCCGAGTGTTTCGGATCCCGGATTCCGCCTGGTGGCGGCCTGCGTCGAGGCGGATGTGCCGGTGACCTGCCTGCCCGGCCCGTCGGCGGTGACCACGGCGCTCGCGCTGTCCGGCCTGCCTTGCGACCGTTTCTGTTTCGAAGGATTCGCTCCGCGCAAGCCCGGCGAACGCGCGAAATGGCTCGGTTCGCTGAAGGACGAGCCCCGGACGGCCGTGTTCTTCGAATCTCCGCACCGTCTCGCGAGCACGCTCGCCGACGCCGCCGAGGTCCTGGGGCCCGACCGTCGCGCCGCCGTCTGCCGCGAACTGACCAAAACCTACGAAGAGGTCAAACGCGGCAATCTGCCGGATTTGGCCGCTTGGGCAGCCGGGGGGGTCAAGGGTGAGATCACCGTCGTGCTCTCGGGTGCGCCGCCGCGTTCGGTGAGTGTCGAGGACCTGGTCTCGGAAGTCTCGTCGCGCGTCGCGGCCGGTGAACGCCTCAAGTCCGCCGCCGCCGAGGTCGCCGAAGCGACCGGTGTGTCGAAGAAGGAGCTTTACGACGCCGTGCTCGCGTCCCGTAAGAGCTAGGACAGCAAGGCCGTCACGGCCGCGTGCGCCTTCGCGGCATCGGGCTCCGCGCCGGTGATGACGTCCGTATAGATGAAGGACTCGCCGATCCGCACCAGCAGGTAGGCCAGGTCCTCGGCCGGCAGCGGCGGAGTGAGCCGGCCCGCGGTGATCTCCTCGTCGAGGAATTCGCGCATTTTCGCGATCGCGCGACTCTGCACCACGCTGGCCTTCGTCGTCAGTAGCCGCAGCGCCCGCTCGGGCTCGTTACGCAGGAACTCCCGGAACGGTTTCGAGCCGTTCACGGTCCGGACGAAGGTGCCGACGAGGTCCGCGATCCCCTCGGCGCCGCGCCCGAGCTTGCCGGAAGCCCGCGCTTCGAAGACTTCGACGGTCATCGACCAGAGGATCTCGCCGAGCAGTTGATCCCGGCCGCCGACCCACCGGTGCAGGGTGGCCCGGCTGATCCCCAGCTCACCGGCGAGTTCGCCCATGTCCACCCGGCGCCCGTCCAGGAACCAGTCACGCGCGATCGTGAACGCGCGCAGGGCGTCCGGGCGCGGTGAAGTCAGCTGGCGTTCGAGTGCGGTTTCGATGAGTGAAACATATCACGAAATGTCTCACCAATGAGACATATGCAAGAATGTCTTACCTCTCGACGAGGAGGATGCGGATGCGCGCAGTACAGGTGACCGAGTTCGGCGGACCCGAGGTGCTCAACCTCGTCGATCTCCCCGACCCCGTCCCGGGCCCAGGTCAGCGGCTGGTCGAGGTCGACCGGATCGGCGTCAACTACGCCGACACGCACCAGGCCGAGAACTCGTACCTCGCCCCGAGCAAGCTCCCGCTCGTCCCCGGCGGTGAGATCGTGGGCCGCACCGGGGACGGCAAGCGTGTCGTCGCGCTGCTCAACGGTGGCGGCGGCTACGCCGAGCGAGCGGTGGCCGACGACGTCACCAGCTTTGAGGTGCCCGAGGGCGTCGATGACCTGACCGCGCTGTCCTTCATCGTCCAGGGCACCACCGCTTCGCTCCTGCTGCGCAAGAGCGCCCACCTCGAAACCGGCGAATCCGTCGTCGTGCACGCGGCCGCGGGCGGGGTCGGCTCCATCGCCGTCCAGTTGGCGAAAGCCTGGGGAGCGGGCCGGGTCATCGCGACCGCCAGCAGCGACGAGAAACGTGCGCTCGCCCTCGAACTCGGTGCCGATGTCGCCATCGATTCGCGCGCCGAGAACATGACGGACGCGCTTCGCGAGGCGAACGGCGGCAAGCGGGTCGACATCGTGCTCGACATGACCGGCGGCACGGTCACGGACCAGAGCATCGCGGCCCTCGCGCCGTTCGGCCGTCTCGCGTTCTACGGCATGGCCAGCCGCGAGCAGCCGAAGCCGATCGAAGCCCGCAACCTTCTCGGGCACAGCACCACCGTTGCCGGGATGTGGTTGCCGCACGCCTTCAAACTCCCCGGCAACGTCTTCGGGCGCACCCTCGACGAGCTTTTCGAGCTGGCTCTCGCCGGCCGGGTCCGCGCCATCGCCGGCGGCGAGTACGCGCTGTCCGACGCGCGCGCCGCCCACGAGGCACTGCGCTCGCGCGGCACGATGGGCAAGCTCCTGCTGGACCCCGCTAAGTAATTCAGCCGAGCAGGTGCTCCAGCGGAGCGGACTTGTGCAGGCATTCCTGCCACTCCGCTTCGCTGTCGGAGTCGGCGGTGATCCCGCCGCCGACCCCCAGCTCGATCGTGCCTTCGTGGATTTCGAAGGTTCTGATCGCGACGTTCAATTCGAGCCCGGCGATCGGCGAAGCGAGTCCGATCGCACCTGTGTAGACGCCGCGCGCGGCAGGCTCCAGTTCGGCGATCAGATCGAGCGCGCGGATCTTCGGCGCGCCCGTGACCGAGCCCGGTGGGAAGGTGGCCGCCAGCAGGGCCGCGTCGTCGATCTCGTCGGCGAGTGATCCCTCCACAGTGGACTCCAGATGCCAGACGCCCGGTGCGGGCCGGACCGCGAGAAGTTCGGGCACCCGTACGGTGCCGGTGGCGCACACTCGCCCGAGATCGTTCCGGACGAGATCGGTGATCATCACGTTCTCGGCGACGTCCTTGGTGGATTCCCGTAGTCGCTGCGCGAGATGCTCGTCGGCGGCGTTCCGCCGCGGCAGGGTGCCCTTGATCGGCGTCGACCGGACGTGCCGCCCATGCCTGGAAAGGAAAAGCTCGGGGGAGAACGACACGACCGAGCCCCAGTCGCCGCTGAGGAACGCCGCCCGGCGTGCTCCCAGGAGACGCGCGCCCTCGGCGAACAACGCGATCGGGTCGCCGGCGAATTTTCCGCTGAAGCGAGCGCAGATGTTCGCCTGGAACAGCTCTCCGGCTTCGATCGCGTGCACACACGCTTTGACCGCGTCGTAGTGCTCCGACGGAAGCGGGCGCGACAACGGGCCGGAACTCCAAGTCGTCGCTTCGGGAACCTCGGCAAGGGCGGATTCCACCGCGGCCACTTCGTCGACCGGATCCGGGGTGCCATCGAGAACCAGGGCTTCGAACCACCACGAACCGTCGGCGTCCAGCCGGAGAACCCTGTCGACCCAGCCCCAGGCAGCCGGAGGAAGCGCGCCGGAACGGCCCGAGGGATCGGTCAAGTCATAACCCAGGTAACCGAACCAACCGCCCCCGACCGCGCCCGGCACCGCGTCGCGGACTTCAGGCAACCGAGCGGGGATCGCGAACGCTTCCGCCACGTCCCGGACAGGAGCCAGGGAAGCGTTCAGCGCGATGACCGCGCGCGACGAAAACCACTCTCCGCACAGCGCGGCGGGCGGTGCGAGACCGAGCTTCTCGGCGCGTACGCCGAGGACCGCCAGCGCCCGTTCGGGCCCGACGTCCGTCCGCAGCCTCCGGCACATCAACCGCACGCGACATTGTCACCGGCCGGATGGCCGGAAACGCAACCCGCGTCGGCCGGAAAGTGAGATCCGCGACCACGCGGTGACGTCGTGCACACCCGTCGTCACGCAGTGGGCACTACAAGAGCACATCCGTGAGCTTGAAGGGGTAGACAACGGCGTCCTGCGCGATCGGTCCGTCCACACCGGGCAGCCCGGTCCCGAAACCGTGCTGATGCAGGCCCAATCGCGAGTGGAACCATCCCGGCCTTCCCGGGATTTCGTTGTGCCTGACCAGCCACAACACCACTTCGCTGTCCGCCCACTTGTCCGGGTGCAAGCGGTTCGCCCAGCAGTCGAGCCCCGCGTATATCAGCACGCGTTCGACGCGCGCCGCATTCCGGACGTGCTTGATCCACGCCTTGATGAACCGGTCGTCGACGCTGGGCGCCTCCACTTCCAGCGCGGGCGCGAGCGAACCGGGCGCGAAGGCACCGAGCGCGCTCGCCGTCCGCACGAAGTGATCGGCCTGGTCGTGGACGGCGCCGGGCCGGGCGTAGTGCCGTGCCCCGGTGTGGATGCCCGCGTTCTGCGCGCCGGTCAGATTGCGTTCCGCCGCGACGTCCCGCCAGTTGGTGTTTTCGGTGACGGTGACCGAAGCGAACCGGATGTCGGCGCCACGCACCGCCGCCCAGTCCGTCACCGTCTCGCGGTGGGACAGGGTGACGCCGTGCTCGCCTTCCGGATCGATCGAACTCACCTGCCTCGAATTTCGCCCCAGTACGACCGAAAGGTCACCCTACGTCCGCGGAGCGGCCGCAAGGTGACCTTTCGGTTCAGCGTGTCTCAGGCGTTTTCGCGTTGGAACGTCCGTGAGCCCCACCAGATGGCCAGAACGGCCATGACCAGCACCACGACGCTCCCGGTGAACAAGGCGTCCATCGAGAAGTCACCGCGGAAACTGTTCCGCTCGACATCCACCACGTGCCGGAACGGATTGATGCGGGAAATCGTGTACAGCCACTCCGGCGCCGAGCCCGCGGTGATCGGGATCAGGATTCCGGAAAGCAGCAACAGCGGCATGAGAACCGCGTTGAGCAATGCCGGGAAGGTGTCTTCGCTCTTGAGGGTCAACGCGAGCGCGTACGAACACGACGCCAGGGCGATCGACAACAGGAAGACGATCGCCAGGCTGAGCACGACACCGCCGACCGGCGCGTTCAGGTCGAAGACCAGATACGCCAGCGCGATGATGAGCAAGGCCTGGACGACGGTCTGCAGCGCGTTGGCGAGCACCTTGCCCAGCAACAACGCCACCCGGTTCACCGGTGTGACCCGCATCCGCTCCACCACGCCCGAGTGGTACTCCGCGAGGAGCCCGAAACCGACGAAAGAGGCGCCGAACAGCGCGAGCTGCGCGATGATCGCCGGCGTGAAGATCATCCAGCCGTCCACATCGGACAGCCCTTGCGCGTTGAGCGATTTCACCAGAAGCGGCCCGAAGAAGAACAAGTAGAGCAGCGGCTGCATGATGCCGATGGCCAGCCACGTCGGGTTGCGCAACGCCGCGAGCATGTCGCGGCGGAAGATCAACCAAGTGTCATGCAACACGCGTGGCCTCCTTCTCCGTGTCAGCGTCGACCGACTTGCTCTCTTCGGCGTCGCGCAGACTCCTGCCCGTCAGGGCCAGGAAGACGTCGTCGAGTGTCGGCCGGTGCACCTGGATGGACGCCGTCGCGATGCCACGGGCGTCCAGCGCCCGAAGCAGTTCGGGCATCGCGGTGTCGCCGCGCGGCACCCGGAACCGCACGGTGCCGTCGGTGATGGTCAGCTCGTGCGCCCCTTCGAGACGGCCCGCGACCTCCGCGGTCTCGGCCGCCGATTCTGGTGAAACCCCGATGACGACACTGTCACCGGAAACTCTCGCCTTCAACGAGTCCGGTGTTCCTTCGGCGACGATCTTCCCGTCGTCGATGACGATCAGCCGGTCCGACAGCGCGTCCGCCTCGTCGAGGTAGTGCGTGGTCAGGAAGACCGTGACTCCCTGCTCGTCGCGCAGGCCGCGGATGTGATTCCACAGGTTCGCCCGGCTCTGCGGGTCGAGCCCCGTCGACGGCTCGTCGAGGAAGACGAGACCGGGTGAGTGGATCAGCCCGAGCGCGATGTCGAGCCGACGGCGCTGCCCGCCGGACAGGGTCGCGGTCGTGCGCTGGTCGAGCCCGCCCAGGTCCAACTGTTCGGCGAGGACGGCTCCGCGCGCGAGCGCGTCCGCCTTGCTCATCCGGTACAGCCTGCCCTGGAATTCGATCTCTTCGATGACCTTGCTCGCCGGCGCGGTGCCGCCGCCCTGGGCGACATAACCGATTCGCCGACGCACCCCCAGCGGGTCGGCGAGCAGGTCGCAGCCGCCGACCGTCGCCTCACCGGCGGTGGGCTTGAGCAGCGTCGTCAGCATGCGCAGGGTCGTGGTCTTCCCCGCGCCGTTCGGTCCGAGGAAGCCGACCAGTTCCCCGGCCGACACGTCGAGATCGACGCCTTTGACGGCGTGGACCTCGCCCCCATTGCGGCCCTTGCGGCGGAAACGCCGCTCAAGGCCGCGTGCCTTGATCATGTTTACTCCTTTCGGCATCCAGCTAGTCAAGTTTGACTAGCGGCTGGACGCACTGTGCCCTAGGAGTCGTTCCATAGTCAAATTTGATTACTTGGGCGGCGCGCCGAACACGGCTTCGTCGTCGCCTTCGCCCGCCATCACGTACTCACCGGCTTCGAGACGGCCGATCAAATCCCGCATCCAGCTCACGTTCGCTTCCGCGTGCGCGCTCCACAGGCGGTACAACTCGCTCACGTGCGGCGGTTTCCCCAGGTCGACGGCGTGTTCGCGGGCGTAATGGGTCGATTGGGCGTGCGCTTCCATATTCGCCAATTGCTGTTTCAGCAGGGCCAGTACCTGCGCGCGGGGCAGGGTCGGCATGAACGTGACCGCCGCCGACAGCGAGTACCCGGTGGCGTCGTCGCTCGACAACGCCCTGCCGAGTTGCACGACGAACTCGGTCTCTCCGTCTTCGGTAAGACTGTAGGCGACCCGGTCGGGCCCGCTTCCCGTCTCGGCGTCCTCGACCTGTTCCAGCAGGCCTTCGGCGGTCATCTTCTTGAGCGCGTGATAGATCGAACCGGGCTGGACATTGCCCCACTTGTCGGCCGCCCACGAGAGAAGCTCGCGCCGGACCTGGTAGCCGTGTGCCTTCCCGTACATGCGCACGACACCCAGCACCAGCAGACGCGTGGCGGACACCGAGGCCTCCGATCCTCTCCCGGACAACAATGCCTTAGACGACGTCCGTAGGCTAAACAAGCATGAGCACCCCAGTGTTGACTGCGGTGGCCTGGCCCTACGCCAACGGCCCCCGCCACATCGGCCACGTGTCCGGATTCGGCGTCCCGTCCGACGTCTTCTCCCGCTACCAGCGAATGGCCGGCAACCGGGTGCTCATGGTGTCCGGTACCGACGAACACGGCACCCCGATCACCGTCCAGGCCGACAAAGAAGGCATGACATCCCAGCAGACGGCCGACAAGTACACCCGTCAGATCGGGCAGGACCTGCAGGGGCTCGGCCTCACCTACGACCTGTTCACCCGTACCACCACCGGCAACCACGCCGATGTCACGCAGCAGATCTTCCTCGCGCTGCACCGCAACGGCTATGTCGTCCCCAAGACGACCCGGGGCGCGATCAGCCCCTCGACCGGCCGCACCCTGCCCGACCGGTACATCGAGGGCACGTGCCCGATCTGCGGCTACGACGGCGCCCGCGGCGACCAGTGCGACAACTGCGGCAATCAGCTCGACGCCGCAGAACTGATCAACCCGAAGTCCCGGATCAACGGTGAAACACCGAAGTTCGTCGAGACCGAGCACTACTTCCTCGACTTGACGGCGTTCGTCGACACGCTGGGTAAATGGCTGTCCAGCAAGACCGACTGGCGTCCGAACGTCCTCAATTTCACGAAGAACCTGATCGACGACATGCGGCCGCGGCCGATCACCCGTGATCTCGACTGGGGGGTGAAGATCCCGCTGGACGGCTGGCGCGACCAGCCGCTCAAGCGCTTCTACGTCTGGTTCGACGCGGTCATCGGTTACTTCTCGGCGAGCGTCGAGTGGGCGCGCCGCACAGGCAACCCGGACGCCTGGCAGGAGTGGTGGAACAACCCGGACGCCCGCTCCTACTACTTCATGGGCAAGGACAACATCACCTTCCACGCCCAGATCTGGCCCGCTCTGCTCTTCGGCCACAACGGCGAGGGCGATCGGGGAGGCGTGGCAGGCAAGTACGGCAAGCTGCACCTACCCGACGAGATCGTTTCCAGCGAGTTCCTCACCATGAGCGGCTCGAAGTTCTCCACCTCGCGCGGCACGGTCATCTACGTCCACGACTTCCTTCGCGACTTCGGCCCGGACACGCTGCGGTACTTCATCTCGGTCGCGGGACCCGAGACCCAGGACACCGACTTCACCTGGGACGAATTCGTCCGCCGGACCAACTTCGAACTCGCCAACGAGTGGGGCAACCTCGTCAACCGGTCCATTTCGATGGCCCACAAGAACGTCGGCGCGATTCCGCGTCCCGACGCTCCCACGGCCGCCGACGAGGAGCTCAAGGAGCTCTCGCGCAAGGCGTTCGACACCGCCGGCGCCCATTTGCAGCGGTCACGGTTCAAGGCCGCGGCGGGCGAGGCCATGCGCGTCGTCACCGCCGCGAACCGGTACCTGTCGGACCAGGAGCCCTGGAAGCTCAAGGACGACCCCGCCCGGCGCGACAGCGTTCTGCACACCGCTCTGCAGGTCGTCTCGGACGCCAACACGCTGCTGACCCCCTTCCTGCCCCACTCGGCGCAGAAGGTGCACGAGGCGCTCGGCGGCACCGGCGTCTGGGCGGCCCAGCCCGAACTTCAGGAAGTCGAGGACCTCGACATCCCCGGCCGGATCAACCCCATCATCACCGGGGACTACAAGGCCGAGCAGGCGCGCTGGAAGTCCGTGCCGATCGAGGTCGGCAAGCCGCTGGAGAAGCCGACCCCGCTGTTCGCCAAGCTGGACCCGGAACTCGGCGAGACCGGTCCCGAATGGGCTCCGATCTCGAAGTGATCAGCTGATGAGTGCGGAGAAGAAAGAACTGCCGCCGATCCCGGACAGGTTGCCGGTCTCGGTGGTGGACGCGCATACCCACCTCGACGCGTGCGGCGCGGTCACCGCGGCTGATGTGTCAGCCATGGTCGACCGCGCCGAACGCGCTGGTGTCTCCCGGGTGATCACCGTCGCGGACGATCTCGCGGCCGCTCGCTGGGCCGCGCAAGCGTCCACTTGGGACCCACGGGTCTGGGCCGCCGTCGCGATCCATCCCACGCGCACCAAGGATTTCGGCGAGCCCGAGAAATCCGAAGTGGAGCGTCTCGCCCAAGAGTCCAGAGTGGTCGCGGTCGGCGAGACCGGCCTCGACTACTACTGGGACTACTCGCCCCACGACGCACAGCAGGACGCCTTCCGGTGGCATATCGATCTCGCCAAGCGGATCGGCAAACCGCTGATGATCCACGATCGGGACGCCCACGACGACGTCCTCCGGATCCTCGAGGAAGAGGGAGCGCCCGAGCAGGTCGTCTTCCACTGTTTCTCCGGAGACGAGCACATCGCGCGCCGGTGCGTCGACGCGGGATACGTGCTTTCGTTCGCCGGCACGGTCAGCTTCCGTAACGCCCGCGGGCTCCACGAGGCGGCACGGATCGTTCCGGCGGACCAGTACCTCGTCGAAACGGACGCTCCGTTCCTGACCCCGCATCCGTTCCGCGGGCGCCCGAACGAGCCCTACTGCGCCGCTTATACGGTTCGACACCTCGCCTCGCTCAGGGGCGAAGCGGTACACGAGGTGGCCGAATCGGTGCGAACGACCGCCGAGCGGGTCTTCGGTTTGCCGACAGTCACCACCGGTTGAACGGATTGCGACATTAGTGATCAGCAATGGTCCACTCTGATGAGTGACCAACGTCACGACACTCCGGGCGGTGTTTGCGCAACCCGGCGAGGTTCGTTACTGTCCCGTGATCGTGCCGGTCGGTATCCGCTCCTGCGGTTTCCGGCTGTTACGCCCACAGTCACGTCAGTGCACGTCGGGGAAGCGGAACCAGGAGAGGTACGGCCTGGAACCGTGACGATGGCGCTGGCTGGGGGTGTCGGACTTCTAGAGGTGTGCCGAAGCGCGCATCGAGACGAAGGACGTATTGGAGTGGTTGTCGAGCTCCTCGACGTCTTGGGAAAGGGAACGACCCAGTGACTGGTAGCAGTAGGCAGGATGGCTCGCGCCTCGGCGCAGAGACGCACACCTTCGCTTCCTCCGGTTCGGTTGCCGTGCTCGACCGCGACACTCAGTACGGCGAGCTGGACTACTCCGACGATCCGCGCATTACGCACCAGGACGTCCTGGCCGCGCTCGGCCCCGACGCCGACACCCTGATGGCCGAGATCGACGTCGACGTCGACGAGCTGATCCGTCTCATCAGCGCCGAGACCACCATGCTTCCGCCGATCGTCATCCCGGACGAGCTGGCCGAGGACCGCACCGCGGGCGCGCCGATGAAGGCCGCGGCCAAGGACGAGGTCATCTCGAGCGCGACCCGCGTCTGGAAGAAGCGCTTCCTCAAGGGAACCGTCATGGCGGTGCTGCTCACCCTCGGTGGTGGCGGCGCGGCCGCGATGGCGATGAACAAAAGCGTCACGCTCGACGTCGACGGCAAGCAGCAGACCGTCCACAGCTTCGGCGACACCGTCGGTGAGGTCCTCGAAGACGCCGGCCTCTCGGTCGGCGCGCACGACTCGCTCTCGCCCTCGCCGCAGGCCGAGGTGGGCGACGGCGGCGTCATCAAGCTGGAGCGCGGCCGCAAGCTGAACCTGATCGTCGACGGCGCACCGCAGCAGGAGTCCTGGGTCCGCGCGACCAACCTCGGCGAAGCGCTGAACCAGCTCGGTCGCGCCGACCTCGCCAAGGCCGGCACCTGGACCTCGCTCCCGCAGAACGGTGAGCTGCCGCTCGAAGGCGCGACCATCGAGGTCAAGACCCTCAAGAACGTCACGGTCTACGACGGCGCGAACGAACCGCGCAAGGTTCAGACCAACTCGGTCACCACCAAGGAATTCCTCGGTGAGCTCCGGATGACCCTCGGCCCGGATGACGAGGCCGTCGGCGGTCTCGACGTCAAGCTGGTCGACGGCGCCGAGGTCCACATCAGCCGGACCGGCGTCACCATGGTCAAGCAGGACGAGGAAATCGCGCCGCCCGAGCAGAAGGTCGACGACCCGAACCTCGAAAAGGGCAAGACCAAGGTCGAGGACCCGGGCACCCCTGGCCAGAAGACCGTGACCTACAAGGTCACCAAGCGCAACGGCAAAGAGGTCGGCCGCGAGAAGGTCTCGGAAGAGGTCGTCACCGAGGCCAAGCCCAAGATCGTCAAGGTCGGGACCAAGAAGCCCGCCGATCCGGTCATCGGGGACGCCGGCGCCTGGGACCGTATCGCGCAGTGCGAGTCGACCGGTAACTGGTCCGCCAACACCGGCAACGGTTACTACGGTGGCCTGCAGTTCAACAAGAGCACCTGGGATGCCTACGGTGGCGATCAGTACGCCGCGTACCCGCACCAGGCCAGCAAAGCCCAGCAGATCGCTGTCGCCGAGAAGCTCCGCGACGACCGTGGCGGCTACGGCGCTTGGCCGCATTGCGGCAAGAAGGCCTGACGCCAGTCCAACCTCCTTTCCTGAAGGTCACCGTGTGGGTTCGCCCGCAAGGTGGCCTTCAGGCCGTTAGGGGCTTCGGAGGTTGAGCCGGGTTCCCGGGTCTCGGTCTCGAGAGTCTCGTCCACCAGCGAGCAGGCCGTATGTGGGCCACGCTCCTGGACGGTTGTCGAACACCTCCACCATCGCGAGGCGGGCTTTGACGGCCCTGAAGCGGCGCCTGGGCGGGCTTAGGACGGTTCGCCGGCTCCTCGGCGGGCTCGGCGGTCAGGGGCTGCTTGGCGGCCTGCTCCGACCTCTGCCGGGGCAGGGGGATGTCCGGGCCGGTGTCGGCGAGCTTAACGATCTCCGAGAACGCGTCGCCGCGCCGTTCGGCCGGCGAACGGTCGTCGGCTTCTCCATCGGGGGCCGGGTAGGCCCGCGGCACCAGGAGCGCGTTCAGTCGGGCGCCTGTCTCGGCATCGAGGTCGCCGCGCATGTCCCAGCGGCCGGTTCGTTTCTGGCGCAACCAGAACTCGCTCCTCCGCCTTTGCGGAGCGGGCTCGTCTTTGGGTTTTCCATCCGGGTCCAGTTGTGCGAGCAGTTCGGTGCCCGCCACCGTGACGTCGCGCGGTCTCGCGACGCGGGCGAGCTCGACCAAGCCCTCCTCGGCCTCGAGGCGTGCGCTCGCGGTGACGTACTCGGGCACCCTCTTCATGACCGTGACGATCCGGTCGATACTGGCCTCGGCCAGCGCGCCGGTGGCGGCCGCAGTACCGGTCAGGGGCGCGACGGGGTCGATCGACGTGCCGTCGCGCGCCCGTCTCGAATTGAGCGCCAGCGCTCTACCGGTCACTCTCTGAGCCTCCGCTCGAGGTACCCGGGCCACATGCTCGTAGAACACGGCGATCGAGTTGTGTCCGTAGACCTCACGGACACCACGTGACTCGATCTCGGCCAGGATCTGGCCGACTTCGGCGACAAGACGTCGCCCTTCGCGTAGCCGCGTCTGCAACTCGTCGAGAAGCAGTTCGGCGTCACCTTCCGGCAGGTTGAGCGGGAAGGCCTTGGGAATGTTTGTGCTGGTCATCCCTCGATTGTCGAGGCAGATTCGAACGAATGCACGGTATCGATCGGGTGGATGATCATCACGCTCCGCCTAAGCCGACCTGCGCCCATCACCCTTGAGTGGGATGCGTGTCGCTTCGGAAAAGCCATCCGGATGGTGGGGCCGGATCAGGTCGGACCCTTGCCTCGGCGATGCATCTGGTCCCACTCCTCGCGGAGCACCCCGTAGACGACGGCATCGTGGACACCGCCGGACCAGCGTCGGGCGCGCCGGAACCGGCCTTCTTCGACGAATCCGAGCCGTCGCCCGACGGCGATCATTCCCGGATTACCCGAGAACGTCGCGAAGTCAAGGCGGAGCGCGTCGGTGCGGGAGAACAGGTAGGTCGTCCACATGCGCAAGGCCTCGGTGCCGAACCCGCCGCCCCAATACCGCTCGTCGTAGATGACCAGCCCCATCCGGCGCCAGTCGGTCTGCCTGCTTTCCCAATACCAGCTGACCCGGCCGATCAGCCTTCCGTCGCTCAGGTCGCACACGGCGAGGCTGGCGCGGGGATCGGGCGGATCGGTCTTGACCGCGGTGAGTTCGCGCGCCGTGGATTCGGCGGCGGCCGTGGTCGGGGTGCCGAAGTAGGGCCCGTTCGTTTCATGCCAAGGCCGTGCTGGATCGAGTAGGTCGACGAGCGGCCCGAGGTCGGACGGGCGCCAGTCGCGCAGCCGGACTTTTTCACCATCGAGTACGACGTCGTCCACCGGCCAATCGTGGCTTACCGGGCCTGGTTACGATCGTCGGGTGACTGAACTGCTCGGTCCTGCGGAAATCAGGGCGCTGGCGGCCGAGCTGGACGTACGTCCGACCAAGAAGCTCGGCCAGAACTTCGTGCATGATCCCAATACGGTGCGCCGCATCGTCGACCTTTCGGGGATCGGCGAAGGGGACGTCGTCCTGGAGGTAGGGCCGGGCCTCGGCTCGCTGACCCTCGGACTGCTCGCGACCGGTGCCGAGGTCGTCGCGGTCGAAATCGATCCGGTGCTGGCTGGGCGGCTGCCGAGCACCGTGGCCGAGCGCGGCGGGGGTGAAAGGCTGACGGTCGTCGGCGCGGACGCGTTGCGGATCACCGCGGACGACCTGCCTGCGCAGCCGACGGCGCTGGTCGCGAACCTGCCGTACAACGTCGCCGTTCCCGTCGTGCTCCATCTGCTCGCCGAGTTGCCGTCGCTTACCAGCGGCCTTGTAATGGTCCAGACCGAGGTCGCGGACAGGATGGCGGCGGGCCCGGGAAGCCGCACCTACGGCGTGCCCAGTGTCAAGCTCGCCTGGTACGGGAAGACGCGCAAGGTCGCCGCGGTGCCTCGGGCGGTGTTCTGGCCCGTTCCGAACGTCGATTCCGCCTTGGTCGCGTTCGAACGGGGCGACGTGGTGTCGTCCGTGGATCGGGAGCGGCTGTTCGCGGTCGTGGACGCTGCCTTCTCTCAGCGACGGAAGACCTTGCGTGCCGCGTTGGCGTCGTGGGCCGGCTCCGCCGAACGCGCGGGGGAATTGCTCGAAAAGGCCGGTATCGACCCCAAGACCCGCGGGGAGCAGCTGGACGTTCATCAGTTCGCCCGGATCGCCGCGGCCGCAGGCTGACCATCTTTCGCGGGGGTGACCGGAGCCGCGCGAACGGCGGCCGGCCATGGCCGCATGAGTGCGCGCTCCCTCTTCTCGATTCTTGCCGGCGGGCCCCGTCTTGGCAGGCAGCGCGTCCGCCGCGAGCTGGACACTCCCTAGTGGTCTCAGAATATGGGCAGCCCATCCTGTATGCTGGACGCGACCAGACGTGTGATCTGCGCCTACGCGCTTGCTTTCATCCAGTGGGATCGGTTTTACTCAGTAAGCCATCCCGAGCGACTGAGAGACCTGGCTCGCCGAAGTCGCAGCAACCACCCTCCACAGGGCAGGTGCTACCGCCAGGACCGATGGAGGCTGTGCCTAATGAACAGGGTCACCCACCCGCTCCTGCTGACCAGGCGACGTGTCGTCGATGAAGGTCGCCGCACGGTAAGTGCGTGTCGACGCTCCACCGTTACTGCCTGAGTCCATTCCCTTATCTCTGAATCCGTCCGTTTCCCGGACGGTTACTCGGTGACGGTCGGCGCGCTCGAAAGAAGCAGCGCCCCATGTGCATGGAGCCTTTCGTGATCACTGTCGAAAACCTGTCCAAATCCTTTCCCCTCAACGGAAATCCCGTCGTCGCACTGCGCGATGTGAGCGTGGACATCCAAGCAGGCTCGCTGTTCGGAGTCGTCGGCCCGGCGGGCTCCGGCAAGTCGACCCTCGCTCGGTGCATCGGTCTTCAGGAGCGCCCCGACCGCGGTGTCGTCCGCCTCGACGGGCTCAACACCGGAACCCTCGACGGACGCCGTCTCCGCGAAATCCGGCGCCAGGTCGGCGTAGTGAGCACCAAGCCGGAATTGCTCGCCGAACGCACCATCGCCGGCAACATCGCTTCGCCGCTCGAACAACTCGGCCTCGACGGGCCGCAGCGCCGCAACCGGGTCGGCAACCTGCTCGACCTGGTCGGGCTCACCCCCCGAGCGGGGCAGCGACCGGGCGACCTGTCCGAGGGGCAGTTGCGCCGAGTGGCCATCGCCAAGGCGCTGGCCGCCGGGCCGTCCGTGCTCCTGGCCGACGACCCGACCGCGGGCGTGCAGCCCGAGGAGTCCGGCGCGGTCCTGACCGTGCTCGACCGTGCGCGCGCCGAGCTCGGCGTCACCGTCCTGCTCACCACACCTGACGCAGGAGTGGTCCGCCGTGTCTGCGACGACGTCGCGGTGCTGGAGGCCGGCGCGATCATCGAACGCGGAACCGTGCTCGACCTGGTCTCCGACCCGAACAGCCGGACCGCGCAGGCGCTGCTTCCCGTCATCGAAACCGGGCGCGCACAGGCCTCGAAGTACGACCGCGCGGTGGACGTCGTGCTCGTCGGCTTCGCCTCGGTCGGTGCGCTGCTGCCAGAAGCCGCCGGCCGCTTCGACGTCGAGCTCGCCACCATCGGGGGCGGCCTGACCCGGATCGGTGACACGCCGGTCGGCCGGTTCCGCCTCGGGGTGCGCGGTGAGCGCGCGGACGCCGCGCTCGCCTGGATCGCCGAACGTGGTGGTCACGTGACCCACCCGGTCCGCGGCCCGCAGGGTGTCGCCGCCTGATTCCTCCGCGAACGGGCCGCCCAGGACGAATCGCGTCCGGGGCGGCCCGTTCGCGTCCGACCCGCAAGTTCTCTTTTCTCCTGGTGACAAGGCAAGTGGAGCGGCCACGTAGGCTTGACGCGTGCTCGCCGTCGTACCGCCCCCAGTGACCGTCAGGGTTCCCGCCAAGGTCAACCTGCACCTGTCGGTCGGAGATGTACGCCCGGACGGCTACCACGAGCTGGTGACCGTGTTCCAGGCGCTTTCCCTGACCGACGAGGTGACCGTCGCGGTCACCGAAGACCCCGGCGTCGAGGTCTACGGTGAAGGTGAAGGTTCCGTACCGACAGGAGCCAACAACCTGGCCTGGAAGGCAGCGCAGGCGTTGGCGGCCCACGTCGGCAAGGCGGATGGCGAGTCGAAGGTCAGAGTCGTGTTGCGCAAAGGCATCCCGGTCGCGGGCGGGATGGCCGGTGGCAGTGCCGACGCTGCCGCGACCCTGGTGGGGCTCGCGTCGCTTTGGAAGCTCGACATCTCCCGGGACGAACTGGCGGGTATCGCCGCGAAGCTCGGTAGTGATGTTCCTTTCGCGCTCTACGGCGGGACAGCGCTGGGCACCGGCCGAGGCGAGCAGTTGGTGCCGGTCTTGTCGAGGCACACCTTCCACTGGGTCCTGGCCTTCGACCAGCGTGGGCTTTCGACTCCGCGGGTGTTCGGCGAGCTGGACAAGTTGCGTGAAGAGGGCAGTCCGCCGCGGATCGGTTCGCACACTCCGGTGGTGGAGGCGCTGGCATCCGGCGACCCGCGGCAACTGGCGCTGCTTCTCGGCAATGACCTGCAGGCGGCCGCTGTCTCGTTGCGTCCGGGACTGCGCCGCACGTTGCGGGCGGGAGTCAACGCGGGTGCGCTCGCCGGCACCGTGTCCGGATCCGGGCCGACCTGTGCCTTCCTGTGCGCGGATGCCCAGTCGGCCGTCGAGGTCGCCGCGGAGTTGTCCGGTGCCGGTGTCTGTCGCACGGTGCGCGTCGCGCACGGGCCTGTTCCCGGAGCCCGGCTGGTCGGCGGGGACGACGCGCCGCGGCCGTCACCGCCTCGGGTGCACGCATGAGGGTGTCCGAAATGGACACCGACTAATTCGTTTGTGGTGCGAGCTTTTTGGAAAGGATCGGCTGAGGCATGGCCAACTTGGTCAACCTGGAGTCGGTGAGCAAGTCCTTCGGGGTGCGCCCGCTGCTCGACGGTGTTTCGCTCGGTGTGGCGGAGGGGCAGCGTATCGGTGTCGTCGGTCTCAACGGGGGCGGGAAGACGACGTTGCTGGAGGTCCTCGCGGGGATCAGCGAGCCCGATACGGGACGCGTCAGCCAAGTCCGGGGCTTGCGGATGGCCGTGGTCACCCAACGGACCGAACTTCCCGAAGGCAGCACGGTCGGAGATGTCGTGCTGGAGCGCTACGGCGCGGAGCACGAGTGGGCCGCTGACGCGCGTGTCCGGTCCATTATGGACGGTCTGGGCATCACGGCTCTCGGCATCGACAAGGAAACGGCGAACCTGTCGGGTGGCGAACGCCGCCGGGTGGCGCTGGCGGCCGCCCTCACCGGTGAACTGGACCTCGTGGTCCTCGACGAGCCGACCAACCATCTCGATGTCGAAGGTGTGCGCTGGCTCGCGGATCACCTGCTCAACCGCAAGATCGCGGTCGTGGTCGTGACGCACGACCGGTGGTTCCTCGACACGGTCGCGAGTGTGACCTGGGAGGTCGCCAACGGTCGTGTCGAGCAGTACGAAGGCGGATACGCGGACTGGATCTTCGCGCGCGCCGAGCGGGCGAGGCTGGCGGCGACGGCCGAGGAAAAGCGGCAGAACCTGGCGCGTAAAGAGCTCGCGTGGCTGCGCCGCGGTCCGCAGGCCAGGACCTCGAAGCCCCGCTACCGCGTCGAGGCGGCGGAGGCGCTGATCTCCGACGTGCCGGAGCCGCGTGATTCGGTCGAGCTGCAGGCGTTCGCCCGCCGTCGGCTGGGGAAGACCGTGCTGGAGATCGAGGACGCCACGTTGACCGTCGGCGACCGCACCCTGCTCGATCACGTCACCTGGCGGATCGGGCCCGGCGATCGGATCGGCCTGGTCGGCGTCAACGGGTCCGGCAAGACGACGCTTCTCAAGCTGCTCAGCGGCGACAGGGAGCCCGAAACGGGACGACGCGTCCAGGGCAAGACGGTCAGCCTCGCGCACCTACGACAGGAGCTCGACGACCTACCGGGCGATCTGCGCGTGCTGCAGGCGATCGAAGAGGTCTCCGGCCGGGTCGTGTTCGGCAAGCAGGAGCTCACCGCTTCGCAGCTGGCCGAAAAGCTGGGGTTCCCCGCCGCGAGGCAGTGGACGCCGGTCGAGGACCTTTCCGGTGGTGAACGGCGCCGTCTGCAGCTGTGCCGGCTCCTCATGGCCGAGCCCAACGTGCTGCTGCTCGACGAACCGACGAACGATCTCGACATCGACACCCTGCAGCAGCTCGAAGACCTGCTGGATTCCTGGCCTGGCAGCCTTGTCGTCGTTTCACACGACCGGTACCTGGTGGAACGCGTCTGCGACACGATCGTGGCCCTGTTCGGGGAAGGGCAAGTGACCCACCTGCCGGGCGGGATCGAGGAATACCTCGACCGGCGCGCGAAGAGCCTCGAGAAGGCCGGCGGTGACCGGAAGACAGGCAGTGCGCGGGGCTCCACGCCCAAGAAGAGCGCAGCGGAACAGCGGGCGGCTCAGAAGGAGCTGTCCCGCCTCGAGCGCAAGCTCGACCAGCTGCACACGAAGGAAGAGAAGCTGCATACGGCGCTGCTCGCCGCGGCGACTGATCCGAGGAAGCTCATCGAGCTGAACACCGAATTGAAAGCCGTCGAAACGGAAAAGGAGGAGGTCGAGGCCCAGTGGCTCGAGACCTCCGAAGCGATCGAATGAGTTCACTCGACGGCGAGCGGGTCGTTCGGCGCGGACAGTAGTGTGACGCGCATGAGTCGGTTCGTGGACACGCTCGTCGCCACCGCGGCGGGGCGAGGTCAGCAGCGGGGAATGGTCACCGGGGAGCCCAGGGAGCCGGTTCGGCGTACGTGGGCCGAGATTCACGAGCGGGCCAAGCGGGTCGCCGGGGGTCTGGTGACGGCTGGGCTGGAGCCCGGCAAGGCGGTCGCGGTACTGGCGGCGGCGCCGTCGCTGATCGCGCCGACGGTTCAGGCGGTTTGGCTCGTCGGCGGCAGTGTGACGATGCTGCACCAGCCGACGCAGCGCACCGACCTCACGGAGTGGGCGGAGGACACCGTTCGCGTGCTGCGGATGATCGGGTCCGACCTGGTTCTGCTCGGTGAGCCGTTCGATCAGCTGGCGCCGGTACTCACGGAGCACGGCATCGCCTTCCAGGTCATCACCGAACTGCTCGAGGCCGAACCACTGGCGGAGCCCGTTCCCACGGCCGAATCGGACACGGCGCTCCTGCAGCTGACCAGTGGGTCGACGGCCGACCCGAAGGCCGTTCGGATCACCTACGGGAACCTGTATTCGAACGTCAAGGCGATGGTCGACCGGGCCGAGTTCGATTTCGACGTCGACGTGATGGTCTCGTGGCTGCCCACCTTCCACGACATGGGGATGGTCGGCTTCCTGACGGTGCCGATGACGTTCGGCGTCGAGCTCGTCAAGATCACGCCGGTCGAGTTCCTGTCGGGACCGTTGATCTGGCCGCAGCTGATCAGCAAGTACAACGGCACGACCACGGCCGCGCCGAACTTCGCGTACGCGATCGTGGGCAGGCGGCTGGCCCGTGTCGAGGACGACGACGCGTACGACCTCTCGAAGCTCCGGATCGCGCTGAACGGTGCCGAGCCGATCGACGAGACGGCGGTGAAGACGTTCGTCGAGGCTGGGACGCGCTTCAAGATGCCCGCCGAATGCGTGTTCCCCGCGTACGGAATGGCGGAGGCGACTCTCGCGGTTTCGTTCGCGCCGTTGTTCACCGGCTTGACGCTGGACGTCGTCGAGGCCGACGCGCTCGAGGCGGACAACCGCGCGGTGCCGGTCTCGGAGGGCGACCCGCGTCGGGGAACTGACGAAGTCCGGTCATTCGCGGTGCTCGGGCCGCCGCTCGACGGGCTCGAGGCCGAGATCGTCGACGACAAGGGAACCGTGCTCGGAGAACGCGAGGTCGGGGAGATCCGCCTGCGCGGCGAGGCCGTGACACCGGGGTACCTGACCATGGAGGGGCCGCTCGCGACGCAGGACGAGGACGGCTGGCTGCTCACCGGTGACCTCGGCTACCTGGTCGACGGCATGATCGTGATCTGTGGCCGTCGCAAGGACGTCATCATCATGGGCGGCCGGAACCTGTACCCGACCGATATCGAACGCGCGGCGACCTCGGTCGAGGGAGTCCGGGCGGGGAACGCGGTGGCCGTGCGGCTCGACGCCGGCAGCCGCCGGGAACGGTTCGCCGTCGTGGTCGAATCGAAAATCGCCGGGGATCCGGAAACGGAGAAGGCGCTGGCGAAGGAGGTCGCGGCCAAGGTGCGCGGCGCCGTCGACATGCGGCCCTTCGCGGTCGTGGTGCTCCCGGCGGGAAGCCTGCCCAAGACGCCCTCGGGCAAGGTGAAGCGGGCCGCGACCGCCGTCCAGTTCGCGGACAAGATCGCCAAGAACGCGGCGACCGGCTGACACGAAAGGGTCGGGTCCGCGAACCTCGCGGACCCGGCCCTTTCGCTGCACCTCCCGGTGGTCAGCGGCGTCGCCAGGGTGGCTTGCGGGTATGGGTGTGCTCCAAGGCGGGCGCGATGTAGTAGCCGGCGGAATGGGACAGCCCGGCCAGCGTTCCCTCGACGTCTCGCAGGAACGCGTCGACGGCTGCCTGGTCGTAGCCTCGTTTCGACAGCGGCGCTTTGGCGAACGCCACGTTGTGGACGTCCGCGACCGACAGATCGTCGTCGCCGTCGAGAGTCGCCGCGACCCGTTCGAGGAAGGCATCGACCGCGGGTTCGTGATAGCCGCGGGCGCCGATCGGCGCCCGGTCGAACTGCCGGGTCCTGGCCTCGAAGGCGGTAACGGGCACTAGCGCTCCCGGAGGAACTCGACGGGACCGCGGTCCGGGACGGCACGTTCGGCGGTCGCCTCGCCCTCTTCACGGGCGCCGGGCACACCGAGCGCCTGCTGGCCGGTCTGATGGGCGAGCTGCACCTCGACCTTGTCGAGGAAATCGTCGACTTCGCGTTCGTCGTAGCCACGCTTACCGATCAACGGACGCGAGAACATGACGTGGTGGACCTCGGCGGCCGTCAGGTCGTCCCGGTCCGAGATCGTGTCGGCGATCCGTTCCAGGAACGCGTCGACCTCGTGTTTGGCGTATCCGCGTCGCCCGATCGGGGCGTTCGGGAAAGTGGCGCCGGTGATGTCTTCGGCCGTGAACGACATGAAACTCTCTCCGGTTTCGGTGGGGAATGCGATCTCCGCATTCCGTCCTAACGGGTTTGAGAGTTCCCCGGAAGAGTTCGCGCTATTCCACGACTCGATCAGGGGCGTGGTGAAACGCCTTCGAGTGACGGGGTGTAACGCACCGCCATGTGAGCGGGTTCACCCAGCGTGGAAGGTGTTCTGGGCCGCGGCGAGACCGGTGCTGATAAGCGCTTCAACGGCGTCGGCGCAACGATCGACCTCGAAAGCGAGCTCTTTCCGTTCGACCGTCGAGAAGTCTTTCAGCACGAAATCCGCCGGATCCTGCCGTCCCGGAGGGCGGCCGACGCCGAAACGGACCCGGTAGTAGTCCTTAGTGCCCAGCGATTTGGTGATCGAGCGGAGACCGTTGTGCCCGTTGTCGCCGCCGCCCAGTTTCATCTTGAGCGCGCCGAAGTCGACGTCCAGCTCGTCGTGGATGACCACCACACCGGCCGGGGGGATCTTGTAGAACCGGGCCGCGCCCACGACGGGGCCGCCCGAGAGGTTCATGTACGAACGAGGCTTGGCCAGGACCACCCGCCGGCCCGCGAGCCGTCCTTCGAGGATTTCGGCACCGCTCTTGTGGGCCTTGAACTTGCCGCCGACACGGTGGGCGAGCTCGTCGAGCACCATGAAGCCGACGTTGTGCCTGTTGCCCGCGTATTGGGGGCCGGGATTGCCGAGGCCGGCGAGCAGGATCTGCTCGCCGGCCCCGGGAAGTACTGCTTCGGTCACACCAGTGACTTTATTCGGCGTCCTCGGCGGGGGTCTCGGCCGCCTCGGAAGCGCCTTCTTCACCCTCAAGCGCGGACTCGGACGGCGCCTCGTTCACGGCGACGACCAGGGCGTCAGGGTCGGTGACCAGCGTGGCGCCCTTCGGCAGGGCGACGTCCGAGGCGTTGATCTGGGTGCCGGCGACGACGCCCTCGACCGAGACCTCGACCTGCTCGGGGATGTGCAGCGCCTCGACCTCGATCTGGATGGCGTCGAGGTCGGTGGTGACCAGGGTGCCCGGGCCGGGGGTGCCGGTGACGACGACGGGGATGTCGACGGTGACCTTCTCGCCGCGGATGACGACCAGCAGGTCGACGTGCTCGATGTAGTTCTTCAGCGGGTGGACGACGATGGTCTTCGTCAGCGCCAGCTCGCTCTTGCCCTCGAGGTCGAGGGTGATGACGGCGTTGCTGCCGTTCTCACGCACGACGCGGGCGAACTCGATGGCGGGCAGGGCGTAGTGGCGCGGTTCCGAGCCGTGCCCGTACAGCACCGCGGGGATCTTGCCGGCGCGACGCGTGCGGCGCGCGGCACCCTTGCCGAATTCGGTGCGGGGCTCGACGGACAGGCGTACCTCGGACACGGTGTAGCACTCCTTCAATTCACCAACATGTTCAGCGAAAGCATGCTGAGGTGGGGATGGTTCGGGGCGGTTCTGGTGTTCGGCGGCGAATTCCACAGGCGTGCTCGACCGCGTGTGGCCACTCAAGCCGCCGCGTCGATCACGTCGGGCACCAGGTGCTCACGGAACCCGCCTCGCCGAGACCGGGAAAGTGTAGACCAACCGATCGGGCGGGGGTCCCGCCGGGTGGCTCGTACAGGTGACAAGTCGGTGACAGCTGCTTCGCGAACCCGCGGATGCGGTGGTGCGCGACCCCTTTTCTAAGGTGTGATCTGCTCGCACGCGAGACTAAGGGGACGGGATGCCGGCACGACGGTCGAAGATCGGCGCGATCGCCGCCCTGTGCTGCCTCGTGGCCGGTTGCGACGTCGCGATCGACGGGGCGGCCGGGATCCCGGCCGCCGAGCAGCAGCGGGTGGATCGGCGCGCCGAGCAACGCGGCGCTGTCGAGAGCGCGCTGAAGGCGTTGGAGCAGTCTCCGGCCGTCGTCTACAAGTCGACGATCAAGGACGCGTCGGGGCAGCCCGCGGAACTCCAGTTCCGGATCACCCGGAACGGGAGCGCGTACGGAGCGCTGCCGGTCGACGGGCAGGCCATCCAGGTCATCTCCGCCGACAAGCAGCTGTACCTCTCGGCGACGCCGGAGTACTGGAAGGCGCACGGGCTCGGCGACAGCGAACAGTACGGCACCAACTGGGTCCGTACGGACAGCTCGGACCTGCCGGTGAACGCCGTCGAGGTGCTCAGCCCGCGCAAGGCCGCGTCGACCCTCAGGACCGCGGTGTCCGAGATGAACCCGTTGACCGATCCGGTCCGTTCGAAGCTGCCGGACGGGACCGAGGTCTACGACGTCGGGAGCGGGCTCGGAACACTGCGGGTGACCACGGCGGCGCCGCACCGTGTCGTCAGCTTCGCGCCATCGCTCGTCGCCGCGGCGGGCGGCAAGACGCTCGGCGCCGAGCTGCGGGTCGAGCCGCTCGCCGGGGAAGCGCTCAAGAAGCTCCAGGCCGATCTGGACGGCGCGATCGGCGGGCTCGGGCAGCCGTTCGACGCGCTGATCCAGGTCAGGGTCAGTGTTGTCAACGACAAGCTGGACTGCACGGACTTCGTCGGGACCTGCCGGGCGACCATCGACGTCGCCAACTCCGTCATCGGCGGCGTGAACGGGACGCCCGTGCATCTGAAGCTGACCGTCGACTTCACCGCGCAGACCCTCGGCGCGCAGAGCTGCACGGCGGACGCCGACGCGGCGCCGGACACCACGACGAGCATGTCCTGCGAGGTCAAGTTCAAACTGCCGAATCGGAACGCCAGCTATCAGGTGCAGGCGAAACCGTCGGCCAAAGGTGAGGTCCGGGCTCCGGTCGACGTCAACGGCGTTCGCGAAAAGCTCAAGTCCGAATTCGCCACGCTGGGCGGCTGACCTGCACGCTCACCTCGGGGTGCGTTGCATACGTTGAAGTAGCCGGTCTCGCGTTCTTAGCATCGGCGTGGTCGCCGATGAAAAGGGAGAAACGCGTGGCGAAATTGGTTGTGTTCGGAGGAACCGGGTACGCGGGCGGGAAGATCACCGCGGAGGCCCGCGGCCGTGGGCACGAGGTCTTGGTGGTGTCGAGGAACGCCGAAGGCGAGGGGACCAAGGCCGGCTCGCTCTACGACGAGGCCTTCCTGGCCGATGCCGCCAAGGGCGCCGACGTCCTGGTCATCGCGGTTCACGGGCAGAGCGGTCTGCTCGACGCGGTGCCCTCGATCGCCCGGGTCGCGAGGGACAACGGCGCGCGGATCGGCGTGGTCGGCGGGGCTGGCAGCCTGCACGTGGCCAAGGGCGGGCCGCGACTGATCGACACCCCCGAGTTCCCGGACGAGTACAAGGGCGAAGCGGGTGCGCACGTCGAGGTGCTGGAAGCGTTCCGGAAGCTTCCCGAGGACGTCGACTGGTTCTACGTCAGCCCGGCCGCGGAGTTCGGCGCCTGGGCCGAGGGCGAGCGGACCGGTGAGTTCCGGCTCGGTGGCGACGTGCTCCTGACCGACGAGAACGGCGGTTCGAAGATCGGCGGTGCCGACTACGCGATCGCGTTCGTCGACGAGATCGACAAGCCGGAACACCGCCGTCAGCGTTTCTGCGTCGCTTACTGACCGGACAGTTCCCGAACGACCGGCGCGAACGTTTCCAGCATCGGCTCGAATACCGTGATGTAGGAGAAGCCGTACCGTTCGCGACGCTCCTGGAGCTGCCGGACGATCTCGGCGACGGTGCCGAAAAGCAATTGGGGCGTTTCGAGCAGGGTGTCGACGTCGAGGCCGTCCTGGTCTTCGACTTCCTCACGCCAGGCCTCGGCGGCCGCGCGCCGGTCGTCCGTGACGACGACCCGCTGGACGAGCATGTTCGGCTCGGGATCGCGGCCGTTCGTGTGCGAGCGGAAGAAGGCGACGCGTTCGTCCATGCGCTCGGCGTCGTCGAGCCGGAACGTGCCCGGCGGTTCCCCCGGTGCTTGACGAAGGCCCGCGAAGCCGGCGATGTCGGCTTCGCGGGCGGCGAGGGAGAGCACGCCGTCGCTGTTGCCCGCGAGGAGCAGCGGCGGGGGCGTGATGCCTTCGCCGGCGAAGTGTTCGCGCAGGTGGTCAAGGCTCTCGACGAGATACTCGATACGTTCCTTGGCCGGGATCCACGGCAGACCGGCGTCGTCGAATTCCGATTTCATGTGGCCGGAGCCGAGCCCGAGGTCCAGCCGGTCGCCCGTCATCTTCACCGTGGTGACGACTTCGCGTGCGAAGAGCGCGGCGTTGTAAAACGCCATATTGGAAACAAGAGTGCCGACGCGGGGCCGCTGGGTCACCGCGGCGGCCATGGTCAGCGCCGGGAAAGGCGCGTTCCGTCCCGGGCCGAGATGATCGGGCACGGAGATGACGTCGAATCCGAGGGCCTCGACGCGACGGCACTTCGCGACCCAGTCTTCACGGTTCTCGGCGCCCCACAGGTTCACGCCGAATTTGAATTTCCCCATGAACGGAACCTAGCCATGCCGGGCGGCCGGGCGCGCGTCGTTTCGCGAGGAGCCGAAAACGGAGCAAGGGACCTTTGCTGTCACTCTCCAAAAGAGAGCGACAGCAAAGGTCCCTTGCTCCGCCGGGATCAGGCGTTGCCGTCGAAGAGGGACGTGACCGACCCGTCCTCGAAGACCTGCTGGATGGCCTGCGCCAGCAGCGGCGCGATGGACAGCACGGTCAGACCGGGGAACCGCTTCTCCTCCGGGATCGGCAGCGTGTTGGTGACGATGACCTCGCGCGCCTTGCAGTTCGACAGCCGCTCGGTGGCGGGGTCGGACAGGATGCCGTGGGTCGAGGCGATGACGACGTCGGACGCGCCTTCGTCGAGCAGGGCCTCGGTGGCCTTCACGATCGTGCCGCCGGTGTCGATCATGTCGTCGATCAGCACGCACAGCTGACCGCGGACCTTGCCGACGACGCGGTTGGCGACGGCCTGGTTCGGCTTGTCGGGGTCGCGGGTCTTGTGGATGAAGGCGATCGGCCGGTCACCCAGCTGCGCCGCCCACTTCTCGGCGAGCCGCACGCGACCGGAGTCCGGCGAGACGACGGTGATGTTCTCGCCGTGGTAGGTCTTGTTGATGTGCGCGGCGAGCACGTTCTGCGCGAGCAGGTGGTCGACGGGACCGTCGAAGAAGCCCTGGATCTGCGCGGTGTGCAGGTCGACCGTCATGATCCGGTCGGCGCCCGCGGTTTTGAACAGGTCCGCGATCAGGCGCGCGGAGATCGGCTCGCGGCCCTTGTGCTTCTTGTCCTGCCGCGCGTACGGGTAGAACGGCATGATCACGGTGATCCGCTTGGCGCTCGCGCGCTTGAGCGCGTCCACCATGATCAGCTGCTCCATCACCCATTCGTTGATGGGAGCGGGGTGGCTCTGGATCACGAACGCGTCGGTCCCGCGCACCGATTCGTTGAACCGGACGAAGATCTCCCCATTGGCGAAGTTGTGCGCGGTCTGCGGAACGACCGACACGTTGAGGTGCTTGGCGACCTCTTCCGCGAGTTCCGGGTGGGCGCGCCCGGAGAAGAGCATCAGGTTCTTCTTCGGTGTACCGGACTTCGAGCTCATGCTGGTGACTCCCCGTCGTTTCCCTTGTTTGAATCGGACACGGCGGTGGTGTCCTGCTTCGCGGCGGAAGCTGCGTCCGCCGCGGGTGTGCCCGGCCTGCGCCGGGACACCCAGTCTTCGATGTTGCGCTGCGGTCCGGTGGACACGGCGAGCGCGCCCGGGGGCACGTCTTGCCTGATCACGGTGCCTGCCCCACTGTAGGCGCCGTCGCCGATGGTCACCGGGGCGACGAACGTGTTGTCCGCGCCGAGCCGCACATGGGAGCCGATCGTGGTGTGGTGCTTGTTCACGCCGTCGTAGTTGACGAAGACGCTGGAACAACCGATGTTGCTGTTCTCGCCGATGGTCGCGTCGCCGACGTAGGTCAGGTGCGGGACCTTCGTGCCGGCGCCGATGTCGGCGTTCTTCGTCTCGACGAACGCGCCGAGTTTGCCCTTGGTCCCCAGTTTGGAGCCGGGACGCAGGTAGGTGAACGGGCCGACCTTCACGCCGTCGCCCAATTCCGAATCGGAACCGTGCGTCCGCACCACCGACGCGCCCGCGCCGACGGAGACGTTCTCCAGCGTGCTGTCCGGGCCGATCTGCGCGCCCTCGCCGACCGACGTCGAACCCTTCAGCTGCACGCCGGGCTCGATGACGACGTCGCGCGACAGGGTCACGCCCGCATCGATCCAGGTGCTCGCGGGGTCGACGACGGTGACGCCCGCCCGCTGCCAGCCGCGGACGATCCGGCGGTTCAGTTCGGCGCCGAGGACCGACAGCTGAACGCGGTCGTTGACGCCTTCGGTCACCCACGGGTCGTCGATGACCAGCGCGCCGACGCCCTTCCCGTCGCCGCGGGCGATGCCGAGGACGTCGGTGAGGTAGAGCTCGCCCTGCGCGTTGTCCGTCGAAAGCCGCGAGAGCCCGTCGAGGAGGACCGAAGCGTCGAAGGCGTAGACGCCGGAGTTGATTTCGGCGATTTCGTGCTGTTCCGGGGTGGCGTCCTTCTGCTCGACGATCGAGATGACGACGCCGTTTTCGTCGCGGATGATCCGGCCGTAACCGGTCGGGTTCTCGACGACCGCGGTCAGCACGGTGACCGCGTTACCGGTCGAGGTGTGCTCGGCGACCAGGGAAGCGAGCGTTTCGGTGTCGAGCAGCGGGACGTCGCCGTAGCTGACGACGACGGTGCCGGTCAGTCCGCTGGGCAGGGCGGAGAGCGCGCACGAGACGGCGTGCCCGGTGCCTTTCTGCTCTTCCTGGACGGCCGTGACGACCTCGCGGCCGAGAGCCTCGCCGACCTTTTCCAGCCGGGCGCCGACCGAGTCGCGACCGTGGCCGACGACCACGACCAGGTGCTCCGGGTTCAGTCCCGCGGCGGCCCGCACCGCGTGCTCGACCAACGGGCGGCCGGCGATCGGGTGCAGCACCTTCGGGGTGGACGAACGCATGCGGGTGCCCTCACCCGCGGCGAGGATCAACGTGCTCAGCGGGCCGGTCACGGCTCTCCCAACATTTCACCAACGGTGGTTGTCGGGCATTGATCCTACGTGGGCTGCTCGGAGTCCCACGCGGGGTCGGTCGGAGCATCTTCACCGGGCCATCCGGTCACCGGGTCGATGGCCATCGAGTTCACCGACGAAACCTGGTTCCCGCCACCGCGTTTCGCCTGGTACATGGCCGCGTCGGCGCGGGCGAGGACCTGCTCGGCCCGTTCCTGCGGGCGGAGCGAGACGAGGCCGACGGAGAGGGTGACACCGTGCGAAAGATGGTGCGGCAGAGATGCGACGGCATTCACAGAACGACCCAGTGCCTGCTTCGCCGCGGAGGCCGGAGCCCCAGGTAGAAGCACGATGAACTCGTCTCCGCCGTAGCGGGCGACCACATCGTCGCCACGCAGGGCGTCGCGCAGCGTGCTCGCGATGACACGGAGCACGTTGTCGCCCTCGGCGTGCGACTGCTTGTCGTTGACGTCCTTGAAGCCGTCGAGGTCGACCAACGCGACCGCGAGCGGCTGGGCGTCGGCGGACGACGCCAGCGACCGCAGCTTTTCGTCGAGCGCGCGCCGGTTCGGCAGCCCGGTGAGCGGGTCCTGCAACGCTTGCTGGGTGATGGCGCCGTGTTCGGCGGAGAGCCGCTCGTGCTCCCGCCGCGCGTTGAGCGTCGCGATCTGCGATTCCCGCAGCGACCACATCTCCGTTTCCAGGATGGTCGCGTAGTCGATCAGCGACTGGCTCGCCCCGGACGCGTAGTCCGGGGTGGTGTCGAGCCTGGCGAGCTCGCGGGCGAGGTTCAACCGCATCGACGGCAGCGAGCCGTCCTCGTTGTCCTCGCGGACCTCTTTGAGCACCTGCAGGGCGTCCTCGCGGCGGCCGTCGTTGTCCAGGCAGCGGGCCAGCGCGATGGCGATGATCTCGCGTTCGTGCGGGAAGACCAGTTCCGGATGCAGCAGCGAGTTCAGGCGCTCGATATGCGACGAATCGGGCGACGCCAGCGCGGCGGCCGCGGCGAGCACGCCGACCTGGTCGATCGCGGGCACGCCGGCCTTGCGCGGGAAGAGCGACTCGGTGAACGGGCCTTCGGCGGCCTGGGCCATCGACGCGGCGGTGCGGAACTTGTCCGCCCCCTCGTCGTAGCGCTCGATGCGTTCGAGCCGCAGGCCCCAGCCCAGCAGCATCTTGACCCGGTTGATCAGCTGGAGCGCGATCTCGTGCGGGCTGGCGCTGTCACGGATCGCCTGCGCGGCGCGGGCGATGGCCTCCTCGGCCGCCTCGTAGACGCCCAGCTGGTTCAGCACCAGCCAGCAGTCGACGAGGGTGGTGGACAGCATCCGGTCCCAGTTGCGCCTGCCGACCTGGCGGTCCGGGACCGCGGAGTCGTCGAGGATGGCCAGCGCCCTGGCGATCTCGGTGAGGGCGGCGTCCTCCTGTTTGGCGATCACCAGCCGTCGGCCGCGCATGGCGTGCGCGTCGGCGCGCATCAGGGCGAGACCGTGCCGCCTGGTGTGCGCGAGCATCTCGTCGAGCCTGGGTTCGGCTTCGGCGGCGAGACCGCGGGTGACCAGCCTCGCCATCGCCGAGTAGCGCAGCAGCTGGGCAACCAGCAAGGGTTCGCCGCGGCGCTGCGTCTCGTCGAGGAGTTCGTCGAGGCTGGTGACGATGTCCAGCTGTTCGGCGAAGCTGACGCGCTGGATGGCCGCCCCGAGTTCGCGCGCGCGGCCATGCAGCCAGGCGTCGGACATCTCCGCAAGCGCCGGCCGCCTGCCACTGGTCGTCGCGTCCTCGGTCAGCCGCACACACCCCCACCGTTGAAAACGCCGCTGGTCATCTGTTCGTCTGCTCCGCCGCCAGGATTCGAACCTGAACTGTCAGAACCAAAATCTGAAGTGCTGCCGATTACACTACGGCGGATCGATCCTGGTCAGGATAGCCATGCCGGGGATCTCCACGTGCGCCCGGGGGTGGGGTCACCGTCGCGGGCACTCCACAGGGGACGAAACCTCCTGTACCGTAACTTACGGCATCGTAGGTAAGGTCACCCTTAGGGAAATCCTCGGGGTTGCGCATAGAAAAGAAGTGACTGCATGACGGCTACCCTGGACCGTTCCCAGAAGCCCGCGAAGGGCCCCAAGCCGGTAATCGAAGGACATCGATCGAGTGGCGTGCAGCTCTCGGTCTACCTCGGGGTCATCTTCCCGCTCGCCGCGTTGCTCGCGGCCGTCCCCTTCGCTTGGGGCTGGGGATTGACCTGGGTCGACGTCGGCCTGTTCGTGGTCTTCTACGCGATCAGCGGACTCGGTATCACCGTTTCGTACCACCGCTACTTCACGCACGGCTCGTTCAAGGCCAAGCCGTGGCTGCGCGTCGCGATGGCGATCGCCGGCAGCATGGCCGTCCAGGGCCCCGTGATCACCTGGGTCGCCGACCACCGGCGCCACCACGCCTTCTCCGACCGCGACGGCGACCCGCATTCGCCGTGGCTGTTCGGAACGACACCGGTCGCCATCGCCAAGGGTTTCTGGCACGCGCACATGGGCTGGCTGTTCGACCGTGACCAGACCAACGCGGAGCGCTTCGCGCCGGACCTGGTGAAGGATCCGGCCATCAAGAAGGTCGACGACCTGTTCTGGCTGTGGAGCCTGCTCACCCTGGTGCTGCCCGCGATCCTCGGTGGACTGATCACCTGGTCGTTCTGGGGCGCGGTGACCGCGTTCTTCTGGGCCGGGCTGGTGCGGGTCTGCGTGCTGCACCACGTGACCTGGTCGGTCAACTCGGTCTGCCACATGATCGGCGAGCGCCCGTTCGCGGCCCGCGACAAATCGGCCAACTTCTGGCCGCTGGCGATCTTCTCCTTCGGCGAGTCGTGGCACAACCTGCACCACGCCGACCCGACCTCGGCGCGGCACGGTGTGCAGCGCGGCCAGATCGACATTTCCGCTCGGCTCATCTGGATCTTCGAAAAGTTCGGCTGGGCCTATGACGTGCGCTGGCCGACCCCGCAGCGCCTCGCGCGCATCGCCACTGAAAGCAAATAGCGAGGTCGCGTTAGTCTTCTGCGATGGCGGGGAGAAGGCGGACCAAACGTGAAGCGGTCACCGGGGCGCGTCCTGTCGCCCCGGTGGCCCGGGTGCGGATGACGGGGACGGAGCGCAGGCAGCAGCTGCTCAACGTCGCCAGGGCCCTGTTCGCGGAGAAGGGTTTCGAAGGTACGTCCATCGAGGAGATCGCGCACCGCGCGAATGTCTCCAAACCGGTGGTGTACGAGCATTTCGGCGGCAAGGAAGGCATCTACGCCGTCGTCGTCGACCGCGAGACGCAGCTGCTGCTGGACCGGATGGTCTCCACCCTCCACGGTGGACACCCGAGGGTGATGCTGGAGCAGGCGGCGATCGCGTTGCTCTCCTACGTCGAAGACTCGCACGACGGCTTCCGCATCCTGGTGCGGGATTCGCCGGTCGCGAGTTCGACGGGCACGTTTTCGACGGTGCTGAACGACATCGCCAGCCAGGTCGAGCACATCCTCGCGCAGCAGTTCGCCGCGCGGGGTTACGACGAGAAGCTGGCCGCGCTGTACGCGCAGGCGCTCGTCGGAATGGTCGCGCTCACCGGACAGTGGTGGCTCGACGCCAGGAAGCCGAAGCGCGACGAGGTCGCCGCGCATCTGGTCAACCTTGCCTGGAACGGTCTGTCCAATTTGGAGCACAAGCCGAAGCTGCGGCTGTACTGAATCAGCGCAGGAGCCCGGTCTCCCGCAGGTGGTCGAAGATGATCTTGCCCGCCGCGGAAAGCCGGTCCCTGTCTTCGTGACCCAGCCAGGTGATCTCGTCGATTTCACTGCTGGCGGAGAGAGTCCCGGTGAATTCGGCGGTGTAGCAGGTCGTCCGGACCAGGAATCCCGTCGCGTGGCCATCGGCCTGCGCCTCGAAGACCCCCGCGGGTTCGATGGTCGCCGGATCGATCTCGACGGTCAGCTCCTCGCGGATCTCCCGGATCAGGGTCTCCGCATCGCTTTCACCGGGTTCGCGTTTGCCGCCGGGCAGGTAGAACACGGACCTCCCGCGTGAGCGAGCGCCGAGGACACGGCCGTCCCGGAAATGCAGCCAAGCGATCTTGTCGATCATGGCTCAGCCCAGCGCCGCGGCGGTCTCGGCGGTCGTGAGCACTTCGCCCAGCCGCGGGAACACCTTCGTGACCGCCGATTCGTGGGAGATGGCGGCGATACCCGCCATCGCGTCCGAAACGGCGATGGTCTCGTAGGCGTGGTCGATCGCGGCCCGCAGCGTCGATTCGACGCCGTATTCCGTGGCGATCCCGGCGATCACCAGTGTCTTCACGCCGAGTCCGCGCAGGAGTTCGTCGAGACCGGTGCGATAGAACGCGCCGATGGTGTTCTTGGTGATCAGATGCTCGCCGTCGCGAGGTGTCAGCTCGGCGACCAGTTCGCTGCCGGGCGGCTGCTCGTCGACACCCGGCCGGTGCGCGCGCACGTGGACGATCGATGAGCCGGCCGCGCTGAAGGCCTCCCGCAACAGGACGGCGTTCGACACGACCTCGGTGCCTTCGATCGGGACGGTCTCCAGCGCGACGATCCGCGTCTGGAGGTCGATCAGGACGAGCGCCGTCGTCGCGGGGTCGATCTTCGTCATGGGGGAAGCCTAGTGTCCCTATGCCGGCGGGCATGGGGCAGAACAGGGAAGTGGTTACGCGGTCGCGGCGGCGTTCGCCGCGCGGGGTGACCGGGTGACTATCACCGGCCGCCGCGAACAGGTCCTCACCGAGGCCGCCACGCTGCTCGGCGCGAACCCGGTCCCGTTCGACGCGGCCGATCCGGACGCGGTGGAACGGGCCGTGGCCGAATTGCCGGAGCGCGTCGACGTCCTGGTCAACAACGCGGGCGGGAACACCGATTTCCGGAACGAGCCGGCCGAGGATCTGAAAACCTTCGCGGCGAACTGGCAGGCCAACCTCGACGCGAACGTGTTCGGCGCGGTACTGGTCACCCGTGCCTTGCGGGAAAGGTTCGCCGACGGCGCGCGGATCGTCACCATCGGCTCCATCGCCGCGCGGACGGGAGCGGATTCCTCCAGTGCGGCCAAGGCCGCGCTGGAGGCGTGGAATGTCGACGTGGCGAGGGAATTCGGGCCGCGGGGGATCACCGCGAACATCGTCGCGCCCGGACTGGTCGGGGATACCGAGTTCTTCCGGGGCAAGCTCTCCGAAGAACGCCAGACGTGGCTGATCGGCAACACGCTGACCAAACGCGCCGGCGAACCCGCGGACGTCGCCGAGGTGGTGGCCTTCCTGGCGAGCCCGGAGGCCCGGCACGTCCCCGGACAGATCGTCCACGTCAACGGGGCGGCGCGCACCTCGGCAGTTAGGCGCCGGGAGTGACCTTCAGCAGCTTGTCGTCCTCGCCCTCCGAAGTCGTGACGTAGAGCGAGCCGTCGGGCGCGCTGCGGACCGCGCGCAGCCTGCCGAACTTGTCGTCGAACTCCGGCGGCAGCGTCACCTCGGTGACCTTGCCCGCGTCGTCGAGGCGGAACAGCAGGAGTTTCTGGCCTTTCAGCGCGGTCACGGCCAGCGAGCCTTCGAGCGCGCCCCACTGCGATCCGGTGAGGAATTCCGCGCCGCAGATGGCCTCGGTGATCTCGCCCGTCGTCCACAAAGGACCGACGGCGTCCGGGAAACGCTGCTTGTCGGTCATCGGGACGCTTTCGTCGTAGCTGGTCTCGGTGCCGCCCTTCGACGGGTCCCAGCCGTAGTTCGCGCCCGCGGTCTCCAGGTTGACCTCGTCGTCGATGGTCGGCCCGTGCTCGGCGGTGAACACCTGCCCGGTGCCCGGACGGACCGTGACGCCCTGGACGTTGCGGTGCCCGTAGGTGAACACGCGCTGTTCGTTCGGGTTCGCGGACTTGATGAACGGGTTGTCCGGCAACGCGTTCCCGGTCTTCGCGTCGATGCGCAGCACCTTGCCGCCGAGGCTCGTCCGGTCCTGCGGATGCTGCGGGCGGGCGGTGTCGCCGGTGCCGACGAGCAGCGCGCCGTCCGCGCCGAACGCGGGGCGGCAGCCGGAGTGCCTGCCGCTGGAGTTCACCGGCAGCCCGGTCAGGAGGTCCTTGACCTTCGTGGCGCTCGCGCCGTCGTCCGACAGCCGCCAGGTGACCAGCCGGATGTCGACGGCGGTGTCGCCCTCCTTGTGGGTCTGGCAGGTGATGAACTCGCGCGACGTCGCGAAGTCTCTGCTGATCACCATCCCCATCAGGCCGCCTTCGCCGCGGGCGTGGACGTCGGAGAAGTCGGCGGCGATGTCGCGTTTCGTGCCGCCTTCGACCAGTGCCAGCTTCCCGGGACGCTGGGTGACGAGGATCTTCCCGTCCGGCAGGAATCCGACGTCCCAGCCGTGTTCGAGCCCGGCCGTCACCTGCTCGACCTTCAGCGCCGACACGGCGGGTTTCGAAGTGACCGGTGGTGCGCTCTGCACCGCCTCGCTCGACGCCCCGGAACAGGCCGTGACCAGCAAGGACAGGGACGCGAACGCGACGACGGCGGAAGAGCGCATGTCTTCAGCATGCCACCGTGGCCGGTCGCCCACTAGGGACGAACCGGTCATCCGATCAGGATCGCGGCCGTCTCGGCGTCGGCGGGAAGGAAAGTCTCCAGTTTCAATTCCGACACCGTGACGTCGGCCGCGGTCGCGAACGTCGTGATGGCCGTGATCAGCCGCAGCTCACCCGCCGAAGTGGACAGGCGCATCGGCACGGCGAACCCGAGATGGTCCGGGCCGGGCGGCCCCGGCTCCGGAACGTAACCTTCGAGTTCGGCCAGCAGCGCGGTGAGCCGCTCGTCGGGCGCGTGCGCGATTTCCTGCGTCAGCCGTTCCAGGATGTGCCGCGCCCAATCCGCGAGGTTCAGCACCCGTGGCGCCATCCCCTTCGGATGCAGCGCGAGCCGCAGGGTGTTGACCGGTTCCTCCAGCAGTTCGGGCGCCACGTCCTCGAAGAGCAGGTCGAGCGCGTCGTTGCGGGCGACGAGCACGCCGTAGCGGTCGACGACGATGGCCGGGTACGGCCGGTGCCCGTCGAGCAGCCGCCGCATCCCGTCGAGGACCGGCTTCACCCTGGGATCGTCCAGTTCCGTTTCGGGGAAACCGGGGGCGAACCCGGCCGCGAGCAACAGGCCGTTGCGCTCCCGGAGCGGGAGTTCGAGTGATTCGGCGACGCGCAGCACCAGGCCGCGGCCGGGGATCGACCGGCCGCCTTCCAGGAAACTCACATGCCGTTGGGTGGTGCCGGCCCGGATCGCCAGTTCCAGCTGGGACAGCCGCCGCCGCTCACGCCAGCCCTTCAGCGCGGGGCCGAATCCGGAAACCATGGTCGTCATCTTGGCCGAGCCGTCCTCGGCGCCGCCATTCCCTCGAAGGAATTGAGACGATTCCCCGCCGCGGCGATGCTCCCGGCATGAAATTCGGTCTGGTCGTCCCCACTTATCGGTCCATCCTCGACGCCGGGCGCACCGCGCCCGAAATGGTCGCGATCGCGGTCGAAGCCGAACGCCTCGGCTTGGATTCGGTCTGGGTCGGCGACACGCTCGCGAAGGCGCCCATCGATTCGTTGACGTTGCTCGGCGCGTTCGCCGCCAGAACCGAACGGGTCACCCTCGGCACCGCGGCGCTGCTCCCGGCGTTACGGGATCCGCTGCTTTCCGCGAACGCGATCCTCTCGCTCGACCTGCTCAGCCAGGGCCGGATCACGCTCGGCGTCGGCGCGGGGTTCGCCGGCCGCAGCGAACCCGAGTTCGCCTTCACCCGCGTTCCGTGGGAACGCCGCCGCGCCCGGCTCGACGACATCGTCGCGCTGTGGCGGCACGTTTGGAGCGGGAACAGCGGTCCGTTCCACGGCGAGGTGCTGCATTACGACGCGCTTCCGGAGTACCCGGGACCGCACCGTCCGGGTGGTCCGCCGGTGTGGCTGGCCTCGTTCACTCCGGGCGCGCTCGAGCGAGCGGGACGCCTTTACGACGGCTGGCCGCCGTATCCGCCCGACGTCGCGGACTACGCCGACGGGCTCGCGAAGATCCGCGAAGCGGCCGTACGCCCCGTGACGCCCGCGTTGTTCGCGACAGTGCTCATCGAGGAGGACCCGATCCGGGCACGCGAGCGGCTGGAGGACTACGCGCGGCGGAATTACGGCGTTCCGCTGGACTTCGTCGAGAAGATCCAAATGCAGATCTCGGGCAGCCCGGCGCAGGTCGCCGACCGGTTGCGCGAATACCAGGACGCGGGCGCCGAACACGTGCTGATCCGGATCGCGACGCAGGAACCGGCCGAGTTCGACGAACAGCTTCCGAAGGTCGTCGACGCCTTGCCCAGGTAATCGCGCGGCGGACTGTCGGTGCCCCCACGTAGGCTGGGACGGTGACAAACGCTCCATTGTCCGGACTCCTTCATTCCATCCTTCCCGATCCGGCCCTGCGCGGGGTCGTCGAGCGGGCCAGTGCCCCGGTGCTCGAACTCCAGGGCGCCGTCGCCACCCGCCAGCTGGTCGTGGGCGCCCTCGCCGCGGACGAGGGCGCCGGCCGCCCCGTGCTCGCGGTGACCGCGACCGGCCGCGAGGCCGACGAATTGACCGCTTCGCTGAAGTCGTTCCTCGGCGAAGGCGCCGTCGCCGACTTCCCGTCCTGGGAGACGCTGCCGCACGAGCGGCTGTCGCCCCGGGCGGACACGGTCGGGCGGCGGCTGGAGGTGCTCCATCGGCTCAAGACGGGCGCCGACGGCCTGCGCGTCGTCGTCGCGACCGTCCGCAGCCTCATCCAGCCGATGGCGCCCGGGCTCGGTTCGCTCGCGCCGATCGACCTGGTGGTCGGCGAGGAGCAGAGCTTCGAAGGCCTGCTCGAGCGAATGGTCGAGCTCGCCTACACACGGGTGGACATGGTCGAGAAGCGCGGCGAGTTCGCCGTGCGCGGCGGCATCCTCGACCTGTTCGGTCCGACGGCGCAGCATCCGGTGCGGGTCGAGTTCTGGGGCGACGAGGTCAGCGAGATCCGCGCGTTCGCGGTATCCGACCAGCGGTCGCTGCCGGGGGAGATCCAGCACGTCAGCGCGCCGCCGTGCCGTGAGCTGCTGCTCACCGAGCCGGTGCGCGCGAAGGCCGCCGAGCTGGCGACGACGTACGAGGCGGACGCCCAGCTCACCGAGATGCTCACCAAACTCTCCGGCGGGATCCCGGTCGAGGGCATGGAGGCGCTCATCCCCGTCCTGTGCGAGGGCGAGCTGGACCTGCTGACCGACGCGATGCCCCAGGGCACGCACGTGCTGCTGGCCGATCCGGAGAAGATCCGGGCCCGCGCGGCCGACCTGGTCCGCACCGGGCAGGAGTTCCTCGAAGCGTCCTGGACCACGGCCGCCGCGGGCGGTCAGGCCCCGATCGACCTCGGCGCGTCCGCGTATCGCGACCTCGCGGGGATCGCGAAGCACGCTCAGGAGACGAAGCGCCCTTGGTGGACGCTGACCCAGCTGGCCAGCGACGATCCCGACGTCTACCGCGTCTCGATCGAGGCCGCGCCGAATTACCGCGGCGAGGTCGAGCGCGCGACGACGGACCTGCGCGCGCACACGGCCGCGGGCGGCACGGCCGTCCTCGTCGTCGCCGGGCACGGCACCGCGGCGCGCGCCGTCGAGCAACTGTCGGCGGGAGACGTGCCCGCGGCACTCGCCGAAGGCATCACCGGTCCGCTGACGCCCGGCGTCGTGACGGTGACGTGCGGCGGTCTTTCGGACGGTTTCGTCTCGCCGGAACGAGCCCTCGTGGTGTTGTCCGAATCGGATCTCACCGGTCGCGGCTCCGGCGCCGGGACGTCCACAAAGGACTTCAGCACCAAGATGCCTTCGCGGCGCCGCAACGCCGTCGATCCGCTCGCCCTCAAGACGGGCGACTACGTGGTGCACGACCAGCACGGCATCGGCCGGTTCGTCGAAATGGTGCAGCGCACCGTCGCCGGCGCGACCCGCGAGTACCTGCTGCTGGAGTACGCCTCCTCCAAACGCGGGCATCCGGGGGACCGGCTGTTCGTCCCGACCGACCAGCTCGACGAGGTCTCCCGCTACGTCGGCGGTGAGCTGCCGACGCTGAACAAACTCGGCGGGTCGGACTGGAAGAACACCAAGGCCAAGGCGAAGAAGGCGGTCAAGGAGATCGCCGCCGAGCTCGTGCAGCTCTACGCCGCGCGGCAGTCCGCGCCGGGGCACGCGTTCGGGCAGGACACCCCGTGGCAGGGCGAACTCGAGGACGCCTTCCCGTTCACCGAGACCAACGACCAGCTCGCCGCGATCGACGAGGTCAAGGCGGATATGGAACGCGGCGTCCCGATGGACCGCGTCATCTGCGGCGACGTCGGCTACGGCAAGACCGAGATCGCGGTGCGCGCGGCGTTCAAGGCGGTGCAGGACGGCAAGCAGGTCGCGGTGCTGGTGCCCACGACGCTGCTCGCGCAGCAGCACCTGAACACCTTCACCGAACGGATGAGTTCGTTCCCGGTGAAGATCAGGGGACTCTCGCGGTTCACGAACAAGCCCGAGTCCGACGCGATCCTCGAACAGCTGTCCTCCGGTGACGTCGACATCGTGATCGGCACGCACCGCCTGCTGCAGACCGGGGTCCGGTACAAGGACCTCGGCCTGGTGATCGTCGACGAGGAACAGCGGTTCGGCGTCGAGCACAAGGAGCACATCAAGGCGCTGCGGACGCACGTCGACGTGCTGACCATGTCGGCGACGCCGATCCCGCGGACGCTGGAGATGTCGCTCGCCGGGATCCGCGAGATGTCCACGATCCTGACCCCGCCCGAAGACAGGCACCCGATCCTGACCTACGTCGGCGCGTACGACGACAAGCAGGTCGGCGCCGCGATCCGGCGCGAACTGCTGCGCGACGGCCAGGTTTTTTACGTGCACAACAGGGTTTCCTCGATCGAGAAGGCCGCGAAACGTATTCGCGAGCTGGTGCCCGAGGCGCGTGTCGTCACCGCGCACGGGCAGATGAACGAGGACAAACTCGAGAAGATCATCCAGGGTTTCTGGGAGAACGAGTACGACGTGCTCGTCTGCACCACGATCGTCGAGACCGGGCTGGACATCTCGAACGCCAACACGTTGCTGGTGGAACGCGGCGACCTGCTCGGTCTCGCGCAGCTGCACCAGTTGCGCGGCCGCGTCGGGCGCGGGCGGGAGCGCGGATACGCGTACTTCCTGTACCCGCCGGAGGCCCCGCTCACCGAGACGGCGCACGACCGGCTGGCGACCATCGCGCAGAACACCGAACTGGGCGCGGGTATGGCCGTCGCGATGAAGGACCTGGAGATCCGCGGCGCGGGCAACATCCTCGGCGCGGAGCAGTCCGGGCATATCGCGGGCGTCGGTTTCGATCTGTACGTGCGGCTCGTCGGCGAAGCGGTCGACGCGTTCCGCCGGCACACAGGGGCGGAGACCTCCGAAGAGGAGGAGCTCGCCGAGGTCCGCGTGGATCTTCCGGTGGACGCGCATATCCCGCACGACTACGTGCCGGGCGAGCGGCTGCGGCTGGAGGCGTACCGCAAGATCGCGGCCGCGCCCGACCAGGCCGGGCTCGACGCCGTCCGCGAGGAACTGGTCGACCGCTACGGCCAGCCGCCCGCCCCGGTGCGGAGGCTGCTCGCGGTCGCCACGTTCCGGCACACCTGCCGCGCGGCCGGGGTCACCGAGGTCTCCGCCCAGGGCTCGTCGATCCGGTTCGCGCCGCTGCCGCTGGCGGATTCGCAGATGGTGCGGCTGAAGCGCTTGTACCCCAAGGCTCTCTACAAGGCGGTGACGAACACGGTTTCCGTGCCGAAGCCGACGGAGGGCCCGGCCGGCGGGCGGATCGGCGCCCCCGTGCTGCGAGACGAGGAACTGCTGGACTGGTGCGCGAAGCTGCTGACGAATCTGATGAAGTCGCCGGCGCCCGTCGGGTGAGGAACTCCGAACACGCGTGATCGGAGACGTAACTCGCGTGATGGGCCGAGCCCGAATCGCGACTTACGACCTGGTTCTCTCGCCGGGGCCGGTATGAGAGGGTAGGCCCTGTGATGCGGATCATGGGGCGCCGTCGCGCGCTGGTCGGGGTTCTTGCCGGTTCTCTCCTTCTCGCCGGATGCAACGCCGGACCCGGGCAGGTCGGTGCGGCGGTGATCGTCGACGGCAGGACCGTTTCGGTGGATCGCGTCCAGCAGCTGATCGACAAGGCCGTTCGTGAGCACCCGTACGGCCAGCAGCTCGCCAAGGAGCACAAGCTCGACCTCGTCGGCCGCGAGATCGTCCGCCAGGAGATCCTGCACGCCCTCACCCAGCGCGTCGCTCAGAGGGAAGGCATCGGGGTCGACGAGTCCCTCGTGGTGAACGCGTTGCGGAACGATCCGCTGGCGAAGCCGATGGAGGCCAACCCGCAGGACGACCCCGAACTCAGTGTCGAGCAGCTCGTGGCGCGGGTGCGGGACCACCGCGAGGCACTGATCGACGCGGCGCTGCAGACCCAGCTCGCGATGAAGTACCTGGACAAGCTCACGGTCACGTTCGATTTCAGCTCGGTCTCCTCGACCGACGCCACCGGTGCCGACTCGGACAAGCTGCGCGAGCAGGCGATCGAGAAGGCCCGGCGCTTCGCCGCCTCGCCGAACGCGGCCGCCGAGCTGATCGCGCAGGACCAGCAGACCGCCGACACCCAGGCGGGCACCGGCCAGAAGCTGCCTGCCATGCAGTCGCCCGCGACCGCGGCCACCGTCCTGTTCGGTCTCGAACCCAACACCGTCGCCGCCTTCCAGCCGACACCGCAGCAGCCGCTTTGGGTCGTCGTCGTGATGCGTGAGCGGACCGCGGACAAGCCCGTCGCGTCGGATCAGGCCGCGCAGCCCACCGCTCAGCAGCTGGCCAAGGTCGGTGTCCGGCTCCTCCAGCCGGACCTCGACCAGATCGGCCTCAAGGTGAACCCGCGCTACGGCGTGTGGGATGTTGTCGAGATGGACCTCGCGCCCAACGAAGCTTCGAAGAAGGGCATCGTGCTGCCTGTGCACGGTGCCGCCCCGCGAAACCCGTGACCGCTGCCGTCGTCGTGATCGCCCGCGGTGCGACACTGCCCGCCGCGGCACTCCCGATCTTGCGAACCGGCTCGGCCGTGTACGCGGCTTCCGACGTCGATCCCGAGGTCTTCGGGGTGCCCGCGCTCGGTGACGCGCTGGGGCGCGACTTCGTGCTCATCGCCGGTTCGCGCAGGGAGCCGAAGGCCGCGGCGCTGATCAGGTCGGGCGCGCGCGTGATCGAAGCGCCCGTTCCGCCCCTGGTCGAGGCCGCCGAGGTGATGGACCGTCTCCGTTCGCCGGGTGGATGCCCGTGGGACGCCGTCCAGACGCACGAGTCGCTGCGGCAATACCTGGTCGAGGAGACCTACGAGCTGCTCGACGCGATCGAGGAGGGCGACCGCCTCGCCTTGCGCGAGGAACTCGGTGACGTCCTGCTCCAGGTGCTGTTCCACGCGCGCGTCGCCGTCGAAGACGCGGACGACCCCTTCGGGATCGACGAGGTCGCTTCCGAACTGGTCGCGAAACTCGTCGGACGTCATCCGCACATATTCAGTGACGCTCCCCGGGTCGAAACCGTCAGCGACCAGAACGTCAAGTGGGAAGAACTGAAACAGGCCGAGAAGAGCCGACAGTCCATTGTGGACGGCGTCGCGCTCGGCCAGCCCGCCGTGGCCCTCGCCGGGAAGCTCGGCCAGCGCAGCGGCCGGGCAGGGATCCCGCTCGACCTGTTCCCCGACGGTTCCGAAGCGGCCGCCCAGCTGTTCCGGGTCGCCGCGACCGCGCGCCGCGCGGGGATCGATCCCGAAGGCGAGCTCCGAGCCGTCGCGAAGCGGTTCGCGCGCGACATCCAGGCCGCCGAACAGGCGGCCCGCGACGCCGGCCTGGAGCCGACGACGCTCGAGGCCGACGGCTGGCGCAAGTTCTGGCCGGATTCCTGACGGGACCTCCGCGGAGGTGCTGTGATACAGGACACAATCTAGTGAGAACCGTTCCGGTGATCTCGGCGTCTTGCCGGATGTGAAAGGAACGGAACCGGACGAAGAGCAGCTCGTCCGCCGCGCGGCCCGAGGTGACCGCGCGGCGTTCGAAGAGCTCTACCGCCGCACGTCGCCCTGGCTGGCCGTGCGCCTGCGCCGTCGCTGCGCCGACGATCAGATCGTCGCCGAGGTGATGCAGGAGACCTACCTCGCGGTCTGGCGCGCGGCGGGCGCGTTCGCCGGTTCCGCCGTCGGCGGGAGCGCCGTGGGCTGGCTGTGGACGATCGCCGCGCGGCGGCTCGTCGACGCCTTCCGCCGCCGGGCGCGGCACGCGCAGCCGCTGCCGGTCGCGGAAACCACCGTCGCGCCGGCCGCCGAGGACGAGGCACTGGCGGGCGCGGTCGGCGACCACGTCGGCGACGCGCTGCGACGCCTCGCTCCCGAACTCCGTCAGGTCCTGCAGGCGATGGTGCTCGACGGGCTGACCGTCCGTGAGACCGCGGTCCTGCTCGGCCTGCCGGAAGGAACCGTCAAAACCCGCGCCAGGCGGGCTCGGATCGCGATGCGGGAGGCGCTGTCATGAACAAGGAACACGTGTCCGGACAGCTCCTCGCCGGTTACGTCCGCGGGGACGACGGCTTGGCCGGAGACGAGGTCTGGGCGGTCGAAGCCCATCTCGAATCGTGCGAGGAATGCCGGGGGAGACTGTCCGCGCTCAGCCTTCCGACGGTGTCGGCACTGGTGGACGACGTCTGGGCCGGACTGGGCCCGAAGCTCGCCGAAGCGGGCCCGAGCCCGATGCGGAGGCGATGGGCCGGACGGCTGCATACCTGGGTGACGCCGGTGATGCTGCCGTGGCTGGTGATGATCCTCCTGATCCCGGCGATCGGCTTCCTGCTGGACGCGATCGGGTTCACCGGCTCCAAGGGCTCCTCGTTCGTCCAGCTCTTCTCGCCGGTGCTGCCGGTGCTCGGGGTCGCGGTGTCGTGGGCGAAGGGGCTCGATCCCGCGTACGAACTCGTCACTTCCACGCCGAGGGCCGGGCTCTACCTGCTGTTGCGCCGGACGACGGCGGTCCTCGCCGTCGTCTTGCCGATCCAGGGCCTTTCGAGCTGGCTCGCCGGCGGTGGATTCGGGCTCGGTCTCCTGCCGAGCCTGGCCTTCACCACCGGGACGCTCGCGCTCGGCGGGCTGATCGGGGTGGTGCGGGCGGCCTACGTCCTGACCGGGGTCTGGCTGGCGGTGATCTTGGCGCCCGCGGTGGCTTCGCAAGGGCGCGCCACCGCGCTCGAACCCCGGTTGCTCCCGGTATGGGGCGCGATCTTCGCGCTGACCGCGGTCGTGGTGGTGCTCCGGCGGAGCGTCTTCGGCCTGCTCACCGGATCCGAACGATGAACGAAGGGGAGAACATGATGCGTGCTGTCGGGGCCGCGGAGGTCGCACCGACGACCTACGCGTGGCAGATCAAGGCGGAGGGACTGAAGGTCCGGGTCGGCAAACGCAAGTTCGCCGTGAACGGGCTCGATCTGGAACTCGGCACGGGGGTGCACGGTCTGCTCGGTCCGAACGGGGCCGGGAAGACCACGCTGATCCGGGCACTGGCGACGGTGCTCCGGCCGGCGGAGGGAGGGCTGGCGCTACTCGGTGAATCCGTCGGGGGGTTCACCGATCAGCGCCGCCTGCGCCGCCGGATCGGCTATCTGCCGCAGAATTTCGGTTACTACAAGCGGTTCACCGTCCGCGAATTCGTCGAGTACATCGCGTGGCTGAAGGAGATGTCCAAAGAGGACATCCCGGCCGCGGTACAGCGGTCGATCGAACGGGTCGGCCTCGCCGATCGGGCCGACGACCGGATGAAGACGCTGTCCGGCGGCATGGTGCGGCGGGTCGGGATCGCGCAGGCGATCGTGAACGATCCGGACGTCCTGCTGCTGGACGAGCCGACCGCCGGGCTCGACCCGGCACAGCGTGTGCGGTTCCGCGATCTCCTTCAGGAAATCGGCCGCGACGCCTGCGTCGTCGTCTCGACGCATCTCGTCGAGGACGTCGCGACGGCCTGCACCGACGTCGTCCTGTTCGAAAACGGGAAACTCGTCTTCCAGGGGACGCCGGACGAGCTGGCCGCGGCCGGGAGCGAAGAGTACGTCGGAGACAGCCCGATCGAGCGCGGTTACTCGGCGCTGCTGGGGCACGAGCCGGGAAGGGGGAACTGGTGAACACTCGTGTCCTGCGGACGGAACTCCGCCGTTCCATCGCCCCTTGGGCCACCCTCGCGATCCTCGTGGTGGCGTTCGGCTTCCTGTATTCGTTCAGCGGGCCGTGGACGAAGGCGCCGCTCGCCTGGGACGAAAACTGGGTGCCCGCCGCGGCGTGGAGCCGGTTCCTGCTGGTGTTCCTGTGGCCGATCGCGATCGGCGCCGGGGCCATCCAAGGTATGCGGGACAGCCGGTCGGGGATGGCCGAACTGCTCACCACGATGCCGCGGCCCGGCTGGCACCGGGCGGCGAAACTCGCCGGTGCGCTGGGCGGCCTGCTGGTGCTGGGTTACCTGCTGATCTTCGCCGTCGGTGCCGTACAGGTTATCTTCAGCGGCGCGTTCTTCACCTTCGGCTGGCTGCCGATCGTCGTGGTCGGCGCCCTCGCGATGCTCGCCGGCGCCTGGCTGGGACTGGGGATCGGACGGTTGCTGCCGCATCCGCTGACCGGGCCCGCAGTGGCCGTCGCCGCTCTCGTGGCCGTGCTCGTGCTCCAGATCGCCGGGTCGAAGGGCAGCGTGCTCATGGGCGCCGTTCCGGCTTGGGTCTCTTCGCTCTCTCCTGCGATGGACGTCACCAACGATCCGTTCGTCACCACCTCGATCCGGGTGGATGTCGGGCAGGGGCTCTGGCTCGCCGGACTCGCCGTGACCGGATTCCTTCTGCTGGCGACCCGCTCCAAGCGGGCGAAGGCACTCTCCGTCGTCCCCGCGCTGGTGGCGTTCGTGATCGCGATGCCCGTCCTGCCCGCGACCTACGCCGAGGCCGAGACCGTCGACCCGCGTGCGACGGCGCTGGTTTGTGACGGCCCGGTCTGCGTTCCCCGCCTGCTCGAGCCCGAACTCGCTCGTCTCGCCGGGCCCGGAAAAGAGGCACTGCGGCTCTTGGGAACCTTGCCGGACGCGCCGGTCAAGGTCACGGTGATGGACCGGCGGCTGGACTTCGACGAGGAACCGCCGCGTGCCGCGGACACCGTCTTCGTCGACCTGCTGGATTGGTCCATCCGTTCGGCCCTGAATTCGGACGACATGACGCGGACACTGCTCGCCGGCGCCGGGACGCCGACCTGTTACACCCTCCACGGTGCCGGCAGGTCCTTCATGGACGAACTCACCGCGCGGTCGATCACGTCGAGCTGGTTCCTCGGTGAATGGGAGATGCTCAGGGGTTCGTGGCTGAGCGACGACAAGAAGAGCGAGGTCCTCCGGAAATGGGAGACCTTCCGCGCCCTTCCGCTCGATGTGCAGCGAGAGCGGATCATCGCGCAGCGGCAGGCCGGCCTGACCTGCCAGGGCAACCAGCTCGACATCCTGCTCGGCGGCGCCCGATGAGGTGGACGGTGCTGTACGCGCGCTCGCGTGCCATGCCCGCGTCGTTCGCGGCGCTGGCGGTGAGCATGGCGGTGTTCTGGTTCCTGGCACGGGACCACTGGTCGGAGATCCCGGTTTCCCTGGCGCTCCTGGTGGCGATCGCGGTGACCGCCATCGGCCTCAGCGGGCAGGACATCGACCTCGACCGGACCGCGGCGATCCGCTGGGCGCCTCGCCGCATCCTGCATCTCCTGCTGATCGGCGGCCTCGGCATCGGTGCCGTGCTGCTGCCGCGGCTGTGGGAGGCGGAGCGGGTTCCGGTGGAGATCATCGTGCGGAACGCGGGTGGGCTGCTCGGTCTCGCCGGGATCGCCGCGGTGCTGTTCGGCGGTGCCTTCGGGTGGACGTTGCCGCTGGCCATGTTCGCGGTCGCGTTCGTGGTCTGGGCCACCACGGCGGGCACGGAGAGCGTGCATCTGATGATCACCTGGCCGTTCCAGCCCGCCGGTGTCGCCGAAGCCACGTGGACCGCAGTCGTGCTCGCCGTGGCCGGTTTGGGGACCTACGCGGTCTACGGCGCCCGTCGCTGACTCCGTCGAAGAAAGGGGCGTTCCCGGCGAATTCGCCGGGAACGCCCCTTTCGTTTCCCCGGTCAGACGTTTCGGTTGTGCGGAACGAGGTCGAGCGGGTCGTGGTCCGGGTCGTCGACACCGAGGCTGATGATCCGCGACGGATGGATCCGGATCACCGCGCCGTCGAGATGGCCGTCGGGGGTGCGGGCGCCGGTCAGCGCCTCGGCCCGGCCGCGGATCTCGAGGCAGCGGATCCTCGGCGGATCCTGCGAGGGCATGTCGTCCACCACGAACGCGGCCTGCCCGTTCGCGGCCACGTTCCGGAACTTCTTGCTCTTCGCCAGTTCGTAGCCGGTGATGTCGATGGTCCGGGTTTCGGTGTTGTAGGCGTAACCGACGGGACTGACCTGCAGTGTGCCGTCCGGTTGCGCCGTCGCGAGCCGCCCGAGCCCTTGGGTGGCGAGGTAGTCGAGTTCCGCTTCACTGAACATGGGAATCAGTGTGTTATCTCGACTTGACTGGAGGTCAAGAGCCGGTCGTGCTTCGAGCCGGTCGCCGATCGGTTCCACCGTCGGTCGGATCCGTAAGCCGATTGGGGCATCGCCCGGAAGTGTGGCGAAGTAATCTGACCGGGTGGCCGACACCGCGCAGAGCACCGAAGCCCCGGAGCACGCTGCCCGCCCTCTGCCGCCGTACGTGCCCAAGCTCGCTTTCGCGGGCGGGCTCGTACTCACGGGCGTGGTGCTGATCATGACCGTCGGGGTGAACCGGCCGGGAGGCGGGGAGCCGCCTCCGCCGGCCCAGCCCCAGCCCGCGCTCGCGGTTCCCGACCAGAAGCCCCAGCCGGGGGTGGCGACGCCGCGGGCGGGGCTCGCCGCGCCGCCCGACCGGCCCACCGTTTCCGACGCGGCCGAACTCGAGACCTGGGCGAAACGGGTGGCGGCGAAGACGAGGCTCTCCTTCGCCGACCTGTCCGCCTACGGCCGGGCCGAGATGTGGCTCCGGCGGCAGAAGCCGGGTTGCCACCTCTCGTGGGCGACCCTGGCCGGGATCTCCCACGTCGAAACGGCGCAGGGCAGGCCCGGCCCGATCACGCTCCCGGCCGACGTCTGGGCCAAGCACTCCGCCCGGGCCACGAGCGACGGGAAGCAACCGGATCCGAAGGACCTCGACGACGCCGCCTTCGCCACCGCCCGCTACCTGTGCGCCGCCGGCGACGACGTCGCCACCCCGGACGGCTGGTGGAAGTCGATGCGGGTGTTCAACCCGTCGGTGCCCTACGTCCAGGAGGTCTTCAGTGCGGCCGACACCTACGCGGACGCCAGCGTCGCGCCCTGATCCTCGAGCACCAGGTCAAAGTTGAGCGCCGACGCCATCCGGTAGGCGTCGCCCGCGGCGACGACCAGCTGCGCCATCGGATCGACGACGTTCCCCGCCGCCCAGACACCGTCCACGTTCGTGCGGCCCTGCGCGTCCACCGCGATCGAGCCGCTTTCGGTGCGCGCGCAGCCGATCTGGGCGAGAAGCCGGTCGTGCGGGACGAACTTCGGGCCGACGAACACGACATCGCGTTCGACGAATCCCCCGTCGACGAGCCGGACGCCGGTCAGCCGGTCGTCTTCGACGGCGAGTTCGGACACCTTCCCGTCCACGATCCGGATGCCCAGCCCGGTCAGCTTCGCCCGATCTTCGGCCGAGAGCTGCTGCGTATGCGTGAAGAAGGTCAGGTCCTTACTCCACTGCCAGACGATCAGCGCCTGGTGGACCGACTTCTCGGACGTGGCGAGCACGCCGAAACGCCGATCGCGCACCTCCCAGCCGTGGCAGTACGGGCAGTGCAGGACGTCGGCGCCGAAGCGCTCCGCGACGCCGGGGACGTCCGGCAGTTCGTCGGCCAGCCCCGTGGTCACCACGATCCGGCGACCGCGGATGACCCGGCCGCTCGCCAGTTCCACCGCCTTGTCGTGCCGCAGCCGGTGGACGACGTCCTCGACGATCTCGACACCGTAGCCGCGGACCTCGTCACGGCCTATCTCCAGTAATTCCTTGGGTGGGATGCCGTCCCTGGTCAGGAAACCGTGGGCGTGGGCGGCGGGCGCGTTGCGCGGGGAGCCGGCGTCGATCACGACGACCCGGCGCCGCGCCCTGCCCAGTACCAAGGCCGCGCTGAGACCCGCGACGCCACCACCGATGATCACCACGTCGAATTCGTTGTTCATGCTGCCGAGCATCCGGATCTCCGCGAGGATTGGCAAAGTTCATTGCCGATTTGGCAAGCTGGAGGCATGGAGGACATCGAACGGCGGCTCGCCGAGGTCGGCCCGAAGCTCAAGCAGCTCCGCAAGGAACGCGGCACCACGCTCTCCGCGCTCTCGGAGGCGACGGGGATCTCCGCCAGTACGCTCTCGCGGCTCGAATCGGGCACCCGGAAGGCCACGCTGGAGCTGTTGCTCACGTTGTCGGCGGCGCACCAGGTGCCACTCGACGAACTGGTCGGCGAACCCGAACCCGCCGATCCGCGAGTGCGGATGAAACCGCAGAAATTCGGCAGGTTCACCGCGTGGGCGCTGACCGCGCAACCGGGGCAGCCGCAGGCGTTCAAACTGTTGATCCCGGTCGAAGACATCGAGCCCGTGCAGCGCACGCACGAGGGCTACGAGTGGATGTACGTCCTCAGTGGACGACTGCGGGCGCTGCTGGGCAACCGCGACTTCACGATGGGGCCCGGCGAGGCCGCGGAGTTCGACACGCGGGTGCCGCACTGGTTCGGCAGCGCGGGGCCGGGGCCGGTGGAGCTGCTGGTGCTGTTCGGCAAGCAGGGCGAGCGGGCCCACCTGCGGGCCAGGTCGACGTGACAGCAAAGGTCCCTTGCGCCAGGGGTGACGGTGAGCAACATTGCGAGCAAAGGTCCCTTGCTCCCCTCCCGGCCGGATCAGTCGCGCAACGCGATTCGCGCGTTGACCTCGCTGATCGCTTCCAGATACTCCGGGATCGGATGCATCGCCGACGCTATCCGCATCTGCGCGAGCGCCTCGGTCAGCCTGCCGAGGCGCTGGAGGGTCCGCCCGAGCACGAACCGCGCGTAATGATCGGTGGGGTCCAGCTCCAGTACCCGGGTGAAGGCGCGTTCGGCCCGCCGCAACTGTGCGGAGTGGAAGTACGCGCGGCCTGCCAGCAACTGGACACTCGGTTTGTCGGTTTCGTCCTCCAGCAAGGGCTCGAGGGCTTTGAGGGCGTCGAGCGGCCTGCGGCTTTCGACCAGCGCCTCCGCCTGTCGGAAGGCGCGGAACCGAGACTCACCGGAGGGGTCCTCACCGGGTTCTGGGGCGGGTTCGGCATCCATCATGGTCCGCTCCACGATACGCCTGGGCAGGGTCGTTCACGAGGAGCTGAAACGGTCATGGTGGACTGTCCTGCCATGAGCAGTGCCGAAGAATGCGAGCCCGGCTACCTCGGACTCGCGCCGTACCTCTACTACGCCGACGCCACCGAGGCGGTCGCGTGGCTGGTCAGAGTGTTCGGGTTCACCGAGGAAGTGCGCTTCGCCGACGCCTCCGGAGAGGTGTTCCAGGCCACTCTGTGCGCCGGTCCGGCGAAGATCCAGCTGGCCGGGGTCGGCCCCGAATACTGGCAGGCGAAAGGCGTCGACGGCCCGGTCGGTCAGCTGAACATCGTGTACGTCCCCGACGCCGACGCGCAGTACGAGCGTGTCCGCGCCGCGCTCGGCGACGACGCCGACATCGACGCGCCCCAGGACCAGCCCTATGGCGCCCGCGTTTTCACCGTCTCCGACATCGGCGGCAACAGCTGGACTTTCTGGCAGCAGTTCTCCGACACCGTCGAGCTTCCGTCGGGCTGGCGGGAAGTTCGCGCAGGTGAACCAGCTCCGGAATAGCTACCGCGGAGCGCAGCTCCTCGGTTGAGGGTGGTGGTGGGGAGGAAGGTCGGAGAGGTACTGCGGAGCACGCATTGTGGCGCGTGCCTCCAACGGGTGAACGGCGCCGACGGCTAGGCTGAGCGCGGTCACCGCAGGCACAACCCACATGAGGAGCATGGCGTGGCGCTCATCGAGCAGGTAGGCGCTCGCGAGATTCTGGACTCGCGAGGCAACCCGACGGTCGAAGTGGAGGTGGCTCTCGACGACGGCACGCTGGCGCGGGCCGCGGTCCCCTCGGGTGCGTCCACCGGCGAACACGAAGCCGTCGAGCTGCGTGACGGCGACACCGGCCGGTACAACGGCAAGGGTGTCGAGCGCGCGGTCGCGGCCGTCCTGGACGAGATCGGCCCGGACCTGGTCGGCACCGACGCCGTCGACCAGCGCATCGTCGACCAGAAGCTGGTCGACCTCGACGGCACGCCGGCGAAGTCCCGCCTCGGCGCGAACGCCATCCTCGGTGTTTCGCTCGCCGTCGCGAAGGCCGCCGCGGAGTCGGCCGAGCTGGAGCTGTTCCGCTACCTCGGCGGGCCGAACGCGCATGTGCTGCCGGTGCCGATGCTGAACATCCTCAACGGTGGCGCGCACGCCGACACCGATGTCGACATCCAGGAATTCATGATCGCGCCGATCGGCGCCGAGTCGTTCCGCGAGGCCCTGCGCTGGGGCACCGAGGTCTATCACTCGCTGAAGTCGGTCCTGAAGGGCCGCGGCCTGGCCACCGGTCTCGGTGACGAAGGCGGCTTCGCGCCCAGCCTGAAGAACAACCGCGAGGCGCTCGACCTGATCCTTCAGGCGATCGAGAAGGCCGGGTACGCCCCGGGCCGCGATGTCGCGCTCGCGCTCGACGTCGCCGCGACGGAGTTCTTCTCCGACGGCGCGTACACCTTCGAAGGCGCGAAGAAGAGCGCCGAGCAGATGTCGGCCTACTACGGCGAGCTCGTCCGCGACTACCCGCTCGTGTCCATCGAGGACCCGCTGAGCGAGGACGACTGGGACGGCTGGGTCCAGCTGACCACCGAGATCGGCGAGAAGGTCCAGCTGGTCGGCGACGATCTGTTCGTCACCAACCCGGACCGCCTCGAAGAGGGCATCACCCGCCGCGCCGCCAACGCGCTGCTGGTGAAGGTCAACCAGATCGGCACCCTGTCGGAGACCCTCGACGCGATCTCGCTGGCCACCTCGTACGGCTACAAGTCGATGATGAGCCACCGGTCCGGCGAGACCGAAGACACCTTCATCGCCGACCTCGCCGTCGCGACCGGTGTCGGCCAGATCAAGACCGGCGCCCCGGCGCGCGGCGAGCGGATCGCCAAGTACAACCAGCTGCTCCGCATCGAGGAGACCCTCGCGGACGCGGCGCGCTACGCCGGCGACCTCGCGTTCCCGCGGTTCAGCCCGGAGGGATGAGCCGGAAGTGTTCCTTGATCTTGTGAAGTCGCGACTAGTCGGCTAGAGAAAGCGCGATAAAGATGATGGCGGACCGGGGGAGGGCGCGGACGACCCGTCGTGGCAGCGGGCGCGCGGGCGGCGGTGGCTCCGGCAGGGGCCGCCGTCCCGAGCGTGCCCGTCGCACGACGACGACGGAGGTTCACGCCCGAACCCGGCTGCGCCGCAGCCTGGCGGCGAAACGGGCTTCGGGTGCCGCGAAGGTGCTCGGCATGTCCACCACCCGCCGGGCCGCGGTGGTGGCGATCGTGGTGTGCGCGCTCGCGTTCACCATCGCCGTCCCGCTGCGCACGTACCTCAGCCAGAAGTCCGAGGTGACCGAGCAGCAGCAGTTGCAGTCCGAACTGCAGCGGAGCGTCACCCAGCTGGAAGGCCGCAAGGCCGAGCTGAGCGACCCGGCGCAGATCGAGGCGGAGGCGCGTAAGCGGTTCGGGTTCGTGAAGCCCGGCGAGACGCCGTACATCGTGCAGCTCCCCGAAGACAAGGCGCCCGAGCAGGGGCAGCCGCGAGGTCAGCAGCCGGTGCCCGCGGGTTCCTGGTACGAGAAGCTGTGGGATCAGGTCGCGGGCGGCTGAAGTGCGCCCTTTAGCCTTATGGGTGTGAACAGCACGGAAAAGTCTTCATACGAGCCTGTGACCGACGCCGACCGCGAGATCATCGCGGAACAGCTCGGCCGGGCCCCCCGTGCGCTGCGCGCCGTCGCCGCGCGCTGCCCGAGCGGCCACCCGTCGGTCGTGCAGACCAGCCCCCGCCTCGACGACGGCACACCGTTCCCCACGCTCTACTATTTGACCTGCCCGAAGCTGACGTCCATGGTCGGCACGCTCGAAGCGTCCGGGCTGATGAAGGAGATGACCGACCGGCTCGCGGAGGACCCCGAGCTGGCGGCCGCCTACCAGCGGACCCACGAGAGCTACCTCGCCGAACGCGACGCCATCGATTCGCTCGGCCACGAGGTCAGCGCGGGCGGGATGCCCGGCCGCGTCAAATGCCTGCACGTCCACCTGGCGCACACGCTGGCCGTCGGACCCGGCGTGAACCCGTTCGGTGACGAAACGCTCGAACTGCTCAAGGCGAACGGCTGGCCGTCGGGCGACTGCCAGTGGTAACACCGACCCCTCGTTTACAGATAGTTCCTCCAGGTGGGTTAATTCACCCGATGTCGGCCAACTGGTCTCCCGCTAAGGGGTGAAACCGGTCACCGTATGCGGCAGGCTGGGCACGGTCGAGTGTTGACGGGGTGAGCCAGTACCGGATCGCCGAGTCGTGATCCGCCGGGGAGGGTTCTGAGGTATGCGCGTGAGGCACGTGCCAGGCGCGGTCACCGGTCATGTCCGGAGACTCTGTCTCCGGCATCGCACGATCGCCGCGGTGGCCGGAGGTGTCCTCGCCATCGTCCCGGCCGGTGCCGCGATCGTCGGTGCCGGCAGCTGGGCCGCGACGGCGAGCACGATCCACACCGACAACGTCGCCCTCGTCGACGGCTACGACCCGAAGAACCCGCTCGTCCACCAGATCGGTGTCGACGGCAGCCTGCCGAACGCGCCGACCCCGCTCCCGCTCCCCGCGGACGAACTCCCCGACGGACCGCTGGGCATCCCGGTCACCGCGCTCGCCGCGTACCGCAACGCCGCCGACATCCTCATCGCCGAACAGCCCGGTTGCCACATCGACTGGGCTTTGATCGCGAGTATCGGCCGCATCGAGTCCAATCACGCGCGTGGCGGTTACGTCGACGCGAAGGGCAACACCCTCGAACCGATCCTCGGCCCGCAGCTCAACGGCGCCGGCCCGTTCGCGGCCATCCCGGACACCGACGGCGGCAAATTCGACGGCGACACGGTATGGGACCGCGCCGTCGGCCCGACGCAGTTCATCCCGTCGACCTGGAAGGGCTACGCCTCCGACGGCAACGGCGACGGCGAGTCCAATCCGAACAACATCTTCGACGCGGCGCTGGGTACGGGCCGGTACCTGTGCTCCGGCGGGCTCGATCTGTCCAAACCGGACCAGTTGCGCGCGGCCGTGTTCCGCTACAACAACTCGGACACCTATGTGAACACCGTGCTGATCTGGGCCGAGGCGTACCGCACCGGTGTGCTGCCGACGCCGGACAGCAGGGTGCCCATCGGCGCGCCCAACGCCGGCGCCGCTCCGCCGCCCGCGTCGGTACCACCGCCTCCGGTGCCGCCGACGCCGCCCGGTTCGGTGCCGCCGTCGCCGTCGAGTTCGCTGCCGCCGAGCAATTCGGGTTCGTCGTCTTCGTCGAAATCGTCGTCGAGCTCGAAGCCGCCGGCCTGCCCGACGGTCACCGAGACCGAGACGGTGCCGAACACGAACACCAGCACCAGCTCGACGACCACGCCTCCGCCGCCGACGACCTGTACCTCGCCGACAACGACCACCACGACGACGACGGTCACGCCGACGGGCGACACCGGTACCAAGTCCCCCTGATCGCGTCGACCACTCCGTCCATGCCCCCGCCACTACCCTCGGCGGAGAAGCTCCGCTCCGCTGTAATCTCCGGGACATGCCTCGTGTTGCCGCGATCGACTGTGGGACCAACTCCATCCGCCTGCTCGTCGCCGAGCTGACACCCCGCCACGACGGGACGGTCGACCTGCGGGACCTGCACCGCGAGATGCGGATCGTCCGCCTCGGCCAGGGCGTGGACGCCACCGGCAGGCTGGCCCCCGAGGCGCTCGAGCGCACCCGTAAGGCGCTGGCCGACTACACGATCGCCGCGCGCCGCAAGGGTGTGGAGAAGGTCCGCATGGTCGCGACGTCCGCGACCCGCGACGCGAGCAACCGCGACGAGTTCTTCGCGATGACGCGCGAGGTCCTCGGCACCGAAGCCGAAGTCATCAGCGGGGACGAAGAGGCACGCCTGTCCTTCACCGGCGCCGTCGGCGAGCAGGATCCCGACGACGGCCCCTTCGTGGTGGTCGACGTCGGCGGCGGCTCGACCGAGCTCGTGGTCGGTACCTGGGACGGTCGTCAGGCCGAGGTCATCGCGGCCAAGTCGGTCGACATCGGCTGTGTGCGCATCACCGAACGCGCGCTGAAGTCCGACCCGCCGACCGCGGCCGAGATCGCCGAAGCCCGGGAGCTGGCCGCCAAGGTCCTCACCGAAGCCTTCGACGTCGTCGACGTGTCCACCGCCAAGACGTGGATCGGTGTCGCCGGGACGGTCACGACCCTGACCGCCGTGGCGCAGGGCCTGCCGGAGTACGACTCCGAGCGCACCCACCTCTCGAAGCTCTCCCACGCCGACATCGACCGCGTCGCTCAGTCGCTCCTCACGGCCGACCACGCGACCCGCGCCGCGAACCCGGTGATCCACCCCGGCCGGGTCGACGTGATCGGCGGCGGCTCGGTGATCGTGCAGGTGCTGGCCGAGCAGTTCGCCACGCGCGGTGGTCCCGGCGAGCTGGTGATCTCCGAGCACGACATCCTCGACGGGATCGCGCTGTCGTTGGCCTGACAGTCGGGTTTTCTCTTGCAGGAAGCCATTTCTTTAGGTGATCAAGCGGTGACCTCCAGTCCGGATTGGGCCGTTCGGCGCAGCGTCGTTCCTACCAACGTTGTGCTCTGACCGGGTGGTCCGGGAGACCGTCACACATTTGCAACACCAACGCACTGTGATCAGGTTCACCTGTCCCATAGCGTCGTCTCACCTTCTGGACGGTAGGGCGCGACCAGCGCTCGCCGGACTATCCGACGACGAGAGTTGGAGTGGACATGCGGGCTTCACGCGGGTTCTGGGGAGCGACGGCGGTGGTGGCCACGGCGGCCCTGCTGCTGACGGCCTGTGGAGGTGGTGGATCCAGTGAGAACAAGGGATCCGGCGCTGTCGACGCCAACGCGTCGGTCTCGGTCTACGGCACCGAGCCGGAGAACTCGCTGATTCCCGCCAACACCAACGAGCTCGGTGGGTCCAAGGCCCTCAAGCCGGTCTTTTCGGCGCTGGTCGGCTACAAGTCCGACACCGCCGAGCCGTACAACCTGATGGCCGAATCGATCACCACGACCGATTCGAAGGTCTTCGACATCAAGATCAAAAAGGGCTGGAAGTTCCACGACGGGACCGAGGTCAAGGCCAAGAACTTCGTCGACGCCTGGAACTACAGCGCGAACGGCAAGAACGGCATGCAGAACGCGTCGTTCTTCGAGCAGATCCAGGGCTACGACGAGATCAGCGCCAAGGAGCCCGCCGTCAAGGAGATGTCCGGGCTCAAGGTCGTGAACGACTACGAGTTCCAGGTCACCCTCAAGGGACCGTTCTCGGTGTTCTCCACCAAGATCGGCTACCTCGCCTTCGCGCCGCTGCCGGACAAGTTCTTCGCCGACCCGGAGGCGTTCGCCAAGGCCCCGATCGGGAACGGGCCGCTGAAGTTCGTTTCGCGCACGCCGAACCAGAACATGAAGCTCACCCGGTTCGACGAGTACCAGGGCGAGGACAAGGTCAAGTTCAAGGACCTCGAGGTCCGCATCTACACCAGCCAGGAGACCGCGTACCAGGATCTGCTGAGCAACCGCCTCGACTTCATGGAGGCGCTCCCGCCCGCGGCGAAGGCCGGTGGCAAGTACAAGACCGACCTCGGCGAGCGTCTGGTCGAAGGGAAGCTGCTCGGCATCAGCGCGCTCGCGCTTCCGTACTACGTCCCGGGCTACAACAACCTGGACCTCCGCAAGGCGATTTCGCTGGCCATCGACCGTGAGCAGATCGTCAAAACCGTCATGAACGACACCTACGCGCCCGCCGACGGCTACGTGTCGCGCGGAATCGAGGGCTACCGGCCCGGTGTCTGCGGCGAGTTCTGCAAGTTCGATCCGGTGAAGGCCAAGGAGCTCTTCGCCAAGTCCGGCTACACCGGCAAGCTGACCATCGCCTCGAACGCCGACGGTGGCCGCAAGGAGCCGCTGGTCGCGGCGTGCAACAGCATCAAGAACGCGCTCGGCGTCGAATGCGACTTCGTGCCGGCGACCGACTTCGGGCAGTGGCGCAGCATCGTCAACAACCGCCAGCTGACCGGCATGGGCCGTTCCGACTGGTCCGCCGACTACCCGTCGATCGAGAACTACCTGAACCCGCGCTACAAGAGCACCGGTTCGTCGAACGACTCCACGTACAACAACCCGGCCGTCGACGCGCTGCTGACCCAGGCGGACCAGACCGCCGACAAGGCGGCCGCGATCAAGCTGTACCAGCAGGCCGAGGACCTGATCGCGAAGGATCTGCCGCAGATCCCCGTGTGGGAAGAGAAGGGTGTCGGCGGCAAGTCGAACCGGCTCAAGGTCGCGAAGCTCGACTTCGGCCGGCTCGCGGACTACTCGTCCATCGAGGTCGCGGCGAAGTAATCGCGTGGTCGTGCCGGCCGGGAGCGCACCGCTCCCGGCCGGCCGGACCCACGGCTCCCACCACGCGATCCTCAGGACGGCACGCCCATGCCCCAGTACATCCTCCGACGGCTGCTTCAACTCATCCCGGTCTTCTTCGGCACGACGTTCCTCATCTACGCCCTCGTGTGGGCGGTGCCCGGTGACCCGTTCGCCGGCAAATGCGGCCAGGTCGCCTGCCCGCCCGCCTACATCGAGATGATGACCGCGAAGTTCAACCTCGACGATTCGATCTTCGTCCAGTACTTCAAATACCTCGGCAACCTGTTCACCGGCGACTGGGGCGAGACCTTCAACGGCGTCTCGGTCGGCGAACTGATCGGGAACGCCTATCCGGTGACGGTCCGGCTCGCCCTCATCGCGGTGGCCATCGAAGCGATCATCGGCCTGTCCGCGGGGATCCTGACCGGCCTGCGCGGCAAGGGTTTCCTCGACAACCTCGTGCTGATGTCCACCACGTTCCTGATCTCGATCCCGGTGTTCGTCACCGCGATCGTGCTCCAGATCGTCCTCGGTTCGGAACTGGGCATCATCGACGCGAGCGTGTCCGAGGACGCCACGATCGGCGAGCTGATCGTGCCGGGGATCGCGCTCGGCAGTCTTTCCATGGCCTACATAGCCCGGCTGACCAGAGCGAGCATCGCGGAGAACCGGCACGCCGACTACGTCCGCACGGCCGTCGCGAAGGGGCAGCCGCGCAGCCGGGTCGTCGGCGTGCACCTGCTCCGGAACTCGGTGATCCCGGTGCTGACCTTCATCGGCACCGACATCGGCGCGCTCATGGGCGGCGCCATCGTCACCGAAGGCGTGTTCAACATCAACGGCATCGGCGGGCTCATCTTCCGCGGTATCCAGAACCGGGAGGGCGCCACCGTCACCGGTGTCGTCGTCCTGCTGGTGGTGGTCTACCTGCTGGTGAGTCTCATCGTCGACCTGCTCTACGCCGTTCTCGACCCGAGGATCCGTTATGACTGACCCCAATGTGGCCGGCGGTGTGTCCTCTGTGGACGTCGCGGGCGCCGGTGTCGCCGACGATTCCGCGGAGGCGCACAAACCGCGCAGCCTCGGCGGCGACGCCTGGCGGATGTTGCGCAAGCGGCCGTCGTTCGTCATCTCCGCCGTCATCATCACGCTCGTCGTGCTCATCGCGATCGCGCCCGACCTGTTCAGTTCCCGGCCCGCCGGGTTCAGTGATCTGCTCCACGCCAACGAAGGACCGTCCGCGGACGCCTGGTTCGGTTACGACAACCAGGGTTACGACGTCTACGCGCGGACCATCCACGGCGCGCGCGCGTCGCTGCTGGTCGGTGTTTTCGCGACGGTGCTGACGATCCTGATCGGCTCGGTGGTGGGGATCGTCGCCGGGTACTACGGCCGTCTCGTCGACAGCCTGTTCTCGCGGGTGGGCGACATCTTCGCGGCGTTGCCGTTCGTGCTCGGCGCGATCGTCATCCTGACCACGTTCAACGCGCCCGGCTCGAACCCCGGGGTCGTCACCATCATCGTGCAGGTGGTCGTGTCGATCGCCGCGCTGAGCTGGCCGGTGGCGATGCGCATCATGCGGTCGGCGACGCTGGTGGCCAAGCAGCTCGACTACGTCAAGGCCGCGCGCGGACTCGGCGCGAGCACGCCACGCATCGTGTTCCGGCATCTGCTGCCGAACACGGTCGCGCCGGTGCTGGTCTACGGGACCATCGCGCTCGGCGCGTTCATCGGCGCGGAAGCGACGCTGGCGTATCTCGGCGTCGGCGTGCGGCCGCCGGTCGTTTCGTGGGGTGTGATGATCAGCGACGCGCGGGACTACTTCCGGGTGAATCCGCACATGTTGTTGTTCCCCGCGGGGTTCGTGACCATCACCGTGCTCGCGTTCGTCATGCTCGGCGACGGTATCCGCGACGCGCTCGACCCGAAGGCCCGGTGATCGTCCGTGACCGACGAACTGCTGCTGGAGGTGGAAGACCTCCATGTCGAATTCCGCACGTCCGACGGTGTCGCGACCGTGCTCAACGGCGTCGACTACTCCGTGCACGCCGGGGAAACCCTTGCCGTGCTGGGAGAATCGGGCTCCGGCAAGAGTGTGACCGCGCAGACGGTGATGGGCATCCTCGACAGCCCGCCCGCCGTCGTCACCGGCGGCGCGGTCCGTTACCGCGGCGAGGATCTGCTCACCGCCACCGAAGAGCGGCGGCGTGAGGTGCGGGGCGGGGAGATCGCGATGATCTTCCAGGACGCGCTGTCGGCGTTGAATCCCGTGTTCACCGTCGGTTTCCAGATCGAGGAACAGCTGCGGGTCCGACTCGGTATGTCCAAAAAGGACGCGCGGAAACGGGCGATCGAACTGCTCGACATCGTGCGAATTCCCGCCGCCGCCCGCCGGGTGCGCGAGTACCCGCACCAGTTCTCGGGCGGGATGCGGCAGCGCGCGATGATCGCCATGTCGCTCGCGCTCGATCCGGATCTGCTGATCGCGGACGAGCCGACGACCGCGCTCGACGTCACCGTGCAGGCCCAGATCATGGACCTGCTGGCGGAGATCCAGGCCGAACGGCGGATGGGCCTGATCCTGATCACCCACGACCTGGCGGTGGTCGCCGAGGTCGCCGATCGCATCGCCGTGATGTACGCGGGCCGGATCGTCGAACAGGCCGACGTCACCGAGCTGTTCCGTTCGCCGGGGCATCCCTACACCGAGGCGCTGATGGCCTCGCTGCCACGGCTCGACCTCAAAGGACAGACGCTGGAGACCATCAAGGGCCTGCCGCCGAGCCTGCTGAACATCCCGTCAGGCTGCCCGTTCCATCCGCGCTGCCCGCGCGCGCGAAGCCGGTGCGAGACCGAACGGCCCGCCCTGCACAACCTCGGCTTCGGCCGGGTCAGCGCCTGCCACTTCGCCGACGAGGTGGTGAGCGATCGTGTCTGACCCCATTCTGCGTGTCGAAAACCTGGTGAAGTACTTCCCGGTGCGGGCCGGGATCCTCTTCAAACGCACCATCGGGCACGTGAAGGCCGTCGACGGCGTCTCCTTCGATCTCATGCCGGGCGAAACGCTCGGTGTGGTGGGGGAATCCGGTTGCGGCAAGTCCACTTTGGCGCAGGTGCTGATGCGGCTGGAGGAACCGACAGGCGGGCTCGCGACCTTCGAAGGCCGCGACATCTTCGCGTTGCGGGGAGCCGAACTGAGGAGGCTGCGGCGCGAGATCCAGATCGTGCTGCAGGATCCGTACACCTCCCTGAACCCGAGGATGACGGTCGGCGACATCATCGGCGAACCCTTCGAAATCCACACCGACGTGGCCCCGAAGGGATCGCGGGCCGCGAAGGTGCGGGAGCTGCTCGACGTCGTCGGGCTGAATCCGGAGCACATCAACCGCTATCCGCACCAATTCTCCGGTGGCCAGCGTCAGCGCATCGGCATCGCGCGGGCGTTGGCGTTGCGGCCGAAGGTGATCATCTGCGACGAACCGGTTTCCGCGCTCGACGTTTCGATCCAGGCGCAGGTGATGAATCTGCTCGGTGATCTGCAGAACGAATTCGGCCTTTCCTATGTGTTCATCGCACACGATCTGTCGGTTGTCCGTCACCTTTCCACGCGCGTGGCGGTGATGTATCTCGGCAAGATCGTGGAAATGGGGACGGAAGAGGAGATCTACGAACATCCGTCGCATCCCTACACGCAGGCGCTGTTGTCCGCGGTGCCGGTCGCGGATCCGGCGTTGCGCGGTCAGCGGCAGGTGATCCGGCTGGAAGGCGACGTGCCGAGCCCGCTGGACCCGCCGTCGGGCTGCCGGTTCCGCACGCGGTGCTGGAAGGCGCGGGACATTTGCGCGGATCAGGAACCCGAATTGATCACCCGGTCCGGCGGGCATTTGTCCGCCTGTCATTTCGCGGAGGAGAAAACCGTCGTCCCCTGACTTTCGTAGGGACTTCGTTGATACGTGGGGACAGCTGACGTAGTTTGCCCGAATGGTTTTGTTCAGGAGGCAGGAAGTGAAAAAGCCCAGATCTCTCGTGATCGCGCTCGCGGTACCGCTGTTCGGCGCGATCGTCGCTGCTCCGGTGGCATCAGCGCAACCGGCGCTTTCCGGCGCCGCGACCGAATTCTCCGTCCTGGCCCGTGAGGGTCAAAGTGTCGCTTCGGTGGAAAGGGCGATCCGCGCCGCCGGGGGCACCGTCGTGACGAGCAACGCCGCGGTCGGCCTGATCACCGCGACCGCGCCCGCCAACGGTTTCGCCGAGCGGGTGTCCGCGGACCGCTCGGTGTTCGGCGCGGCCAAAGCGAAGGCGATCGGCACCGCGCCGAAGCAGGGCAAGGCCAAGGTCAAGCCGGGCGTCGTCGAGAAGGAAGGCCGCGGCGCCGCGTCGGCCAAGAAGCAGGCGCAGGCCAACGCCGTCGGCATGGACCCGCTCGATGACCAGCTCTGGGGTCTCAAGTCGGTCCGGTCGGACCTTTCGCGTACCAAGCAGCCCGGCGACAAGCGGGTGAAGGTCGGTGTCATCGACACCGGCGTCGACGGGAGCCACCCGGACATCGCGCCGAACTTCGACCGCGCGGCGTCGCGGAACTTCACGAAGGACATCGTCTCCGACGTCAACGGCGCCGTCGTCGACGGACCGTGTGAATTCCGCAGTTGTGTCGACCCGGTGGACCACGACGACAACGGGCACGGCACGCACGTCGCCGGCACCATCGGCGCCGCCGCGAACGGTTTCGGGGTCTCGGGCGTCGCGCCGAACGTGACGCTGGTGAACCTCCGCGCCGGGCAGGACTCGGGCTTCTTCTTCCTGCAGTCGACCGTGGACGCGATCACCTACGCCGGCGACGCCGGTGTGGACGTCGTGAACATGAGCTTCTTCACGGACCCGTGGCTGTACAACTGCACCGCGAACCCCGCGGACACGCCCGCGCAGCAGGCCGAGCAGCGCACCATCATCGAGGCGACGACCCGTGCGCTGAACTACGCGCACCGCAAGGGCGTCACCCAGGTCGTCTCGCTGGGCAACCAGCACAGTGACCTCGCCACCCCGCAGCCGGACGCGTCGAGCCCGGGCTACCCGTCGAACAGCACGCACCCGCGGCAGATCGACAACGCGAGCTGCCTCTCGCTGCCCGTCGAAGGCCCGCACACGATCGGTGTCTCCTCCTTCGGTCCTTCGCAGGCGAAGGCGGACTACTCGAACTACGGCGTCGAGCAGATCTCGGTGTCCGCGCCCGGCGGATACTTCCGTGACTACTTCGGCACCCCGTGGTTCCGCACGGTCGAGAACCAGATCCTCTCGACGTACCCGCGCAATGTGGGTGTCGCGGAAGGCATGATCGACGCTGCCGGGAACATCACCCCCGACGGTGTCACCGCCGGCATCAAGAAGGCGACGGCCGCCGACGGCCGCGTCGGCTACTACCAGTGGCTGCAGGGCACGTCGATGGCGTCGCCGCACGCGAGCGGTGTCGCCGCGCTCATCGTTTCGCAGTACGGCAAGGGTTCGCGCGACTTCGGGATGAACCCGGACGCCGTACAGCGGGTGCTCGAGGGCACGGCTTCGGACATCGCGTGCCCGGTGCCGCGGACCGTCGACTACCTGGACGAAGGCCGGGACGCGTCGTTCACCGCGACCTGCACCGGTGACGCTTCGTTCAACGGCTTCTACGGTCACGGGGGCGTGGACGCCTGGTCGGCGGTCACGCGGGGTTCGCAGTACCTGCGAGGCTGATCTTTAGAGTGCTATGAAAGGTCCTTTCCTTGCAAATTTCGCAAGGAAAGGACCTTTCATAGCATGCGCGGTTCGGACCGTCAGGCGGCTCGGTCGGTGCGGACAACGGTGACATCGGGTCTTGGGCGTTGTGCCGCTGCTTGGGCCGCGGCACGGAGTTCGGCCATGACCTTCTCCGGTTCGTCGCGAATCCGGGACGGCAAGGTCTGGACGACGACGATCCCCGCGGCCGCGTAACGATTGTTGCGGTGGAGGGTCTTCCGATAAGCGTCCCTGCCGAAATGGAAGGCGTACGAATCGACTTCCCATGCCATGCCAAGCTCGTCGCACCATGAATCGGGCTTGCCGATGTAGTTGCCGAAGGCGTCGTAGATCTTGACGTTCCGCTCAGCAGACGGCAGCCCCGCTTTCTCCCAGATCGCCAGGGCCTCCGCTTCGGGGACCGACTTGACATCGGCGGCGAGCTCTCGGAGCACGGCACGAGGAAGAGCGGTTCCTCTTCTGCTGCCGGACTCGAGTTCGGCGCTTAGCTCGTCCACTGTGCAGAGGCCCGTCTCGATGGCTTCGATGAGCAGGGCTCGAACCGGTTCGAGGTCCCGAATGCGCCTTACGCCATCCAAGACCGCTCGAGCCGGTGCTGCCAGCGGGACCCCTTCGATGACTCGACGGTCCGGCATGGAGACCGTTCGTTCGAAGATTGCGAACTTGACGCTTCGTACCTTGCGCTGTTGTGGAATGAGTACATGGACGGTCCCATGGGGGCCGGACTGTCGTAGGCCGTATCGTCGTGCGGCCTCGAAGCCAGTGACGATCCCCGGGCGTCTGTGAGCATCAGGGCGGCTTCTACTCGATGCCGTGCGCTTGGCTGCTCCTTCGAGAGAAGGACGATGCCTGGAAGCAGGTGAGTCCACCTTCCACCAGGCTGGCATCTTCGATACGAAGTGCTTTGCGTGACTCCGAGTTGCTCTAGCGTCGCCACGCGGATGACGCCGTGTCGACTGTGTTGACGTAGGTATGAGTCCGTTAGCGGAGCTCGTGATAGGTACATGCCGACACAGTGATCGCGAGGTCCGACAAAATTCAATCCCGCAGTGCCATAAAAGGTCCTTTCCTTGCAAATTTTGCAAGGAAAGGACCTTTCATGGCACTCGCAGCAAAGGTAAAGGCGGAAGATCGCTACTTTCCTGAAGCTTCCTTGATGAACTTCGCCAGGTCCTTCGCCTGCCGCACCCGCGACTCCTCGTGCACGTACATCATGTGCCCGGCCGGGTAGTACGCCGTGTCGATGTTCTCCCGCAGCTCCTCGGGAATCTGCAGGCGCGCCAACACGTGCTCCGAAGCGAAGTACGGCGTCGCGCCATCATAGTGACCGAAGGCGACGTGCACCCGAAGGTGCGGGTTCGCCCGCATGGCCGACGCGAGTGAGTCCACAGAGGACACTGAGCGGCCTTCGAAGTCGGAGTACGACCAGGCCTGGAACACGTCCGTCGACAGGACCTCGTACGGCAGGTCGTTCTCGTAGCCGAGTTCGGCCCGCACGTAGTGGTTGAGCCCGCCGGTGTAGGCGCCGATGATCCGCGAGATCGACGGGTCGTCGCTCATGTGCTCGCGGCCGCCGTCGGGTTCCCAGGTGGTGAACCGGCCGTCCATCCGGCCGACGACGAGCCCCTTGTCGCGCAACAGCTCGGTGAAGTACCGGACGTGCTCGATCCGCAGGTTGACCCGGTCCACATAGGACTCGCTCAGGCCGGTCAGGGAAGCGAGGGTGGCCACCGCTTCGGCGCGGTCCTGTGTGGACAGACGGGCGCCGCGCGCGAGAGCCCAGGGGAGTTCCTTGGCCGCGAAGTCCTCCGCGTCCGCGAGGACGTCGTCGAGCGGACGGTCGCCGTGAAGCCCGTGGTAGTGCGCGATGGCGGCGTACGTCGGTACGAAGAGCGAGTACGGCAGGTCGTTGCCCTCGGTGAACCGCAGCGTGCCCATGTCCAGTACGGACGAGATCAACAACAGCCCGTTGAGGTACATGCCGTGGCGTTCCTGGAGATGCGACGCCAACCCGGCCGCGCGGAGCGTGCCGTACGACTCGCCCGCGAGGAACTTCGGCGAGAGCCAGCGCTGTTTGCGCGAGACCCACAGCCGGATGACCTCGCCGATGGACTCGATGTCGGCGGCGTACCCGTGGTACTCCTTGGCCGCTTCGCCGTCCACGGCGCGTGAGTAGCCGGTCGACACCGGGTCGATGAACACGAGGTCGCTGTGCGCCAGCAGGGTTTCCTGGTTGTCGGTCAGCCCGTAGGGCGGCGCGACCGGATCGTCGACATCGCCCGAAAGCACCCGGCGCGGGCCGAGCAGGCCCATGTGCAGCCAGACGCTCGCCGAGCCGGGCCCGCCGTTGAACGCGAACGTGACCGGGCGCGAACCGGGCTCCGCGTCGTCGAGCGTGTAGGAGGTCAGGAACACCTCGGCCTTGGCCTTGTAGCCCTCGGATTTGCCGTCGGTGATGACCTCCTTCCGCAGCACGATCCGCCCGGTCTGGGCGGTGTAGGCGAGCTTCTTGCGCTTGAGCGTCAGCGTGTGCTTCGTGGTGACCAGGTCGTCGGTCGGCTCGACCTTGGTTTCCACCGACGGGGTGTCCTTCTCGTCGGCGGCCTTCGAATCGGGATTGGTGTCCGGCATGCTCCCAACTTACTGGCAGTCTGTAGGAGTGGACATCGTCACGGCGCATGATCGCCCGAACACGCCCCAGGAGGCTGCCGGGATCCAGGAAACCCTGCGTGGCCTGGTCGAACTCGAAGATCGCTGTCCACAAGAGATCGTCGCGGCCACCGGGCTGGACGTCGCCTACGACGAGGACAGCGGTCTCATCGCGGCCGCCGCGGTCACCCTCGAAACCGGCGGATTCCGCGTCGTGGAAAAGCGAACCGTCGTTTCCCGGATCTCGTTCCCGTACGAACCGGGCCTTTTCGCGTTCCGCGAGCTGCCTCCGCTGCTCGACGCCCTCCGCGCGCTCGACCACGTCCCGGATCTGCTGGTCTGCGACGGCCACGGCCTGGCGCACCCACGCCGGTTCGGGCTCGCGTGCCACGTCGGCGTCGTGACCGGGCTGCCGTCCGTCGGGGTCGGCAAGACCCGCTTCGTCGGCGAGCACGACGAGCCGGGGTTCGATCGTGGCTCGCGGGCGCCCCTGCTGGACGACGGCGAGGTCGTCGGCGCGGTCCTGCGCACCCAAGACGGCGTGAAACCCCTTTACGTCTCCGTCGGCCACAAGATCTCGCTGGACAACGCGTGCCGCCAGGTGCTGCGGCTGTGTCCCGCGTTCCGTCAGCCGGAGACCACCCGGCAGGCCGACCGGCTGGCCCGAGACGCGCTGAAAGAGGCGTTATGAGGTTCCGCTCGCTCGCCGAACTCGACGCCGAGGTCGTCGGCTGCCGCGCCTGCCCGCGGCTGGTCGCGTGGCGCGAGGAGATCGCCGTGGTCAAACGCGCGGCCTTCGCCGACGAGACCTACTGGGCCCGGCCGGTGCCCGGCTTCGGCCCGCCGGACGCGTCGCTGGCGATCGTCGGCCTCGCCCCTTCCGCCCATGGTGCGAACCGGACCGGCCGTCTCTTCACCGGCGACCCGTCCGGTGACGTTCTCTTCAAGGCGCTTCACCGGGTCGGGGTCGCGTCGCAGCCGACGTCGACCCGTATAGGTGACGGTCTCGAACTCCGGGGGACTCGGATGGTCTCGCCGGTGAGATGCGCGCCACCCGCCAACAAGCCCACACCTGAGGAACGGGAAACCTGTCGATCGTGGCTCGCGGCGGAGCTCGCGTTGCTGAAACCGACGCTGAAGGCCGTCGTGGTGCTCGGCGCGTTCGGCTGGCAGGCGCTGCTGCCGGTGCTCGCGGACGCGGGCTGGCCGGTGCCCGCGCCACGCCCGAAGTTCGGCCACGGAGCCGAACTGGAACTCGGCGACCTGCGCCTTTTCGGCTGTTATCACGTGTCGCAGCGCAATGTCCAGACCGGCCGCCTGACCCTTGACATGGTGTGCGACGTCCTGGCCTCCGCGACCTCGGCGGCCGGCCTGAACTGAATCGGTGCGGAAACCGTGGCGACGCTGGTCACAGCCGGATGGGGTCTGCGAGCGATCTCAGCTGATGGGTGCGACTATAGAAATATGGCTGGTGTTAAGTCGGAACCGACACGGATCCTCGTCCTTGGTGGTGGGTACGTCGGGCTCTACACGGCGTACGGGCTTCAGAAGATGCTCCGGGCCAACGAAGCGTCCGTGACGGTCGTTGACCCGCAGCCGCACATGACCTATGCCCCCTTCCTGCCCGAGGCGGCGGCCGGTGCGATCGAACCGCGGCACGTGGTCGTGCCGCTGAGGCGCGTGCTCAAGCGCTGCCACGTGCTCACCGCGCGCGTGACGAAGATCGAGCACGAGCGCAAGGCCGTGACGGTCGAGGCCGCCGACGGGCACGTCGAGCAGCTGAACTACGACGTCCTCGTGGTCGCCCTCGGTGCCGTCGCGCGCATTCTGCCGATCCCGGGCCTGGTCGAGGAAGGCATCGCCTTCAAGACCATCGGCGAGGCGATCTACCTGCGCAACCACGTCATGACGAAGCTGGACGAGGCCGCCAGCACGCTCGATCCCGAGCAGCGCAAGCGCCTGCTGACGTTCACCGTCGTCGGCGGCGGATTCGCCGGTATCGAGGCGCTCGCCGAACTCGAGGACATGACCCGGTTCGCGGTGGAGAACTACTACCCGAACCTCAAGGTCGAGGACATCCGCTGGGTGCTCGTCGAGGCGGCCGGGCGGATCCTCCCCGAGGTGCGCGAGACGCTCGGTGTGTACACCGTCGAGCAGCTCGAAAAGCGCGGCATCGAAGTCTATTTGTCGACAGCGGCGAAGTCGTTCGAAAACGGCCACGTCGTACTCTCGGACGGCACCGAGTTCGACACCGACACGATCATCTGGACCGCCGGTGTGAAGGCGAACCCGGTGCTCGCCAGCTCGGACCTGCCGCTCGACAAGCGCGGCCGCGTCGAGGCGACCGCCGCGATGCAGGTCGTCGGGCACCCCGACGTCTGGACCGCCGGTGACAACGCCGCCGTGCCGGACCTCTCGCGTACCGAGCAGGACCCGACCGCGACCTGCCCGCCGAACGCGCAGCACGCCGTTCGCCAGGCGCGTCTGCTGGCGAAGAACATCATCAAGGTGATCCGCGGCGGCAAGCCGAAGGACTACTACCACAAGAACCTGGGTGCGGTGGCCAGCCTCGGCCTGCACAAGGGTGTCGCCGACGCGTTGAACCTGAAGATCAAGGGCTTCCCGGCCTGGCTCTTCCACCGCGCGTACCACCTCAAGGCGATGCCGACGTGGAACCGCAAGATCCGCATCCTGTTCGACTGGATGCTCGGTGGCCTGTTCCGGCGCGAGGTCATCTCGCTCGGTCAGATCAACAACCCGCGCGAGGAATTCGACCGGCTGTCGAAGTCCTGAGTTCGTGAGTCCGTGAAGGCCTCCTTCCCTGCGTTGAGCGTAGGGAAGGAGGCCTTCACGGCGTTCAAGGTGTGCCGGTGCAGGCGAAGCACGTGCGAATATCGGTGTACTGAAGCGGCGAACCGAAGGGCATCGCCTAGGCTGTCGGTGCCCCGGTAGCCCAACTGGCAGAGGCAGTCGACTTAAAATCGACCCAGTGCGGGTTCGATCCCCGTCCGGGGCACCACACGTTCCGCTCTGTGGACGTCCTGGTCCGCGCGCACCGCCGCTGCCGACAATGGCCCGCATGACCGGAACCGGCCTGACCGACGAAGCCACCTACGACCGCGCTCGGCTCGCCCAGTGGCGTGCGGGGGAGGCGCGGGGTGACGGGATATCGCGGCGCGGGATGCTCCGGTTGGCCGCCGGTGGCTCGCTCGCGCTGACGGCGCTCGGCGCGCTTCCGGCCGGAACGGCATCGGCCGCCTCACCGATCGTGAAACCCTTGCCGCCGGAGATCTTCGAGGTTTACGGCACCAACGCGGAGACCCGCTGGGAGGCGCTGAGCGGTGAGGGTTATCTGACGCCGGTCGAACGGTTCTTCGTCCGGAACCACACCGCCACACCGTCGATCGACGCCGGCACCTGGCGGCTGAAACTCTTCGGGACCGGGCTGCGTGAGGGGCCGGTCGAGTTCAGCTACCGAGACTTGCTCGGATTGCCCGCGGAGACGATCACTTCCGCCATCGAATGCGCGGGCAACGGACGGAGTTTCTTCTCCAGCCAGCAAGGGCAGGCGGTGTCCGGTACGGCGTGGAAGCTCGGCGCGATCGGGGTCGCGCGCTGGCGCGGCGTCCGGCTTTCCACCGTGCTGGCCAAGGCGGGAATGACGCGGCACGCGGTGGACGTCCTGCCGGAGGGCCTGGACGCCGACTACGTCACCGGCGGGGTCAACCTGGGGAAGGTACGCCGCCCGCTGCCGGTCGCGAAGGCGTTGCAGGACGTTTTGCTGGCGTACGAGATGAACGGGCGCCCGCTTCCGCCGGACCACGGCCATCCGGTGCGGCTCGTCGTGCCGTCCTGGGTCGGGATCTCGTCGATCAAATGGCTGGGCCGGATCGAGGTTTCGGAGACGCCACTGGTGTCGCCGTGGAACACGCAGTACTACCGGCTGCTCGGGCCGCACTATCCGGCCGACGGCACGGTCGTCACCCGGCAGGTGGTCAAGAGCGCGTTCGAACTGCCGTGGAACGCCGAATTCGCCGCAGGCGGCAAGCAGGTGCTGCGCGGCCGCTCGTGGTCGGGCAACGGCCGGATCCGGCGCGTCGAAGTCGACACCGGTGCCGGTTGGCGGCCGGTGAAGTTCGTCGGCGCGGCGGCGGACCGGGGCTGGCAACGCTGGGAACTCCCTTGGCGTCCAGCGGTTTCCGGTGCCCGCACCTTGCGTGCGCGGGCCACGGACATCACCGGTGCCACCCAGCCGGAGGTCACCCCGCACAACACTCAGGGCTACCTGTTCGACGCCGTCGTCCGGCACCCGGTCCGGGTGGTGTGAGGTGACGCGGTCGGTCGCGGTGAGAGGGGAACCAGCCGTCGAATTGACCCTCGAGTTAAGGGTCAACACCGACTCGGAACATGCCGCCGCGATCGCCGCGCGCCTGCTCGAGTCCTTTGAGGACACCGTCGGGGTGACGTTGACGACACGGACCGTCGACGCGGATTTCGCGCCACCGCTGCGTATCGAGCCCGATTCGCGACGAGTGCTGTTGCGGGGCGAGGTACTGGAGTTCACCAGATTGGAGTTCGATCTCCTGCTGTTCCTGAGCCGGAATCCGGACCGTGTCTTCGACCGCCTCACGCTGATGGCGCAGGTGTGGGGGCTGTCCGGCGGCAACGGGCGGACCGTGGACGTCCACGTCCGCAAGATCCGGGGGAAGCTGGAACCCGTGCTGACGCCGATCACGACGGTGCGCGGGGTCGGCTACCGGTTCGACGGGGCGGGCCAGGTGCTCATCGCGGACTGAGCCGTCATCCAGGCAAAGCCGGGATGACAGGATACGAACCGTGACTCCGACTTACGTTTTCGTGCACGGTTCCAGCAGTGCCTCCTTCACCTGGGGCCCGCTGCAACGCGAGCTCGCGCTGCTCGGCCATCGCACCCTGGCCGTCGACCTCCCCGGACACGGCTTCGCCGCCGGTTTCCACGCCGCTTACCAGGCGCCGCAGGACCTCGAAACGCTGGCCACGGCGCCGTCGAACCAGGCGGGTGTCACGCTGGCCGAGGCCGTCGAGCAGGTGGTGGACGTCGTGCGCAAGGTCGCCGAGCACGGCCCGGTCATCCTGGTGGGGCACAGCCGCGGCGGGCTCGTGCTCACCGGCGTCGGCAACGCCGTCCCCGAACTGATCGACCGGATCGTCTACATCTCGGCGTGGTGCTGCGTCGACGCGACGGTGGGCGAGTACATGCAGGGACCCGAGTACGCGAGCAGCGCGCTCAACGACGTCGGCGGGGTCGTCGTCGCGAATCCCGCCGAACTCGGCGCGCTCCGGATGAACTGGCGCACGGCCGATCCCGCGCTGCTGGCCGCGTTGAAGAACGCGATGCTCGAAGACGGCACCGAGCAGGAGTTCTTCGCGTACCTCAACACTCTCGAACCGGACGAGAGCCTCGACGCCGGAACCGGACTCGCCGACGCCGCCACCTGGGGTCGGATCCCGCGCACCTACATCCGGCTCACCGAGGACCGGTCGATGCCGCTCGCGCTGCAGGACCGGTTCGTCAAGGAGGCGGACGCGCTCACCCCGGACAACCCGACCGACGTGCGGTCGCTCGTGAGCAGCCACGTCCGGTTCCTCATCCACCCCCAGGAGGCCGCCGCCGTCCTCGCCGGGCTCGCGACGGATGTTCAGGGAGCGACAAGCCCGGCTTCGTAGGCGAAGATTGTCAGCTGGACCCGGTTGGCCGCGTCGAGTTTCGCGAAGATCCGGGTGATGTGGGTCTTCACCGTCGCTTCGCTCAGGTGCAGTGCCGCGCCGATTTCGGCGTTGGTGCCGCCCTGCGCGACGGCGGTGACGATCTGCCGCTCGCGTTCGGTCAGCGTGCTCAGCCCGGCTCGCGCCCGATGACGGCGAGGGCTCGTCCTGGTCGCGAGCTGGCCCTGAAAGCGGGCGGTCTGATGGCGTATTCGGCCGAAGTCTGCAAGGACCGGATCGGGAAGACGGTGCTGTTGCCGCAGGAGTGACCTCGGATGGCCGGCCGGGTGACGTCAAGCCCGGCCGGTCCCGCCGAAGCGGGTCAGCAGCAGCCGCTGCCGCAGCAGTCGCAATCGCACCAGTCGTCGTTGCGCATGGTCATCCACCTCCTCCCTCGGGGGCACAGCCGGGCGGGCACCAGGCGCCGGGCACCGGGTCGGCGCAGTTCTCCCCGGACATCCCGGACAGCATGGAAGTGAGTTCGGCGCGCAGCTCGCCGAGTCGCGCCATCTCCGCTTCGATCTCGGCGAGATGCCGTTCCAGCATGGTTTCGGCGGGTTCGCACGGACACACGCCGGTGTCGCGCACGCTCAGCAGGTCACCGATCTCCGTCAGCGTCAGCCCGAGCCGCTGCGTGCCGCGGATGAACCGCAGCCGGTCGATGACGCCCTCGTCGTAGCGCCGGTGGGCCCCGGTCGTCCGCGCGGGCGTGGGCAGCAGGCCGATGCGCTCGTAGTAACGCACGGTGTCCGGCCGCACTCCGGCGCGGGAGGTCACCTCGGACATGGTCAACGCCGTCAGCGCCTTCGTCGCTTCGGTTCGCATGAAACGAGGGTAGAACTTGGACCCGGCTCCAGAATCAAGTCCGGATTCCGATGGCGCTCACGAAGAGAAGACGACGGCCAGGCTCGTCCGCATCATTCGAGAGGGTGGAAACGGCGAGAGGACGGCACGGTGACTGACTTCCGGAACGTGATCAGGGACCTCACCACGGAGGGTGAACAGGTCGACGCCCTGGTGGCCGGCCTCGACGACGCGGGATGGGACCGGCCCACGCCCGCGACGGGCTGGTCGGTCAAACACCAGATCGCGCATCTCGCGTTCATCTTCAAGATCGCCGGGTTGTCCGCGGCCGAGCCGCGGGCCTTCGCCGAACTCGCGAAGTCGTCGATGGCGCGCGGGTTCGACGCCGCCGTCAACGGGGCCCTCCACGACTACCTCGGTGACCCCAACGAGGTCCTGCTGAGCCGCTGGCGCGCCGAACGCGACGCCGGTATCAAGGCCCTCGCCGCGGTCCCGGCCGACCAGGTCGTCCCGTGGCTGGTCAACCCGCTGCCGCCGGCCATCCTCGCCTGCGCCGGGATGATGGAACTGTTCGCGCACGGACAGGACATCGCGGACGCGCTGGGGGTGCGGCCGGAGCGGACGGACCGGCTCGCGTACCTCGTCGGCTTCGCCGTCCGGGTGCGGGACTTCGGCTACGAAGCGCGCGGCCTGACTCCGCCGGAGCAGGAGTTCCGGTTCGAGATCACCTCACCGTCCGGCCAGCTGTGGACGTTCGGCCCCGAGGACTCGCCCGAGCGGATCACCGGGAGCGCCGAGGACTTCTGCCTTCTGGTCACGCGCCGCCGTCACCGCGACGACCTCGACGTCCGTGCCGAGGGTGCGCTGGCGGACCAGTGGCTGGACATCGCGCAGGCGTACCGCGGCCCCGCGGGCGAGGGGCGCTCGCCGGGACAGTTCGGCCGTTGAGAGTCCCGCCGTTCCGGCGGTGGATAGGGCATCCTGGAAGTCGCGATCAACTCGCAGTCGATGCGATCGTCGACGCACTGGGGGTCTAGGAGGCGATCGTGGCGCGAGTGTGGCTGATCAGGCATGGGGAAAGCGAGTCCAACGCGGGGCTTCCCGGCGGGGAGCCGGGGGCTTCGGCGCTGACCGAACTCGGCAGACGCCAAGCCCGCGAAATCGCGGATTCGCTGGCCGAACCGCCACGGTTGATCGTGACGTCGCCGTTCCTGCGGGCGCGGCAGACCGCCGAGCCGACGATCGAGCGGTTCCCCGGCGCGGAGCGCGAGGAGTGGCCTGTCCAGGAGTTCGCCTTTCTCGGCGAACTCCATGGACAGGTCACCACCACGGCCACCCGTAAGCCGTACACGGAGGCCTACTGGTCCCGTGCCGATCCGCACCACGCGGTGAACGGCGCGGAATCCTTCGCGGCCCTCTTCACCCGGACCCAGGAATTCCTGGCCCGGCTGGGAGAACGCGAACCCGGCCCGATCGCGGTGTTCACGCACGGACTCTTCATCCGCGCGGTCATGTGGTCACTGCTGACCGGCATCACCACGCCGGACAGCGAGGCCATGCGCGGATTCCGCACGTTCGCCGACACCTACCTCGTGCCGAACGGCAACATCACCGAACTGCGGTACACGCCCGGGAAGCGGGTCCCGCGAGTGGTGGTCCCGCTCGCCTCCCGGTACGCCGACCGCTAGGGCTTCAGCAACAGCTGGAGCTTGTTCACCCCGGTCATGTTCGGGCTCGGGATGAACGACGGCGGAGCGGCCGGATCGGTGCGCAGATCCGGGAAACGGTCCAGCAGGAGGTTGAGCGCGATCTTGCCCTCCAGCCTGGCGAGCGGGGCGCCGATGCAGAAATGGATCCCGCGTCCGAAGGCCAGGTGGGGGTTGTGCGCCCGCGCCGGATCGAAGGTGCCCGGATCGGTGAACGTACGCGGATCCCGGTTCGCCGCCGCGACCCAGATGGCGAGCATGCTGTCCGGCGGGATCGTCCGGCCGCCCAGTTCGACCTCGGTCGTCGTGGCGCGGGCGACGAGTGCGAACGGGCTGAGGAAACGCAGCGATTCCTCGATGGCGGCGGGCAGCGATGCCCGGTCCTCCCGGACGCGCCGGTACTCGTCCGGATGGGAATCCAGGCACAGCACCGTGTTCCCGAGCAGCATCGTGGTGGTGATGTGCCCGGCGAGCAGCAGCACGTTCGCGAAGTTGACGACTTCGTTCTGCGTGAGTTTCGCGCCGTCGACCTCGGCTTCGACGAGTTTGGTCAGCAGGTCCTCACGCGGGTTCCGCCGCCGGTCGTCGACATGCTCGGCAAGGTAGTTCACCAGGTTCTTCACCTGGGCGGTCGTCTCCTCGGCGGCCTTCTTGTCCGCCTCGGTCTGCTTGATCAGTGACCGCTGCTGGCTGTTCCGCAGCAACGTGTCGACCCATTCCTTGAACAGGTCGCGATCGCTCACCGGGATGCCGAGCAGTTCGGCGATGACGATCACCGGCAGCGGGTACGCCAGATGGGTCACCAGTTCCATCGAGTCCGCGCCGTCGACGACGTCGAGGAGTTCGTTCGTCAGCGCGGCGATCCGCGGTTCGAGATCCGCGACGACCTTCGGGGTGAAGGCGTGGCTCACCAGCGTGCGCAGTTTCTTGTGGTCCGGCGGGTCCATCACGAGCAGGTTGCCTTCGACGAACGTGTCCTTGTCCGGTGAAAGCTCCTCGGGGATCAGCCGGGTGGTGTCGGAGGAGAACACCTTGGGATCACTCAGGGTCTTCAGCGCCTCGGCGTGGCCGTAGACGTTCCACATGCCCGTCTCGGGGTCGAAACGGACCGGTTCGGCCGGGAATTCCCCCCGGAGCCAGAACTGGCCTTCGTGGACGCCCCAGCTTTCGGCGATCGTGGTCAATGGCTTGCCCCCTTCTTCAGTGGTGGAGAGCCCGGGTCAGGCGGGCTCCTCGGGGCCGTCCTTCCGGTAGATCCAGGCGCGATAGGACGAGATCAGATCCCGGAACGCCTGGATCACTTCGGCCGCGGTGGCGGCCACGTTCGCCGGGGACGGCGGCTCCGGCGGCTCGAACGCCGTCCGGATGATGTGCGCGAGAGCGTCGGCCTTCTCCTCGGAGTCGAGGTCGGCGCCGTCGGCGGTGAAGCTGTCCATCAGGTAGAACCCGAGCGCCGAGGCGCGCAGGGAGAACAGCAGGTTCGGGATGTCGTCGCGCAGCAGGCCCCGGTCCGTCATCGTCTTCAGGTACCGCTCGGTCACGACCGCGTCCTGGTCCTGCAAGGGATGTTTCTTCAACCGGCCCAGCAGTTCGGTGTTGCCGGTGATGAGCGCGCCGAGCAACGGGTTCTGCTGGGTGTGGAGGTAAACCGCCCGCTGGAACCGGTGCGGGACGACTTCCGCCGGATCTTCGTCCAGCCGGGCGAGGAGATTCTCGGCGGCCCGGAGGGATTCGCGCAGGAGCAACGCGTGGAAGAGGGTTTCCTTCGTGGGCCAGTGCAGGTAGATCGTGCCCTTCCCGATGCCCGCCTGACTCGCGATGTCCTCGATGGTCACCTTGCGATAGCCCAGCCGCGTCAGCAGGACGCCGGCCGCGTCGAGGATGCGATCGGCGCGGCCGGCGGTGCGGTCCGGACGGTCTGCCACGTGCGCTCCCAGTCTCTGACTTCGTGACCGAATTTGCTTATCCGGTCATCTGGTCAGTTCGACGGTAGCGCCGGGGGTGCCGGTCCGGCAAGGGGAATCGACGAGTTCTTAACGCAGGCGGTGGGCGAGCAGGAATTTCCAGATGACCGGAGTCGCGTCGATGACGGTCGGTGTGGCGGAGTCGTTGTTCGGTGCGGTGCTCGGCCAGACGTGACCGGCGCCGGTCACCCGGTAATGCTGGAGCGAGCAACCGAGCCAGCGCTGAACGGTGACGTCGGTTTTCGGCGAATTCTGGACCGGGCGCGGGTGGCAGCCGTTCCGGGCCGCCCACGCGGCGAGCCAGTCCGGGAGCGCCGGCAGGCCTTTGGCGGGATTCCCGGTGTAGGGGATCGTCGCGTCGGCCGTGCCGTGGAAAGCGAGAATCGGAGCGGGACGCGACGGGTGGCAATCGCCACCTTGCGGGTAGAACGCGCCGGCGACGGGAGCGAACGCCGCGATCCGGCCCGGCATCCGGCAAGCGAGGACGCCGACGAATCCGCCGCCGTTCGACTTGCCCGTCGCGTAGATCCGGCGGGAGTCGACGCACAATTCACGCTGGAGCGTGTTCAGCAGATCGCTGGTGAAGAGCACGTCGTCGGCTGCCGCCGAATACGGCGCGCCGGTCCACGCCGATTCGCCGTCCGTGCCCGGAAGTCCTTGCGGATAGACGGAAATCGCGTCATAGGCGGAAAATCCGGACAGCTGCTCCTGATATTCCGACGTTCGTTTGTGGCCGTGGAACGACAACACCAGCGGGTACGGCCGTGACGGCCGGTACCGGGCCGGAACGTGCACCGTGTATTCGCGGACCAGGCCGCCGGACGTCAGCGTCCGCAGCGTCGTCGTCCCGGCGGGAACCGGGGAGGGACGCTGGCAGCCGGTCGTCCGCACCGGATGATCGATCGCCGACGGCACTGCCGGCACCGACGCCGACGCCGCCGGGGCGGCCAACAGGCTAAGCCCGGCGGCGGCGGTGGCCGTCAGCGCGAGACGGCGCAGGAACTTCGTGGGACCAGGCACGCGATCCTCCTTGATCGGGCGGCAGGGCGGTGATCAGGGTCACTCCTGACGCGGGCCTGGTCAGCATTGTGTTCATTGAGTTTTCGGACCGGCCGGTCAGCCGCAGGCGTGTTTCGCGGTCAGAACCCGCCTCAACGCCTCGTCGACCCGGGCGGCCGGGAGATCACCGGACGCGAGCGCTTGCTCCAGGGTGGTCAGCACCGTCCCGACGTTGCCGCCGGAGGACCACAACGCCTGATCCGCGCCCGCCTGCAGGGCTTTGAGCACGGCCGCCGGGAGCGGGTACTGCGCCGTGATCGCCTTCATCGCCCCGAGATCGTCCGTGATCACCGGGCCGTCGAACGCGTAATCCTTCCGCAGCAGCCGGTACGCCGGTGCCGACAGGGTCGACGGGGTGCCGCCGGTGAGATCGGGTACGTCCAGGTGCCCGACCATGACGCCGATCTCGCCGTACTCGCCGATGTCGCGGTACGGCACCAGGTCGACCTTCCGCAGTGAAGCCAGCGGCGGCGTTCGCACCAGTCCCTTGTGGGAATCCCCGGTGGCGTGCCCGTGCCCGGGGAAGTGCTTCAATACCGGCTGCACCCCGGCGTCCCGCAGGCCCTGAGCGAACGCCAGGATGTACTTGCGAGCGACCTCCGGGTCCGCGCCGAACGATCGGTCGCCGACGATGTCGCGGTCGGGCTGGTCGGTGATGTCGGCGTCGGGCGCGTAATCGACGGTGACACCGCGGGCTCGCATCTGCCGTCCTCGCTCGGCCGCCTTCGCCCGCACCTGCGACGGCGTCAGCGTCGAGGCCATCTTCCTGGCGCTCGGCATGTCGCCGTCGAGGGCGTCGATCCGCTGGACGCGACCGCCTTCCTCGTCGATCGCGACCGACACCGGGACCTTCGCGGCGCGCTGGACCTCGTCCAGTGCGCGGTTCTTCAGCAGGGCCGTCTCGTTGCCGCCGAGGAAGATCCCGCCGACCTGCTGATCGCGTACCAGCTTCACCGCGGCCTGCGGGTCACCGGCGTTCACGCCGACCACCACCAGCTGGGCCAGCCGCTGCCGGGGGCTCATCCCGGCGATGACGGCTTCGCAGCCGGCGACCGGCGCCTGTTCCGCCCTCGGTGACGGCGAGGGCCTGCTCGGGGCCGCGCTGCTGCTGGATGGAGGTACCGTTCCCGCCGGCTGCGCGGATCCGCCCTGGTCGTTCGCGGTACCGCACTGCACGCTGGTGGCCAGGACAGCGGCGGTTCCCAGGATGACGGTCGCCCACCGCTTCGTCGTCTTCGGTCGCCCGGAGTTCATCGGCTCGTTTCGTTCGTCGTCCATGCCGCTGTCGACGGTAACCCCCGCTGCCCTTTCGTACGCGCTCGCGTGCCCTTTGGTGCGTGGCCGCGTCGTTGACAACCCGATCAGGGGCGTCGTAAATTACCGCATGGTTATGGAACCGCAAGGTTATGGGATGAACTCTCTTCGTGACGAAATCGGGCGATCTCGAGATCGTCATGACGAGGTCCTTCGACGTCACGGCCGTTCGGTGGAGGCGTGATGACCGCCATCGCGGACCGTTATCGCGTCCGGGCCGACGCCTTCGAGAGCAAGGTCGCCGCCGTCCGAACCGGGCGGTGGGAGAGCAGATCTCCGTGCGAAGAGTGGAACGCCAGGGATGTCGTCGGGCACATCGTCGACATGCACGGCGCGATGCTGCGCCCCTTCGGACGTGACCTCGGGCCGGCGCCGTCGCTCCTGGCCGACCCGCTGGGTGCCTTCCGCGCCGCTCGGGCCGACGTCGAAGCCATCCTCGCCGATCCCGTACTCGCGGCCGCGGAACACGAGACACCCACGGGGAAGATGACCGCGGAGCAGCACATCGACCAGGTCGTCAGTGCCGACATGGTGATCCACGGCTGGGATCTGGCCAGGGCCACCGGGCAGGACGACACGATCGATCCGGACGAGGTCGCCCGAATGTGGCCGGCGGCGCAGGCGATCCCCGATCAGATGAGGATTCCCGGAGCGTTCGGGCCCGGCATCGTCGTCTTCGGTCCCGAAGTGAAAGTGCCCGAAGACGCGCCCCTGCAGGACAGGCTGCTCGGACTGATGGGCCGTGACCCGAACACCTGACACGGATCAGACGTGGATCCCGCGGTGTCGCCGGACCGGCCGGGGACGTGGTCGCTTTCGGCAGCTTGTTCATCGCGAACCCCGATCTGCCCGCCGATTCGCTCTCCGTGTCCCGCCGTCTACTTCGGCGCAGGCCGCGACAGTTACACCGACTTCCCGGCGTTCGAACCGGACTCGGCGAAGTTCGCCTGTCTGATCTTCGCCACCCGCTCTAAAGTGCGGGGATGGTCAAGACGGCAGTGGAGATCGCGGCGGCTGTGCGTGCCAAGGAACTCGATCCGGTCCAGGTGACGCGTGAGGCGTTGGCCCGGATCGCGGCGGTGGATGGGGTGATCGGCGCGTTCCGCCGGGTGAGGGCGGAGGAGGCACTCGCCGAGGCCGCCACTGTCGCCGAACGCGCGGATCTGGCGGACCTGCCCTTGGCCGGAGTGCCGGTCGCGGTGAAGGACGTCGCGCCGGTCGAAGGCGAATACGCCTCGTGGGGTTCGCGCGCGGGTTCGCCGACTCTGTCCACAGAGGACGGTGAGATAGCTCGGCGGTTACGTGCGGCCGGTGCGGTGATCGTCGGCCTGACCCGGGTGCCGGAGTTGTGCATCTGGCCATCGAGTGACGATCCGGACGGGACGGCGCGCAATCCGCGCAATCCGTCCTATGCCGCCGGCGGTTCTTCGGGTGGGAGTGCCGCGGCCGTCGCGGCCGGGCTGGTTCCGATCGCGCACGGTACGGACGGGCTGGGGTCGATCCGGCTACCGTCCGCGATGTGCGGGATCGTCGGTCTCAAACCGGGTCAGGGCGTGGTCCGGGTACCGGGGGAGAACGGCTGGTTCGGTTTGTCCACGCACGGACCGATGACGACCACCGTGGCCGACGCCGCCGTGCTGATGTCGGTCCTCGCCGAACAGCCCGGGCTGGCTGACCTCACCGACCCGAAGCCGTCCCGCATCGCCCTGTCGACTCAGGTTCCGTTGACGAGGGCCCCGCTGCCGCGCGCGTTCAGCCGGGCCGTCACGCGAGCCGGAGAGCTGTTCCGCGCAGCTGGGCACACCGTCGCGCCGGGCACGCCCCGGTACAGCGCCGGAGCGATCGGTGGTCTCCTGGCGCGTTGGGTCGCGGGCCCGGCCGAACAGGCGGCCGAGTTCGATCTCGCCGCGCTCCAGCCTCGGACGCGTACCCATGTCCGGCTCGGGCGGCTGATGGCCGAACGCGTCCGGGAGAGCACGCGGGAACGCTGGCTGGAGCGTGCCGAGGAGTTCTTCATCGACCACGATGTCCTGGTCACGCCCATGATCGCGACGCTCCCGCTCAAGGCACGCACCTGGCATGAAAGCCGATGGATCGCCAACGTGCTGCCGTCCGTGCGGGTGGCGGGTTTCGCGGGGCTGTGGAATCTCGCGGGCTATCCGGCGATGTCCGTGCCGATCGGGGTGCATCCTTCGGGCATTCCGGCCTGCGTCCAGCTCGTCGCCGCGCCCGGCGGGGAAGCGCTCCTCCTGGGCCTCGCCGCCCAGCTCGAAGCGGCCAATCCCTGGCCGCGCACCACCGCGTCCTGACAGCTCCCGACTGTGTGGATTTCGGGACATCTGACGTCCCAAAATCCACACAGTCACCGCGCTGACCTGCGAAAAGAGAGCAAGGGACCTTTGCTATCACTTTCCAAAAGAGAGTGACAGCAAAGGTCCCTTGCTACTTCGCGCTGGTCAGGAGCCGGTTTTGGCGGGTGACGGCTTCTGCCCGTTCGTCTTCGGGCCGTTCTGCTCGCTCTGTCCGTTCTTCGGCGCAGCGGCGGCAGGCGCCGAAGGAGCGGGCTTGGCGGGAGAAGGTTTTGCGGCGGCAGGGGCGGCGGCCTTCGAGGCGGGCGGCTCGGCGGGCTTACCCGCCGGCTTCTTCTCCTCGGCCTTGCCGTCGCCACCGACGAGCTTCGAAGCGTGCGGGATCACCGACTCCTCGGGCAGCGCCGCGAGCATCGCCTCGCTGCCCTTCAGGACCTCGTCGGCCTGCATGAGGCTCTTGCGGGCCTGCTCGCGGATCTCCGCCAGCCGCTCGACCTTCCGCTGGGCGGCGGTCGTGCGCTGGGCGGCGGTCGTCGTGGCCTCGTCGAGCCGGCGCTTGGCTTCGGAGGTGGCCTCGTCGATGCGGCGCTTCGCCTCCGCGGTGGCCTCGGCGATCCGGCGCTCGGCCTGGTTCTTGCTGGCCGTCTGCTGGTCGGCGATGTGCTTCTCGTGCGACGCGCGCTGAGCCGCGATCGTCTGGTCGAACTCGCGCTCGATCTTCCGGCGCTTGCGCTCGGCCTCGTTGTCCAGCAGTTCCCGGCGCTGGGCGGCCTCGACGGTCAGCCGCTGGACCTCGGCCCGAGTCTCGGCGAGCGCGGATTCGTGCTCCGAGTGCAGCGCGTCCGCCTGCTTGTCCAGCTCGGCGACGAGCCGCGTGTAGCGCTCACGGAGCTTCTTCGAAGCCTCGCTCGACGACGCCCAGTGCTTCTCGGCGGCGACCTCGGCCCGCTTCGTGATCTCTTCCGCACGCGCCTGCGCGAGCGTGACGGTGCGCTGCATCCGCTCGTCGAGGTCTTCGAGCCGCTCCGGCGGTTTCTTCAGCTCCTCGATCCTGGCGTTCAGCTTCGCCACCTCGTGGCGGACGGTTTCGAGTTCGCGCGTGGCCGACGTCGCCTGCGCGATCGCGGCGTCGCGGTCGGTGATCACGCGATGCAGCTGGGCTTCGAGATGATCCAGATACTGGCGCACTTCGTTCCGGTCGAAGCCGTGCCAGGCCTGGGTGTACTCGCGCCGCAGGGGCAACAGGCCGTTGTCTCGCTCGGGAACCATGGCCACGACGGTACCTGCGTACGCGGGGTCGCCGTTGCCAGGCTTGGTGATTCACCGACGTGTGTCGGCTCTCAGCTGCGTTCCCTCACCTGAACGGCCGCCACCCGTGTGCGCAGTGTCACCAATGGAAGCCGCGGCTGAGCCGGGCGAGCGCCATCGCCGCCCGGGACAGATGCTGCTCGCCCTTCCCGATCTTGAGCCCGCCTTCACCGCCCGCGGCCGCGGAATCCGGGAACACCCGGAATCCTTGGTAGGCCACGGCATCCGTGAGTCCCGGCGTGAGCGTGTACGCGAGTCCGATCGCCTGCCCGGCGGGCGTGCCGATGTGCTTCGGGCGTTCCCGCAGTGCCTTCAGCACCATGTCCGCGGCCTGATCCGGGGATTTGGTCGGAAACGCGTCGTAGATCTTCGTCGGCCGGATCATCGGCGTGCGCACGAGTGGCATGTGGATGGTCGTGAAGGTGATTCCGTCGCCGTGGGTCTCGGTCGCGGCGATCCGGGAGAAATAGTCCAAAGCGGCCTTCGACGCCGCATAGGCCGAAAAGCGCGGCGCGATTCCCTGCACGCCGATCGACGACACGTTGACGATATGCCCGAACTTCCGCTCGGACATATGCGGCAGTACCGCGAGGATCAGCCGCACCGCGCCGAAGTAATTGATCGCCATCGCGCGTTCGTAGTCGTGGAACCGGTCGTACGACAGTTTGATCGACCGCCGGATCGAGCGGCCGGCGTTGTTCACGAGCATGTCGACCCGGCCGTGCTCGGCGAGCATCGCGTCGACGGCCTTGTGCACCGACTCCTCGTCGGTCAGGTCGGCGGGGTACACCGACGCCATACCGCCCGCGGCGATGATCTCGTCCCGCACCTCTTCGAGCTCGTGCTGCCGTCGCGCGACGAGCAGCGGCACCCCGCCCGCGGCCGCGACCTTGATCGCGGTCGCCCGGCCGATGCCCGAGGACGCGCCGGTGATGATCACGCGGCGGCCGTCCAGTTCACCGCGAGGGCCGTGCTTGCGGGCGCGGAACGGGTCCAGGTGCTCGCGCCAGTAGCGCCACAGGGTCGGCGCGTAGTCCTCGATCCGGGGCACCTCGACGCCCGAGCCGATGAGTGCCTTGCGCGTCGACGCCGACGAGAACACCGACGGGAACGCCATGGTCTCCAGCAGCACCGGCGGGATCCCGAGCCGCTCCAGCACGGCGTCGCGCGCGATCGTGAAGCCGGGGATGTGCTCGCTCAGTTTCACCAGGTTGACGATGCCTTTGGACAAGCGGTCGTTGAGCTGCACGGAGATCGTCGGCGCACCCGCCGCCTTCGCGAAGGCGTTGTAGACCGAGACGACCGGTTGCGGTTCCGGGTTGACCAGGTGGAAAGCGCGTCCGTCGAGCCCCTTCGTGGTGATCAGGGCGTTCAGCGATTCGGCGACGTAGTCGACCGGGACGACGTTGGTGTCGCCGAGGTCGGGCCCGACGATCGGTACGTCGGGCAGCCCGGCGAGCCTGCTGATCGCGGGGAACAGGTAGTACGGGCCGTCGATCTTGTCCATTTCGCCGGTCTCGGAGTTCCCGACGACGACCGCGGGCCGGTACACGCGCCACGGCACGTCCTGCTGCTCGCGGACGAGGCGCTCCGCTTCGAACTTCGTGCGGTGGTACGGCGTGAGGAGCCGCTGGCCGACGTCGAACATCTCTTCGGTGAACATGCCCTCGTGGTCACCGGCGACGGCGACCGAGGACACGTGGTGCAGGCAGCCCGCGGTCAGCTCGGCGGCGAGCGCGATCACCTGCGCGGTGCCTTCGACGTTGGCCTTGATGCTGGCTTCGTCGTCGGCGGTGAGGTCGTACAGGGCGGCGAGGTGGACGACGTGATCGACGCCGCGAAGCATCTCTCGGTCCTCTTGACCGACGCCGAGCAGCGGCTCGCCGAGATCACCGGTGACAAGGGTGACGCGTTCCGGATGGGGCCAGGCGTTCACGAGTTTCGCGAGTTTGTCCCGGGAGGACGCCCGGACCACGAGCGCGACCTTGTCGACGTCGTCCCTGGTGAGCAGCAGCCGGGTGAATTGGCGCCCGATCAGTCCGGTCGCCCCGGTCACCAGAAAAGTCGCCATCAGCCTCACCCTTCACCGTGCTCGCCCGCGTCCCCCGGCATTCTGCTGCATCGGCACGGCGAGGACCACCACGGCACCGGTGAAGTTACTCACGGGTAACTAGAGCGGGTCGGCGATGACGACCCGGTTCTCGGCGTATCCGGTCTCCCCGCCGACCCAGCGGCCGCCGCAGGTGACGAGGACTATCCGATGTGGACCGGACTGGCCGAACAGTTCGTCCGCCCGTTGCGGCAGTTCGTTCTTCTTCAGCGTGATCAGCTGGGAGACCTTGTACTGCCAGGATTTGCCCGCCTTGTCGACCACGGTGACGGTGCCGCCGATCCGCTCGGTCCACAGTTCCGCGAACGGGCCCGTCGCGCCCTTCCAGTTCACGTGGCCCGCGAACACGCTCGCGCCGGTGGCCGCGCTCAGTTCGGCGCCCCACCAGGTCACCTCGCCGAGGTTCTCCGGGACGGGAAGTTCCGCGCCCGGCCCGAGTTCCTTCCGCACGAGTTTCGCGGCGCCGCCCGCGGGCAGCCGGATCGTCCCCGGCCCCTGTGGTTTCGGGGCTTCAGGCGCCTTCGACGACGACGCCGGCGGGGCGGCCGTCGGCGTCGTGGGGACGACGTCCGGCGAAGGCGGGACCTCCTGCTGCGCGGGAGCGGCGGGCGCTCCACCCGCGACCGGGACGGAGACGGCCTGGGCCGTCCCCGTCACCACTGTCGTCGGCGGCCAGATGAGCAGGGCCGCGACGAGGTCCGCGCACAGGACCGTGACGGCTCCCAGCGCGAACCCGCGTCGTACTGACATTCCAGAACCTCTTAGCGTCGCGAAGACCGCCGCGCGGCCACGCCCACCATCAGCGAACCGAGCAGCGCGAGCGCGCCGACGCCGAGGATGCCGGCGGTCGACGCCGAATTCTCGACGGTGCCCTGCATCATCGCCACCGGCCGGTCACCGGCGGGAATGGTGCGCGGTACCTCGTTGGGCGTGTTGGCGACCTTGAGAGCCAGCGTCTCACCCGGCTTGACCTCACCGCAGGCGGACGGCGGATTCTTCGGGTCGAACGCGTTGGTGTAGCCCGGCGGCGCGCTGACCTCGACCACGCAGATCTCCTGCGGGGTCCGCAGGTTCTCCACGGTGACGGCGCCGTTCTCGCCTTCGGTGGTGACGACGGCGGGTTTGCCGTCGGCGCCGTTGAGGGGCTTGCCGTCGTGGCCGACCGCGGCCGTCGTCTTGTCCTTCGCGGTGATCCGCAGCACGGCGCCCGCGACGCCCTTGTCGGTCTTCGCGTCGACCTTCGTCACCTGGACCTTGCCCGGCTTGGAAACGACCGCGACACCCTGGGCCTTCAGTTCCTTCTCGCCGCCGGTCGAGACGACGTTCTGTACTCCGGTCTTGACCGGGAACTGCACGTACGGCCGGTCCGCGGGTGCGGACAGCGAGCTGGCCAGCTTCGGCTGGTCACCGGTCGGCGTCACCTTGACCGTGACGGTGCCGTCCTCGCCCGTCTTCACCGTGGTGGCCTTCTCGGCCTTCGCCTTCGAGGTCGACGCGGGCTTGGTGCTCTCACCGCCGTCGACGGTCGCGTTCGACGGCGTGAGCTGCACGGGCACTCCGGAGACGCCTTTGCCCTTGGCGTTCTTGACGCTGATCGTCCACTCGCCCGCGGTGCCGATGTGCTGGTCTTCCTTCGGCGGCGTGATGGCGGTGGTCCACGGGCCGCGGTTGGCCTCGGCGTCCGCGGTCAGCTTCTCGACGGCCGCGGCGCCCTCGGGGAATTGAACCTTCAGCTTGTCGAGGTGGTCCTCGATCTTGTAGCCGATCTTGCTGGAAGGGAGCGTCGGGTCGGTGTCGGCGTCGGATCGCGGCTTGGCCGTCCAGGAATGGAGCAGGTGGGCGAGCGCGGCGGCTTCGGCGTTGTCCTGCGTTCCGCCGTAGCGGAGGAGCAGGTAGGAGATGTTGGCCGCGATGTCATCCGGCAGCTTCTCTCCCCACTTGTCGAGCAGTTCGTCGCCGGGCTCGTACTCCTCGTTCGTGTCCGGCGCCTTCTGCTGGAAGCTCACGCAGAACACGTGAATGCCGTTGACGACGTAGGAGCCGAGCCAGTCGCTTTCCTGATCATGGCCGCCGAAGGGCTGGCCGGGAGTGACTTCGAAGCCGAAGCCCTGTTTCGGGTCGGCGGCGGAGGCCGGTGTCACCGCGACGGTGGCGGACAAGGCGCCGAGCAGGCACGTCGCGATCAGGCTGGTCAAGGCGCGCGAACGCACGCTCGGGCGTGAGGTCCACCCCATGGTGTGTTGACTCCTTTGGCCGTGCTCTGCCCGGCGCATTTACGTCGGCGCAGGTCACACGATCGATAGGTTCCCCGACACGCCTTCGGTGTTTATCCGAACACGCAACGTGGAGAGTGGCGTGTGATCAGCGGTTTTGGCAATAGGGCATCAGGTGGGGTATCGGTGAACGGTCGGTGATCTCCGCCGCATACGGTGTGGGGGATGGGCGTCGCGCCGTTTGTGAGTAAAGTCGTCTTTACTTCGACGGGAACCGGGCGGCCCCCGCGGTCGTTGAACCCGATGCAGGTGCCAGTAGATCCAGGAGGATCAGGTGCGATCCAGTAGCAACCCGGCGTTCCGGAACCTGCCGCGTGGTGCGGCGCAGTACGGACCCAACGTAGGCTTCAACCAACCCCAGGGCGGCGTGCCCGGCTACGGCCCTCCGCAGACCTCCGCCGGCGCCGACGACCGTCCGATGACCGTCGACGACGTCGTCATCAAGACGGCGCTGAGCCTCGGCACCGCGCTGGTGACCGGTGTGCTCACCGCGATCTGGGCGATCAGCCAGCTGCCCGTGGACGCCGCGGGCCGGATCACCGGTATCAGCGGCGGCGTGATCGGCGCGCTCGTCGGCGGCATGCTCGTCGGCCTGGTGATCTCGCTCGTCATCATCTTCAAGCAGAAGCCGAGCGGTCCGCTCACGCTGGCGTACTCGGCCGCCGAGGGTGTCTTCCTCGGTGCGATCAGTGGTCTTTTCGAAGCGCTGTACCCCGGTATCGCGCTGCAGGCGATCATCGGCACCGCGGGTGTGTTCATCGCGATGCTGGTCGTCTACAAGACCGGTGCGGTCAAGGTCACCCCGAAGCTGACGAAGTGGATCATCGGTGCCGTCGTCGGTGTCGCGATCCTGATGCTGGTCAACCTCGTCACCAGCTTCTTCGGCTTCAACCCGCTGCGTGACGGCGGGCCGATCGCGATCATCTTCAGCCTCGTGGTGATCGGTGTCGCGGCGTTCAGCTTCCTGCTCGACTTCGACCAGGCCGACCGGATGATCCGCGAAGGCATGCCGTCGAAGTGGGCGTGGTTCGCCGCCTTCGGTCTCATGACCACCTTGGTCTGGCTGTACCTCGAGATCCTGCGGCTGCTGTCGTACTTCCAAAACGACTGACCCGGGCTTTCGCGAAAGGGCGCTCCGAGCGATCGGGGCGCCCTTTTCCGTCTCCGCGAATACGCTGGCCCCATGACCGAGCACAGTGGCGAACCCGCCAGGCCGAGGCGTTCCAAATGGTTCTGGGCGGGCCTCCTGGTGCCGGTCGCGATCGTGGTGCTGAGCGCGGCGTCGTGGATCTTCGGGTACCTCTCGAACACCGACGACGTCCGGGTGGGGGACTGCTACGCGATCACCACTTTCGGTGACGTCGGCGCGGACCCGGTGAAGGCGGATTGCGGCTCGGCCGAGGCCAACGTGAAGGCCGGGGCGAAGACCGACGCGGGCGGCGCTTGCCCGGCGGGCGAGTACGACCAGCTCACCGTCGACAAGACCTTCGCCTCGTACAAGCTCTGCATGATGCTCGACGCCAAGCAGGGCGACTGTCTCGAGAACTTCCTGGCCGACAGCGTGGCCTACCAGAAGGTCCCCTGCTCGGATCCCGCGCGGGACGCGGAGGTCCTGAAGGTGGTCGACGGCGTCGCGACCTGCGACGACACGGACGCGACCCACCTCAAGAGCTACTCGACGCCGCCTTCGACGGTCTGTGTGATGAGCACCAGGTAGCAAGGGACCTTTGCTACCGCCGCCATCCGGCCCTGCGCGCGCCTCCGTTCGTCGCACAGTGTGGGACGGGCTGCGTCCGGACGGTCACCGGTCCTAACGTTGCTCGTCCCCCACCCCGCCGATCGACCTGGAGTCCTGGTGGCGACGACCGAAACCCAAGCCGGCGAGAAGAAACTCCTCGACTTCCCGACCTCCTGCGCCGCCCCGGTCCCGCGACCGGAGGAGCCGGTCAAGGTCGTGCCGCTGGCGGTCGCGAGCGCCCTCGCGGTCGGGCTGACCTGGTACGTCTGGGCCGCACACGGGGCGAAATTCGGTGTCCTGCTCATCCTCGGCCTGCTGCTCGGCCTCGCGCTCTTCCACTCCCGTTTCGGGTTCACCTCGGCCTGGCGCCGGCTGATCGCGGTCGGGAACGGGCAGGGCCTGCGGGCGCACACGCTGCTTCTCGGCACGGCCGCGACGTTGATCGCGCTGATCGTGGGCACCGGATCCGGGCTCTTCGGCAGCACGCCGAACCCGACCGCGGGCGGGCTGGGGCTCGCGCTGTTCGCCGGCGCGACGATCTTCGCCATCGGCATGCAACTGGGTGGCGCTTGCGCTTCGGGAACGCTGTTCGCGGTCGGTTCCGGGCAGTCGACGATCGTGCTGACCCTCGGCGGCTTCATCACCGGGTCCGTCCTCTACACGTGGGCGTATCCGCTGCTGTCGGGCTGGCCCGAGTTCAAGGGCGTCCTGCTCGCCGACCATGTCGGCTGGTTCGGTTCGTGGGTGATCACCATCGCCGTCCTCGCCGCGATCGTGCTGGGGACCCGGTTCGTGCAGAAGCGCCGCAACCCGCCGCCGGTCGACGTCGTGCCGACCGCGCGCGGTTTCGCCCGGATCTACCGTGGCTCGTGGCCGATCCTCGTCGGCGCCGTCGTCCTCGGCGTGCTGGCGGGCGCGGTCTTCCTGGTCTCCGGCGGGATCTGGGGTGTCACGAGCGCGTTCAGCCTGTGGGGCGCCAAGATCCTGCAGGTGTTCGGCCTGCACCCCGAGGCCTGGGAGTTCTGGCGGATCAAGGCGAACGCGGCGTCACTGGCGGGGCCGATCTGGAAGGACAAGAACAGCCTCACCGACATCGGCATCATGATCGGCGCGGGGGTCGCGGCCGCGGCGGCGGGGGCGTGGAAGATCCACAGCTCGATCCCGTGGCGGACCGCCGTCGCCGCGGTGCTCGGCGGGATCCTGATGGGCGTCGGCGCGCGGATGGCGGGCGGCTGCAACATCGGCGCCTACCTCGGCGGCATCTCGGTCGGCAGCCTGCACGGCTGGCTGTGGGGCGTCTTCGCGCTCGGCGGCACCTGGATCGGGCTCAAGCTGCGACCGTTGTTCGGGCTCGGCAACCCGGCCCCGACCGACAGCGTCTGCTGATCACTCTTGGTGACATGTCGTGTGCGGATCTGCCCTTCAGGTCCGCGTGCAGGGAAAAAGCTGGCAGGTAAAACCGGTGTTCGGCTACCCTCGGCTACGTACTGAGCTTGCGCATTAATGCACAAGCTCGATTGGGGAAGCTCGGCGCGAGGCCGGGCATCGAGTCCGTAGTCGCGACCACGGGGGTCGTCGCGTCCCGGGGACACCGAGCATCAGGGACGGATTTCTCATGTCAACGCAAAGCCCGGCCGCACCGGGCGGCGACAAACTCGACGCGGGCGTGCTCAAGATCGCCGGCGTCGTCATCCTCGGCGCGATCATGGCGATCCTCGACACGACGGTCGTCAACGTCGCGCTCCAGAAGCTGACCATCGAGTTCCAGACCTCGTTCGACACCATCCAGTGGATCGCGACCGGCTACATGCTCGCCCTGGCGACGGTCATCCCGATCACCGGCTGGGCTTCGGACCGGTTCGGCACCAAACGCCTCTACATGACCGCGATCGGGCTGTTCCTGATCGGGTCGATGCTCGCGGGCATGGCGTGGGACGTCGAATCACTGATCGTGTTCCGGGTCCTGCAGGGCTTCGGCGGCGGCATGCTGATGCCCGCCGGCATGACGATCCTGACCAGGGCCGCCGGACCGCACCGGATCGGGCGCGTGATGGGCGTGCTCGGGGTGCCGATGCTGCTCGGCCCGATCGGCGGCCCGATCCTCGGCGGCTGGCTGGTCGACGCGGTGAGCTGGCGCTGGATCTTCTACATCAACGTGCCGATCGGCCTGATCACCATGGCCATGGCGTGGCGCCTGCTGCCGAAGGATCGGCCGGAGCCCAGTGAGCGGTTCGACTTCCTCGGCATGCTGATGGTCTCGCCCGGCCTGGCGGCGCTGATCTTCGGTGTTTCGAACATCCCGGCGGCGGGCGGTGTCGGCGCGGTGGACGTCTGGCTGCCCGCGCTGGCCGGGGTCGCGTTGCTGGTGGCGTTCGTGATCCGGGCGAACCGGGTGGCGAATCCGCTGGTCGATCTGAAACTGTTCAAGAACCCGTCGTTCTCCGTCGCCATGGTGACGATGACCTTCTTCTGCGTCGCGTTCTTCGGCGCGATGCTGCTCCTGCCGACGTATTTCGTGCTGGCGCGCGGCGAATCGGCGATGAACGCCGGGCTGCTGCTCGCTCCGCAGGGGGTCGGCGCGATGCTGACCATGCCGATCGCGGGCCGGTTCGCGGACAAGATCGGCGCGCGGAAGATCGTGCTGCCCGGTCTCGTGCTGATGCTCGCCGGCCTGATCGCCTTCACCCAGATCACCGCGGCGACGCCGTACTGGCTGCTGCTTTCGGCGCTGTTCGTGATGGGGCTCGGCATGGGCGCGACGATGATGCCGATCACCTCGGCCGCGTTGCAGACGCTCAAGTCCGAGGACATGGCGAAGGCGTCGACGGCGACGAACATCCTGCAGCAGACCGCCGGGGCGATCGGGGCGGCGGTGCTGTCGATCATCCTGGCGGCGCTGCTCGCCGGGAAGTTCGGCGTGCCGACCGCGCAGGGACAGCTGGCCGCGACGGCCGCGGTGCTGAACCCGGCGACGCGCGAAACGGCTTCGGGGCTGACCGCGGACGCGTTCTCGACGACGTTCCTGTGGTCGATGATCCTGCTCGCGCTGTGCCTGATCCCGGCGGCGTTCCTGCCGAAGACCAAGCCCGCGCTGCCGGAGGGCGCGGACGGCGAGGCCGCCGCGGCCCCGCCGATCATGACCCACTAGGCGCCAGAAGAGGAGCAAGGGACCTTTGCTACCACTCGCTTAGCCTGGCTAAGTAAACGGTAGCAAAGGTCCCTTGCTCTCTTTTCGCAGGTCAGAGGATCAAGAAAGGCGCTCCAGGACCATCGCCATGCCCTGGCCGCCGCCGACGCACATCGTCTCGAGGCCGAACTGCTTGTCGTGGTGGCGCAGCGAGTTGATCAGCGTGGAGGTGATCCGCGCGCCGGTCATGCCGAACGGGTGGCCGACGGCGATCGCGCCGCCGTTGACGTTCAGCTTGTCGAGGTCGATCCCGAGGTCCTTGTAGGACGGGATGACCTGCGCGGCGAACGCCTCGTTGATCTCCACGAGGTCGATGTCGCCGATCGACATCCCGGCGCGGGCGAGGGCCTGCTTCGACGCTTCGACCGGGCCGTAGCCCATGATCTCCGGCGACAGCCCGGAAACGCCGGTGGAGACGACGCGGGCGAGCGGCGTCAGCCCCAGTTCGCGAGCCTTGGTGTCGGACATGATGACCACCGCGGCGGCGCCGTCGTTGAGCGCGCAGCAGTTACCCGCGGTGATCCGGCCGTCGGGGCGGAAGACCGGCTTGAGACCGGAGACGCCTTCGAGGGTGACGCCGGCGCGCGGGCCGTCGTCCTTCGAGACCACGGTGCCGTCCGGCAGGGTCACCGGCGTGATGTCGTTCGCCCAGAAGCCGTCCGCGATGGCCTTCTCGGCGAGGTTCTGCGAGCGGACGCCGAACTCGTCCATCTCCTCGCGCGACACGTTCTTCAGCCGCGCCAGGTTCTCGGCGGTCTGGCCCATCGCGATGTAGACGTCGGGCAGGGCGCCGTTCTCGCGCGGGTCGGTCCAGCTGTCGGCGCCCTCGGCCGCCACCTGCGCGGTGCGGGCCTCGGCGTCGGCGAACAGCGGGTTGTGCGTGTTCGGCCAGGAGTCCGAGCTTCCGTTGGCGAAGCGCGAAACCGTCTCGACACCGGCGGAGATGAACACGTCGCCTTCACCGGCCTTGATCGCGTGCAACGCCATGCGGGTGGTCTGGAGGCTGGAGGAGCAGTACCGCGTGATGGTGCAGCCGGGCAGGTGGTCGTAGCCGAGTGCGACGGCGACCGCGCGGCCCATGTTGAAGCCCTGCTCGCCGCCGGGGAGACCACAGCCCAGCATGAGGTCTTCGATCTGCGTCGGGTCGAGTTCGGGGACCTTGTCGAGCGCGGCGCGGACCATCTGCGCGGCGAGGTCGTCCGGACGGATGCTCACCAGCGATCCCTTGCCGGCGCGGCCGATCGGGGATCGGGCGGTGGAGACGATGACGGCTTCGGGCATGGAACGACACTCCCTTGTTTTCGATCCAGACGCGCTAAGCGGTTGCTCACCTCGCATCCTCCACCGGCGGGAGGTGCGGGTCAAAGGCGAACGCGATCCACACCACTCTTTTCCGTGACACATCATCCTCCGGAGTTGAGTGGGCACATCGCGACCTGCGGCGTTTAGGCTGTGGGAGTGGAATACGTCGAGCACATCGTGGACCTCGTGGGCAACACCCCTCTGGTCAAGCTGAACGCACTGGCCGAGGGGCTCCAGCCGCTCATCCTGGCCAAGGTCGAGTACGTCAACCCCGGCGGCAGCGTCAAGGACCGCATCGCGCTGCGGATGATCGAAGCCGCGGAGCGTTCCGGCGAGCTGAAGCCCGGCGGCACCATCGTCGAGCCGACGTCCGGCAACACCGGCGTCGGGCTGGCCATGGTGGCGCAGCGCAAGGGGTACAAGTGCGTGTTCGTCTGCCCGGACAAGGTCAGCGAGGACAAGCGCAACGTGCTCAAGGCCTACGGCGCCCGCGTCGTGGTCTGCCCGACCGCGGTCGCGCCGGAGCACCCGGACTCCTACTACAACGTCTCCGACCGCCTCGTGCGTGAGATCGAGGGCGCCTGGAAGCCGAACCAGTACGCCAACCCGGAGAACCCCGCCAGCCACTACCACTCGACCGGCCCGGAACTCTGGCGCCAGACCGAAGGCAAGATCACGCACTTCGTCGCGGGCGTCGGCACGGGCGGCACGATCTCGGGCACCGGCAAGTACCTCAAGGAGGTCAGCGACGGCCGCGTCCAGGTCATCGGCGCGGACCCCGAGGGTTCGGTGTACTCCGGCGGATCCGGCCGTCCGTACCTGGTCGAAGGCGTCGGCGAGGACTTCTGGCCGGACACCTACGACCGGAACGTCGCCGACCGGATCATCGCGGTGTCCGACGCGGACTCCTTCGACATCACCCGCCGCCTCGCGCTCGAAGAGGGACTGCTGGTCGGCGGTTCGTGCGGTATGGCCGTCGCCGCGGCGCTCAAGCTCGCCGAAGGCCTCGGCCCGGACGACGTCGTCGTCGTGCTCCTGCCCGACGGCGGCCGCGGTTACCTCACCAAGGTGTTCAACGACAGCTGGATGTCCTCCTACGGTTTCCTCCCGCCGGACTCCAGCGGCCGGACCGTCGGCGACGTCCTGACGAAGAAGAGCGGCTCGCTCCCCAGCCTGGTGCACAGCCACCCGAACGAGACCGTCGCCGAAGCGGTGGCGATCCTTTCCGAGTTCGGCGTCAGCCAGATGCCCGTGGTCAGCGCGGAACCGCCGGTCATGGCGGCCGAGGTCGTCGGCGCGGTCAACGAACGCGATCTCCTCGAGGCGCTCTTCACCGGCAAGGCCCAGCTGGCCGACCGGCTCGAGCAGCACATGTCGCCGCCGCTGCCGACCATCGGCGCCGGTGAACAGGTGAGTGTGGCGATGAACGCGCTCTCGGGCGCGGACGGTGCGCTGGTGCTGGTCGACGGCAAGCCGGCGGGGGTCGTCACCCGGCACGACCTGCTCGCGTTTCTCGCGGGACGGTAAAGAGGCATTTCATCGGCTGGTCGGGCCGGGGCGTTACGAGCGGCCCGACCGGCTATCCGATAGCGTGTCCGGTGAGTTGAACTTTTATGTCCTCGTCAAGGGGGTTCAAGACCCAAATGAGTGCTCCGCAGCCACCGAATCAGCCTTGGGGTGGCGCCCAGCCACCGCAGGGACCCCCGAGTGGCCCTCAGCCGCAACAAGACAACCCGTTCGGTTCCCCGGAACCGACCCAGGTGGTGCAGCCCGGCCAGCCCGCTCAGCCCGACTACGGGCAACCGCAGTACGGGCAGCAGCCCTCCTATGAGCAGCAGCCCCATGGCGGCGGGTTCGGCGACACGCCGGAGCCCACGCAGGTCGTGCAGCCGGTCCAGCCGGGTTCTGGCGACGCGAACGCGACCCAGGTCGTGCAGCCGGTGAGCGGCGGCGGGGAAAGCCCCACCGCCGAGTCCACCCAGCTCGTGCCGCCGGGTTCGCAGCCGCCCGCCATCCCGTACGCCCCGCCGCCGAGCGCGGCCGACAACCCGTCCGCCGGTGCCTACGGCGCCCAGGGTGGCGGCTTCGGTCAGCAGCAGGGCTTCGGCGGCCCCCAGCAGGGCGGTTTCGACCCCTCGCAGGGCCAGCAGCAGCCAGGTTTCGGCCAGCCGCAGCAGGGCTTCGGCGGACCGCCGCAGGGCGGCTTCGGCCAGCAGCCCGGTTTCGGCGGACCGCCGCAGGTCTATGGCCCCGCCCCCACGGGCGGTGGCGGCGGGAACTCGATGTTCGGGTTCATCGCCGGCGGTGTCGTGGCGTTGCTCGGCCTGATCGCCTTGATCGTGTCGTTCGTCTACTTCGGTGACGCCAGCGACTATTCGAAGGTCTTCGACGGCGCTCCGAACCAGGAGCAGATCGAAAAGTTCCTGGACGAGGCCGGTGTGGTCGGGCCGGGGGCGACCTGGTTCTACGTGATCATGCTTCTGGTCGGATCGCTCGTCTCGATCGCCGGCGGCGTGGGGCTCGCTCTCGCGGGCAAGCTCCCCGGCACGGTGAAGAAGATCGCGCCGATCATCGTCGCCGTCGGTGGTGCGCTGCTGGTGCTGTTCGGCGTCCTCCTGCTCAGCGGTTCGACCCCGTCGTCGGACTTCCTGGACAAGCTGCCGCCGTCCGCCAGGGAAGGCGCCGGTATCGGCGGTGGCCTGCTGCACCTGCTCCTCGGCATCGTGATCCTGATCGTCGGTGTGCTGGGCCTGATCCCGGCGACCGCGCAGTTCGTGGGTCTCGGTGGCGGCGGTTCGGTGCTGGGCGCTCCGCAGAGCGGCCAGCCCGGCGGTTTCGGCGGTCCGCCGCAAGGTGGCTTCGGCCAGCCGGGCCAGCCTGGTCAGTACGGTCAGCCGCAGGGTGGCTTCGGTCAGCCCGGTCAGCCGCCCTCGGGTGGTTTCCCGCAGCAGGGGCAGCCCGGTGGCTTCGGGCAGCAGCCCGGCCAGCAGGGTCCGCCCAGCGGTGGTTTCGCCCAGCCGGGCCAGCCGCAGGGCGGCTTCGGTCAGCCTCCGCAGCAGCAGGGCGGTTTCGGGCAGCAGCCCGGCCAGCAGGGTCCGCCCGGCGGTGGTTTCGGCCAGCCGGGCCAGCAGCCCGGTCAGCCCCCGCAGCAGTGGTGATTCACCGCCACTGAACGGTTTCGTTCGGAACACCCCCGGCATTCGCCGGGGGTTTTTCCGTTTTCACCGGGGTCTCCCGATTCGCCTGCCGCGGCCAGGCCCAGCGGGCTAGGGTGAGCGCCGTCAACCCATACTTGGCCGACGGGGAGCGACGTGACCGGTCCGTACGGATATCCCGCCCAGCAGCCCGGACCGCCGGCCTTCGGGTATCCCGCACCGCAGGACCGGCCCTCCGGGGCGACGGCGATCATCGCCGCGGTGCTCGGCCTCGTCGGTGCCCTCGCGTCGGGCTTCATCCCGATCCGCTACTTCATCGGGCTCCCGTCGGGGTTCAGCCTCTCGAACCTGCCCGGCTTCGCGCTCGTCGAGCTGGTGCTGTACCTGCTCGCCGCGTTGCTCCTGCTGATGGGCGCGTTGACGACGTTCTTCCGTTCGCTGATCGGCGCCATCCTGCTGATCCTCGGCTCGCTGCTCGCCATCCTGGCCGTCGTGCTGGAACCGATCGCGTTCCGCGTGCCGTACCGGATCCACCTCGACATCCTGTTCCGGTTCTCGACCTTCGACGGCGTCCTCCGCTTGGCCATGGTCATGTTCGGACTGCTCGTGCTCCTGCTGGCGGTGCTCCCGCAGACCTTCCGGTACCTGCGCCGGCGGCCCGCCCCGACGCAGCCGTACCGGCCGCAGAACCAGTCCACCCGGCAGGGCGGATGGTGAGATCCGGCGTAGTCGATGGGCCAGGAATTCGACAGGGGGAGATATGACTTACCAGCAATACCCGCCGCAGGGATACCCGGCACCCGGTGCCTACCCGCCGCCGGGGATGGTGCGGCAGCCGAGCGGCGCGACCGCGATCATCGCCGGGATCCTCGCGATCCTCGGCGGGCTCTGGTTCCTCGCCGGACTGGTGTCCCATGTCATCGAGCTGTCCCACTACTTCATTTCGTTCTTCGTGGTCGGGGCGGTGCTGGACCTGGTCAGCGCGGCTTTGCTCTTGGGCGGCGGGATCATGCTGCTCCTGCGAAAGCGCGCCGGACGGCTGCTCACCGTGATCGGAGCCGCGTCCGCGATCGGGTTCGTGGCGCTGACCTTCCTGCTCCGGGCGTTCGACGCGCATTTCCACTTCTCGTACGGCGGCGTGACCCTGTTCTTCGGTTTCGGCTGGCTCCTCTTCGTGGTCCTCATCCCGGCGATCGCGACCCTCGTGCTGGCGCTGGTCCCGCCGACGGCGCGCTGGCTCGCGGCCAAGCCGGGGGCCGCCGGCGCCGTGCAGCCGCCGAACTTCGGATATCCACCGCCGCAACCCGGATACCCGCCGGCGCCCGGTGGCCGGCAGCAGGGACAGCCGCCCGGTCAGTGGTGAGTTCGCTCCCAGACGATGGGATCCGGCACGGGTGGTCGTACCCTTGACCGTATGGCCGACGACTACTCTCTGCTGGGCTTCGAGACGCGCGCGATCCACGCCGGACAGACCCCTGATCCCCGGACCGGCGCGGTCATCGTGCCGATCTATCAGACCTCGACCTACGCGCAGGACGGTGTCGGCGGCACGCGCGAAGGCGACTACGAGTACTCCCGTACCGCGAACCCCACGCGCACCGCGCTGGAGGTCGCGCTGGCGGCGCTCGAAGGCGCGCGGCACGGTCTGGCTTACGCGTCGGGGATGGCGGCCAGTGACGTTCTGTTGCGGGCGACCCTCCGGCCCGGAGACCACCTCGTGCTCGGCAACGACGCGTACGGCGGCACGTTCCGGCTGATCGACAAGGTGCTCAGCCTGTGGGGTGTGGAGCACACGGTCGCCGACCTGGGGAACATCGACGAGGTCCGCGCGGCGATCCGGCCGGAGACGAAGCTGATCTGGTGCGAGTCGCCGACGAACCCCCTGCTGGGGATCGCCGACATCGCCGCGCTGGCCGAGGTCGCGCACGGCGCCGGCGCTCGCCTGGTCGTCGACAACACCTTCGCCACCCCGTACCTGCAGAACCCGCTTTCGCTGGGCGCCGACGTCGTCCTGCACTCGACGACCAAGTATCTCGGCGGGCACTCCGACGTCGTCGGCGGCGCGATCCTGACGAACGAGGACGAGCTGCGCGAGCAGCTGTTCTACCTGCGCAACGCGGCGGGCGCGGTGCCCGGCCCGTTCGACGCGTGGCTCACCCTGCGCGGCATCAAGACGCTCGCGCTGCGGATGGAGCGGCACAGCGACAACGCCGAACTGATCGCGCGGATGCTGCTGAAGCACCCGAAGGTCGAGCGCGTCTACTACCCGGGCCTGCCGGAGCACCCCGGGCACGAGGTCGCCTCGAAGCAGATGCGGCGCTTCGGCGGGATGATCTCGTTCACCCACATCGACGGCGAGCAGGCCGCGCTCGACGTCGCGTCGAAGACGAAGCTGTTCATCCTCGCCGAGTCGCTGGGCGGGATCGAATCGCTCATCGAGCACCCGGGCCGGATGACCCACGCGAGCACCGCCGGGTCCACCCTGGAGGTGCCGGACAACCTGCTGCGCCTGTCCGTCGGCATCGAGGACGGCAGCGACCTGGTCGACGATCTGGCCAAGGCCCTCGGCTGACCGCCCCGAGCCCAGGGGGAGTGAGCAAGGGACCTTTGCTACCGCTCCCCGGGTTGAGTGTCCCTATTCCCCACACCCTTCACCTCGCGTAGCGACGCTGACCGAGCGTGTGGGTTTTGGGACGTCAGATGTCCCAGAGCCCACACAGTGACCCGAGACCCTGGTCGGGGCCGCCGCGCGCGTGGTAGCAAGGGACCTTTGCTACCGCTCGCTTAGTCAGGCTAAGCAAGTGAGAGCAAAGGTCCCTTGCTCCTGTTCGCGCTGGTCAGCGCGGCGTGGTGGGAGGAAGAACCCGGTTACGGGCGGAAGTTGCTGGGGGTGACGCCGCTCTTCGCGTCGGCCTCGTGCGAAGTCCCCTTCGGCACGGCGGGCAGTTCCGAGCCGTCGACGCAGCCGCCGACGAGTTCGATGTGGTTGTCGTGCCGGATGTACTGGCCCGGATCCACGCAACCGGCGCGGTCGACCGTGTAGACGGCGGCGCCGGTCAGCAGCGCGGCCGAGGTGAGGGCCAGCACGACCGGGAGCATCCCGGCGGAACGGGTCGCCCGGACCCTGCCGATGTTCCCCCGTGCCATATGTGCTCCCTGGTCGCCTTCGCCGCCGTCGTCAAGAGTACCCGGACCGTGAACTTGTCACGTGACGTATCCGTCAGGTGGCATCATCCGGCCGCGGATCACCCGCGAATCATTCGGTCCTAAGTGGACGGTTGGCCGGTGATCGCGGCGACCGCGAGTTCGCGTTCGGGCTCCCCGACCTCGGGCAGGGTGAACCGCAGCGCCCGGATGTGACCGAGCAGTTCGGGATCGGGCGCCACGTCGTGCTCACGCAGGTAGTAGGCGACCGCGCCCGGCCAGTACCACCGGCCGTCCGTGCGGAAGTTCAACGGCACCAACGGTTCCCTGTCGGGATCGAAGGCGTCGGCGTCGTAGGTCCGAGACGCGAGTACGACCGGGGCACCGTCGAGGTACTCCAGCACGCGGTCCCGCTCGGCCGGGGAAAGCGGCTCGCGGTTCACCATCGGGCGCCCGGACTCGTCGAGGCCGTCGTGGACCCGCGGTACCTTCAGCGCCTCCGGGGTCTCGGCGAGCGGAGTCGCCACCGAAGGCTCGGCCGCCGGTGCGGTGTCGAGCCCGGCGCGCTGCCGCAGCCACGGCGGGACGCTCTGCTCGGCGCGCGGGAAGAAACGCAGTTCGTCCTGGAAGCCGATGGGAGGCGGGGCCTGCCGCCATGGCGGCTCCACGTCCACGAGGAAATCCGTGCTGAGCACGGTCGCGGAACCGTAGACCAGGATCGCGCTCAGCCAGGTCCCGCGGCCGGGCTGGTACATCCCCGCCCGCAGGTTCCCGAGCAACTGCACGGCTTCCGGGCTCGGCTGTGCCGGTCGCGGCAGACCGTCCTGACCGGTGACGAGCAGGTCGACCTCGACATGCCTGCCCGCCGCCCGGAACTCGACGCGCATCTGCTGCCAGCCCGGCGGCAGCGGCGTCGCGAGGGCATGGCCGATCTGCCAGACGAGCTGCTGTTGCTGCTGCTGGTTCAAGGGCGCCGGTGGCTGGGTCATCTTCCCTCTTTCAGGCTTCCGATCGCCGGTCAGGAGCCGTCGCCGGATTCGCCGGCCCGCAACCGCAGCCAGTCCGGGATGTTCTCGGCCGCGCGCGGGAAGCGTCGAAGTTCATCCGAGAAGGCTTCGGCGGGCGGCGGGTTCCGGAACTCCGGCTCCGCCGTTCCGTTGAAGTTGACCCTGAACGAACCCGGATGACGCATTTCGAACACGGCGCCCAGCCAGGTGCCCCCGACGGGGTTCGCGGCTCCCGCCCGCAGCTCGGCGAACAGGTCCGAGATGACCTCCGGCGGGGTCCACGGCGTGAGGGTTTCCGCCACCGAATGCACGATGGCGGCCGTTTCCCGGTATTCGCCGATGGCGTTGTACTTGATCTGGACGTAGTCCCAGCCAGGAGGAAGCAGGAACTTCAGCTGATCGGCGATCTCGGTCAGGATCCGCTCCTGGTCGACGTCACCGAACTTGGCCGGAATCGTCACGCCTGCTCAGCTCCTTCCTGCTGAGCTTCGAGCCGTGCCCGGTACCAGGCCGGAATGTTCTCCTCGTCGCGCGGGAACGCCTCGAGGTCGCGTTGGTAGACCACCGCCGGGACAGGAGGATCCCACCGCGGATCGAAGGTGAAGTTGTAGTGAACGGCGAACGAACCAGGAGGGTCGAGGATGAGCCGCATGGCCAACCAGGTGCCCTTCCCCGGTTCGTAAAGGGCCTGACGCGATTCCTGGAGGGCCGCCTGGATGTCGGGCGGCTGCATCTGCGCGCTGCTTCCGTCCTCCATGATCACGGTGATCGCCAGCTCCTCGACCATCGTGGCCATGGTGGCTTTGAGATCGATCCGCCGCCAGCCCGCCGGCGCCTCCCGCAGCACGGCCGCGCCGATCTGCTGGACCAGCTGATCGGCCCGCTCCTGATCAGACATTTGCCGGGGGCTCTGGCCGGAGGGGGGTGTGGGGGGCGACGGGGGCGGGGTTGGGGACATTCACGAAGCTCCTGAAGTTGTAGGTGCGGGTTCCGTCCGGTGCGATTCTCTCGGACATGGTGTGCCACCGGTCCGGGGTCTCCCTGACGGACGGTTTCTCGAGCCAGGTCCGCACTCTGCCGTGGTCTCCACCGCGGGCTTCGGCCGTCCGGCGGTCGGTCTCCGAGTACGCCCAGTTGTGCTCGTCGCTCCCGCTGGTGTGGTTGTTCTGCGGATGCGCCTGAGGGGCGCCGGCGATACGGCCGCCACCCGCGCCGGAGGCGTGGTCCCCGGTGTGGCCGCCCCGCGCGGGCAGGCCGGTGTCCGCGACGCCGATCGCGCCGATTCGGGTCATGACGTTCGTGTTCCCGCGCGGTCCCGCCTTGGTGGAGTAGTCGGGCTCGAACGAGACCGGGCTGTTGCCGTACTGGTCGGCGTGGTAGTTGAAGTCGCCGATCTTGTACTTGACACCCTTGAGCGGAAGGCCGTCGGGCCTGCCCGCCTGCGCGTCGTGCATCGTCTGCTTGTCACCGGTCTCGGGGTTGATCCAGCGGTTCTTGGGATCGTCCGGCCGGGTCTCGATATGAGTGAAGCGCGGCGGCACTTCGTTGTTGGTGTAGAAGGTCCCGTGCAGGACCTTGTTGCCGTTGGCGTCGGTCGCGTACACCTTGTACGCGGTGTCGGGAGTGAGTTCCGACCGGGGCTTGTTGCTGAACGGGCCGTCGCCATTCGCACTGGGGTCCCAGTTCGGCACGGTTTCCGGCCTGGCGTTGGCGGGGGGATCGAAGTCGTCCAGGTCCAGCTGCGGTTTGCTGGTGCCGTCGGTACCGAACTCGAACCTGCCCTCGCCGGTGTGCACCCGGTAGTCGACGTCGGGGAGGAGGCGGTCCGTGTCCGGGTTCGCCAGTGAGTTGGACGGATCGGACCCGATCCTGGTGTTCGGGACGTCGGCGTCGATATGCGTGATCTTGGGCGGCACGGAGTCGTCGGTGTAGATGGTCGACCGCCGGCCGGAGCTGTCGGTGACCTCGTACTTCGTGTTCGGGTCCAGGGGCCTCGGGTTGTTGGGATCGTAGAACCGCTCGCCCGGCTGCAAGGTGACGTCCCGGCGAGGCGGGGTGTAGTCCGGCTCCTGCCAGCCGCCCTCGATCTCGTGCTGTGAAGGGAAGTCCCGGCCGCGATCGCGGGCGCTGTCGGCGTCCACGTCCTGCTTGTCCGCGTGCGACGTGTCCGGAGTGAAGCCGTCGTCGCTCGCCCGGCGGGCGGTGCCGTCGGGGCTGTGGACGTCCCATTCGCCGTTCGGCGGGATCTTGGGCCGGGGGCGGCCGTCGGGGCCGATCTCGTAGTCGGACGAGAAGACACGCCCGTTCGAATCGGTCCACGCCGGCTTGCTCGGCGCCATCACCTCGGTGTCGAGTTCCCGCGACAGACGGCGCGCGAAATCGTTCGAGCCGGCGTCGCAGCCGATCAAGCGGATCGGGCGGCCGTCGTAATCTCCGTTGCGCCGCAGGATGTCCGCGAACTCTTCCGGGGTGTAGGTGCGGTTGCCGATCCGGGCGTGCCCGTCCGGCGTGACGTGCACGTCGACGGTGTAGCGGCCGTCCGGATCCGGCTGGACCCGGTGCGGCAGGTCGCCCATGTCCGAGTCGCCGCGGTGGTACGAGCTGCCCGCGGGAGTGCTCTCGGAATGCCGTTGGTTGACCTCGTCCGGCGTCAGCGGACGATCCGGCTCGCCGTCGGGCCCGCGGTCGTGCGGTGTGCCGTCGGGGTGACCGTTCGGATCCTGGCGCGGTCCGTGCCCGCCGGGGTCGTGACCGTCCGGCGAAGGCGGAGGCCCGGAGTGGCCACCGGGGCCGCGGCCGCCCGGACCGGTGTTGCCGGGACCCGTGCCGCCGGGCCGGTTGCCCGGGCCGTGCGTGCTCGGTGAGCCGGTGTGCGGCTGGGCGCCGGGGCCGAAGTCGTTGCCCCGGGCGACCGGCTGCGGCTGGTTCGGCCGTCCGCCGGGACCGGTCTGGCCGGGACCGGTGTGGGTGTCGGGAGTGCGCGGAGCGTTCGTGTCCGGGGTGCGTGGCGAACCGGGCGTTCCCGTCCAACCGCCGCCCTGCGGCCTGCCGCCGGGCGAACCCGGGGTGCCGCCGGGCGTGCCCCCCGGAGCGCCTTGGGGTGGCATGCCTCCGGCGACCGGCTGGCTCTGCGGCGGAACGCCGTGCGAAGTGTCGCCACCGGGACCGCCGCGCTGCGAAGGCATGGGTGACGGGCCGGCGTCGCCGAGGCGCGGTGCTGTCGGCGCGGTACCGCTGGTCGTCGTTCCGCTGTCGGTCGGCCGGGTGAGGCTGCCGCCGTCGTTGCCGCCGTGGTGGCCGGGCGACGGGTCGGACCGAGGGGTGGGCGAGCCGCCGCCGTCACCGCCGTGGGTCCGGGGTGAGCCGCCGCCGTCGCCGGCATGGCTGGGTGAGCCGCCCGTGTCGGTGCGGGTGTGTGGTGTGGGGGAGCCGCCGTCGGGGGTGTTGTTCGGGGAGCCCCCGCTGTCCGCCCGCGTGTGCGGGGTCGGGGAACCGCCTGTGTCGGCGCGCGTTTGCGGGGTCGGGGAGCCACCGTCAGGTGTGTGGCTGGGTGATCCGCCGGTGTCGGTGCGGGTGTGTGGTGTGGGGGAGCCGCCGTCGGGAGTGTTACCGGGGGAGCCGCCGCTGTCCGCCCGCGTGTGCGGAGCGGGCGAACCGCCGGTGTCCGTGCGGTTCGGGCTGGGCGAGCCGCCATCGGACGTGCGGTTCGGGGTGGCGGAATCTCCGGGAGAGCCACCGTCGGACCGGGTTTGCGGCGTCGCCGTGTCGGAGCGGGCGGTGCCGGGGGAACCATCACCACCGGCGGAGTTTCCGTCCGAAGTGGACGGTCCGTCACCGGTGCGGTTGGGAGAACCGCTGTCGGAGCGGGTGGACGAGCCGCCACCGTCACCACCGCGAGTGGTGTTCGACGGGGTGTCTCCGCTGGACCCGCCGTTCGGGCCGCCGGTGGTGTCGCCGGAGTTGCCCCCGGGGTTGTCGTTGGGGCCGCTGTTGGTGTCGCCGGAGTTGCCCCCGGAGTTGTCGCCGTTGGAGCCGCTGCCGGAACCGTCGCCGCTGCCGGAACCCGAACCGTCGCCGTCCGGGCCGTCGCCTGAGCCCGAGCCGCCACCGCCGGTCCCGCCGGATCCGCCACCGCTGCCGCCGCGCTGGATGAATCCGCCCGGTTTGATGTTCTTGGTGTTGATGACGTCGAGGCCGGTGACCTTGCCCGCGATCTTGCCGAAGATCTTGATGATCTTCTCGAAGACGTCGGCCAGCTTGCCCAGCAGCGGCGAGACCCGCCGCATCGCGTCGCAGAGTTCCTTGAGCTTGTCGGCGATCTTCGCGGCCCACTTGGCGATCGCGGTGACGGCCTGCGCGACCACGATGGGGGTGCCGAAGCCGAGGGAGAACACCGTCTCCAGGACCCACGCGATGAGCTTGCCGACCGCGTCCGCGATCAGCTGGCGGATGAACTCGCGGACGAACGCGACGATCTCGCCGAAGATCATCACGACGGTGCTGATCCCGCCGGCGACCGTCGCCGCACCGCTGATCGCCTCCGCCTGCTCCGCGGCCTGCTTGCGGTACTGGTCGGCCGCGTCGCCCGTCCAGCCGGACGTGCCGTTCTTGACCGCGTTCGAGAATTCGACCTGGGTGTCTTCCAGTTTCTTGGCGACGTTGCCCCAGGTTTCGGAGTACGACTGGATGACCGGCGGATCACCGGCGACGGCGTCCAGCATGTCCTTCAGCGGCTGCATGTGTTCCATCAGGAACGACGCGACCGACGACATCAGGTAGCCGAACGGGTCGATCGCCGCGCTGGCCATCTCGCCGGCGAGGCTCAGCACGCCGAGCCCGCCACCGATCCAGTCACCGTTCGAGATGCCGTTGAAGGCGTCCATGGCCGACTCGGCGACGCCGATGCCCGCCGCGTAGCCGTACTCGCTGTTCCCCGCCGTCAGCGGCCCGGGGCCGTCGCCGTCGGTCGGTGCCTTCGCGACGAGCGGGTTTCCCTCGGGCATCAGTCAGGCACCTGCACGTTCTTGAATTCGGCGGCGAAGTTCTCATCCTGCGTCTGGTAGGCGTTCGACGCGGACCGCACGTTGTTCGCCACCGCCGTCGCGGCCTCGACGGCCTTGTTCAGCGCGTTGATGCCGAACTCCTCGACCGGGTCGAGCATCATCCGGAACGGCTGGCAGATGATGCCGTACGCGTCGGTCGGCATGCTCACCTGCTGCGCGGCGTCGACCGCCGTGCGCAGGCCGTCGGCGATGCCGTCGATCTGCTTGGCGTGCGCGTCGAGGTCGGCGCCGAGCTCATAACCCTTGCCTGCCATGGTTTCTCCCCTCTACCAGGCCGGATGGACGTCTACGAAAGGATGCTGCCGCCGAACTCGTCGTCATCGTCGTCCTGCGTGCGGCGGCGGCGCGGGATCGGCTTCGGCTGAGGCGGATTCTGGGGCGGATTCTGGGGCGGGTTCGCCTGCGCGGGCGGCGGCGGGGGCTCTTCTTCCTCCGGGCCGAAGCGGTGGTGCCGCTCGGGTTGCGGCGGTGTGAGGTCGTCCTCCGGCGGGGCTTCCGGGAAGGTGCTCTGCGCCTCCGCGATCACCCGGTTCGCCGTCTCGTCGGTGGTTCCGACCGTCTCGGCCATCGCCGCCTGCAGCAGTTCCGGGATCCGGGACTGCGCGAGCTGGACGAGGCGCGTGACCTGCGACGACACCTCCGCCATCCGTTTACCGCTCGCGGCTTCGGAAATGACCAGGTTCGTGAGCAGGCCCTTCGAGTCGATCGTGACCTCGATGGTGTTGTCCTTCGACCGCTCGGTCACGGTCTGGCCCTGCATGCGGGCGGCCATCGCCTGATAGCGCGCGGCGGTCTCCTGGATCTGCTTCGTCCAGTTGTCCACCATTCGTTCGCTGGCGTCGACGTTGTCCGGCATCGGGACCCTTCCAAAAGCTGCGTGCTGACGTCTTCACACTGACGGACCGAAGGAGGCTTCGGTTCCGGAGTGCTCGAAGTTTAGTTCCCGTCCGGTGTACCACCCCGCGCCGACAAAGTCGGCCCCGTCACGCAGCGAAAGGGCCCCTCACCGCACCAAGTGCGATGAAGAGCCCTTTCACGCCCTGCGAACTGCCGGGGTCAGAGGTTGCCGCGGCGCTCCTGCTCACGCTCGATGGCCTCGAACAGGGCCTTGAAGTTGCCCTTGCCGAAGCCGAGCGAACCGTGCCGCTCGATGAGCTCGTAGAACACCGTCGGGCGGTCGCCGATCGGCTTGGTGAAGATCTGCAGCAGATAGCCGTCCTCGTCGCGGTCGACCAGGATGCGGTGCTCCTTGAGCTTCTCGATCGGCACCCGGACCTCGCCGATCCGCGCGCGCAGCTCCGGGTCGTCGTAGTACGAGTCCGGGGTGTCGAGGAACTCGACGCCCGCGGCGCGCATCGCCTTCACCGTCGCGACGATGTCGTTGGTGGCCAGCGCGATGTGCTGGCAGCCCGCGCCGCCGTAGAACTCGAGGTACTCGTCGATCTGCGACTTCTTCTTCGCGATCGCCGGCTCGTTGAGCGGGAACTTGACGCGGTGGTTGCCGTTGGAGACCACCTTGCTCATCAGCGCCGAGTACTCGGTCGCGATGTCGTCGCCGACGAACTCCGCCATGTTCACGAAGCCCATGACGCGGTGGTACCAGTCGACCCAGTAGTCCATCTTGCCGAGTTCGACGTTGCCGACGCAGTGGTCGACGGCCTGGAACAGCCGCTTCGGCGCGCCTTCCGGGCGGACGATGCCGCTCTCGCGAGGCTCGTAACCGGGCAGGTAGACGCCGGTGTACTTCGACCGGTCGATCAGCGTGTGGCGGGTCTCGCCGTAGGTCGCGATCGCGGCGATGCGCACGGTGCCGTGCTCGTCGGAGACGTCGTGCGGCTCCTCGAGGACGGTCGCGCCCTGCGAACGGGCGTGCTCGATGCACCGGTCGACGTCGGCGACCTCGAGCGCGAGGTCGATGACGCCGTCGCCGTGGCGGCGGTGGTGGTCGAGCAGCGGGGAGTCGGGCTTGACGCCGCCGGTGATCACGAAGCGGGCCGAGCCCGACTTCAGCACGAACGACTTGCGCTCGAAGTTCCCGGTCTCGGGGCCGGAGTACGCGATGAGCCGCATGCCGAAAGCGACCTGGTAGAACCACGCGGTCTGCGTGGCGTTGCCCGCGATGAACACCACCGCGTCCATCGACTTCACCGGGAAGGGGTCGGTCGAAGAGTCGTGGTCGACGAGGCCGACGAGCTGACGCAGCTGGTCGTAGCTCACGTCGTCAAGAGCACCCTGGGGTTCCACTGTGTGCGTCATGCCTTGAAGCATCCGAGCGCGTGACAAAATGCGCAACGGTCAAAGATTTCACTGCGCACTATGCCCACTGGAGATTTGGGTGACGCAGTCAAAGTGGACAACCTGTGTAGGAGGTAGGTCCGATGTCGGAAGCCCTTGACGCGCTCGACGCGCGGCTGCTGCTGTTGCTCACCGACTCGCCCCGGCTCGGCGTGCTCGAATGCGCCCGCCGTCTCGGCGTCGCGCGGGGCACCGTGCAGGCCAGGCTGGACCGGCTGACCGAACGCGGGATCCTCGGCGGGTTCCCGCCCGAACTCGACCTCGCGGCGATGGGGTACGGCCTCACCGCGTTCGCCGTCCTGGAGATCGCGCAGGGCCGCCGGGCCGAGGTCGCGGAGGCCCTGTCCGCGATCGACGAGGTGTGCGAGGTCTACGCGACGACCGGTCAGGGCGACCTTTTCGTGCGGATGGTGGCGCGCAACAACGACGACCTGCAGCGCGTGGTGGACGAGGTGGTCGGCGCGCCGTACGTGCGGCGGACGTCGACGTCGATCGCGTTGTCGACGCCGGTTCCGCCGCGCGTACGGCCGCTGCTGGAACGGCTGGCGAGAAGCTAGCCCACGGTGACGGATCGGGACGCGCTGCGGCGGGCTGGTCACCCAAAGGACACAGATCGCGGCTGGGTGGCCGATCCGGCAGGACCGCGTTGCGAAAGCCACTTTCACAACCATCAACGTTGCGAAAGTGGCTTTCGCAACGTTGAACCTTTCGGCGCCCCGTCAAGGGGAGCCACCTGGATCACGAAGCCGTGAAGCTAGCCGACCTGGCCGAGGTACCGCTTCGCCGACCGCTGGACGGCCTCGTGCCCGTCGGTGCGGATGATGGCGTCCCACCAGGCGCCGTAGATCGCCTCGAACGCGTACGGTTCGAGCATCTCGGCGGCGCGGCGGACGACCTCGGGACGTTCCGGGATCAGGTTCGGGTAGCTGTACATCATGCCGACGAAGCGGCGGTCCGGGATGACCTGCAGGATGTCGCCCGAGAGCACCGCGCCGCGGCCGTTCTCGCCGTCCGGCCAGTGCAGCACGGTCCCGCCGGCGAAATGCACGCCGAGGTTGATCAGCCGCAGGTCGGGGGCGACGTCGAGGGTCGCGCCGCTCCACAGTTTGATCGCCGGGTCCGGCCTGCCGATCCACTGCTGGTCGCCCTCGTGCAGGTAGACGGGCACGTCGAAGGCGTGGGCCCACTCGACCATGGTGGTGTAGTAGTGCGGGTGGCTGATCGCGATGCCGGTGATCCCGCCGAGTTCGCGGACCTTCGCGACCAGATCGTCGTCGAGGTAGCCCGCGCAGTCCCACAGGAAGTTGCCGGATCCGGCCTTGACCAGCAGTGCCCGCTCGCCGATGGCGAAGTTGGGAGTGGATCCGACCCCGATGAGGCGGGGTCCCTGCTCCTCGATGCGAGCCGTGTACGTTCCGCTCGCGCGGACGGTGTCCAAATCGGTCCACCGCTGACCGGCCTGCGGGACGTACTGACGTTCGTCCTCGCAGATCGGGCAGTCGGACCTGGGTTCCGCGTACTGCATACCGCAGGCGACGCAGATCGGTAGCTCGCTCATGATTCCCTCCAGAATTCTCCGGAGGTCACGCTAACGGCTGATATGCGCGCCCGGCCATATCGGGCCGGGCGCACAGTGTTCCTTCTCGCGCGCTGACGAAAACTCGCCGAAGAGGCGCCGGTTCGCAGGCAACTCAGGCTGCGTGCGGAGGGCGCCCCTTCATCGAGCTTCCGGGGCCTTCGGCCGCAAAGCGGCGCGCGGAGTGGCTCACTTGCCGGTGTACGGCACGGCCTTCACGAGCGTCACCTTCTGGATGCTGCCGTTGGGCAGCTCGTACTCGCGGGTCTCGCCCTCTTTGGCGCCGAGCAGCGCCTTGCCGAGGGGGGACTCCGGCGAGTAGACGTCCAGGTCGCCCTCGGTGCCCTCTTCACGGGTCGCCAAGAGGAAGTTCTCGTTTTCGTCGTCACCGTCGTAACGCACGGTGAGGACCTTGCCCGGTCCCGCGCTGCCGTCGTTGGCGGGCGGCTCGCCCACCTTGGCCGAACGGAGGAGCTCCTGGAGGTGGCGGATGCGGGCCTCGTGCTGGCCCTGCTCTTCGCGGGCGGCGTGGTAACCGCCGTTCTCCTTGAGGTCGCCCTCTTCCCGGCTGTCGTTGATCTTCGCAGCGATGACCGGGCGGAGCTCGATGTAATGGTCGAGTTCCTGCTTGAGCCTGTCGTAGGCATCCTGGGTCAGCCAGGTCACCTTTGTGTCGCTCACGGTCACCATCTCCTAGTAGGGCCTGCCAGGCTTGGGTGTACAAGCCGGCCACCGGACCGGCATGGCGCGCCGGCCCGGCTGAGATAAAGGAAAAACACGGCCCGTCTTGGGCCGTGCCGGTAGATCAGAGTAACACGGCGCGAGGCATCGCCGCCGGTGGAATTCGGTCGCGCCTCGGCGTTGGGCGCCCGTTTCACCCCGTTGGCCGCTATGGCCTTGACAGGTACCGTGGTACGTCGTATGAGCACCCGAAGATATCAGCCGTGACCGGCCTTCCGATGCTCTTGATGGTCGTCGTCACCCTGCTGTTCTTCGAACCGGGCTGAATCAGGACCTCTTTACGGCCGCTTTCGGCCCCCGCCTTGTCGCGGACGCGGACGACGCAGACGCCCGGACGGTTCACATCGTCCCTGGTCACGTTGATGGTGATCTCCATCGCGTCGCCCGGCTTCTCGTCGAACGAGACGCGTTCGCCCTCGATGGGCGCGCTGCCGAAGTTCGTGTACGCGACATAGGCGATTCCGCCGCTGACCAGCAGCGCGACCAGGCCGAACACCAGGCGCCGCCAGCGGGCGGGCTTGGCGGCGCGGGTCTTGCCGTAGCGGTCCTCGGGCAAGTCCGTCCGGGTGCTTTCCGCGCTGGGAGCGTCCTGTCCCGTGCTCAACCCGGGCCTCCCGGTAGGTCTCGTCGTGCTCGCAGGGACAATGGGGTCGTATGCGAGTGGTTCCCCTCGAGTATCCGCGCCCGGCCGGGCGGGCCGTCAGGCAGGGTCGCAGGGGAATAGGGAACGAGAAGGGGACGTTCGGAGCATGGTGTCAGCCAATGAACCGCCGAAGTCACGCCTCCGCCTGATGGCGGTGCACGCGCACCCCGACGACGAGTCGAGCAAGGGTGCCGCCACCATGGCCAGGTACGCCGCCGAAGGGCACGAGGTCATGGTCGTGACCTGTACCGGCGGCGAAGCGGGCAGTGTGCTGAACCCGGCCATGGACCGACCCGAAGTACTGACCAACATGACCGAGATCCGCCGGGAGGAGATGGCCCGCGCGGCCAAGATCCTCGGCGTGAGCCACGTCTGGCTCGGGTTCCTCGACTCGGGCCTGCCCGAGGGCGACCCGCTGCCCCCGGTCCCGGAGGGCTCGTTCGCGGTCATCCCGCTCGAAGAGTCCACTGGTGCGCTGGTGAAGGTCATCCGCGAGTTCCGCCCGCACGTGATCGTCACCTACGACGAGAACGGCGGGTATCCGCACCCCGACCACATCCGCACGCACGAGATCTCGGTCGCGGCCTTCGACGCCGCGGGCGAGGAGGAGCGCTACCCGGAAGCGGGCGAGCCGTGGCAGCCGATGAAGCTGTACTACGTGCACGGGTTCTCGCGCGCCAGGATGACGGTGTTCCACGAGGCCCTGCTCGCGCGCGGCCTGGAGTCGCCGTACGAGGAGTGGCTCAAGTCGTGGGACCCGGAGAAGGCCGACGTCATGGAGCGGGTGACCACCCGCGTCGAATGCGGCGACTACTTCGAGCAGCGTGACGAGGCCTTGAAGGCGCACGCCACCCAGATCGACCCGAACAGCCGCTGGTTCGCCGTCCCGCGTGACCTGCAGCGCGAGGTCTGGCCGACCGAGGAGTACGAGCTGGTCCGCTCACTGGTGGACAGCACCCTGCCGGAGGACGATCTGTTCGCCGGCTTGAAGGAGGGCCAATGAGTTTCGTGGTGCCGGCGTTCGCCGTCGTTCCGGTGACGGTGTCGTCGCAGTTCCTGGCGCAGCAGCCCGGAAACGGCGACAACGGCGGCCAAGGTGAGGACTTCGGCAAGTCGTCGCCGGTGGGTTTCCTGATCCTGATCCTGTTCTTGATCGCCGTCGCGCTGCTGGTGCGGTCGATGACCAAGCACCTGAAGCGGCTGCCGGAGAGCTTCGACGAGCCAGCCGCTGCTTCTCCGGAGGAGGCTCCCGAAGCCCCGAAGGCTGACACCGAGCAGGTCGCCAAGACGGAGAAACCGGCCGCCAAGTCCGACTGAACGCTGCAATGAAGGGGCCTTTCATAGCAAAATTTGCTATGAAAGGCCCCTTCATTGCACGCCCGAAGCGCGTCAGAGGCGCGGGTCGACCGGATCCGACTCCAGCGCCAGCACGGCGAACACGCACTCGTGCACCCGCCACAGCGGCTCCCCGCGCGCCAGCCGCTCCAGCGCCTCCAGCCCCAGCGCGTACTCGCGTGACGCCAGCGCCCGCTTCCGGTTGAGACCCCGCTTCCGAAGGCGCGAGAGATTTTCCGGCAGTGTGTAATCCGGCCCGTAGATGATCCGCAGGTACTCGCGCCCGCGCACCTTCACTCCCGGCTGCACCGGTCCGCGCGCGCCTCGCGTCAGGTTCGCCGCCGGTTTGACGACCATGCCCTCGCCGCCGGCGCCGGTCAGGTCCAGCCACCAGTCGACGCCGCGCGCCACCGACGCCGGGTCGGTGGTGTCGACGGCCAGCGTCCGCGTGCGCGTGAACAGGTCGCCGGTGAGCCGGTCCAGCAGCGAAAGGTGCCACTCGTGCGCCCGGTCGTGGTACGCGTATCCCTCCGACGCCAGGATCTGGAACGGCGCCAGCCGGACGCCGTCGAGGCCGTCGGTCGGCCAGCAGTAACGCCGGTACGCCTGCCGGTAGGCGTCCACAGTGGACTCGCGAGTCCGGGTGCGGGACAAGAGCTCCGAAACGTCGACCCCGCGAGCGGCGGCCGCGTCCAGTGAAGCGACGGCGGCGGGCAGCACCGCTTGGGCAGCCGCGCCCACGGCCGCGTACTGACCCGAGATCAGCGAACCCGCTTTCGCGCTCCACGGCAGCAATTCCGTATCGAGCAGCAACCAGCCGGTGTCCAGTTCCTCGAACAGTTCCGACGCCGCTTCCCGTACGCCGGCGAGCAGCCGCGCGTTCTGGTCCGGTGTGAAGAACGGCCGCCCGGTGCGGGTGTACACCGCGCCCGGACCCTGGATCCCGAACCGTGCGGGCGCCACTTCCTCGTCACGGCACACGAGCACGACGGCACGCGAGCCCATGTGCTTCTCCTCGCACAGGACGTGGTCGACACCCGCCGCGCGGAACTCCGCGAAAGCCTCCTCGGGATGTTCGAGGTAGCCGTCCGCGGCGGAGGTCGAACACGGCGCCATGGTCGGCGGCAGGTACGGCAGCCAGCGCGGGTCGACGGCGAAGCGGCTCATCACCTCGAGCGCCGCCGCCGACTGTTCGGCGGAGACCCCGACCCGGCCGTGGTGCCGCGTCTCGATGATCCGCTTCCCGGTGACGTCGCCCAGTTCCAGCACCGCCGGTTCTCGACCGCCCAGCGGCCGTGCCGGTTCGAGCGGGCGTGACGGCTCGTACCAGACCTTCTTCGCCTTCACCGACACGACTTCCCGCTCCGGGTAACGCAAAGCGGTCAGCTTGCCACCGAAGACGCAGCCCGTGTCGAGACACATGGTCCCGTTGATCCACTCCGGTTCCAGCGTCGGCGTGTGTCCATAGAGGACCATCGCCTTGCCGCGGTAGTCGCGCGCCCACGGCAGCCGCACCGGCAGGCCGTATTCGTCGGTCTCGCCGGTGGTGTCACCGTAGAGGGCGGTGCTCCGGACCCGGCCGGACGCGCGCCCGTGGAACTTCTCGGGCAGACCGGCGTGCGCGACGACGAGGTCGCCGCCGTCGAGGACGTAGTGCGCGATGAGCCCTTCGCAGAAGGCGTGCGCCTTCGCGCGGAAGTCCTCGTCCTGCGCGGAAAGCTGTTCCAGCGACTCCGCGAGACCGTGCGTCGTCTTGACGTTGCGCCCGTTCAGCGCGCGGACCAGTTTCTGCTCGTGGTTCCCGCAGACGACCAGCGCGCTGCCCGCCTCGGCCATCGCCATCACCCGGCGAAGCACGCCCGGCGTGTCGGGGCCGCGGTCGACGAGGTCGCCGACGAACACCGCGGTCCGGCCCTGCGGGTGCACGCCGTCGACGTAACCCAGTTCGGTGAGCAGTTCGTCCAGTTCCTCCCGGCAGCCGTGGACGTCACCGATCACGTCGAACGGTCCGGTCAGTTCGCGGCGGTCGTTGCGCAGCGGCTCGACGACGATCTCCGCTTCGGCGACCTCGGCTTCACTCCGCAATACGTGCACGCGACGGAAACCCTCGCGCTCCAACGACTTCAGCGAACGGTGGAGTTCGCCGCGCTGTCGCCGCACGACGTGCTCGCCGAAGTCGCGATCGGGGCGGGACGCGTTGCGTTCCTGGCAGACCTTCACGGGCAGATCCAGCACGATCGCCGTCGGAAGGACGTCGTGCTCCTTCGCCAGCTTCAGCAGGCTCGCCCGGGACGCCCGTTGGACGTTCGTCGCGTCGATCACCGTGATCCGGCCCGCTTCGAGCCGCTTCGCCGCGACGTAGTGGAGCACGTCGAAAGCGGCGGCCGAGGCGCTCTGGTCGTTCTCGTCGTCGGCCACCAGGCCGCGGAAGTAGTCGCTGGAGAGCACCTGCGTCGGCGCGAAATGCGTCCGCGCGAAGGTCGACTTGCCGGAGCCGGAGGCCCCGACGAGCACGACGAGGGACATGTCGGGAATGGTCAGTTTCATGCCACGGCCTCCTTTCGAGACGTGAAGACCGCCATTTGGGTCGGCGGTCCTGATTCCTGGGACTCCTGTCCCACCGGCAGATGGCGGACGTCGTAACCGTGTCGTGCCGCGACGCCGTCGGCCCACGAGCGGAACTGCTCGCGTGTCCATTCGAAACGGTGGTCGGCGTGCCGGAACCGGCCTTCCCCGAGGAATTCGAAGTGCCGGTTGTACTCGGCGTTCAGCGTCGTGACGAGCACGGTCCGCGGTGCGGCGACACCGAACACGGCGTGCTCCAGCGCGGGCAGGCGCTCCTCGTCGACGTGCTCGATCACCTCCATCAGCACGGCCGCGTCGTATCCGGCCAGCGACGGGTCCGCGTAGGTCAGCGCGGACTGCCGCAGCGTGATCCGTGACCCGCTCGAGGGACTCTTTCCCGCCGAGAGCGCATCGGACCGAGTCTTCAGCCGCTTTTCGGCGATGTCGAGCGCGCTCGCGGACACGTCGACACCGACGATCTCGGTGAACGACGGCTCCTTCTGGAGCACGCGCAGCAGCGCGCCGCCGCCGCAGCCGAGGTCGAGCACGCGCCGCGCGCCCGCCGCCCGGAGCGCCGCGAGCACACTGCCCTGACGCTGGACAGCCAGCGGTTCGGGCCGGTCCGGCAGCTCGGTGACCCGGGCTTCGGCCTCGGCGGGCACGTCGTCCGCTTCGGCCAGCCGGGCGAGCGCGTACGAGACGATCGGGCGGCGTCGTTCGAGATACCGGTTGGTGATCAGGTCGCGTTCCGGGTGGTCCGCGAGCCAGCCCTCACCGGCGCGCAGCAACTTGTCGGCCTCGTCCTGGCCGATCCAGTAGTGCTTGTCGCCGTCGAGAGCGGGCAGCAGAACGTACAGGTGCCGCAACGCGTCGACGACCCGCTGGATCCCGGTCAGCCGGAGATCGACGTAGCGCGAATCGCCCCATTGCGGGAATTCGGGATCGACCGGGATGGCCTTCGTTTCCACTTGCCAGCCGAGGGGTTCGAACAGTGTGTGGACGACCTGCGCGCCGCCGCGCGCGGTCAGCGACGGGACGCGGATCTCCAGCGGGAGCCGCTCGTCGACCAGCTCCGGCCGGTTCGCGCACCGGCCCGCCAGCGCCGTGGTGAAGACAGCCCGCAGCGCCACCGCCAGATACGAGCCGCCCGCGTACGGCCGGTCGTTGACGTACTGGGTCAGCGACGTGCCTCCACCGCGCACGAGTTCGACCGGGTCGATCTCGACCAGCAGCGCGACGGTGCAGCGCTCGTCGGACGCCTCGGGGTAGAAGACGTGGGCCGACCCGGCCGAGAGCGTGAAGGATTGCGCCTTCTCCGGATGCTTGTGCAGGAGAAAGCCGAGGTCGGTGGCCGGATTCCGGGTGGTCGTCATGGTCAGGAGCACCGGAAGAGTGTCGCGCAGACGGCCGTTCTGCGCGCCCGCTTTTCCGCGTGCGACCCTGGTGACATGTCGAACCGCCTGAAGGCCGCGACCAGTCCGTACCTGCTGCAGCATGCCGACAACCCGGTGGACTGGTGGCCGTGGGGTGAGGAAGCGCTGGCCGAGGCGAAACGGCGGAACGTGCCGATCCTGCTTTCGGTCGGCTACGCGGCTTGTCACTGGTGTCACGTCATGGCGCACGAGTCCTTCGAGGACGAGGCCACGGCCACGCTCATGAACGCGAACTTCGTCAACATCAAGGTGGACCGCGAGGAGCGCCCGGACATCGACTCGGTGTACATGGCGGCCACGCAGGCGATGACCGGCCAGGGCGGCTGGCCGATGACCTGTTTCCTGACGCCGGGCGGCGAGCCGTTCCATTGCGGCACTTACTATCCGCCGTCGCCGCGGCCGGGGATGCCGTCGTTCTCGCAGCTGCTCGTCGCGGTGGCCGAAGCCTGGGGTGAACGTCCGGACGAGTTGCGTTCCGGTGCCCGGCAGATCATCGCCCACCTCACGGAGAAGAGCGGGCCGCTGCCGGAGTCCGTTGTGGACGGTGCCGCGCTCGATTCCGCGGCCGCCACGCTGCGCAAGGAGTACGACACCGGGGACGGTGGATTCGGGGGAGCGCCGAAGTTCCCGCCGACGATGGCGTTGAACTTCCTGCTGCGTCACCACGAACGCACCGGCGCCGGCCTCGACATGGTCGAGCACACGGCCGAGGCGATGGCGCTGGGTGGGTTGAACGATCAGCTCGCGGGTGGCTTCGCGCGCTACTCGGTCGACGCGCGCTGGGAAGTGCCGCACTTCGAGAAGATGTTGTACGACAACGGTTTGCTGCTGCGTTTCTACGCGCAGTTCCACGGGGTGACCGGGCACGAGTACGCAAGGCGGACGGTCGAGGAGACCTCGGAGTTCCTGCTGCGCGACCTCGGGACGGCCGAAGGTGGTTTCGCCGCGTCGCTCGACGCGGACACGGACGGCGTCGAGGGACTGACCTACGTCTGGACGCCCGCGCAGCTGGCCGAAGTGCTCGGCGAGGAGGACGGCGCCTGGGCCGCCGAGCTGTTCCAGGTGACCGAACGGGGGAACTTCGAGCACGGCGCGTCGACCCTGCGGTTGCGTGACCCGCATCCAGAGGACGAAATGCGTTATGAGCGGGTCCGGCGTGCGCTGCTGGCCGCGCGAAACGAGCGTCCGCAGCCCGCCCGCGACGACAAGGTGATCGCCGCGTGGAACGGGCTCGCGATCGGCGCGCTCGCCAAAGCGGGTGCACGACTGGACCGTCCACAGTGGATCGACGCGGCGGCCCGCGCGGCGGCTTTCCTGATGGACACCCATTTCGTGGACGGACGGCTGCGCCGGACTTCACGCGACGGCGTCGTCGGCGCGACGGCCGGGGTGCTGGAGGACTACGCGTGCCTCGCCGAAGGCTTGCTCGAACTCCATCAGGCGACCGGTGAGCCGCGCTGGCTCGCCGACGCGCTCACTTTGCTGGACCTCGCGCTGGCCCATTTCGGCGTGCCGGACGCGACCGGGGCCTACTACGACACGGCCGACGACGCGGAAGTCCTGGTGCAGCGGCCTTCCGACCCGACCGACAACGCGAGTCCGTCGGGGGCTTCGGCGCTCGCGAACGCGTTGCTGACCGCGTCCGTGCTGGCCGGGCACGACCGGGTGGGCCGCTACCGCGAAGCGGCCGAGCAGGCCTTGGCGCGTGCGGGACGGCTCGCCGCCCACGCGCCGCGGTTCGCCGGCCACTGGCTCACGGTCGCCGAAGCCGCCGCGGCCGGGCCGGTGCAGGTGGCGGTCGTCGGGCCGGATGCGGCTTCACGCGCGGATCTGCTGGCCGCCGCCGTCGCTTCGGCCCCGGACGGTGCCGTCGTCGTGAGCGGCACGCCGGACGCGGACGGAGTGCCACTGCTGGCCGATCGGCCGCTGGTCGACGGTGCCGCCGCCGCGTACGTGTGCCGTGGGTATGTGTGCGAGCGGCCCGTCACCGCGGTCGAGGATCTGCGCTCTCAGCTGGGCTGATCCCTTTTCGCCGGGGGAGAACACGCCTGACACTCGCCTGATACGCGCGTAGCGTCGGTAGCGTTGTAATCATGTAATCGCGGAGGCGAGCATGCACACCTACTTCAGGACGGCGAGGCACATGGGACGTGGAGGCTGGAAAGGCCGGGGCGGCTGGCAGCAGGCGGACATCCCCTCGGCGGACGACGCGGCCGCGTGGTTCGGCGGACGGCTTCCGGAGGGCTGGTTCACCGGAGATCCCCAGGTCACGGTGGATCGCGAAGAGATCGTCATCGTCGGGGAGCTCCAGCCGCTCCCCGGTGACTACGCCGACGACGCCGCCCGTGCGGCGGCCGAAGACGGGCGGATCAGCCGGTTCCGGGAGGAGACCCGCGACGAGCGGATCGAGATCGCCCGCCAGGCCGAGCACCGGTATCAGCGCAAGGTCGCCTGGGGCGCGAGCCTCGGCGGCACGAGGCACCTGTTCACCGCGCATTCGGCGCCGGTCATGACCAGGCTGCGGCAGCCGGAACGCCTGGTCCTCGACACCCTCGTCGACGCCGGCGTCGCCCGGTCGCGGTCGGAGGCGCTCGCCTGGGCGGTCCGGCTGGTCGGGGAACACGCGGACGCCTGGCTCGCCGAGCTCCGGGAGGCGATGACCAAGGTCGACGATCTCCGCTCACAGGGACCGGACCTTTCCTGAGGCCGGGGTCCGCCGCTGTGCCGGAACGTCACGATCGACGGCGTCCGCACCGACGCGAGCATCGCGCGCTCCCACACCGACGCCTGCGATCCGGAGTCCCGCGACCACGTGGTGATCGTGCACTCCCACCCGCGATCACCTGCGGCGGCGAGCAGACCGGCGGCGTTCGACGTCCGAGGGGTTGCCCAACTCACACGTTCGGGGGCCGCAGGTGAGCGATTGCCGCTTCGACGGCGTCGCGAACTCGGAAAACACCCTGAAACACGTCGATGACCTGCGGTTCGAGAACACGACGCTCAACGGGCGGCCGGTCTGATTCGTGCTGCGCCCCCCGATGCGGTGCGGCAGGCTGAACGCAGACCGCACCGCATCGGAGGAATCGTGGACACACCAGGACTTCCCGCGAAGATCGACCCGGACGCGCTGACCACCGTCCTCGATGGACGGTGGGCCGGGCTCCGCCGCGCGGTGCGCGCGCAGATGGCGGCGGAGGACTTCCAGGACCCCGCCGATCTCGATGTCGAAGCGCACCGTGCCCAGGTCCTCGAATGGCTGCGCAAACTCGCCGAAACCGACCGGCCAGGGCTCGGCTTCGATCCGGCGTACGGCGGTGGCGGCGACGTCGGCGGCTCCGTGATGTCGTTCGAGATGCTGGGTTTCGGCGATCTCTCGCTGATGGTCAAGGCCGGCGTCCAATGGGGCCTGTTCGGCGGCGCGGTGCAGCTGCTCGGCACCGAACGCCACCACGAGCGCTACCTGCGCAAGATCAAGGATCTGGAGCTGCTGGGCTGTTTCGCCATGACCGAGCACGGCCATGGTTCGGACGTCCAGCATCTGCGCACCACCGCGACCTACGACCCGGCGACGCGTGAGTTCGTCGTGCACACGCCGGACCGGGGCGCGATGAAGGAGTACATCGGCAACGCCGCCCGCGACGGCGAGCTCGCGGTGGTGTTCGCGCAGCTGGTCACCGGTGGCGAGTCACGCGGCGTGCACGCGTTCCTGGTGCCGATCCGCGGCGAGAACGTGAGCGGCGTCGAGATCGAGGACTGCGGCCGCAAGGCCGGTCTCAACGGCGTCGACAACGGGCGACTCGCCTTCACCCAGGTGAGGGTTCCGCGCGAGGCACTGCTCAACCGGTTCGGTGACGTCGCCGAGGACGGCACGTACAGCAGTCCGATCGAAAGCGACGGCCGCCGGTTCTTCACGATGCTCGGAACGCTCATCCGCGGCCGGGTCAGTGTCGCGGGCAGCGCCGGCAGCGCGACGAAGCGCGCGCTCGCCCTCGCCATCCGCTACGGCGAGCAGCGGCGGCAGTTCGCGCGGCCCGACGGCGAGGAGGTCGTCATCCTCGACTACCGCGCCCACCAGCGGAAACTGCTGCCCGCGCTGGCGACGTCGTACGCCCTGCACTTCGCGCAGGAGGCACTCGTCTCGAAGCTGAACGACATCCCCGAGGACGCGCCGGAGGAAGAGCAGCGAGAGCTGGAATCACGCGCCGCCGGTATCAAGGCCGTCTCGACCTGGCACGCGACCGCGACCATCCAGGCCGCCCGCGAGGCGTGCGGCGGCTCCGGCTATCTCTCGGAGAACCTGCTCCCCGGGCTGAAAGCGGACACGGACGTCTTCACCACCTTCGAGGGTGACAACACCGTGCTGCTGCAACTCGTCGCGAAGGGGTTGCTGACCAGCTACAAGGAGCAGTTCGAGGACCTCAGCCCGTTAGCGACCGCGCGGTTCGTGGCGGAGCAGCTCGTCGAGGCCATGATCGAACGGACCTCCGCGCGCAAGGTCGTCGAGCGGCTCACCGAAGCCGACGACGGCGACGTCCTCTACTCGCGCGAATGGCACCTGAAGCTGTTCGAAGACCGCGAAGAGCACGTACTCGGCGGCGTCGCGCAGCGCCTGCGTAAAGCGGGTTCGGACCCCTTCGGCGTCTTCAATGACGCGCAGGATCACGTGCTGCGCGCCGGTCGTGCGCACGTCGACCGGGTGGTGCTGGAAGCGTTCGTCGACGCCATCGAACGGTGCGCCGACGCTGAGGCCCGCGAGCTGCTGGAGCGGGTCTGCGATCTCTACGCGCTCGCGAACATCGAGGCGGATCGAGGCTGGTTCCTCGAACACGGGCGACTGACCTCCGGGCGTTCGAAGGCCGTCACCGCCGCGGTGAACGCGTTGTGCGCCGACCTGCGCCCGCACGCGCGGACACTCGTGGACGCCTTCGCCATCCCCGAGCAGTACCTGGCGGCTCCGATGCTGCGGGACTGACCGCGTCAAGCGATGTCGAGAGCCGTTCCGTAGAGTTTGTCGGCTTTAAGGGTGATGTAGAGCCTTCGCTCGGCCGCGATGGTCTCGAGGAACTCAGCCTCGTCCTCGGGCCTTTGCTGTTGCGCCGCCAGGTACGCGAGGCCTGCCTCGTCGCCAGGTGTCCGAGTGACTTCGGAGAGTTCCGCTTTCCCTTCCACGACGGCGAATTTCCAGTGGTCGGCGCTGGAGACGTAGAGCGATGCGGTGGGGTTGTCGCGGATCTGCTTGACCTTGAGGCGGTCTTCGGTCGTGCTGATCCGGATTTCGCGGGTTTCGGGATCCCACATGTAGACGACGGTGGAGAGATGCGGGCGGCCGTCGCGCTTGAGGGTCGCGAGGGCGCCGAAGGCGTGCTGTGCGAGGAAGTCGCTGAGGGCCGCGTCGTCGAGGCGGCGGGGCGGTGCGTTCTTGGCCATGAGGTGATCATGGCGCGCCGGTCGAGGCTCCGGAAGAAGGCACTTTCGTGTGCCAGAGGGAACACGCGTGTGTCCGTCCTGGTCAGCGGTAGTGACGTACTTGACGTACTTGACGTACTTGGGCAGACTGGTCATGACTCGATCGGGAGGCCTTTGTGTCCGCTCTCCATTACGACAGCTACACCGAAGCTCGCGCGCATCTGAAGGACCTGCTGGATGCCGCCGAAAAAGGCCGTGTCGCCACAGTTCGGCGTGATTCGGTCCAGGCAGCGGTGGTGGACGTGGAGCGTCTTCGGTACTTCCTCGCGTCGCTTCTGCCCGCGTCCGCTCAGGTCGTCGCCGAGGGAGATGGCTGGTCCGTGTTCATCCCCGGCTTGCCGGTGGCGGCGGACGGGGCCACCTTCGACGAGGCCCTGACCGAGATGGTCGACGCTCTGCGGGAGTACGCGGAAGATTGGCAGTCGCGGCTGCTGGAAGCCCCGAACCATCGTGACAACTGGGGGCTGGTTCAGCTGATCAGCCTGAGTGATGATGATCAGCTGCGCGATTGGCTGGCGGGTACCGCGCGGTGAACTGGCCACAGCCCACTCGCAAGGACCACGAATCGTTCTGTCAGGTCGAAGAGTGGCGAAGAGTCCGTGATGCCCGCGGTCGGTCGGGCACGCATCACGTCACGTACGAACTCGGCCTGATGGACGGCCGCATTCTGCGCGCCCGGATCTCGCATCCTGTGGATCGCACCGGGTACGGCAAGGGCATCTGGAAGCACATCCTTCGCGACCAGCTCGACGTCGACGAGCCGTGCTTCTGGTCGTGTGTGCACGACGGCGTCAAGCCTGACCGCGGGCTTCCCGCGCCGCAGGCCGAAGCTCTCCCGGCCGATCTGGTGCACATGTTGCTCTCCCGGGTGGGTCTCGCTGAGTCCGAAGTCGCGGCTATGACCAAAGCCGAGGCCATCGCGAGACTTCAGCGGTTCTGGACCGAGGACAGCTGACCTACGCGTACATCGCCAGCCAGATCGCGATGTAGTGCGAAACCGCCGCCAGCACCGTGCAGGCGTGGAAGTACTCGTGGTACCCGAAGGTTTCCGGGAAGTGGTTCGGCCACTTCACCGCGTAGAACACCGCGCCCAGTGTGTAGAACAGCCCGCCGACACAGAGCAGGACGAGCGCCGCGACGCCCGCGTGCGTGGCCAGTTCGGGCAGGACGAAGACGGCGACCCAGCCCAGCGCGATGTAGATCGGCACGCCCAGCCAGCGTGGCGCGTTCGGCCACAGCATCTTCAGGGTGACGCCGCCGATCGCGCCGCCCCACACGATCGCGAGCACGATGTACCCGGTCGGCTGGGACATGGCCAGCAGGGTGAACGGCGTGTAGGTGCCGGCGATGAACAGGAAGATCATCGAATGGTCGGCGCGCTTCATCCATTCGTATGCTCGTGGGCTCCACAAGCGACGGTGGTACAGCGCGCTGACGCCGAAGAGGCCGAGCACGGTCAGCCCATAGACCGAAGTGGACAAAGCGGCTATAGGCGACACGGTGGACGCTGCGAGACTGATCAGTGTCACAGCTCCGGCGACCGCGACGAAGAAGGACCAGAAGTGGATGTGCCCCCGCAGACGAGGACGGGTGTCCACAAAGGGCGCGGGGCCGGACGGCTGCTGTTCGGGCTCTACGCTCACTCCTCCCAGATTACGGCACCGTAGGTTTTTGGCCAGTGTCCGTGGCGCGTCCCACTGAGGCTCGCGAGGTGACTACTCTCCAGTGGCGTGAGTCTTCGGTCCTTCTTGTCAGACGTCGTGTACAGCGCCTACGGCAGGCGCCTGATCCAGCAGGCCAAGGGGCGCCATCCACGCCACATCGCCATCATGCTGGACGGTAACCGCCGCTGGGCGCGCGAAGCGGGCTTCACCGATGTCGCCGACGGGCACCGGGCGGGCGCCAAGAAGATCGCCGACTTCCTGAGCTGGTGCAACGAGGCCGAAGTCGAGGTCGTCACCATGTGGCTGCTTTCGACGGACAACCTCGGCCGCGCCGCCGAGGAACTGAGCCCGTTGCTGAAGATCATCACCGACGTCACCGACGAACTCGCCGCGCCGCACACGCCTTGGCGGCTTCGCATCGTGGGAGCGCTCGACCTGCTGCCCCCGGAGGTCGCGAAGGCCCTCAGCGCGGCCGCGGAGCGCACTGAGGGGCACACCGGGATGGAGGTCAACGTCGCGGTCGGTTACGGAGGGCGTCAGGAGATCGCCGACGCGGTCCGCAAACTCCTGCTCCAGCACGCCGACGAGGGCACCTCGATCCGCGAGCTCGCGAAGATATTGGACGTCGACCACATATCCGAACACATGTACACCTCGGGACAGCCGGATCCGGATCTGATTATCCGCACCTCGGGTGAGCAGCGGCTTTCCGGATTTCTGCTCTGGCAATCGGCGCATTCGGAATTCTGGTTCACCGAAGCTTATTGGCCGGCGTTCCGCCGGGTCGATTTCCTGCGAGCCATGCGAGATTACGCGTGGCGGCACCGGCGCTTCGGTTCCTGACCGGTGACATGACGAAGGCCCCGGCGTGCACTCCGGGGCCTTCGACGTCTTCACCGAAGATCAGTGGTGGTGCTCCAGCGAGTGGGCCAGCAGAGCGGGGGTCAGGACGACACCCGTGTAGGCACCGGCGACCAGCGAAGCGGCACCGTAGCCCAGTGCGCCGCCACCCTCGATGAAGGTGTTGTAGGCGTCGCCGAATGTCGGGTCCGGGGTGCCGGTGGTGTCACCGGTCGCGGCGAACGCGGTCCCGCCGACCATTATGATGCCCGCCGCGACGGCGGATACGAAACCAGCCTTTTTCAACAATTCGCACTCCTTGGTAGAGATATCAACGATTGGGGACACCGAATCCGGTGATGGTGTCCCGCGGTGAGAAAATTACTCGCTATTCAGGAGTTGTGACCGTCTGGTAAGCCCATTGTGTGATGTGAAAAAGGTTCGGTTCACTCGGTCCGGTTCTCTGTCTCGGTCACAAAGTGCGGGTCGCTACCAAGCGTGGTAAAACTTCCGATCCCATCAGGTGACCGCCCTCTGTCGCGTTAATCCATCCGGGTCGCATCGGCGAGCGTCCCTGAATAGAGAACATCACTACACTCCGTAGCGGTGACAGGGCGTTGATGACACACGACCGACAGTGAGATGACGGTTTGGCGAATCACCGTGGTGGCTGCCTGCGCGATCGGCCGGACGCAGGTACCTTCCGGAAGTGAGGGTTCGCGTCCCATGCGGACTCTCACGGGAGGCCCTGGTCGTGGCGGTTGTCGACAGGGCGGCACAGCCGCCCAGTGGATGCACGAGGGGGCCGGCACCCGGCCCTCGCGGTCGTGCCGACTGACGCCGAAAGCGTCGGAAGGAACGGTCAGCCAGGGAAGTGCCCGGCCCAGCGAGTGCGGGCGTGGTGCCACGCCCACGAGGGAGATGCCGTCGTGACTGCGCAGCGTTCACCCCGCCAGGCCTCTGGCCGTTCTTCGACCGGTGCCTCTGGCCCGGAGAAAGCCTCGATCTCGCCCGAATCCCAGCGGTCCACTTACGTGCTCGACACGTCGGTCCTGCTCTCTGACCCCTGGTCGGTGACTCGTTTCGCCGAACACGCGGTCGTGCTCCCGCTGGTCGTCATCAGTGAACTGGAGGCGAAACGTCACCATCCCGAACTGGGGTGGTTCGCGCGCGAAGCGCTTCGCATGCTCGACGACCTGCGTCGTCAGCACGGCAGGCTCGACGCGCCGATCCCGGTCGGTGAGCACGGCGGCACCCTGCAGGTGGAGTTGAACCACTCCGACCCCACGGTGCTCCCCGTCGGCTTCCGCACCGACTCCAACGACCACCGCATCCTCGCCTGTGCGCTCAACCTCGCGGCGGAACGCGCGTCGGTCACGCTGGTGACCAAGGACATCCCCTTGCGGGTCAAAGCGGGCGCCGTCGGCCTCGAAGCCGACGAGTACCGCGCGCAGGAGGTGACGCCCTCGGGCTGGACGGGGATGGCGGACGTGGACGTCCCGCAGACCCTGGTCGACGCGCTGTTCAGCGGGCCTTCCGTGGATCCGGCGGAATTCGGGATGCCGGAGGTCGGCGAGCTGCCCTGTCACACCGGCTTGAGGCTGCTCGCGGGAACTTCGAGCGCGCTGGGGCGGGTCACCGCCGACAAGCGGATCAGGCTCGTTCGGGGTGACAAAGAGGCGTTCGGCCTGCACGGCCGGTCGGCCGAGCAGCGGGTGGCGCTGGATCTCCTGCTGGACTCCGACGTCGGCATCATCTCGCTGGGCGGACGAGCGGGCACGGGCAAGTCGGCGCTCGCGCTCTGCGCGGGCCTGGAGTCGGTGATGGAACGCCGCCAGCACCGCAAGGTGGTCGTGTTCCGGCCGGTGTACGCGGTCGGCGGCCAGGATCTGGGCTATCTGCCCGGTTCCGAGAGCGAGAAGATGCAGCCGTGGGCGCAGGCGGTGTTCGACACCCTCGGTGGGCTGGTCAGTCAGGACGTCCTCGACGAGGTCTTCGACCGCGGCATGCTCGAGGTGCTCCCGCTGACCCATATCCGCGGCCGTTCGCTGCACGACACGTTCGTCATCGTCGACGAGGCGCAGTCCTTGGAGCGCAACGTGCTCCTGACCGTGCTTTCCCGGCTCGGCACGGCTTCGCGGGTCGTGCTCACGCATGATGTCGCGCAGCGCGACAACCTGCGGGTCGGGCGGCACGACGGCGTTTCGGCGGTGATCGAGAAACTCAAGGGCCACCCGCTGTTCGCGCATGTCACGCTGACCCGGTCCGAGCGCTCGCCGATCGCGGCGCTCGTCACCGAGATGCTGGAGGACCACGGATAACCGGAACCGGAGGAGTCCTCTTAGGACAGTCCCAAGAGGACTCCTCCGGGTTCACCAGCCGGCGGGCAGGGGACGTCCTTCCGCGAAGCCGGCGGCGGACTGGATCCCGAGCAGCGCGCGCTCGTGGAACTCCTCCAGCGTGCGCGCGCCCGCGTACGTGCAGGCAGAGCGGACACCGGAGCCGATGGAGTCGAGCAGGTCTTCGACGCCGGGGCGAGCCGGGTCCAGCGCCATCCGCGACGCCGAGATGCCCTCTTCGAAAAGGCCCTTCTTGGCGCGTTCGAAAATGTTGTCCGTGCGCGTGCGGGCGCCGACGGCGCGCTTCGACGCCATGCCGAACGACTCCTTGTACGGCTTGCCCTGCTCGTCGTAACGCAGGTCGCCGGGGGATTCGTGGGTGCCCGCGAACCACGAGCCGACCATGGCGGCCGACGCGCCCGCGGCGAGCGCCAGCGCGACGTCGCGCGGATGCCGCACACCGCCGTCCGCCCAGACGTGTTTGCCCAGTTCACGCGCCGCCGCGGCGCATTCGGCGACGGCGGAGAACTGCGGGCGCCCGACGCCGGTCATCATCCGGGTCGTGCACATGGCGCCGGGGCCGACGCCGACCTTGACGACGTCCGCACCCGCGTGGATCAGGTCGCGCGTGCCCTCGGCGGTGACCACGTTCCCGGCGACGACCGGGACTCGCGGATTCACCGACCGGACGGCCTTCAGCGCGGAGATCATCTTCTCCTGGTGGCCGTGCGCGGTGTCGACGACCAGCACGTCGACGCCCGCCGCGAGGACGGCCTCGGCCTTCGCCGCGACGTCGCCGTTCACGCCGATCGCGGCGGCGACGCGCAGGTTGCCGCCGTCGTCGACGGCCGGGGCGTAGATCTCCGCGCGCAGCGCCGCGATCTCGGTCAGCACTCCGGCGAGCCTGCCGTTTTCGTCGATGCCGAGCGCGAGACGCCCTCCGTGGTCGTGCAGGCGCTCGAACACCTCGCGCGGCGGCGTGTCCAGCGGGACCGTGACGACCGCAGGCTCGGCGACGTCGGCGAGGCGGGCGAAGCGGTCTACGCCGGCGCAAGCCGCTTCGTCGACGACGCCGACGGGCTTGCCGTCCTCGTCCACCACGACGACGGCGCCGTGGGCGCGTTTGCCGACCAGGTTCAGCGCGTCGGCCACCGCGTCTCCGCCGGTCAGCACGAGCGGGGTGTCCCACACGGTGTGACGGCTCTTGACCCAGGTGACGATGTCGGCGACCGCGGCCACGTCGACATCCTGTGGCAGGACGACGAGCCCACCGCGCCGGGCGACCGTTTCGGCCATCCGGCGGCCCGCGACGGCGGTCATGTTGGCCACCACGATCGGGATCGTCGCGCCGGTGCCGTCCACGGTGGACAGGTCGACGTCGAAGCGGGACTCCACGTCCGACCGGTTCGGCAGGAGGAACACGTCGTCGTAGGTCAGGTCGTGAGCGGGCCGATGCCCGTCGAGAAAGCGCACGATGCCTCAGAATACCCGCGTGGGACAATGACGGCATGACCGACCGGGACCGTGACGAAGCCGGACGAGCCCGCAACGCCCGCCCGCGGGATGGTCTCGGCAGGCCGCTCCCGTACGGCGCCGACGGTGTCGAACGGCAGCCCGAGGGCATCGAACGGAGCCCCGAGGACACCGTCTCCGAGGCGCAGCGCCTGCTCGACGCGGGTCGCCCGTTTCACGCGCACGAGGTGTTCGAGGACGCGTGGAAGACCACCGACGGGCCGGAGCGGGAGCTGTGGCGCGGTCTCGCACAGCTCGCCGTGGGCCTGACCCACGTGGCCAGGGGAAACGGGAACGGAGCGGCCTCGCTGCTGGAGCGCGGCGCCGACAACATCGAGCCGTTCCGCGAGGCCCGGCCGCACGGGATCGACATCCCGGGATTGCAGGCGTGGGCGCGGAACATGGCCGAAGAGGTGAAGACCCGGGTGCGGGTCGAGCCGGTCGCGCCGCGCCTACTGGGCCAGTAACACCGAACCGGAGCGGTACAGCTCGATCAGCAGCGGCCGCAGCGAGAGCCCCGCTTCGGTGAGCCGGTAGCTGGTCCGGCTCGGGAAGCCCGGCAGCTCCTCGCGGACGGCGAGGCGGCGCGCGGTCAGGTCGCCGAGGCGTTCAGTCAGCACCTTCGCGGACAAGCCGGGCAACGCCGCGCGTAGGTCGCTGAAGGATCGGACGCCGCCCATCAGCTCCCGCAGCACCAGCGTCGTCCAGCGGCCCGAGATCGCGGCGAGCGCGACCTCGACGGGACAGTCCGGCTCCGGCCGCCGCGTGCGGCCGCGGGCGTCCGGGACGAGTTCGCCGTCGAAGGTTTCCGTTTGGTGACCTGCTTCGCGGTCGGTTTCGCTGTCCGCATGACGCATTCCCTCAGTGTGCCGTTGACCGCCGACCCCGCCGAACATCCCTTCGTCTTCCAAACCGCTTTTAATACCGGATCCGCCGAAATCCTCGACACGGTCTACGAGCCGGACGCCGTGTTCGTCCGCCGGGACGGCGTGCGGGTGAGCGGTGCGGAACGCCGGGCCGCGAACGGCAGGATCCTCGCGCTCGGGCAGCCCATCGAGGTCACTCCGCGCCAGGTGCACGTGTCCGGTGACCTGGTCTTGCTGATCGTCGACTGGGTCATCGAGGGCCACCTCGCCGCGACGGCCACCGACGTTGCTCGACGTGGTGAGGACGGGCTCTGGCGCTACGTGATCGACAATCCCTTCGGCATCGACGCACCTTGAGTACTCGACATACCGCGAGTATGTTACTTCGAGTAGGGATACTGCCCAGTAGGTGACGGCGGGAGGAAGCGCGGATGAGCGAGCCCAGGGAACTGCTGGCCGAACCGCTGAAACTGCGGTGCGGCGCGATCCTGCCGAACCGGCTGGCCAAGGCCGCGCTCAGCGAGCAGCTCGGCGACCGCCGCAACCGGCCGACCGCCGAACTGGCCGAGTTGTACCGGACGTGGTCGCGAGGCGGTGCCGGGACACTGATCACGGGCAACGTCATGGTCGATCCGACCGCGCTGGGCGAACCGCGCAACGTCGCGGTGCCGCGGGAGCCGGACGCGACCGAGTTCGAGCCGTGGGCACGGTCGGCGGACGGGACCGAGAGCCGGCTGTGGGTCCAGCTCAACCATCCCGGTCGTCAAAGCCCGCGCTTCCTGTCCCGCCAGCCGGTCGCGCCGTCGGCGGTGCCGTTCGGCGATCGGGGTATCCGCTCGGTCTTCGCGACGCCGCGGGCACTGACCGTCGACGAGATCGAAGCGATCATCGACCGGTTCGGTGTGGCCGCGCGGACCGTCGTCGACGCCGGGTTCACCGGGATCCAGATCCACGGGGCGCACGGCTATCTCGTCTCGCAGTTCCTGTCGCCCTTGACCAACCGGCGCACCGACGGCTGGGGCGGAGACGCGCTCCGGCGGCGCCGGTTCCTGCTGGAAGTGGTCGCCCGCGTGCGCGCCGAGGTCGGCGACGCGGTGCCGATCGCGGTCAAGCTCAACAGCGCGGACTTCCAGCGCGGCGGCTTCAGCGAAGAGGAGTCGCTCGAAGTCGTCCGCGAACTGGGCGAAGCGGGCATCGACCTGCTGGAGGTCTCCGGCGGCACCTACGAGAAAGCCGCCATGATGGGCTCCGCCAAGGCGAGCACCACCAGCCGTGAGGCGTACTTCCTGGACTACGCCGCGAAGGCGCGGCAGGTCACCGACGTCGCGCTGATGGTCACCGGCGGTTTCACCAGTCCGCAAGGCATGGCGGACGCGCTGCGTTCGGGCGCGCTGGACGTGATCGGTCTCGGCAGGCCGCTGATCGTCGACCCGGCACTGCCGGGACGCCTGCTGGGCGGCGAGGACGTCCGCGCCCAGCGTACGGCGCCGAAGACCGGTGTGCGGCTGGCCGACAGCCTGCTCGAGATCCAATGGCACACCCAGCAGATGCACCGGGTGGCCGCCGGGAAACCGGTGGACCGGCGGCTCGGCGCGGTGCGGACGCTAGTACGTGCCGGCGTCGCGGATCCGCTCAACGCTTTCCGGCGGGTCCGGGGCTAAGTAGTCGTCCACCTCGTCGCGGCGGCTGAAGGTGCGGTCGAAACCGACCGCGGCCGCCGCGAGACCGATGAACAGCACACCGATCAGCACGCAGCTGAACGCGACACCGCCGTAGCTGTTGATGCTCGGGTCGACGAACGGGTACGGGTAGAACCCGATGATCGCGCCGCGCACCAGCGTGACCGCGAGCCAGCCGAGCGGGAACAGCAGCGACCACCACAGGACCCGCCACGACAGGTGGCCGCGCGGCCCGAACAGCAGCCAGCCCGCGACGCACATCAACGGCGACACCTTGTGCAGCATCGTGTCGGCGAAAATCGCCCAGCCGTGCAGTTCGTAGAGATCGGCGAGCGCGACCTGGAAGACGACACCGGTCACGGTGATGCCGACGAGACCGGTGAGCCGCAGCACGCCGAACAGCGTCGACCGGCCCGCGACCCCGAGCGCGAGCAGCAGGCTGCCGACGCCGACCAGGATGTTCGAGTCGATGGTGAAGAAGGCCAGCAGGTTGGCCACCCGGCCGGCCGGGGTGTGGAAGGTGCCGCCGGTGGTGCCCGCGGAGACCGGGATCTGGGCGGCGAGACCGGCGATCACCACCAGCGCCGTCGCGCCGAACCAGGCACGCGCGATCTTGGAAGCCTGCATTCGCCTACTTTATGGGTGATCGGGCGGGGACGTCCCGTCACCACCGCACGCCGCCACTCGATCGGGGGCGGGACGCCGCCGGGTCTTTCCGCCCATCGGGTCATATCGCGGGAAGCGATGGACGTCGAGCGGAGGCCCGGACGCCGCGGACGGGTCGCGCGGGGTCCGGCGGAGGATCCGGTTCGAGGTGACCTCCACCTGTCGAACGACAAGATCTCTTCGGACCGCTGCTACTGATGCATTTCGTCCTCTGGATGCGGTAGTTGCACGCGCAAGGACCGCATTCAGAGGGACGAAATGCGGGGGGTTCAGGGCTTGAGGAGGCCGCGGACGGTGTCGATGGTGTCGGCGTCGGTGGCCTCCTTGTCCGGCCGGTACCGCACGACGCGCGCGAAGCGCAGCGCCAGCCCGCCGGGATACCTCGTGCTCACCTGGGCCGCGTCGAGTTCGATTTCGACGACGAGCTCCGGCCGTACGTGCACCACCCAGTCCGTGCGGTGGGTCTCGATCTCCTGGAACGCCTTCGTCTGCCAGGCCAGCAACTCGTCGGTCATGCCCTTGAACGTCTTGCCGACCATGATCGGCGGCCCGCCGTCGGGATCGCGGGCGCCGAGATGCAGATTCGACAGCGTGCCGGTGCGCCTGCCGTGACCCCATTCCGCGGCGAGGACGACCAGGTCGATCGTGTGCACCGGTTTCACCTTGAGCCACGCGTGCCCGCGGCGGCCCGCCGCGTACGGCGACGCGAGGTCCTTGACCATCACGCCTTCGTGCCCGGCGGCCATCGCCGCGTCGAGCACCGCCTCGGCCGAGGCGGGCGCGATCTCGCCGGGGATGACGTGCTCGCCCGCGACCTTCCGCAGGGCGACGTTGCGCTCGGACAGCGGAGCGTCCAGCAGGTCGACGCCGTCGAGGTGCAGGCAGTCGAAGAAGTACGGCCGCAGCAACAGCGCCTTGACCTGCTCGTCGCGGGTGCTGCCGAACCTGCTCATCGTCTCCTGGAACGGCCTCGGCCTGCCTTCGTCGGTCAGGGCCAGGGTCTCGCCGTCGAGCACCACTGACGTGCAGGGCAGGGAGCGCACCAGATCCACCAGTTCGCCGACGCTGCCGGTGATCTCCCGCAGCGTCCGCGTGTAGACGTGCACCTCGTCGCCGTCGCGGTGGACCTGGATCCGCGCACCGTCCATTTTGTACTCGACGAGCGCCTCGGCGTGCTCGGCGATCGCCTCGTCCAGCGACTCCGCCGGCGAAGCCAGCATCGGCCGGATCGGCCTGCCCAAGGCCAGCTTGAACTCCGCCAGCCGCTCCTGGCCGCCTGTCATGGCCGCCAGGCCCGTCACCGGGAGCTGCCCGGACAGCATGAACGCCCGCCGGACGTCTTCGGCCGGGATCTCGGACGCCGCCGCGATGGCGTCCACCATGATCCCTTCGAGCGCGCCCTGCCGCAGCTCGCCGGTGAGCAGCCGGATCAGGAAGTCCTGCTCCTCCTTGGTCATCTTGCCGAACAGCGCCCGCAACGTCTCCGCGCGCAGCTTCACCGAACCCGAACCCGACGCCGCCCCCACCGTGCCGAGTGCCGTGTCGACCTCGGCCACGGTCAACGACGGTTCGGCGGCCGGGGCTGTCTTCAGTTCGGACAGCGTCCGCCAGCCGGCGCCGATGCGGCCCTGCGTCGGCTGCCCGGTGAGGAACGCGATGACCGCGGGCAGTTCCAGCTCGCCCGCGGCGCGAAGGACCGTGACCAGGGTGGCGATCTTCGCCTTCCTGGACCTCGTGGCGGCCAGTTCGGCCGACGCGGTCACCACCTCGGTGAGCAACATGGGTCCATCATGGACCCGGACACCGACAGTTTCGCGCCGAACGCCGGACGGCGACGTCGTGAAGGCCTCCGAGCGGGCTCAGGCGTCCGCGGGATCGGCGACCCAGCTGGCGAGCAGGCGGAGCGCGCGCTCGGTGTCGGAGCCGGGCTCGGCGGTGTAGATCACCAGGGCCTGGCCTGGATCGTCGGGCAGCCGGAGCGTCTCGTAGCGCAGCCGGAGTTCACCCACGATCGGATTGGCGACGACCTTCCACGCGTGCGCCTTCTCGCGCACGGTGTGCGTCGCCCACAGCTTCCGGAACGCCTCGCTGCCGAGGGAGAGCTCGCCGACCAGCTGGGCGAAGCGCGGATCGTCCGGATACTTCCCGCTCTCAGAACGCAGGTTCGCCACGATCTCCTTCGCCACGGTTTCCCACTCCGGGTGCAGCTCGCGGGCGTGTTCGTGGAGGAAGAACATCTTCGGGATGTTGCGCTCGCTCGCCGGCCGCGCGGCGAAATCGAGGGAAAGCGCGGAGCCGAGCGAATTCCAGGCCAGTACGTCGCCATAGCGGTCGAAGATGAGCGCCGGGGACTGGATCGCGTTCAGCATCAGCTGGAGTTCCGGCCGGATCCGCCCCGCCCGCGGTCGTGCGACACGTTTGCGTTTCGGGGCGGCCAGATTGCGCAGGTAGGCCTCCTCGTCGCGGTGCAACCGCAGCGCCCGGCTCAGCGATTCGAGGACGGAATCGGACACGTTGCGCGCCCGGCCCTGCTCCAGCCGCGTGTAGTAGTCGACGCTGATCCCGGCCAGCTGCGCCAGCTCCTCGCGCCGCAACCCGGCGACTCGCCGCTGGTTGAAGCCCGTCGGCAGGCCGAGGTCCGACGGGTCCAGCGCGGCCCTGCGTGCCTTGAGGAAGTCGCCCAGTTCGGCCGTCTCGGTCATGGCGTCGAGTATCCCGGAACGCGAGGGGTGCGTGCCTGGTCCTGACAGACCCAGGCTGGCCGTCGCCGCAGTTCCGTGAAGGCCTCCTTGAGGGACTCTGGGTCCCTCAAGGAGGCCTAATGGGTTGTGTCCGGGCTGGGTTTGGCAGGCTTGGATGTGGTGGCTGCTGGCGGGTGAGCACTCGTGAGGCCTGGGTTTT